>JAJQDP010000004.1 GCA_021202155.1 Oscillospiraceae bacterium | reverse complement strand
TTATTTTTAGGAAAATCTCTCGGAAAATAAAAATAGCCGTTGACACAACGACCTTCGTGAGTTATAATAGATGACAGAGAAGCGGAGCTGCCGCTAACAGTTCCGAGTCGACCTCACGTTATGCGAATGCAAGTCCGCATGAAGGGTGGAAAGTGACCGTCGCTGTGTGCTTAAACTACTGGGCGGTTATTTTTTATGGCTGTCTGACCAAACGTCGAACAGCTTGAAAACAACCGTAAATATTAAACTGAGAAGCAATAAAACTTCGGAAGTTGTCATATTTATCGACTCTCCTTATTTTATGTAATCTCTGCGGAGCAGAAACTACCGGAGCAGTAACTGCTCCCCAGGAAGAGGTCGACCATATTGGACTACGAGTATGTGCACCTGCTCATGATCCTCACTTCTCTGTCATCGTGATTATACAACGCAAAACGGTTTTTGTCAATATAATTCGATATTTTGAGCGCAAAATCTGCCTTCGGGCAGATTTTTTCAAAAAAAGCTTGACAACCCTATAAATCTATGTTATGATAATGCTACCTCTTTGCGGGGTCTTTTTTTGGTGCGGAAATGCACCGGATTTCGCAGACAGAGGGAGGCAAACACCTGCGGGGCGAGGGCTTACGGGGCTGTTATGGTGGTTACACTATGATAGTGCCGGAATCCGAGCTGAGTTTTACCGCAGAAAAATTCTTAGGAGGTGCCGAAAATGAGAAACAATGTAATTCTTGCCTGCACCGAGTGCAAGCAGAGAAACTACACCACAAAGAAAAACAAGAAGAACGATCCCGACAGACTTGAAATGAACAAGTATTGCAAGCACTGCAGGAAGCACACTCTTCACAGAGAGACCAAGTAAGGAGGATCAGGCATGGCAGACGAAAAAGACGTAAAGGTCGAAAAGAAGGCTAAGAAGAAAGCCAAGAAGCCTAACAGAATTGTCAAGTTTGTCCGCGACCTTGTTTCCGAGGTCAAGAAGGTTGTATGGCCTTCACGCAAGCAGGTTCTCAACAACACCGGTGTTGTATTGGCAGTGTGCATTATCAGCGGCGCGGCTCTGTTCGCAGTCGATTCGATATTCGGACTTCTTTTGAGACTTGTTTCAGGCTCATAATCAAGGCAAATCTGGTAAAAACAGAGGAGATTCAACGATGGAAGATAACGCTCAGGCGAAATGGTATGTTGCTCACACCTACTCAGGCTATGAGAACAAGGTAAAACAGAATATTGAGAAGGTCGTCGAGAACCGCAGACTCCAGGACATGATTCAGGAGGTCAGAATCCCGCTCGAAAAGACAGAAGAGACGGAGGTTCCGGCTGAAGAGGAAGAGGGCGGAAGAAAGCGCAAGAAGGAAGACTTGAAGCTCTTCCCGAGCTACGTTCTCATCAAAATGGTCATGACCGACGACACCTGGTACATCGTTCGCAACACCCGAGGCGTCACGGGCTTTGTAGGACCCGGGTCGAAACCGGTTCCGCTCACCGACAAGGAAGTTGCGGCATTGGGCGTTGATTTCGTGAAGGTCTCCGAGGCGTCGGTCGGCTTCGAGGTCGGCGACACAATCACCGTTACAGGTGGTCCTTTCAATGGTTGGCTCGGCACGGTATCGTCCATCAACATGGACGACCAGACTGCGGTTATCGCCGTTTCGATGTTCGGCAGAGAAACCGAGGCTACCATCTCAGTCTCTCAGATCAAAAAACTTGAGGATTGATCCAAAGACACAAAATTCAGTGGGAGAGTGGTTATGCTACTCGCCTAATAGATGGGCGGCGTTGTGCCTTGCATGAGATTCATGTGAGAACCGCCAATCTATCACCACAAAATTGGAGGAAATTATTATGGCACAGAAAGTTACAGGAATTATCAAGCTTCAGATTCCCGCCGGCAAGGCAACACCTGCACCGCCGGTTGGTCCTGCGCTCGGTCAGCACGGCGTAAACATCATGGCGTTCACCAAGGACTTCAACGAAAGAACCAAGAACGACATGGGTCTTATCATCCCGGTTGTTATCACCGTTTACTCCGACCGTTCGTTCACATTCATCACCAAGACTCCGCCGGCAGCAGTTCTTATCAAGAAGGCTTGCGGAATCGAGACCGCTTCCGGTACACCTAACAAGACAAAGGTCGCTACAATCACCAAGGATCAGGTAAGAGCTATCGCCGAGCAGAAGATGCCCGACCTCAACGCCGCTTCCGTCGAAGCCGCAATGAGCATGATCGCCGGTACTGCCCGTTCCATGGGCGTTGTAGTCAGTGACTGACGTCGCTGACTGGTAGTAAGCGATTAACATCGCTGACTACGGAAGTTCGACTGCGTCGAACTTCAGCGATGAAAAAATTTGAACGAACTGAAAATACAAGTGGGAGGAATTACCCTTTTCCGCTAGCTGAACTGCAAAGCAGTTCAGGTATCACCACTAATTAGATAAGGAGTAAATTTACATGAAACACGGAAAGAAATACGTCGATTCGTTAAAGACAATAGACAAAACAAAACAGTATGACGTCAAGGAAGCTGTTGCACTCTCAAGTGCTAACGCAAAGGCTAAGTTTGACGAGACAATTGAAGTACACATCCGCTTAGGCGTTGACTCCCGTCACGCTGACCAGCAGGTAAGAGGAGCTGTTATCCTCCCTCACGGAACCGGTAAGACAATAAGAGCACTCGTCTTCTGCAAGGAGGACAAGTACGAGGCTGCCAAGGCGGCTGGTGCTGATTATGTCGGCGGCATTGAGTACGTCGACAAGATCATGAAGGAAAACTGGTTCGACTTTGACGTCGTTATCGCTTCTCCCGACATGATGGGCGTTGTAGGACGCTTAGGTAAGGTCTTAGGTCCTAAGGGACTCATGCCGAACCCGAAGTCCGGTACAGTTTCTCCCGATGTTGCCAAGGCAGTTGCCGAGGCTAAGGCCGGTAAGATTGAGTACCGTCTTGACAAGACCAACATCATCCACTGCCCCATCGGCAAGGCATCCTTCGGCGAAGAGAAGCTTGCAGAGAACTTCGAGACTCTTCTTGAAGCAGTCGTCAAGGCAAAGCCTGCCGCCGCAAAGGGTCAGTACCTCAAGAGCGTAGTAGTTGCTTCTACTATGGGCGTTGGCGTTAAGGTTAATACTGCTAAGTACGGAGTTTGATTCAATTCGTAATTCGTAATGCGTAATGCGTAATTAGTCGGCTTCGCCGACGCGCCCCTTGCGGGGCGCACCCCTCCACCACCGCCTTCGGCGGCGGTCCCCCTCCCCTTTCAGGGGAGGCTATAGCTGCCTCTCTCAAAAGCTTTCGGGAGAATGCAAAAAGGCTCCCCTGTCAAGG
>JAJQDP010000014.1 GCA_021202155.1 Oscillospiraceae bacterium | reverse complement strand
GCAACAAAGCAGGATGCTACATTCAGTTGACATCCTGCTTTGTCGACGGATTGAGATAGTTATATCCTTTTCCTTGGACGAATTGTCCCGGAAAAAGGTCTCAGATATTTGGTAGAAGCATACAAAGAGCTTAACACAGATAAGAAACTCGTCATCGCCGGCGGTTCATCCGATACGGATGAGTTTACGCAGGAGATTAAGGAACTTGCCGGAGACAATGTGATTTTCTCAGGCTTTGTAGCCGGAAGAATGCGCGAAGAGCTCTACAGCAATGCCTACATATACACTCTTCCATCCGATCTGGAGGGAATGCCACTCAGTCTCCTGGAAGCCATGAGCTATGGAAATTGCTGTGTAGTAAGTGACATTGCCGAGTGTGCGGAGGTCGTTGAGGATAAAGCTGTGGTATTTCGGAAGAGTGATGTAGGAGATCTTAGAGAGAATCTGCAGAGACTGATGGACGATGACGCGACTGTGAAGAAGTATAAGGATGATGTTGCTGATTTTATCTGTACGAAGTACAGCTGGGATGAAGTGAGCAGGAAAACGAAAAAGCTCTATAGTAGAGCGATGGGATAAAGGAATTGAGAGAGTTATGAAAGGCATTATATTGGCGGGGGGTCAGGCACCCGCCTATACCCACTAACAAAAGTAACATCGAAGCAGTTGCTTCCGATTTACGACAAACCGATGATTTACTACCCGATGTCTGTTTTGATGAACGCAGGTATCAGGGATATCTTGATCATCTCGACTCCGCAGGACACACCTCGTTTCGAGGATTTGCTCGGTGATGGTCATCAGTTTGGCGTGCATCTTACATATGCAGTTCAGCCCAGTCCTGATGGTCTGGCACAGGCATTCATCATCGGTGCAGACTTCATCGGCGATGACACTGTGGCGATGGTCTTGGGTGACAATATTTTTGCCGGGCATGGTTTGAAGAAAAGACTGAAAGCCGCCGTGGAAAACGCTGAGAACGGCAAGGGTGCAACGGTCTTCGGATATTATGTGGATGACCCAGAGCGATTCGGTATTGTGGAGTTCGACAAGGACGGCAAGGCTATCTCAATTGAAGAGAAGCCTGCCAAGCCGAAGAGCAATTACTGCGTAACAGGTCTCTATTTCTATGACAACAGAGTTGTTGAGTACGCAAAGAATCTCAAACCCTCAGCTCGTGGAGAACTCGAAATCACCGATCTGAACCGTATTTATTTAGAGAATGGCAACCTGAACGTAGAGCTCCTCGGTCAAGGCTTCACCTGGCTTGATACAGGTACCCACGAGAGCCTTGTAGATGCCACCAACTTCGTAAAGACAGTTGAACAGCATCAGCACAGAAAGATAGCCTGTCTTGAAGAAATAGCTTATCTTAACGGTTGGATTTCGAGAGAAGAAGTCTTGACTGTTTATGAAGTACTTAAGAAGAACCAGTACGGGCAGTATTTGAAAGACGTACTTGACGGCAAGTATCTTGACGTATTGCATTAAGAGAGGGAACCAATATGACAATCATAGTAACCGGCGGAGCCGGCTTCATCGGCTCGAACTTCATCTTCCACATGCTTGATACATACCCCGATTATCGCATTATCTGTTTAGATAAGCTGACATATGCGGGCAATCTCTCGACGCTCGCACCCGTCATGGACAACCCGAATTTCAGGTTCGTCAAAGCGGACATCTGCGATAGAGTTGCTGTTTACAATCTTTTCGAAGAGGAACACCCCGACATCGTTGTCAACTTCGCTGCCGAGAGCCACGTTGACCGTTCGATTGAGGATCCGGGTATCTTCCTGCAAACAAATATAATCGGCACAAGTGTCCTGATGGACGCTTGCCGGAAGTATGGCATCACCCGCTATCATCAGGTTTCGACCGATGAGGTCTATGGCGATCTGCCTCTTGACAGACCAGATTTGTTCTTCACAGAGGAGACACCAATTCACACAAGCAGTCCATATAGCAGTTCCAAAGCGAGTGCAGACCTATTGGTTCTCGCTTATCACAGAACCTATGGCTTGCCTGTGACTATTTCGAGATGCTCCAACAACTACGGACCGTATCATTTTCCTGAGAAGCTTATCCCGCTGATGATTGCAAATGCTCTGAATGATAAGCCTCTGCCGGTATACGGCGAAGGTCTCAACGTCCGTGACTGGCTGTATGTAGAAGACCACTGCCGTGCAATCGACCTCATCATCCATAAGGGCAGAGTTGGCGAGGTATACAACGTCGGTGGTCACAATGAGATGAAGAACATCGACATCGTCAAGATTATCTGCAAAGAGCTTGGCAAGCCTGAGAGCTTGATTACTCACGTCACTGACCGCAAGGGTCACGATATGCGTTACGCCATCGACCCGACCAAGATTCATAATGAACTTGGTTGGCTCCCTGAAACAAAGTTTGAGGATGGCATCAAGAAGACGATTCAGTGGTATCTTGATAATCGTGAGTGGTGGGAGACCATTATTTCAGGTGAGTACCAGAACTATTATGAGAAGATGTATGGGAACAGATAATATGAAAGTATTCGTAACCGGTGTCGGAGGACAGCTCGGACACGATGTGATGAATGAACTGAATAAGCGTGGCTATGAGGCAGTTGGCTCTGATGTCGTTGAAATCAACGATAGCACATATCCATATTTCCAGCTCGACATTACCGACGCCAAAGCAGTTGAAAAGGCTATCACAGAAGTAAATCCTGATGTCGTAATCCATTGCGCCGCTTGGACGGCAGTTGACATGGCAGAGGATGACGACAAGGTCGAAAAAGTCCGTGCAATCAACGCAGGTGGTACAAGAAATATCGCAGAAGTTTGCAAGAAGCTCGACTGCAAGATGGTTTACATAAGCACAGATTATGTCTTTGACGGTCAAGGCACGGAGCCTTGGAAGCCGGACTGCAAGGACTATAAGCCACTTAACGTCTACGGTCAGACCAAGCTGGAGGGCGAGCTTGCTGTAAGTCAGACGCTTGAGAAATACTTTATCGTTCGCATAGCGTGGGTATTTGGTCTTAACGGCAAGAACTTCATCAAGACGATGCTAAACGTTGGCAAAACTCATGACACGGTTCGAGTGGTCAATGACCAGATTGGAACCCCAACCTATACATATGACCTTGCTAGACTTCTCGTAGACATGATTGAAACCGAGAAGTACGGCTACTATCATGCCACCAACGAGGGTGGATATATCAGTTGGTATGACTTCACAAAAGAAATCTACAGACAAGCCGGTTACACGACAAAAGTTATTCCTGTGACCACAGAGAAATACGGCTTGAGCAAAGCTGCACGTCCGTTCAATAGCAGACTGGACAAGAGCAAACTGGTGGAAGCAGGATTTGAGCCACTACCGACTTGGCAGGATGCGGTGAGTAGGTATCTTAAGGAGATTGAATACTGATGGGACAGATAAAAGTTGAAAAGGACGTCGCAGGCATTAAGGGCTTGTGCGTAATAGAACCTGCCGTTCATGGCGATAGCCGTGGCTACTTTATGGAGACTTACAGTCAGAGAGACATGGAAGAAGCCGGAATCGACATCACTTTCGTTCAGGACAACCAGTCGATGTCAACAAAAGGCGTTCTCCGCGGACTTCACTTCCAGAAGAACTATCCCCAGACGAAGCTTGTCAGGGCAATTAAAGGCTCTGTTTTCGATGTAGCCGTTGATCTCCGCTCCGGCAGTGAAACTTACGGTAAATGGTACGGCATTGAGCTGACCGAAGAGAACAAGAAGCAGTTCCTGATCCCCAGAGGCTTCGCACATGGCTTTCTCGTCTTAAGCAATACGGCGGAGTTCTGCTATAAATGTGATGACTTCTACCATGCAAATGACGAAGGTGGCGTAGCTTGGAACGACCCTGAAATAGGTATTGAATGGCCAGGAGTTGTTGGGAAGTATCAGGGAACAGCAAGTGCTGAAGGATATAGCTTAGACGGTGAGCCCTTGAATCTTAGTGATAAGGATCAGAAGTGGCTTGGATTGAAAGATACTTTTAGATTTTGATATGGAGTTGGCGGTATGAAGTTGGATTTAAAGAACAAAACAATTCTTGTGACTGGCACCGCTGGTTTTATTGGTGCAAATCTTTCTCAGAGATTATTGGAAGATATAGAAGGTGTCAATGTCATAGGTATCGATAACATGAACGATTACTATGATGTTTCAATTAAAGAATACAGACTTGCGAAGATGACCGAGCATTCCACATTCACCTTTATTAAGGGCAGCATAGCTGACAAGGCACTGATGACTTCAATATTTGAACAATACAAGCCACAGGTGGTTGTAAACCTTGCAGCACAGGCTGGTGTGAGATATTCCATCACGAATCCTGATGCGTATGTGGAGTCCAACTTGATCGGCTTTTTTAACGTTCTGGAGGCTTGTAGAAACTATCCTGTGGAGCATCTGGTTTATGCTTCTTCGTCCAGTGTGTATGGGAGCAACAAGAAAGTCCCTTATAGCACAGAGGATAAGGTGGACAACCCGGTAAGTCTTTATGCGGCTACTAAGAAGAGCAATGAATTGATGGCTCATGCGTATAGCAAGCTGTACGATATTCCGTCTACGGGTTTGCGTTTCTTCACGGTTTATGGTCCTGCGGGAAGACCGGACATGGCTTACTTCGGCTTCACGGACAAGCTGAGAGCCGGGAAGACTATTCAAATCTTCAACTACGGAAATTGCAAGCGAGATTTCACATATGTTGACGATATTGTTGAAGGTGTTGTTCGTGTCATGCAGAAGGCTCCGAACAGAGCCACAGGTGAGGACGGACTGCCAATTCCTCCGTATGCGCTCTACAACATCGGAAATAACAGCCCAGAAAATCTTTTGGACTTTGTGGATATCCTTCAGCAGGAGTTGATTCGTGCTGGAGTGTTGGCTGCGGATTATGACTTCGAGAGCCACAAGGAACTTGTACCGATGCAGCCAGGGGATGTGCCTGTAACTTATGCAGACACGAGTGCGCTTGAAAGAGACTTTGGATATAAGCCGAGTACTTCATTGAGGGATGGTCTGCGCAAATTCGCTGAGTGGTACAAAGAGTTTTATATTAGTTGAGAGTCTCTAATGAGAGGTGGCAGGAATGGAAACAGGAAAACATGTTGTTCTGGTTGATTTTAATGCACCAGAAGACTGGTCATTTATAGAAGCTCTAGAAATAGTAACGAAGAAAAAATGGGAAATTGTTTCCTGCGTAAATAATCGTCTGCATGGAGGAGTAATAAAAAAATTAAGACGGTATGTTATGTATTTCTGGCTACCACTAAAGATTTTGTTTGATAAAAATCTGTATATACAAATTATTGCATGGCAACAGTTTTATGGATTGATTCTAGCCTTTTATTTAAGACTATTTCATGTAAAAAATGCTCCAGAAATCACAGTAATGACCTTTATATATAAGTCAAAGAAAGGAATCACTGGAAAATTATATTTTTCTTTCATGAGAAGCGCTGTCCAATCTGGATATGTAAAGAAATTTGTTGTGTTTTCAAAAAGCGAACCTTCCTATTACGCAGATTTATTTGATGTATCGGAGAGCTACTTTCAGTCTGAAGTACTTGGCATAGATGATACAGCAAAAGATTATGAGGACAATATTGTAGACAATAAACTTTATCTTTCGGCTGGTCGTAGCAACCGGGATTATGATTTTCTGCGAGAGGCGTGGGAAAAAGCCGATTGTAAATTAGAAATAATCTGTGATGAAGAAAAAAGAAGCAATACAGAGAATATTTCTTATTTGACAAATTGTCATGGACAACAATATATGCAACGATTGGCGCATTCTTACGCTGTTGTCATACCACTATTGGACGAAAAAATATCATCTGGGCAACTTGTTATTCTTCAGTCACTAATGCTGGGGAAGCCCGTCATTGTTACGAAAAATTCAACCGTTGGGGATTACATTAAGGACGGATTTAACGGGCTGATTATAGATAAAACGGAACAAGCACTGCTTGATGCAGTGTTCAAATTGAGTGTGGGGGGGTACTACGAAAATATATCAAAGAATGCGAGAAGGTCTTATGAAGAAAACTTTAGCATTTATGCAATGGGATTAAGAATTGGTAAGTATTTTAAAGAATAGAGGTAAAAAAATGAGTGGATTAAATATAGCTGTCGCTGGAACAGGATATGTAGGGCTTTCAATCGCCACACTACTTGCCCAGCATAATAAAGTAATGGCGGTTGATATTATTCCTGAAAAGGTGGAATTGATTAACCAGAGAAAGAGCCCGATTCAGGATGAATATATAGAGAAATATTTGGCGGAAAAGGAACTTGATTTGACCGCCACGCTGGACGCGGCAGAGGCATACAGGACCGCAGATTTTGTAGTTATAGCTGCACCGACCAACTACGACAGCAAGAAGAATTTCTTTGACACGAGTGCTGTAGAGACAGTCATCAAATTGGTTATTGAGAATAATCCGGATGCCATTATGGTTATCAAGTCCACAATTCCTGTGGGCTACACAGCAAATATTAGAGAGAAGTTTCACTGTGACAATATCATCTTTAGTCCTGAGTTTCTCCGTGAGTCGAAAGCACTCTATGATAACCTCTATCCTTCACGCATTATTGTCGGAACAGATGTAGAGAACGCTAGATTAGTAAAGGCTGCGAACACATTCGCTGGTCTCTTGCAGGAGGGAGCAATAAAAGAGAATATAGACACGCTCATCATGGGTTTCACTGAGGCTGAAGCCGTGAAGCTCTTCGCCAATACATATCTTGCACTTCGTGTTTCTTATTTCAATGAGCTTGATACCTACGCTGAGATGAAGGGCTTGAACACTCAGCAAATCATCGAGGGTGTTTGTCTTGATCCGAGAATCGGCAGTCATTATAACAATCCGAGCTTTGGCTACGGTGGATATTGCCTGCCAAAGGATACGAAACAACTCCTTGCTAACTATGAAGATGTACCTGAGAACTTGATTCAGGCGATTGTTGAGTCCAATCGCACAAGAAAGGACTTCATTGCTGACCGTGTGTTGGAAATTGCAGGAGCATATGAAGCCAATGAGGGCTGGAATAGCGCAAAGGAAAAAGAAGTCGTTGTTGGTGTGTATAGACTCACCATGAAGAGCAATAGCGACAACTTCCGCCAGAGCAGTATCCAGGGCGTTATGAAGCGGATTAAGGCAAAGGGAGCGACTGTAATTGTTTACGAACCAACTCTCGAAGATGGAAGTACCTTCTTCGGAAGTAAGGTCGTTAATGATTTAGCGGCATTCAAAGAGCAGTCACAGGCAATTATTGCGAATCGCTATAACGCAGAACTTGATGATGTGAAAGAGAAAGTGTACACACGCGATCTTTTCCAGCGTGACTAACCACAGCTCTCGTATAAGGGGTTGAAAACAATGCGAATTCTATTAGTAAATTACAGATATTTTGTCTCCGGAGGTCCGGAGAAATATATGTTCAATATAAAGAGAATACTGGAAGAACACGGACACGAGGTTATTCCGTTTTCAATTCACTCCAATAAGAATGTGGAGACAGAGTATTCAAAATATTTTGTGGAGCCAATAGGCAGCCGAGATGCTACGTACTTTGATGAGTATAAAAAGACACCGAAAACAATCTGGCAGATGATTACACGGAGCGTTTATTCGTTGGAAGTGAAGAAGGCAATCAAGAAAGAGATTGCTGATGTCAAGCCGGATATTGTCTACACAATTCATTTTGTAAACAAGCTCTCTCCGAGTGTTCTGAAAGGCGCAAAAGAGATGGGTGTACCGGTTGTTTCAAGGCTGTCTGATTATTTCATGCTCTGTCCACGGTTTGATTTTCTCCACGACAAGAAAATCTGCGAGGATTGTCTAACTTGTGGGTATAAGTCTTGTATCAAGTATCGTTGTGTGAAAGGCTCACTTCCAACATCACTTATTCGTGTGTTCTCCATGAAGGTACATGAATGGTTGCATGTATACGACAATGTTGATGCATTTGTCACGCCATCTAACTTTCTGAAACAGAAGTTGGTAGAGAATGGTTACGATGCAGAAAAGATTCACTGTATTCCAACTTTCACAACAAGCAAGACAGAAGTCGGTGAGCCTGTTGTAGGAACTTATGGATTGTACTTTGGTCGCATCGATGAAGAAAAAGGTGTGGAGACAGCCGTAAAAGCCTATGAGAAAATGCCGGACAGAGTCCTGAGGATCATGGGAAATGATGATACAGATGAGGGAAAGAAATTAAAGGCATATGTACAGGAGCACGGTATTAAGAACATAGAGTTTCTTGGATATAAGTCATGTGCTGAACTGGAAGAAGTTATAAAAGGTGCGAGGTTCACACTGATTCCTTCTATCTGGTACGACAATCTTCCGAACACAGCCCTCGAATCTTTCCAGTATTCAAAACCTGTCATTGCAAGCAATATCGGCAGTTTGCCGGAGCTCGTTGAGGATGGTGTGAACGGTTACCTGTTTGAAGCCGGTAATGCAGAGCAGCTGGTTGAGAAGATTAAGTTGCTGGATGATGAGAAGGTAGAAAGAATGGGCGCAGAAAGCAGAAAAAAATTGGAAGATAAGTTTGCCTCAAAGAAACATTATCAAGCCTTGATAGCACTATTTGAAAAGGTAAAGGATCAATCATGAAAAAATGGATTTTATTTAAATTGTTCGTTTTGTCCGCACTTGGAATGAATAAGAAAAAGGCTAATGTTATAAGAGAAGCAAATATTTACAAAAAATTTGGCGAGGGGGGTATTATCATCCTTGTTGGATACCTACCCATCCTGAGCTAATTAGAATTGGAAATAATGTCACCATAGCTGCTGATGTAAGATTTTATGAACACGATATGGTACGCCATATGTATGTGGACGATGTAGATTACATTGGTCCTGATTTAAAGTACTTTGTAGGGGAAATAAATGTAGAAGATAATGTTGTAATCGGAGCAAGGAGCATAATTTTGTACAACGTTACGATTGGAAAAAATGCATTAGTAGCCGCAGGTAGTGTTGTTACGAAAAGTGTTCCCCCATATGCAATTGTAGGAGGAAATCCGGCAAAAGTGATAGGTGATACACGTGATCTTCTAAAAAAGAGACTTGAGTATAGTAATGAAGATGTAAGTGACTTTTACTATGAGAATTATTATAAAAAATAGAACTGATTATCATTTTGCTTGGAATATGCTCTTGGAGAAGGAGGTGCTGCATGAAACGTGAGAGAGAAATTTGGATAGATGATGTGAAGGTTGTAGCGTGTATGCTCGTCCTTCTTGGTCATCTTATGATGGCAATGGTAGAAGCAAACGTCGTTTCGGACGGTGCGGTTTCTCAATGGCTTATTAAAACTATATACTACTTCCACGTTCCATTGTTCTTTATTTGTAGCGGGTATCTATATCAGAAGTTGAGCATTATAAATACCATTGAGTCATGGGGAAAGAACGTACTAAAGAAATTAATCACCCTTGGAATCCCGTATTTCACTTTTACTACAGCCACCTGGGTAATTAAACTTATATTCTCTGGTGCTGGAAACAACGAGATTGACAATATATTCGTCACATTGTTTTTAGAACCGACGTCTCCTTATTGGTATCTATACGCTTTATTCTTTGTATTTTTGATAACGCCAACTTTTGAATCCAAGAAAATCTCAATTGTAGGCCTGGCTATTGCATTGTTGATGAAAATAGTCTACTTAGCGGGAGCTATCTCTGAGTTGTGTGGGGGGGTACTCCGTACATGGTCACAACGGTTCTTGCAAACGAGATATGGTTTGTCATCGGAATGTGCCTGTGCACGTTTGAAGTCAGAGAGGTTCGCTTTAAAAAGACTGCAGTTGGTGTTGTGCTTTGCTTGATTTTTCTGGCATTGAGCGTTCTGCTAAGAGACATGGAAAACGGGTTTGTATCGTTTTTCCTTGGCCTGATTGCGTGTGCGGCTGTTGTTTTGATTTTTATGGATAGGGAAACTCAGGGAAAAGCAATGGCTTTCCTTTCGAGGTACACAATGCCAATATTCCTCATGCATTCGATTTTTGCGGCAACCTTGCGGACGATATTGCTGAAGATAGGCATAACAAATGCAGTGATTCAAATTACTTGCGGAATAGTTGTCGGTATTTTCGGACCGATAATTGTTGCATGGGTGATGAAGAAAACAAAGTACCTGGAATTCTTTATATATCCGGGGAAGTTTATAAAGATAAGAACTTCAAAAAGGAGTTAAAAGATTATGGCAGAAAAGAAATTAAACGGTACAGTAATTGTTACATACAGGTGCAACGCTCGTTGCTCTATGTGCAACAGGTATAAAGCACCTTCAAAACCGGAGGAAGAAATCAGCATCGAGACAATCAAGAAGCTCCCTCCGATGTACTTCACGAACATCACCGGTGGTGAGCCGTTCATCAGAACCGATTTGAGGGATATAGTCGCCGAACTTCGGAAGAAGAGTGACCGCATTGTCATTTCTACAAATGGCTTCTTCACGGACCGCATTGTGGCACTGTGTAAAGAATTTCCTGACGTTGGTATCCGGATTTCCATTGAAGGCTTAGAGAAGACCAATAATGAAATCCGTGGTCTTCAGAATGGCTATCAGCGTGGCTACGGCACGCTCAAGAAACTGGTTGAGATGGGCATCAAGGATGTTGGCTTCGGAATGACTGTTCAGGATAAGAACGCTCCTGACCTTGTGCCTCTCTACAAAATTTCTGATGAGATGGGCATGGAGTTTGCCACAGCATCCCTGCACAATAGCTTCTATTTTGTCGAAGCAAAGAATATTATTCATGACCGCCCGATGGTTGCGAAGAATTTTGAAGACCTGGTTAACGAACTTTTGCGGTCGAATAGCCCGAAGAAGTGGTTCAGAGCATACTTCAACCACGGTCTTATCAACTATATCTACGGTCAGCCGAGACTCTTGCCCTGCGACATGAGTTTTGATACATTCTTTATTGACCCATACGGTGATGTCATGCCCTGTAACGGCACAAAGGACAAGGAAGTCATGGGCAATCTGAATACACAGACTTGGGACGAGCTGTGGAATAGCCCGGAAGCAGAAGTAGTTCGTAAGAAAGTACGTTGTTGCGACCGTCAGTGCTGGATGATTGGTTCCGTTTCTCCAGCTATGCACAAGTATATCTGGAAGCCGGCATGGTGGGTTGTTAAGCATAAGGCAAAGGCTCTTTTCAGCAAGCATCCGTACTCTATGTACGAGAATAAGATTTGCTGTGATTACAGAGATGGCAAAGTAACTAAGGAACAGCTTGATAAATGTAGCACATGCGATTTGTCGGCTGTGATTAACGATGGACTGAGTGAGGCAAGTAAGGAGCAACTCAAAGGTAAGACCGGAGAAGAAATTGTGGATGCGGATATTGCGGCGCAGATGAAGGGATAAACTATATGATGGCTCGTGAGAATTCCAAAATCAAGTTAATAGTCGTAGGATTGTCGCTATATAATGGTGGCGCAGAAAAAAGTCTTGTCAACTTTTTGAATGCTTTAGATTATTCGCGGTATGATGTTGATTTATTGTTAATTAGAAAAAATGGGATGTTTCTTGATCAAGTGCCAAGGGAGGTAGAAATCCTAGAAACGCCAGCTTCTCTAAAGTATTGTTATAATAAAATTGACAAAAAAGCGTTTAAAAGTTTTGATGGTGTCAAATCTGCAATCATACGAGCTGTTGGAACCATGAGCATGTCACTCAAAAAGGAATCTGCATATTGGAAAAGACAATATCGATGGAAACACTTTTACAAAAGAACAATTAAAGATTTAGAAGGAAGCTATGATGTTGCGATGGGATATCTGCATGGAGAGGTATCCTGGTATGTAATTGATAAGATAAAAGCTAAAAGAAAGATATTGTGGGTGCATAATGATTACAATTCACTATTTAGCGATATTGAAGAAGAAACAAGATATTTTTCCAAGGCAGATTGTGTTGTAAGTATATCGGATAGATGTGTGGAAATATTGAAAGAATTTTTCCCAAAATTGAACGAAAAATTTTCTGTGCTTCCTAATATTACGTCAGAGTCACTTATACGAAAGATGGCAGCAGAAAATGCGCCAGATGAATTCCAATCATTCCAAAAAATCCCTTATCTTGTATCAATTGGTAGATTATCAGAACAGAAGGGATTTGATATTGCTGTTGAAGCCGCAGCAATATTGAAGGAACGAGGTGAGAAATTTCAATGGTTAATAATTGGAGACGGTGAACTTAAAAATGACCTGGAAAGGCAAATAAAAGAGAGAAAAGTTGAGGGGATTGTTAAACTCATTGGTGTTAGAAGCAATCCGTATGTATACATAAAAAATTGTACTGTCTTTGTTCAATCATCAAGATTCGAGGGGAAATCAGTAGTATTGGACGAAGCTAAAATACTTGGCAAGCCGATTGTAGTGACAGATTATGCTACCGTAAGAGATCAGATTGTAAATGAAGACGAAGGCATGATAGTTGATATTACTCCGAAAGCCCTAGCAGATGGAATAGAAATTATGCTGAATAACGAGGCATTGAGAAATGAGTTTAGCCAATATTTGTCTACTCATATGTATGATAATTCGGATGCAATTAAACTATACTATAATTTAATGGAAACAGGATTGTGAAGCGACTCATTGCGATTATAATAATCCGAGTAAGATTGGAGATATTATGTTAATAATTGAAAAAAAGGATATATCGGCATATTTGGTATTAACAATTTTTACTATGAGATCACTATGCCTGACATTAAACAATACGGTAGGAAGTAATTTACCGAGACTGTTAATTCCGATTATTCTTATTTTTTTAATAAACGCGGATGTACGGGAAAACGGAATATCAACGCACAGTCTTCTTGTAATATTGTTTTATATTGTGCAAATTCCAGCTACAATTCTAATATCCAAAGATTATATCTCATACTATTCGTACGCAATAGAAGCGATTGGAATATCCTATCTGTGTAGCAGATATATTCGAGAAGATATGATGCGGGCTATTAGAATTATAAGAAATTATATGACATTTTTGGTAATTGTTAATATTATCATACAGATGTTGTTTCCAGCTGGAATTGATGTTGGAAGTTCTACTGGTGGTATGTACTTATTTGGTATCAGAATTGAGTTTTCTGCACCATATGTATTAATGATATTTTGCTCATTACTTTATGATGCTTTATTATATGATCGATTATATCTGTCGCGTCAGTCTATTGTTATGTTTGTAATATGTTTTATCAGTTTGATGGCGCAACAAATTTCCACAGGTATTGTTGCAATGTCCTTAATATTTGTTTTTATAGTTTTAGCTTATACTTTTAAAGGATTTAAGCGGATTAATTACTGGATATTGTTGTTAATAGCATTGGTAGTCACTATTTCAATTGTAGTGTTACAAACATCAAATTTTGATTTTATACTAAATATTCTTGGTGAGAATGAAACATTCAGTAACAGAATCTATATATGGGGCTCTGCTATACAACAATTCCTTCAACGTCCTATTTGGGGGCACGGAATCACACAAAGAGGTGCTTTTGAAATCACATATGCAAGTGGCTGGGTTGGAGACACTAGACCGGCACATAATCAATACTTGCATGTTTTGTATGAGGGGGGAATAGTGGCGTTTATAGCTTATATTTCTTTCTTTTTAAACCTTGGAAATAAGATAAAAAAAGTTGACGAAAGCCATATTACATTTCTGATAAAAATGGTTGTTTTTGTCTTTTGTGTTATGTCTATAACGGAAATACAGTCGCAAAGAGTGTGGATATTTTTTGCCATTGCTATATCATTTAATGTTTTAGAAGTGTTGAGTCGTCAGGATGAAAGAGGACTATTAACTGAAATGGAGGAATAATTACCTTGGGGAAAGTGGGATTACTTACTATACATAATACAGTAAACTATGGGTCGCTTTTGCAAACTTATAGTACATATGAAGCTCTTGCAAGTATGGGGTGTGATGTAACTCTGATTGACTATCGATGCCCTAAAATAGAAAAACGGGAAGCAGTGCCAACTTGGAGGAATGTGAAGACAGTTAAGGATGTCATAAAATATTTGCTTTGGCACCGAAAACTTCAAGCAAAACATGATGGCTTTTGGAAATTTATTGACGATAATATCAGAATTACAAATTCATATGATCATACGAATATCGGAGACCTAAATAACAGATTTGATTCATTTGTTGTTGGAAGCGATATTGTTTGGGGAAGTGAGATTACTGGTCACGATAAAACATTCTTTTTGAATTTCTCGGATTGCGAAAAAAAGAAGTATTCGTTTTCTTCGTCTATTGGAACACTCTGGGATGAGAGTGAAAGGGAAGAGATAGCTACATATTTGAAGCGCTTCAACAAGATTTCGGTTAGGGAAGAGCTTGCTATGGAGTGGATAAAACAGTATGTTGGGATAGATGTAAATGTTACCTGTGATCCTACAATGTTGTTTGATGCAAACTATTGGGAGAACATGTGTGATGATTATCTTGTGCCTAAAGAAAAATATGTACTAATATACTTGGAGAATCCAGACAAAAAGAATGTTACTGATGGAATTCAGTATGCAAAAAAGCACGGGTTATCTGCTTATTTTATAAATTTCTATAGACATGTAAAGGGCACAAAATCAATAACACCGGAAACTGTACAGCAATGGCTGTCTTTGGTAAAACACGCAGATACAGTTTTTTCAGCTTCATATCACGGGCTTTTGTTTTCGCTGTACTTTCACCGGAATGTTTTTTACTACAACCGTGGTGAAAAATCCAGAATGGTATCATTAGGCAAAGCGCTTAATATTGAACACAGAGAGGGAACGGATACAAATGTTATGAATGATATTCCGGTTGATTATACTATGGTTGATAAAATAATTAGTCATAAAAGAGAAGAATCATGGGAATATTTAAGAAATATTTCCAAAGAATTATGAGTAAAGGGAAGTAAAAATCATGACAGAAAATGATGAATACAACGAAGTGAAGGATAACGAGCAAAATCAACGAACTAACAAAGCGATTAAATCTGGAACATGGTATACGATATCATCAGTATCTGTAAAGGCCGTTCTTATAATTACTACACCCATATTCACAAGACTGATGTCCACGACAGATTATGGTATTTCTGCAACTTTCTCTTCGTGGTTTACATTACTTAGCGTTGTTTGCTCGTTGAACCTAATGTATAGTGTTGGTCGTGCTAAATTAGACTTTCCGGGGAAATTAGATGAATTTGTCGGGTCTGTCCAACTCTTGGCGTTAGTCTTCACATTAGGTGTTGGACTAATTTCATGTTTCTTTTTCAAACAGGTTTGTTCCTTGTTGGAAATGGGATCAGGTTTAGTTATTGCGTTATATATTTATCTCCTTGTCTATCCTGCGATACAATTGACGCAAGCAAAATTTAAGTATGTATATAATTATAAAGGTAATATCGCAATAGCCGTATACACTACGCTATCAACGGTCGCAATTTCATTAATTCTGGTTCTTTTATTAAAGGATCAGCAAGCACTTGGAAAGTCTCTTGGTGCTGTTATCTCTTCGGTTATTTTAGCTATAGGAATATGGGGTTTATCCTTAAAAAGAGGATGGATCAAAGCTAATTATAAATATTGGAAATATGCGTTATGTATATCGGTTCCGCTGATTTTAAACTCCATATCGTTGAATATACTAGCTCAGTCTGATCGTATATTTATAACCAGATTTGTCGGCTCACACTATACGGCAATTTATAGCCTTGCATATAACTATGCAATTTTGATTAATATTATATTGAGCGCAGTCAATGAAGCTTGGTTACCATGGTTTCATGATACTTTTTTTGATGGAAATACTGGCTTAATAAGAAAAAATGTAAAGTACCTTGTTGTGTTTGGATGCTGGTTTGGAGTGGGGTGTATTGCTATTGCGCCTGAAGCCATTGCTCTTCTCGGAGGGAGTTCATATAGTGAAGGAGTATGGGCAGTACCACCGGTTACGATTGGAATTGTTTGTAGTTTTATTTACCAACAATATGAACATATCGAGTTGCATTTAAAAAAGACGTGGTATATTTCAGTCGGAACAATATTAGCCGCCGTTTTAAATATTGTATTAAACTACATATTTGTGCCCAAATACGGATTTGTCGCTGCGGCATACACAACGTTATTCTGCTATTTTGTATTGATGGCAATTCACCATTTCGTGAGCCGGGTTATTTTGAAAATCCATTTGTATGATGACAAATTTATGTATATTGCATTAGCTGCAACATGTATCCTTGCTATTATTTTCATGTCCCTTTATAACAAGTTCTGGTTATATAGATGGCTGTTAATAATTGCCATTAGTCTACTGTACCTAATTCTAAATCGTAAAATGATAATGGGTGTCATACAAAACTTTGCCGATAAGAAAAAGGCGAAGTAGGCTAAAAAAGGATAATCGTGTAGACAAAATATCATTTATACGATAAAAAACGCTGGAAGGAAAGTTGATTATGAGAAGAAAGTGGAATAGAAGGACATTAAACATAGTTTGTATTGCTCTCAGCGTTCTTTTAATCATCGTTTTAGCAGCATTATTACTTTATTCCAGAAAGGAAGAGCGAAGAACTTCAACGCCTTCAATCTGAACAAGATGCTGCTAAAAAGGCTGAGGAAGAAGCAATTGCAATTGACTTTGTCAGCGGGAGTACTCCTGAGATTGAGAATATGCCAAATGCTGTTTGTATTCTAACGCCGGAACAGTTTGTTGAAAGTGTTTCAAGCAGTTTTTCAAACGATGCTATTACCTGTTCAGAGTTAAACGCTTCTGGAGAAAACTTGTTATTGTATTTTGAAGCTGAGTCTGCTGAGTCATGCGAAATCTCAGTTGAAGTATATGACAGTGATGACAATAGAGTCATTAACGCAATGTATTATGTTAATTCATATAATTCAGCCTATTATGTACCTTTGGCTGAGACAGACAGTGTTGCTTCGGTAAAGTTTGAAATTAGTGATATTGTTTCTAGAACAGGAGGCGTAACTATATCTAATGTTTCGCTTTTGTCGAACCAATCAGATACAATTCCTTCTTATCTTTCTGGGAGTTACGTTATTGACGAAAATACTGAAAGTATAGAATTATCTGATGAGGCGGAACTTTCATTAAATAATATATATGATATGGTTAATGATGAGAATTATTTATATATTGGCTCATTAGATACGATTACTATATCCTCTTACGATAACGATGGAAATATTGAAATCATTTCTTCTATCAGTGGATTAGGAACCGTAAGAAGACTAATTTTGTCTGAGGATTTAAATGTTTTAATTGTCGCCAGCCGCGAATATGGTGTTTATTTGATTGATATTTCCCAAAAGGATTCCCCAGTTATTATTAGCCATATTGATACAATGGAATTAGCTTCTGGCTTGGATGTTTCGGGAGATTATCTTTTTATTGCCAGCAGATATTATGGAATTGAGATTTACGATATTTCACAACCTGACGAACCTACATACTGTTCGAGCGTAATGGCTGGAAATGGCAGTGAATGTATTGATCTTGTAGTTGAAGATGCTTATATGTACGTTTCCTGCTGGGGACAGAATAAGGTTGAGATTTATAATGTGCATGATGTTAGTTCGCCGGAATATTTGTCATCCATTGAAACTGATGGTCATCCCTACGGTATTGATGCAGAGGATGGAATGCTTGTGGTTGCCACAGGGTTTCATTCGACGAAAAATGATGCAGAAAACGCAACAGATTTAGGGTATGGTCTTGCAAATGGCGTTTCGATTTATAGTCTGGAAAATCCGGAGAAACCCTCTTTATCATCCGTGGTCAGGGCTGATGGCAAATATTACTATGTAAGCGCCGATTATTGGAATGTGAAGATTATCAACGGGTATGTCTACTTTATTGATTTATACAATGGACTTTATATTTATGATGTGCATGATATCACTAGTCCAGAATGTATTTTAAAGGCTACGTTGTCTATTACATCCGACTCTGAGTCCTACGTTGATTTGTCGAGTGACACAAGCTGTTTTTCATATGATTCGTCACTTCTCGTACAAGCTCCGATTGTTGGAGTTGCTGTATGTGATGGTGTATTATACGTTGCAGACTCTTATATTGGAGTCCAATCTTTTGAGTTTGATTTAGGTACGTCAGAATCGTCGGTTATAGGTGAGTCTACACTCGTAAATACTGGTACGTACTGCTATTCAGATGATTCTGTTTCAGTCAATAATTTCAGTGTTGAAATTTATGAGGTTGATGGACAGGCATTTGCGATAGATGAATATGAAGATTATCTATATGTAGGTACATCACAAGGAATCTACATTTATGATAAGAATATGAACTTTCAGACTTTGGTTGAAACGGAATATGCAGTAAGAGATTTGAAAATTGTTGGGAACAAGGTTTATACAGCGGAAAGTTTGGGCGGATTGGGAATATATCAGATTGATGGCATATCGCTTCAAAAGATTGGCTCCTATATTCCAGCTGAGAGTACACGTGCTGACGTTTGCAATCAGATTGCGGTTTCTCCTTATGGTGATTATGTTGTATTAACCTGTAGAATAAATCTAGTGTCTATTTTAAATGTAAAGGATGAAGAGAATATTTATATAGAAGAGCATATTTTAAATACAGGATCTGCGTATTACCGAAATTTCTCCTATGATTATATTGGCGGGGATACGGTTTATTTAAGTACATCGTCTGGCGTTACAGAGATAGTATTTGATGGAGACGGATATACATATTCTCAGTTTACTGACACAACGTATTATAATTCTGTCGGTGGTTTTTCGGCACTTAGTGACACGACCTTGCTGACTATTAAAGATAATGGATATTACATTTTAGATGTATCTGACGGATTTGAAAATCTGATCCCTTCAGAGCGTGTGAGATTAGGAAATGACATCCTCTTAAAAGGTTTTCCTGCAACGAAAGATGACATCCTTGTTGTTTCTTATTCATTGACAGGACAGATTACTATTGTGGATTTGTCCGACACAAGTTCTCCCGCGACTCTCGCAAATTTTTATATAGACGGAAATCCAGACAGAGCATATATTGCTGATAACGGAAACATATATTTACCGGCAAGATATGAGGGAATTGTTGTTATTAAGGAAAAATAATGGGTGGAGAAGAGAACTTATGGGTGAACTTACGAATAATAAAAGAATTACATGGGTTGATACTGCTAAGTGTATTTGCATTATATTTGTACTATTTTCTCATATGGAGTATGTACCAACGTACTTGCAGTATTTCTTTCGCCCATTTTTCCTGACAGGTTTTTTCTTCTTGAGTGGGTATACCTTTAAAGCAACAGGAACGTTTTTGACTTTTTTTAAGAAGAGAACTCTGACGGTTTTTTGGCCGGCACTGCTGTTTTCTGTGATTGGGCTTATAGATTTTGGTAATCTGATTAATGGAACCTATTCTTTCAGTGCTTATATACAAGATTTATCTGTGCTGTTGAGACAACAGAGAGGAGAGGGGGATGTATATTGGTTCCTTTACGTTCTCTATTTCTCGGAGTTAGCGTTTTACTTTGTTGCTAAGTATCTTGACAATAAAAAAGGCCTTTTGACATCTTTTGTCCTGTGTGAACTGTCTATTATTTATGTGAAGCATTTCATGCAGGAAGTTCCTTACTGGTATGTACACATTATTTTTGTAGCCATGTTTTTTGTTGCGCTTGGATTTTACTTCCGCAGAGCTGAAATGCAGAAACCAGAAGCATTTGAGATACTGAACCATCGTTATGTTGTGGTTGTTGCGACTTTTGGATATCTGCTTATAGTTATTATTGATGCGCTGGTGTTTGGTAAGCAGGCAAACATAAACGAGTATGAACTGCCGCAGATTATGTGGTTTCTCACTGTTCTTACCGGGGTTCTTTTCTGCATTGAAGTTGCAAAAATGTTGCCTGTAAATAAACTTGTGCAATATTGTGGAAGAAACACACTTGTGTTTTACTTATTTAATGATAGAGTGCGCAGGGCTATTAATGCTGTTATAAAGGCAGTTGGTTTTTATGATTTCGTTTCACTGAATCTTGTGACCAAAACTATTACATGCGTTGTTGTTTGTATTGTTGAAATTCCTATTTTCATGCTGATCAGCTATATCATTAATAGGTTTTTCCCATTTTTACTTGGGAGAAGTTATAAAAAATCTTGAACCACAAATTATATGGAGAGAGTTATGAAACCAACGACACTACTTATCATGGCGGCCGGCATCGGCAGCCGATTCGGAACAGGGATTAAGCAGTTAGAGCCTGTGGGCATGAACAATGAGATCATCATGGACTTTTCCATCCATGATGCGATCAAGGCAGGGTTCAATAAGATTGTGTTTGTCATCCGCCCAGATATTGAATCAGATTTTAAAGAACGCATCGGTGACCGGGTGGAAGAGATATGTAAGAAGCTAAATGTGGAGGTGGCTTACACTTTTCAGACGCTTCAAGACATACCTGGAGAACTCCCGGCAGACAGAACAAAGCCATGGGGAACCGGACAGGCCGTCCTTTCTGCGAAGTCTCTGATCCACGAGCCGTTTGCTGTGATTAACGCTGACGACTACTATGGGAAGAACTCATGCATGATTGGCTGATACTTGACCACGCGGAGAACGCAATCGCTATGGCTGGCTTCATTTTGAAGAATACATTGTCCGATCATGGCGGCGTGACTAGAGGTGTTTGCAAAGTGGCAGAAGAGCATTATGTCGTTAATAACAGGTTCCTTCAAAACAGGAGACACAGTTGAATTTACATTTGACGGATCCGATGGGGAGATTGCCGCACAGAATATAAAAACAGCATTAGAGGATTCCATTGGACTTTAATTCATAGCGTAAAAAGAACCCCTGTGGTTTCCAGAGAAAATTCCAGGAGCTACAAGGGGTTATTTGTTTTCACTGTATTCATCTTAAAAACCATTAACGAATTGTCACCACGATGGCTTATCGGATTAAACTTTTGCTTTTGAATTTACCGAGGCAATATGCTGAAATTGAAAAAAGCAAATACTTTGGTGGCAGTAGTGCTTATATTTATAAAACAATCGGACTTCGCATCTGCTGATGAATAGGGCACGGCATGATGTTCTTAGAAGCCGGCAGAGGGTTTCTGCAAGTGGTTCTTAAGCAGTGTTATGGTTTATAGATTCGAGATTTTGAAATGAAGAGTATGACAATGTTCGATTATCTCATCAACAGAAAGGGATATGTTTTAGGGGGGTTGCAAATAGGATATGTTTGTGCTACAATATACATTGTCTGTGACTGATTGAGTAGCTGAAACTGAGATAAGGTCATATGGACAAACTATTGATGATAAATGGAGGATTAAAAGTGGATAGTATTGTGAATTTAGATGGGTTGAGTGATGTCATAAACAACCTAATTGATAAAATTGCGCTAGGTGTAGGGTGGATTGCTAATTACAAAACTCCAAAAAGATTAGCTTTAGATACTTTTGTACAGGATATTCAGAACAGTGATTTGGATCCAATTGAAAAAGCGGTTTGCATAAGTAATGCTAAGAAAATAATTAAAGAACACACAAATCAAAGCAATATCGTTGACATTGCTATTCAAAGTTTAGAGACGACTGCAAAACCATCTGATATTGATGATGACTGGATAGCGCAATTTATGGATAAAGCAAGATTAGTATCCACTGAAGAATTTCAATATATTTGGGGTAAGGTACTAGCATATGAGTGTAATCATCCTAATAGTATGCCCAAATCAGTGTTGAGCATTTTGGAAAGAATGGATAAAGAGGATGCTGAGGTGTTTACTGCCCTCGCTAGTATTTCTATTTGTGTCAGCAACAAATTTGCTCCTGTAGTGGTTCAATTTAGATTGAAAGAATATAAGCAATGGGGAATAACACTTGAAAGCTTATTTAGCTTGAAATCGTTGGGTTTGATAGAAGTTGAAACAGGGATAACAAATGGATATTCTTTGGTTTCAACTTCGCCCCTTGCAACAGTGACTTATTTTGATATGGAGTACAAATTTCACCATACAGCTTCCGTTCCAGTTGGCAACGTTGTATACACAAAAGCTGGAATGGCTTTGTGTAATCTTATTGAAGCGAATAAGGTTGAAGGCTTTTGGGAGGAGTTCTGCTTGCCGATTTTCAAATCGTATGATGTGCATGAAGAAAAACACTAAACTTGCTACCATATATTCCAACATTTTCACGAAACACGGTATATTAATTCATATCCAATATATCCTCAAGCCCAATCTCCAAATCCTTTGTATCGTTCACATCAATCCTCAACACCCTATAGACTGTATCGACATTTGTCACAGTTCCTGTCACTGTCACGTAATATCCAATATCTCCACCGTCTTCATCCGCCTGAAAATAAGTCACAGTCACATTCATACCTTTCCTAATCTGTGACAACTTATCCGAAAGTATCTGTGCTTCATCTTCAGATAGCTCAATACGATTGCTCCGCATCAGTTTGACATCCTCTTCTCCAAGCCTCTCCGAATGTCCTCTCAAAGCCGCGAACGGTGCAAAAATCTTCGCCCTGTCCTGTGGCGACATCTTCGGATGTTTTTTGAGCGTTTCTGGTTGCCAAGGTCTCTCCATGTCTATAATTTCATCAAAATTATCTTTTCTGTCCATAGCTCATACCCCCCAAAATTTCAGGCTTTATGACCGCCAATCTGCCCGTTTCGCTCCATCATCGTGGCACCTTCAAGGAAATTCGTGCCTTTCAGAACCGCATTCTTTCCAAACCTCTGCTTGATGCCAACAATCGCATCTTGCAGACTTTTTTCTTTTTCGAGCTTTTCGGTATCGGTGAACATATCGACCTGTATGATGCCCGGGTCCGGGATGACCCGATTTGCGGTAACAGTAATCCGCCTCACAGTTAAATTTCTGTCCACAATCCTGTCAAACAACCCCACAATTGCCTTCTGGAGCTGACTGCCGATGTTCATCGGACTGTCGAGCCTCGTGCTCCCATGAGCAGGCTTCGGAACCATTCGCCCGTAGTGGTCGGTCTTCGTGTCGCCAGAATAGTTGCCCCTGTCGCAATTCTCCCTGTCATAGCCGATGTCGAGCGTGAACGAGTCGGAAACTAAGCCTTTAGTTGTCAGCTGCAACATCAGACTGTCTGCCATCTCTTGAACTATGATTCGAGCTTTGTCATACGGATATGGCTCCGAAAGAACCTGCCCCTCGGAGAGGCTGTTTGTATCCGCTTTGTAAGACTTCACTAAGTCCATCGTCGTCGGTTCAACGCCCCAAGCGTGGTCGATGAGTATCTCAGCATCAATTCCAAATTCCTTGTAGAACCATTCTTGGTCATAGGTTGACGCGAATGCTAGTTGACCCATCGTGAAGATATAACGCTTTTCAAGCTTTCGCGCAGTACCCGCACCAATTCTCCAGAAGTCGGTCATCTTGAGATGTTTTTACAGACGTCACGAATGCCGATTTTTCGATAGATGGTTTTAACTCATATATTTCATCAATCGCTAAAAATCGTGTTGAGAAAGCAGGGGATGAAGTTGAAGACTGAACTGTATAGTGCAAGGATATAGTGCAAGGAGTCTTGCAAAAGCTATGATTTCACTAAAGGGGAGTGATAATGACGCATGAGAGCATCAAACCGCAATATTAAAAATGAAACCAGGATTTATACTACGCATTGTAGAGACGGAACGCCTCCCATAATGTTAGGAAAAATTATGGTTATAAATGGTGAAAAAGTTTTTGCATATGAAAAAGACGGTATAGTACAAGGATACATACCGCTTGACGAAGTAAACAGGGTGATGTATCTGATACTCTCAGGCAAAGTTCCAGTTTGTCCGTGTGTTGACGGATGAGGAGAAGACAGCTGTGGCGAAGATGGTAGACTGGGTCAAGGAGTACGAATCGAGCATGACTATTGATTCTCTCGCAGAAGAGAACGAAGTGACAGCTTATGTGGACACTGAAACCGGCGAAGTCATCGAGCAGATGTATAAATCGTAACTAAGCCCTCTGCAATCTCAAACGAATTTGCAGAGGGATTAATTTAATATTCTGTCACATTTTTCCTCGCCTATATTTCATCGGCGTCGTCCCCGTAAGTCCCTTGAACTGCCGGAAAAAGTGCACCTCTGTCTGATACCCGCAGATTTCCGCGATGGCACTGACGCTCAGGTCGCTCGTGTCAAGAAGGGTTTTCGCATAGTCGACACGCATACTTATCAGATCTTTCTGGAATGATACCCCGAACAGCCTCCGGTAAAGTGCCTGAAAATATGATTCGCTGATGTGGAGCTTCTCCGCGCAGGAAGCGATGCTGTACTCGCCGCTCACGTGAGACTGCATGTCAAGCTTCAACTGGCGGAGCTCTTCTTCATATGGAACCTGCGCCGCCGACTCTGACCGGTGCGCATAGTCATACTTGAGATGATTCAGGAGCACAGAGAAAACCGCGTCGGTGTTCTCCTGGCAGAGCCGGGAATCCGCAGTGAACGACTGCTCCCAAAGAAGCTGACGGATGAGTGACGTGTACATGTCCGCATTCTGAATCGGGAAAAGCCGGTTGCAGACTGGGAGTGCCCCGGGCGAATCTGTCTCAAAGTGAATCCAGTCATCCATGTAGTTCCCGTCCGCAAACTGGTAGCGATACGGCGTGTTCGGCGAGATGATGACCGCGTTGTGCGGCGGGACATTCTGACTCACCCCGTCAATCACAAATTCTCCGCCTGAGTGCACAATGAGGATGACATATTTCGGAAATCCGTTCTCGCGCGACATGACAAACCCTTGCTTGTGCCTGGTGTGGCATCCGCCTCTGATAATAGTAAACATATCTTGCCTCCAAATGAAAGTAGAAAAGGTTAGTTTTTATATATTATAAGCTATTGTCACGGATATTGCAATGGGGTAGAATAAAATTGTGAAAAACAAAAGGCAAAGAAAGGGAAAAGTATGAAAAAGCAAGTATGGATTCAGGATGTTCTTGAGGCGATCGAGGGTAAATTATACAAGGTCGCCGAAAGAAGTCCTGGAATCATCCCGTACACAACAGTGGACGGGATTTTTGACGATACATCAAAAAGTAGCATATGTTGGTGGACAAACGGATTCTTCGGCGGCATGATGTGGCAAATGTACCACTACACCGGCAAGGAGCTCTATAGAGAACGTGCAATCAGCGTCGAGGAGAAGCTTGACGAGAACCTGATTATCCCCGACGGGATGGATCACGACAGCGGCTTCAAGTGGCTTCCGACGGCTGTCGCTCACTATAAAATTGACGGGAGCTGGCAGTCCTTCCGCCGCGGAATTCTTGCGGCAGAGAATCTTGCCGGGCGTTTCAATCTTGCTGGGAACTTCATCCGCGCCTGGAACGATTCTAACGACGGGAGTAGGGCGGGAACTGCGATAATCGATTGCATGATGAACCTTCCGCTCCTCTATTGGGCGTCGGAGGTGACGAAAGACCCCCGTTTTTCTCAGATTGCAATCCGCCACGCCGACATGGCTATGAAATATTTCATCCGCGAAAATGGCTCGGCAATACACATCGGAGAGTTTGACCCCGCAACCGGCGAATTCCTCCGCTCAGTCGGCGGTCAGGGCTACGCCGACGGAAGCTCCTGGACTCGCGGTCAGGCGTGGGCACTCTATGGCTTCGTCCTCAGCGCGCTTCACACTGGAGAGAAAAAGTATCTCGAAACCGCCAAAAGAGTCGCTGATAACTTCATCCTGCAGGCGTCAAAAAGACCGGATATGGGCGTCTCGATTGACTTCGACCAGCCGCTTGACTGCAAGCGCGAGGATTCTTCTGCCGCGGCAATTGCGGCTTGCGGGCTTTTGGAGCTTGGTAAATTCGACGAAAAGTACAGTGAAGCGGCACTGAAGCTACTTGAATTCTTAGTAGAAAACCGCCTCAGTCTTGATGAAAATACTGACTATCTCCTGTCAAACTGTGCCGACAGCTTCTGGAGCAATCGTGAGCAGATGACGCTCATCTATGCCGACTATTTCCTCGTCGAAGCACTCCTGAGACTCATGGACAAAGACCTTCCGATTTTCAAGTCAAAGAAAGAGATGACTATTGAATGAAAAAATATCGCTACACCGCAGACGATTTAACAACCAAAAAGGCGGCGCAGGAGACTCTTCTCCGGCTTCTGAACCCATTGAAGCCTTTCTATAGCGACGGCTGTGCGCACCTTGAACTCGGCGCGACCTCTGCGCACTATGACAAAGAAACCGCAATGATGGAGGCTTTCACCCGTCCGCTCTGGGGGCTTGCGCCCTTCTGGATGGGCGGCGGAAGCGACTCTGAATTCGAGAAAATATACCCTAAGGGCTTTGCATCGGGAACAGACCCGAAAAGTCCTGAATACTGGCACTCCTGCCACGATTTTGACCAGAAATTTGTCGAGATGGCAGGTCTCGCCTATGCGATGCTCTTGTCACCCGAAAAGGTCTGGGAACCTCTTTCTGATGAGGAAAAGGACAATCTCGCTAAGTGGCTCTGGGAGATAAACGAGCACGAATGCTGTGCCTGCAACTGGCAGTGGTTCGCGGTTTTAACAAATCTCGCGCTGAAAGTGTGCGGAAGGGATTACAGCAAGGAGCGAATCGAGTCGGGTCTTTCGATGATGGAGGGCTACTACGACGCCGGTGGCTGGTACAGAGATGGCAATAACGGCGAGAAGGACTATTACAACCCCTATGTCATGCTCTCATTCGGGCTAATCTATGCCATGTTTATGGAGAATGAAGAGCCGGAGCGTTGCAGAATCTTCCGCGAAAGAGCAATTCAGTTCGCACAGGACTATCAGTACTGGTTCGCGGATGACGGCGCGTCAATAGCCTATGGCAGGTCGCTCACTTACCGCTTTGCGCAGTGCTCCTTCTGGGCAGTCTCGCTTCTCAGCGGCACTGAGGTGCTTCCCACACCGGTTATAAAGGGAATCCTGACCCGGCATCTGACATGGTGGCTCAACCAACCCATTTTTGACAACGCCGGAATCCTGACGATAGGTTATGCCTACCCGAACCTCCAGATGTCCGAGAGCTACAATGCGCCCGGCTCGCCCTACTGGGCGATGATGGCGTTCGCATTCTTAGGACTGCCAGATGACCACCCATATTGGACTGCCGAGGCGACACCGATGCCGGAACTTGAAAGCCTCAAGTATCTTGAAAATGCAGAAATGCTCATGCAGAGGTGCAAGGGTCAGGTAGTGGCACTCGTCCCCGGACGCAGATTTGCGGACGGTCACAGCCACACTCTTGAGAAATACGCGAAGTTCGCCTACTCATCAAAGTACGCATTCAGCATCTCCCGCTCGTCCCTGACGCTATATGAATGTGCGCCGGACAGCACACTGACATTCGAGACTGACTGGCACTTCTATCCGAAGAGCATCACCGAGGAGTATACAATCAACGAAGAAGGCATCACCTGCAAATGGTCGCCCACGTGCGGCATCAGGGTTGAGACAGAAATCCGCCCGACCGAAAAGGGTCATATACGCACACATAAGATTACGAGCGAAATCTCCTGCAAGGCATACGACACCGGATTTGCAATTACAAGCTTCGGAGACTGCACCGCCACCTCTCTCAGGGGAGACGGCAAAGACCAGGTGCTCTGGTCAGACCCGAACACGAATCTCATCGCCGCAAAGGCGTTCATTCCGATGTCGGTCTATGAGATTCACGAAGGCACACAGATTATTGAGACAGAATTCTGCTATCTATAAACGGAGGTAATACAAAATGGACATTCGTTATTCAGCTAATCAGCGAGATTTCAAGCGTTACACAACCGAGGAGCTCAGAGATGAGTTCCTGATTCAGAACCTTTACCAACCGGACAAAGTGATTTCCGTCTACAGCCACGTCGACAGAATGGTGACTCTTGGCTGTATGCCGGTTAATGAAACGGTCTCTATCGAGAAAGATATGGACGTCTGGCATTGCTTTGGAACAGAATACTTCCTCGAACGCCGCGAAATCGGCATCTTCAATATCGGAAACCTGGGATCGGTCACTGTTGACGGAACGGTTTATCACATGAATAATAAAGACTGCCTCTACATCACAAGAGGTGCGCGTGAGGTTCTCTTCTCAAGCGACAACGCGGATTCACCCGCCAAATTCTATATGGTTTCAGCACCCGCGCATTGCTCCTATGAGACGAGGCTTATCAAGATTACCGACGCCGCAAAGCGTCCTCTTGGAAGCTCGGAGACCTCCAACAAGCGTGTAATCTATCAGTTCATCCACCCGTCGGTTCTCCCGACCTGCCAGCTTTCCATGGGACTCACCGCGCTTGAGCCTGGAAGCGTCTGGAACACGATGCCCGCGCACACCCACGAGCGCAGAATGGAGGTCTACACCTACTTTGACATCCCCGAGGGCAACGTCGTCTTCCACATGATGGGCGAGCCCACCGAAACCCGCCACATCGTCATGCAGAACGAGGAGGCTGTCATCAACCCGTCCTGGTCGATTCACGCGGGAGCAGGCACGAGTAATTACACCTTCATCTGGGCAATGGGCGGCGAAAACCAGGCGTTCGACGATATGGATAATATCGCCATAACTGATCTGAGATAGGAGCGCGCGATGGACGATATTTTGAAAAGCTTCTCACTTGAGGGAAAAGTCGCACTGGTGACCGGTGCGACATATGGAATTGGCTTTGAGATTGCCTTGGCATATGCCAGGGCAGGCGCAAAAGTGGCTGTGAACGGTCATAATGAGGAACGTCTTAAGAAAGCCGCGGAGGAGTACCTTGGGCTCGGCTTGGACGTGAAAACTTATCTTTGCGACGTCACGAACGAGTACGACGTCGCCGAAATGGTAGTGAAAATCAAGGAGGATTTAGGAGCCATCGACATTCTCGTCAACAACGCTGGAATGATTAAAAGAATTCCTATGTGCGAGATGTCCGTGGAGGACTTCCAGGAGGTCATCGACGTCGACCTCACCGCGCCATTTATCGTGTCCAAGGCAGTTCTTCCGGATATGGTAGCTAAGGGTCACGGCAAGATTATCAACATCTGCTCGATGATGAGCGAGCTTGGTCGTGAGACGGTCTCCGCCTATGCGGCGGCAAAGGGCGGGCTCAGGATGCTCACGAAGAATATCGCCTCCGAATTCGGTGCGCAGAATATCCAGTGCAACGGCATCGGTCCCGGCTATATCGCTACCCCGCAGACCGCGCCACTCCGTGAACCTCAGCCCGACGGCTCAAAGCACCCGTTCGACCAGTTCATCTGCTCAAGAACCCCCGCCAACCGCTGGGGCACAACCGAGGACTTAGCAGGACCCGCCATCTTCCTCGCCTCCGATGCTTCAAACTTCGTAAACGGACAAATCCTCTACGTCGACGGGGGAATCTTAGGCTATATCGGGAAGCAACCGTGAGCAAAATCAATCAGCCATAACAGAGCAGTTCGCCTGCTCTGTTTTATTTTCCATAAGATTCTCATTTTAAGGGAAATCCGCCAAATCAGACATGCAAAAATCTTAAAATTTCTCACCAAAATACTTTTCTAAAGAGCTAAAAACTTTATATTGACATGTGCGGGGGGGTAGTATAATAGTAGATGGAGATATGTTCTTCCATAATATATTGACTTCTCACCATTTTAGTTGGCATAAAAGTATGATTATCATATTGACAATCTGGCTAAGGGGAAGTATAATATAAATATGGATGTGACAGGATACGACCATGGAAGGTGAAATGCTATGTACGAAAAACATGAATTCAATATTCTTGGTTTTGGAGAAATTGATTCTTATGTTCATTGCTTGAGTTGGGAACAGTGTTATGATAGTACCACTTGCACAAGTCAAGAGTGCCAGGAGTATTCTTTTAACTCATTGTTTGGCGATTGCTAAAACATCGGTATGAAAGTAATCAGAAGCGCAGAAGGGGCAATTAAGTTAGTAGGCGAGCAAAGAATGGACACAGGTGAAGCTGTTCGCTTTGCTTCGTGGTGCGTGGCTGTCCTGACATCGGATGGCGATAATCTTATGCTTAACGTTCTTACCAAGGAACTTATTCTCATTGGAAAAGATGAGGGTAGGTTTCTTTATGTTTCTAATTTATTGGCGTCGAATATTGATAGCATCAGAGGCAACAAGCTTTTCGATTATCTGTGTGAGCATTGGTTTATAGTTCCATATGATCATGATGACAGGAAGCTTGTTGACGAGGTCAGGGAAGTAGTTTCTTGTATGAACCAGCCGGAGGGAATCGTCGGATATACTATTCTGACGACGACTGATTGCAATGCACGTTGTTTTTATTGCTATGAAAAGGGTATCGAACGAGTTAATATGAGCAGACAGACGGCACTTGACACTGCGGAATACATCAAAAATACAACCGGAAAGAAAATCAATCTCCACTGGTTTGGCGGCGAGCCGCTGTTCAATGCTTCTGTCATAGATATTATCACAGATGAGCTGAGAAAAGCCAGAATTGAATATCATTCTACCATGACATCAAATGGTTATTTGGTGACCGATAGCATTGTGAAGAGGGCTGTAGAATCTTGGAATCTGACAGGAGTGCAAATCACCCTTGACGGTACGGAAGAGATATACAATGAGCGCAAGGCGTATGTAAATTCCAGGGGAAGTGCTTTCAAGCGAGTCCTTGACAATATAGAGAAGCTTTTGCAAGCCGGGATAAGTGTAGTTGTACGAATGAATTTGGATATAGACAACGCAAAAGATTTGTATAGACTCAGTGATCAGCTTGCAGATAGATTTTCATCGTACGAGAAATTTGGAGTGTACGCTTACTATATTTTTGACGGTAAGACAGCAGATTCGTTATCCTATTCATTCGATGATACATATATTGAGCTTGAGAAGCTAAAAAGTTATCTGACAGAAAAGGGTTTAACTCATCGTGGAAAGATAGGGAACACGATTAAAACCAGTCATTGTATGGCGGACAAAGATTGTTCTATCGTAATTTCTCAGACAGGTAAACTATATAAGTGTCAGCATATCAATGGCACAGTTGAGAGCTTTGGTAATATATACAGTGGAATTGAAAACCAAGACGTTATCGACTATTGGAAAAAGCGACCGGACATCGGGGAGATATGCAGGAAGTGCCCAATGTATGCAGATTGCGTGAAGTTGGTCGCCTGCCCGGACGACTTCGACTATTGCCCGCAGGTGGTCTATGATGATAAACTTCAAAAACTTAAAGACTCAATGCTGTATACCTACGAAAAATATCTAGAAACCGAGCAGTCATAATACCGACTGCTTTTTCTTTTGTGGGCTTGATTTCCACCTCACTTTGTGCTATAATAAAATCACAACAGGAGAACGAGGCGATGAGATGGGCGATTATTCAGAAGTAATACGAAAAGGTGCAGAAGAAATCCTGAAGCAGAATTTGTTCAGCGACACTTTTGCTTCGGTTGCGCTTGAGGACATCGGCGCGTGTCAGCATGTTGTCCGCACGATTCTCGGCAGGGATGATATTGAGATTATCAGCGTGAAAAGTCAATACCGGCTTCTGAACATCACATCGAAGGACACTATCTTAGATGCGTTTGCTCAGGACAGCACCGGACGCTTGATAAACATTGAGATTCAGCGCAGTGATACCATAGACCACGCAAGAAGAATCAGGTATTACGGTTCGATGATAGATAAGAGCATCTTAGATAAAGGCGCATATTACGATGAACTGCCGGATGTGTATATAATATACATCAGCGAGACGGATTTACTGGATGTGGGTGAAACTGTATATCCAGTAAAGAAAACTCTCGGCGAATCGGGGAAGCCATATGATGATGGTAATCATGTTATATTCGTAAACGCCGCCATAGATGACGGCAGTGATACAGCAAAACTGATGAAATATTTTGGGACAGCCGACCCGGAGGATATGACTCAAGGACCGCTGTCAGAGCGCGTTCATTTCTTGAAGCGCGAGAAAGGAGGACATGACGAAATGTGCAAGGTAGCAGAAGATCTGTATAATCAGGGTAAAGAACAAGGTATCGAGCAAGGTATTGAGAAAGGAATCGAGAAGGGTCAGACTGAAAAAGCCAAAGCTATGGCGATCAGTTTACATGAATCCGGTGTAACTGAGGATTTGATCGCTAAGGCGGCAAACGTCAGCGTCGACCTCGTGAGAAAGTGGCTTGGACTTTCCGTTGCCTGATTAATTGTAACAAAAAGATAAGTAGCCCGACAGGCGTGCTCCTTTGTATGAGAACGTCCTGCCGGGCTATTTTTCGCGAAAAGAAACTTCTGCCCTTAAAAATACCCCATCAATCCCAATTTACTACTTGCAACCTTGGCACAATTGGAGTATAATAGAACGTGGCTTGATATGCTTACTGTATTCTTAGGAGGCGGGATGATGAAAAGAATAATTCTCATCATTTTGTCTTGCCTTCTCCTTACAGGCTGTGAGGCGTTCACCTTCTCGGTGGACGAGCTTCTGACCGCTCCGAGCATTTCCGACGACCAGGAGGCACTCAAGCAGGCACTCTATGATAATGTCGGTCATTCGGTGACTCTTGCATATCCGCAGTCGGGAGATTACCGCTCGGCATTCGTTATTGCCGATTTGGACGGCGACGGGAACGACGAGGCACTCGTCTTCTACACGTCTTCAAGTGCGACAGCTTCCGCAACCGGCGAGAATGTCCGGGTTGCAGTTTTCGATAAGGACTCGGGCGGCGACTGGCACGCAATGTATGAGGTCGCAGGCGGCGGCTCTTCGATAGATACGGTTATAGTTACAGATTATGGCAACGTCACGGATATAGTAATCGGCTATGGAACCTCCGTCCACGACGAATCAACAGTCAGCATCTACAGATACGAAAACGGCGTCCTCCGCTCAACATATGACGGATGGTACACGACGATGATAAGCGCGGACATAGATTTGTGCGGCACAGACGAGGTCGTTCTCTTCAAGAAGTCAGGGACAGAGGTCTCTGTCGGAGTCATCAAGTCGAGCGATGGACTAAGCTATGTGACAGCCGAGCGAATGCTCACCTCAAGCGTGTCCGCAATCTCAAATTACGTCTGTGGAATCCTCTATGGCGAAACCGGCGCGCTCTTTATCGATATAACTGACGAGGACGGCTACCTTCTGACAGAGGTCGTCTATCTCGTAGGAGACACCCTCACCTGCCTTTCGGGGGTGGACAGTGAACTGCTTTGGATAACCGAGAGAACCGGCGGCTACCTGTCAATGGACTACGATGGCGACGGCGTTGTTGAAATCCCGACGCTCGGGCTATTTTCCGGCTACTCCGCCGGAAGCGGTGCCGAGTATATGGTAAACTGGCTCAGCTACAGCGAGGAGGAGCTTGAATTCACCGTCGAGTCAAGTGCCTACTACAGCCTTTCTGACAGCTACATCTTCAAGCTCCCGTCGAGATGGACAAACTTTGTCTCAGTAATTCGCGACAGTGACACCGGCGAGATAACATTCGTCGAGTATGACAGAACCGCAGACAGCCTTTCCGAAATGACAAAGCTACTTAGTATAATTTCTGTCAGCTCACGTAGCATCGACACCTATATTGACGACGGCTACACACTTGTCACAGAGGCGGAAAGTACAGCCTATCTCTACAAGAAGCTTGCCGACGAGGATGAGCCACTACTTTTGACACAAGACGAGATTTCCGATAATTTATATATAATAGAATGAGAAACAGTAAGGAGAATGTGCATGAAGCGAGTATTGGTCTGCGAGGACGAGGACTCCATAAGGGAATTCGTCGTACTTAACCTGAAAAGAAGCGGCTATGAAGTAGTCGACGTCAACTGCGGCGAGGATGCCATCAAGGCGTTTGACGATGCCGGAGGAAATTTCGATGCGGCACTACTTGACATTATGATGCCAGGAATGGACGGCTTCGCTGTCTGCAAGAGCCTCCGCGAAAGAAGCGCGAAAATTGGAATAATCATGCTCTCGGCAAAATCCCAGGAGATGGACAAAGTATCATCTCTAATGATGGGCGCGGACGACTATATCACAAAACCATTCTCGATTTCCGAGTTGGTGGCGAGGGTTGACGCTATCTGCCGCAGAGTCAGCCTTATGGATTCTGGAAAAGCAGATAACGGCGACGAGATAACCTCCGGACCGTTTGTAATAAACTTAAAGAGCCGCGTTCTCCTCAAAAACGGCAAGCCGGTCGACCTGACCCAGGTTGAGTACCAGATAATGGAGTTCTTCCTTAAAAACCAGAACACTGCGCTTGACCGGATGACCATCCTGAAACAAATATGGGGAGACAACTACTACGGTGAGGAAAAGATAGTAGACGTAAATATCCGCAGAATCAGAATGAAAATAGAGGACGAGCCCTCCAGCCCCAAGTACATAATCACAATCTGGGGCTATGGCTACAAGTGGAGCTCCGGCGAATGAGAGTTGAGCCTTGATGGTAAGAAAAAGGATAAATGAGAGTATAACCGGTAGATGGCTTGTCAATTCGATGGGTATAGTTTTGGCTGTGCTCCTCATAGTTGATGTGCTGGCACTCGTCATTTTCAGTAACTACTACTCCAACGCCGCCGAGCAGAACCTCACGGCAAAGCTTGAATCGGTAATATCTCCGCTGTCAAGATACCAGACCGTCTCCGGCTTGGAGAGTGAGATTGAATCATCGGTGACCGAGTTCGACGAGAAGGAAAAGTATGAGCTCTTGGCACTCAGCACGTCGGGAGAGGTTCTCCTCACAAGCTCCGGCTTTGAGCCGTCCGAATGGTTGGACCTCAGCGGCTACGAAAAGGCACTCGATTCTGACGACGGCGAATACTGCGAAACACTCACCCTTTCGACCGGCGAAAAGGTCATGTGCTATACTGTAGTCCTGTCTTCTTCCACAAGCGAATATGGCGCGCTCATGCTCCTTACCTCTATTGACCTCATCGACCGGCAGATTTTCAGAATAGGCGTTGTGCTCAGCCTGTCACTTCTTGCGATAATACTTCTCATGCTCTTTGCGGGACTGTCATTTGTACGCTCAATAGTAGTTCCAGTCCGGCAGATGTGCGATATATCCAAAAAATATGCCGAGGGCGACTTCCGCGAGAGAATCGATCCCAAGACCTCCGACGAAATAGGCGAGCTTGCCGAGTCCATCAACTATATGGCGACCGAGCTCGAAAACTCCGATAAAGTTAAAAATGAATTCATATCCTCAGTTTCGCACGAGCTGAGAACGCCTCTTACGGCGATAAAGGGCTGGAGCGAAACGGCACTCGAAATGTCCGACGACCCGGAAACGATACAGAAAGCGATGAAGGTCATAACCGGCGAGACAGAGCGTCTTTCCGACATGGTCGAGGAGCTCCTCGACTTCTCCCGGATCGAGGACGGAAGATTCACACTCAACCGCGAGACCTGTGATATTTTGGCTGAACTCGGCGAGGCAGTCCTCATCTATGGCGAGCGGGCGAAGTCTCTTGGCATCAAGCTTGAATACTTTGAGCCGGAGATGCTTCCGTTTGTCTATGGCGACCGCGCAAGGCTCAGGCAGGTGTTCATAAACATCATCGACAACGCCGTGAAGTACTCCAACTCCGGCGGCATCGTCTCGGTAGAGGCATTTGAAAAGAGCAAAGAAATAGTAGTCCTCATTTCGGACACCGGTGTGGGAATAGCACCCCAGGATCTTCCGAAGGTAAAGACGAAATTCTATAAAGCAAACCACACACGCCGCGGCTCAGGCATTGGTCTGGCAGTTGCCAACGAAATAGTCGAGATGCACGGCGGAACTCTGACCATAAACAGCGAACTCGGCAAGGGCACGACTGTGAGAATAACCCTGCCGATTACGGAACAATTTTGATGTGATTCACATGTGCACGGACGCGCTAATCATGTAGGGGCGGATATTATCCGCCCGCCAACTATGGCGAACACATCCCGTCATCTGTAGCATTTACACGTTTTAAAAACAGGAGGTTATAATGAGCAAAAAAACAGAAACAAAAAACGAGCCTGAATTCAAGTCGAAAATCGGCGGTCAGGCACTCATAGAGGGAATCATGATGAAAGGCGTCGACACCGAAGCGATGGCGGTAAGACTTCCTAACGGAGAAATCGAGGTTGAACAGTGGGAGCTGAAGCCCGCAAAGTGGTATCGGAAAGTTCCCTTCATCCGGGGGTGCGTCAACATGGTCGTAAGTTTTATAGACGGCTACAAGTGCCTCTCCAAGTCGGCGGACAAGTCGATGGAGGGCATTGAAGAGGAAGAGCCCTCGAAGTTCGAGAAGTGGCTCACCGACAAGTTCGGCGACAAGCTTATGAACGGCATCATGGTTGTTGCAACCGTTTTGGGAGTACTCTTGGCACTTCTTCTCTTCATGTATCTCCCCGCACTCATAACAAAAGGCATCTCGCTTCTTATCCCGGCACTTGCCGAAATGACATTTGTCAAGAATCTTATTGAGGGTATCATCAAAATTGGCATATTCGTGGTATATCTCTGGGCAACAAGCCTTCTCTCCGATATGAGGAGAACCTATGAATACCACGGAGCCGAGCACAAGACCATCTTCTGCTATGAGCATGGCTTAGACCTTACCGTTGAGAACGTTAAGAAGCAGAAGAGATTCCACCCAAGATGCGGCACTTCATTCACGTTTTTGGTGCTGTTTATATCGATATTCGTCTTCTCGATCTTCCAAGTCCCGTGGGATTCGCTTCTACTGAGAGTTGGTGCGCATATCATCCTTCTTCCGGTAATAATCGCGATTGCCTATGAACTCATAAGACTTGCCGGAAAGTACGATAATATCTTCACAAAGATCATCTCCGCTCCCGGACTCTGGATTCAGAGACTCACGACGAAAGAGCCGGACGATAGCCAGATTGAAGTCGCAATCGCCGCATTCAAGCCCTGTATTCCCGAGGACAGAGAACGCGACAGATGGTAAGCTCGCTTTATAACGAGGTTTTATCCGCCCTTGAATCAGGCAGCATAGAAGATATTGAATTTGAAGCCGACGTAATTTTTGAAGAGATTTACGGCAGGGATTTTAAGCTTAAGCTGATGACCGGTCAGCTTGATCGAAAAGAGACAGATACAGAGGCAGGCAAGCTTCATGAAATGCTCCAAAGACGCCTTTCAGGCGAGCCGCTACAGTATATAGTCGGCAGATGGGACTTCTATCGCGGCGAATTCACAGTGGGCGAGGGCGTCCTCATTCCAAGGCAAGACACCGAAACCCTTGCGGAGTCGGCATATGTGCTTGTGAAAGATTTGGAGCACCCGAAAATCCTTGATCTCTGCGCCGGCACAGGCTGTATAGCGATAACTCTTTCGGAACTCATCCCTGGATCGGAGGTTCACGCAGTCGAGCTCTACGATGAGGCGTATTCATATCTTGAGAGAAATATCTCCGGGCACGACGGGCGAGTCATCCCACATAAGCTCGATGTCCTGAGCGAGGAGTCCGCAGAGGGATTCACATGCTTTGACCTGATAACCTGCAATCCGCCTTACCTGACCGGCAAAGACATGCAGGTGCTTCAAAAAGAAGTGCAAAGAGAGCCCGCAACCGCCCTTTTCGGCGGCGAAGACGGTCTCGACTTCTATAGAGCGATTCCAGAGTTATGGAAGAGTGCTCTCAACCCCGGGGGCTATATCGCATTTGAGATAGGAGCAACCCAGGGCGAGGCGGTAAAGGCGATTCTTGAAGTAGCAGGGTATAGTGACGTGAATATTGTCAAAGATTTTTGCGGGAAGGACAGGACAGTTGTTGCAAAGCTTTAACGAGTGAAGTGTGTCACCAATGGTGACACACTTAAACTGATAAATATTATTTGAAATAGACAGGAGGGATGATAAGATGGATGAGCTAGTACAGTATGATGGTAAATTCAAAAAGGTTGTTGAGATTATTGAATCCTCTAGAGAAAACGCTTATCGTAAGATTAACGAAGAGCTCATTTCAATGTACCTTGAAATAGGCAAGTTTATCAGTTATGAATCAAATGATGGAGGTTCTATTGTACCGAAATTGGCGGATTTCTTTGCAACAAGTTATCCTACATTGAAGGGCTTCAATCGTCGTGGGCTCTACAGAATGAAGCAGTTCTATGAGCTTTATAGGGATGAAGAAAGAGTGTCAACATTGTTGACACAAATAAGCTGGTCAAACAATTTGAAAATCATGTCAGCTTGTAAGTCAATGGATGAACGTGTTTTTTACATCAATATGTGTATTAAAGAACATCTATCGAAAAGAGAGTTGGAAAGGCAAATTGATAGCGGTTATTATGAGAGATGCATGTTGTCCAAAAAGTCGCCGGCACCTGCAATTGAAGATTCTAAGAATTCGACAGGTAACATCTTTCTCGACAGCTATGTTCTCGAATTTCTCGATGTTCCGGATACGGTGTCGGAACACGATTTGCAGAAGTCTATTATAAGAAATCTTAAAGACTTTATCCTCGAAATTGGCAGAGACTTCACTTTTATCGGCGAAGAGTATCGTGTACAGGTCGGAAATCACGATTATTATATCGATTTGCTATTTTACCATAGAGAACTTTCTTGCCTTGTGGCGTTTGAGCTGAAAATCGGGGAATTTAAGCCGGAATATGTCGGCAAAATGAATCTCTATCTTGAAGCCCTCGACCGCGAAGTTAAGAAGGAAAATGAAAATCCGAGTGTTGGAGTAATTCTCTGCGCAAGTAAGGATGACGAGGTGGTTGAGTTCGCTCTGAGCCGGAGCTTGTCTCCTACAATGGTGTCTGAGTATAATTTGAAGCTCATAGATAAAGGCTTGTTGCAAAAGAAACTCAAAGAGTATATTGAGTTAGCACAATCGGAAAGAGATGAGGACTGATTTGTAAGAAAAATTCTTTTGAAGTCCACTTTTCTGTACGCAAAAAGCTTTACAAACCTGTCTTCATAGTGTATAATACAGTATAGAAAAACGGCACAAAAGTGCCACTGGCACTGCGTGCCAAATTCAAAATATAAATTAGAAACGAGGAAAACGATATGGCAATGAAGAAGACTGCTGAGAAGAAGACTGTTGCTGACCCGCAGAATCAGGAGGAGAAAAAGAAGGCTCTTGAAACCGCGATAGCGCAGATTGAGAAAACCTATGGTGCTGGTGCGGTCATGCGTCTCGGGCAGAACTCCACTCTCAACGTCGAGTCTATACCGACAGGCTCGATGACCCTCGACTTGGCACTCGGAATCGGCGGAGTCCCGAGGGGAAGAATCGTTGAGATTTTCGGTCCGGAAAGCTCCGGCAAAACTACGGTCGCGCTCTCTATCGTTGCCGAAGCCCAGAAGCTTGGCGGAGAGGTTGCGTTCATAGATGTTGAGCACGCCTTGGATCCGACCTATGCGGCGGCATTGGGCGTTGACATCGACTCGATGCTCGTGTCCCAGCCGGACTCGGGCGAGCAGGCCCTCGAAATCGCTGAGGCACTCGTCCGCTCAGGAGCTATCGACGTAATCGTCCTCGACTCCGTAGCTGCAATGGTCACGAAAGCCGAAATTGACGGCGAAATGGGCGACACCCATGTGGGACAGCTTGCAAGACTCATGTCTCAGGCAATGAGGAAGCTCACCTCCGTTATCTCCAAATCCAACTGCGTCGCAATCTTCATCAACCAGATTCGCGAGAAGATTGGCGTTATTTACGGCAACCCGGAGACCACTCCCGGCGGACGTGCCCTCAAGTTCTATGCCTCTGTCAGAATCGACGTCCGTAAGGGCGAAGCCATCAAGAACGGCACCGAGGTCATCGGTAACAGAACCCGTTGCAAGGTCGTCAAGAATAAAGTCGCGCCTCCATTCAAGGAAGCCGAGTTCGACATGATTTTCGGCAAGGGCATATCCCGAATCGGCGAGGTTGTCGACGTTGCAGTCGAGCTTGATATAATCCACAAAGCCGGCGCATGGTTCAGCTATAACGGTGAAAAGATTGCACAGGGCAGGGAAAAGACGAAGGACTACCTCCTCAGTCATCCCGACGTCATGCAGGAGGTCGAGGACAGGATCAAGGAGGAACGCGGAAAGGTTTCCATGCTCTCCGGCAGGAACAAGAAGGAAGCCGCCCTCCGCGAAGCTGCTGACACAGCACAGTCGGCAGAACCAACATCTCCCAAGCCTACACCCTCAGTAATAGTCGAGCCTGACGATGATGATTTCGAGGAATTCACTCCTGCTGAATAATCGGAAGCTGTAAAGAAGCAGTTATGGCTCCCCTGTTAAGGGGAGCTGTCAGCCGCAGGCTGACTGAGGGGTGCGCCGACGCAGTCGGCGCGTCGGCGAAGCCGACAAAGGAGCGAAAATGCCCACCATAACATCCATAGAAAAATACAAAGGCTCAACCATACGAGTTAATTTCGATGAGGGCGAGCCATTGTTCATTAATGTCGACGTTCTGAACGAGTACCACCTCGGGAAGGATATGTCCATCCCAAAACCTGCCATCGAGGAAATAGTCCACGCCAACGATTTCAGACGCGCCAAGGAGCGCGCCTTGTATCTCTTGGACGAGCGGGACTACTCCTACATCGAGCTCTACAAAAAGCTTGAGCGGAACTACGATGATGACATCTGCCTCGAGGTCTGCAACCGTCTCTCCGAAATCGGCTGTATCAACGACAGGCGTTATTCGGAGCACCTTGCCGAGCACTACTGCGTCACAAAACGCTTTGGTCTGAGACGTGCGCGTGAGGAAATGCGCAAGCGTGGCATCTCGAATGAACTGATAACCGAAGCTCTGTACCCGTATGAGGACACTGTCCCCGAGCGGATAGCGGAGCTTATCGATAAAAAATACGCAAGGTATCTCACCGACGAAAAGGGCGTAGAAAAGGTCAAGGCGGCACTTGTCCGCCAGGGCTACTCTTTTTCCGAGGTGAATAAAGCCCTGTCGGAATATGAATACGAAATGGAAGAGGGAGAAGAGTAAATGGCAATCAGTGTTGGAATAGTTTCTTTGGGCTGTGCCAAGAATATGCTTGACGCCGAGCACATGGCGTATAATTTGCGGGAAGAGGGTTATGAACTCCAGCCGGACGCCGCACTTGCGGATGTCGCGGTGATAAACACCTGCGGTTTCATTGAATCCGCAAAGCAGGAGGCTATCGAAACAATCTTGGAGTTCGTCGCGCTCAAGGAAGAAAAGCGAATCAAGGCGATAATCGTCACCGGTTGTCTTGCCGAACGTTACCGCGAGGAAATCCTGAATGAAATCCCCGAGGTCGATGCAGTTTTAGGCATCGGTGCAAATGAGCTTCTTGGAGAGACCATAAGAAAGGCTCTCTCCGGCGAAAACGAAATCGAGATGTATGGCGACAAGTATTCGCTCGTAATCGGCGGCAGAAGAGTCGTTTCCACCGAGACCTACGCCTACATAAAGATAGCTGAAGGCTGTAGCAACCACTGCACCTTCTGCGCAATCCCGCAGATTCGCGGCAAATTCCGCTCCCGCACGATGGAAAGCATCATCAACGAGGCTAAGTGGCTGGCGAAGGTCGGCTACCGCGAGATAATCTTAATCGCGCAGGACACCTCACGCTATGGCGAAGACCTTTATGGAGAGCCGAAACTTGCCGAGCTTCTTAAAGAACTTTGCAAGATTGACGGCTTAAAGTGGATAAGAACCCTTTACTGCTATCCCGAGCGAATCACCGACGAGCTCATCGACGTCGTCGCGAGTGAGAAGAAGTGCGTCAAGTACTTTGACATCCCGATCCAGCACTGCTGTGACAGGGTTTTAAAGAGAATGAACCGCCGCTCATCCGAGGCTGAGATAAGGGAGCTTGTTAAGAAGCTCCGCGAAAGAATCCCTGGCGTAATCATAAGAACGACGCTCCTGACCGGCTTCCCGGGTGAAACTGAGGAGGAGTTCAATAAGCTCTGCGAGTTTGTGAAGGAAATGCGCTTTGACCGTCTCGGTTGCTTCGCCTACTCTCAGGAGGAGGGGACAGCCGCCGCCAAGCTTGACGGTCAGCTTGATGAGGACGAAAAGAATCGCCGCGCCGAGATAATCACCCAGGAGCAGATGCTTGTGAGTGACCAGATGACCGCTGAAATGCTCGGGCGTGTCTATGAGGTAGTCATCGAGGGTTACGATCGCTACGCCGAATGCTGGTACGGCAGAAGTGCCGGAGAAGTACCCGAAATCGACGGCAAGATTTTCTTCACATCCAAAATCCCACTCAGAGTCGGCGACTATCAGTACGTCCGCATCACCGACACAATGGACTACGACCCTATAGGGGAAGTGGTATTGGATTAATGCGTAATTCGTAATGCATAATTCGTAATTATATAGGAGTTTGAGATGAATCTTCCAAATAAACTGACACTCTTAAGAGTGATTTTAATCCCATTCTTCGTTCTGTTCGCGTTATGGGAGTTTTCGAGCGTGAACCTGTTTATCGCGCTATTGATATTCGCGGTCGCATCGATAACCGACATGCTTGACGGAAAAATCGCCAGGTCGCGAAATCTAATCACCAATTTCGGCAAATTTTTAGACCCTCTTGCAGACAAGGCACTTGTCATGGCGGCACTCCTTGTGTTCGTAGACAAAAACTGGGTGAGTTCCGTTCCGGTCATGATAATTCTTTTCCGCGAATTCATGGTTTCCGCACTCAGACTTGTTGTGAAATCGGGCGACGGTACAGTAGTCGCGGCTGGCTGGCTCGGCAAGGTCAAGACCGCGTTCACGATGGTCGCAATAGTCGTGACGCTATTCCTGCACGGTATTATAGCTGTGGGAGTCGAAATTGCAGTGGTCAGCATCATCGACAATATCTTGGTCTGGCTGGCGGCAATTCTGACAGCAGTTTCAGGAGCACAGTATCTGTGGGCTTACCGCAGTGCGATAGATACTAACGAATAATACTTTTGAATTTTAAGAAGGAGACACCGAAATGAAACGATTTTCATTCAAGAGACTTTTAGCACTTCTTACTGTTCTTGTGATGTGCCTTGCAGTGTTTACCGCCTGTGGAGACACCGCCGACGGTCACATCCACTATGGTGAGAACGCCGAAACCACCTCGATTTCCGCGAGCGACCTGATAACCGACATGGGGCTCGGCTGGAACTTAGGAAACAGCTTCGACTCAACCGGTTCAAGCGAAACCTCGTGGGGAAACCCGGTCACGACTGAGGAAATGATAGACACTCTTGCTGAGCTCGGCTTCAAGACCATCAGAATCCCCGTTTCATGGAGCTACCACTGCGACGACGACTACAACATCGACGAGGACTGGCTCGAAAGGGTGCAGGAGGTAGTTGACTGGGCACTTGAAAACGACATGTATGTCATCCTCAATTCCCACCATGACAACGACGTCTACTATCCTTCCGCTGAGAATCACGACGAGGCGGTCAATTACATCACAAAGATCTGGACTCAGATCGCCGAGTACTTCAAGGACTACGACCAGCACCTCATCTTCGAGCCGATGAACGAACCGAGGCTTGCTGAAACCAACTATGAGTGGTATTATTCTGAATGGTCGACCGAGTGCCAGGAAGCAATGCAGACAATTATCGATTGCAATCAGGCGTTTGTTGACGTTGTCAGAGCCTCCGGCGGCAATAATGAGACGAGATACCTGATGGTCTCGACCTATTGCGCCTCTCCCGATGCGGCACTCTCGGACGACTTTACTCTCCCCGATGACCCGAGCGATAAGCTCCTACTCACTGTTCACATGTACACTCCCTACAACCTTGCCATGAGCGACAGCTACGCCTACACCCAGTTCGACGAATCCTGCGAGTCAGACATCGACTACTACATCGACGCCCTCTATGAGAAGTTCGTCGCGAACGGCACATACGTCATCATCGGCGAAATGGGTTGCACCAACAAGGACAACCAGTCTGCCCGTGAAGCGTGGGCTGAGTACTTCGTCTCAAAGGCAAAAGAAAACGGCATGGTCTGCGTCGTCTGGGACAACAACTATATCGAAGCCGGCTCAGAAGCCTATGGTCTCTTCGACCGAGCCAACCTCAAAATCTTCGACGACTGCCTCGACTATTATAACGGTCTCATGGCGGGTTTGGAGTAAATAAAAAAACGTCTCATGCAAATCGCATGGGACGTTTTAATTTAATTCCGCATTACGAATTCGTAATTCCTAATGTGATTCTTTAATCAGTGAAGCTGATTAAAGTATCACCATCGCATCCCCAAAGCTGAAGAATCTATACTTCTCTTCCACTGCACACTTATACGCCGCCATGGTTTTGTCCTTGCCTAAGAACGCAGAGACAAGCATGATGAGGGTGCTCTCGGGGAGGTGGAAGTTTGTGATGAGTCCGTCTATCGCCTTGAACTGGTAGCCGGGGTAGATGAAGATGTCAGTGTTGCCGTCGTCTGGTTTTATCTCGCCGCTAAACTTGGTCGCGACGCTTTCAAGCGTCCGGCAGGAGGTTGTCCCGACGGATATGACTCTGCCGCCACTTGCCTTGGTGCGGTTGATGAGCTCCGCAGTTTCCGGAGGGAGGACGTAGTGCTCAGTGTGCATCTTGTGCTCCGAGATATTCTCCTCCTTGACGGGACGGAACGTTCCCAAACCGACGTGCAGGGTGACTTTCCCGATGTTAATTTCGGCGGCTTTTATCTCCTCAAGCTGTTCGGTCGTGAAGTGAAGCCCGGCAGTCGGAGCGGCGGCTGAACCGACCTCGTTTGAGTAGACCGTCTGGTAGCGTTCGTTGTTCTCAAGCTTCTCTTTTATGTAAGGCGGGAGCGGCATCTGTCCTATTTCGTCAAGGACGGTGTAGATGCTTCCCTCGCAGGAAAATTTCGCAATGCGGTTGCCGTCCTCCATAACATCCATAATCTCGGCAGTGAGCTTTCCTCCGCCGAAAATAAACTTAGTCCCTATCCTGGCTTTCTTCCCCGGGCGGCAAAGAATCTCCCAGACCATGTTTTCCTTCTGCTCAAGCAAGAGAAATTCGATAAAAGTCCCGTTGTCCGCCTTTTCGCCGTAGATTCTTGCGGGCAGAACTCTTGAATCGTTGACGATGAGGGTGTCACCCGGACGAAGATACCTGCATAGATTGTAGAAGTGGTCGTGCGTGATGTCGCCGGTTTCACGGTCGATGACCATAAGCCGGGAAGCGTTTCTCGGCTCAACGGGAGTCTGCGCGATAAGTTCCTCCGGAAGGTCGTAATTAAAGTCGCTTGTCTTCAAATCAGTTTCAAATGCCATGATATTGGTGCTTCTTTCAAATAAAATTTGGTGTATTTTAAGGTTGACGTATCGGAAATGTCGCGGTATAATATATAGAATGGATAGCGGTATTGTACGATGTACATTTTGTCCGCACTTGACATTATATATCAACCGCGCGATTTTTTCAATACCATTTTGAGTCGCCGGGAGTATTTAAGGAGCGAATAACTATGAAAAAGTATAAAGTTGGAGTAATCGGAGCCACCGGCATGGTAGGGCAGAGGTTCATAACCCTTCTTGCCAACCACCCGTGGTTTGAGATTAAGGTTCTGGCGGCATCTCCTAAGTCAGCAGGAAAGCCCTATAATGAGGCTGTCGGTTCTCGCTGGCTGATGACCACCCCTATCCCTGATTGCGCCAAGGATATAGTCGTGATGGACGCAACTGCCGACAAGGAGAAAATCGCTTCTATGGTCGACTTCGTCTTCTGCGCCGTCGACATGAAGAAGGACGAGATAAAGGCTCTTGAGGAGGCTTACGCCAAGCTTGAGTGCCCGGTAGTCTCGAACAACTCCGCCAACAGATTTACCCCCGATGTCCCGATGGTCATCCCGGAGGTTAACCCCGAGCACATCGAAATTATCGACGCACAGAGAAAGCGTCTTGGAACAAAGCGCGGCTTCATCGCCGTCAAATCGAACTGCTCTATCCAGAGCTATGTTCCCGCACTTACGCCGCTTAGAAAGTACGGCATCACCGAGGTTCTTGCCTGCACATATCAGGCGATTTCCGGAGCCGGAAAGACCTTTGATACCTGGACAGAAATGGTCGACAACCTCATCCCCTATATTGGCGGTGAAGAGGAGAAGAGCGAGCAGGAGCCGCTCAAGGTCTGGGGTCATATAGAAGGTGACGAGATAGTTTGCACAGACGCGCCCTCAATCACAACCCAGTGCCTGAGAGTTCCCGTTTCCGACGGTCACACCGCCGCAGTATTCGTAAGATTCAAGGAAAAGCCCTCGAAAGAGGAGATTATAGAAGCCTGGAGAACCTTCTCAGGCGTCCCGCAGGAATTAGAGCTTCCGTCAGCTCCCAAGCAGTTTTTGAACTACTTTGAAGAGCCTGACCGCCCGCAGGTCAAGCTTGACCGCGACCGCGAAGGCGGCATGGCAATCTCGATGGGACGCCTCCGCGAAGACACCCAGTACGATTACAAGTTCGTCTGCATTTCGCACAACACCCTCCGCGGAGCCGCCGGCGGCGGAGTGCTGATGGCAGAGCTTCTTGCGGCAAAGGGATACTTTGATTAATTCGTAATGCGTAATGCGTAATTATGGGTTAGCACGACAAGGCTCTCCTTTTTAAGGAGAGCTGTCAAGAAGTTCGCAAGCGAACTTCGGGAGATTTGCTTTGCAAACTCCGCGACTGAGAGGTGCGCCGACCAAAGGGAGGCGCGCAAGTTTCGCTGTAGGCGAAACTTGCCGACTTAGCTTCAGCTAAGTCGTATGCTCGCCAGGGCGACAAAAGCTACGCTGTAGCAGAAGATATCAATTGAAAAAATTTCAGAAAGGAGTCCAATCAATGAAGCAACTACTATTCACCGGCGCGGCGACCGCCATTATCACGCCGTTCAAGCCTGACGGCTCAATCAACTTAGACAAATACCGTGAGCTCATCGAACTCCAGATAGCCGGCGGAATCGACGCTATTGTTGCTGTCGGGACTACCGGTGAGAACGCTGTTCTCTCGGGCGAGGAGCATCGGGCTCTCATGAAGTGCGCTGTCGAGACCGTTCGCGGCAGAGTCCCCGTGATATGCTCAACCGGCTCGAATGACACAGAATACTGCATCGGAACAACCACTGCCGCTGAGGAAGCAGGTGCTGACGGACTCCTCTTAGTCACCCCGTACTACAACAAGTGCACTCAAGGCGGTCTCATAAAGCACTATGAGAGGATTCTCTCGAAAACCAAGCTTCCGGCAATTGTCTACAACGTCCCGTCAAGAACCGGCTTCAACATCAGCATTTCGACCTATAAGGAGCTCTCAAAGCACCCTCAGATAGTCGGAACCAAGGAAGCAAGCGGCAACATGGCTCTTGCGATGGAGATTCGCGCCCAGTGCGGCGACGACATGCCCCTTTACAGCGGTAACGACGATATTACAGTCCCCATGATGGCAATCGGCGGCAAGGGAGTAATCTCGGTTCTGTCAAATATCCTGCCGGGAATAACGCACGAAATCTGCCGGTTGTGCCTTGATAAGGACTTCGACAAGGCGAGCGAGCTTGCCTTCAAATACTTGGACCTCACAAACGCGCTTTTCAGCGAGGTCAACCCGATTCCTGTCAAGGCGGCAATGAACATGATGGGGCTGAATGTCGGCGGTTGCAGGCTTCCTCTTTGTGAAATGGGAGCCGAGAATAAAGAGAAGCTGAGGCAGATTCTTCTCAGCCATGGGCTTATCTGAAAGATTTTAAGAGAGGATTGATAAAATGGTCAACGCGGTAATAAGCGGTTGCTTCGGAAAAATGGGCAGGGTAGTCGCGGACGTAATCTCAAAAAGAGAAGACATAGTGACTGTTGCAGGAGTGGATAAGGTCACTTCCGGTGAGCTTTCCTTTGAGACGGTAACCGACGTGAGAAATCTCACCTGCAAGCCGGACGTCATAATCGACTTTTCCCACCCTTCGGCACTTCCGGGACTCCTTGACTATGCCAAGACTAACGGCACGGCACTCGTCCTGGCTACAACCGGCTATAGCGAGTCGGACATTGCGGACATCCGGGTGGCTTCAAGTCTGGTTCCGATATTCTTCACCGCCAACATGTCGATAGGAATCAATCTCTTAAGTGCGCTTGCAAAAAAAGCCGCCACCATTCTGGGCGACGGCTATGACATCGAAATCGTCGAGAAGCACCACAACCAGAAAATTGACGCTCCGAGCGGAACGGCTCTGATGCTTGCAGATTCAATCAACGAGGCAAGAGACGAGAGATATAACTACATATACGACCGCCACAGTCAAAGAAAAAAGCGCGACAAGACCGAGATAGGAATTCATTCGGTAAGAGGCGGAACGATAGTCGGCGAGCATGAGATAATCTTCGCCGGTCGCGACGAGGTCATAACCCTTTCCCACTCTGCCGCTTCAAAAGAGGTCTTTGCGGTAGGGGCGGTCAACGCCGCGGTGTTCATCTCCGGAAAGCCTGCAGGACTCTATTCCATGCAGGACCTGATAGAAGCCTCAAATAACTGATACCTGAAAAATCCCGACCCAAGTTATCTTGAGCCGGGAGCTTTTTATTTATTAATTGCCGGAATGAATGCACAGATAAGGTCTGCAGCCTCGGCAGGTGATGCCTGGGAGCTTCCGGAAAGCCATGAGTATATCAGATAGTATAGTCCGCCCTGATAGAAGCTCTCCCAAAGCTTTTTCTGCTCATCCGAGAGCTCCTTGGGAGCGCGATCCTCCGAGAAGCCCTTCTTCATGGTTATGTCAAACATCTTCTCCGAGAAGTCCTTAAGGATGTACTTACTGTTCATGAACAGAAGGAATGCCGACTTGTTTTCCTTGAGATAAACGCAGATAGCCTCTACCTGCTCACGGATGGTAAAGCTTCTTTTTGGGTCAATCTTGTCGAGCATCGCCTTGATGTCCTCAACCTTTTCGTCTTCAATCTCGGTGAGAACGTCATATTGGCTGGTGTAGTGGTGATAGAATGTAGAACGATTGACATGCGCCGTCTCGCAAAGCTCTGTTATGGTTATCTTCTCGATGCTCCTTGTCTCAAGAAGCTTTAAAAGAGCCTCACTTATCAGTTTCTTTGTAACCAATACACGGCGGTTTCCTTTGTTTGTTTTGTAGGTCATTTTACCCTCGCTTTCTTGAAAATGGTCACTTTATCAAAAGTGTCTATATTTAAAACTGATTGCTTCTGAATTGTTGGTTTTGGGACAAATCACATGAATCTGTCCCTTGCAAAATCAACACATGTATATTATACTTGTGTCAAAAGGAAAAGTCAACAGATTTCCTTTGGACAAATCTCAAAATACGGGAGGATTTTTTATGAAACAGAAATTATCTGGAATCGGTCTTGCGGTTATTGAAATTTTAGTAGGACTCTTCCTGCTCATCAGCCCTGACACGCTCACAAGAGCGGTAGTAATCATCGCCGGAATAGCCCTTTTGGTGATGGGTGTTGTTTCGCTCATCGGCTATTTCAGAAGCGACCCTGTCGGAAGCGTTCTCGGTCAGGGCATGACCAAGGGACTTATGGAGGTAGCAATCGGTTGCTTCATTCTCATCAAGACCGGCTGGGTTGTTGGAGTATTTGACACAGTAATAGCACTCGCCATTCTTCTTTTGGGCGTATCAAAGCTCGGCATGTCAATCGACCTCATGAGACTCAAGGACAGCGGCTGGAAGCCTGCACTCATCGACGCACTTGTAACACTCGTCTGCGCTGTCGTCATTGTAAGCGTATCCGCATCCGATGCTATCTGGATTGTAATCGGCATCTCGCTCATCGTCCAGGCAGTTCTGGACATCGTCGTTTCATTCTTCCCTGGAAAGAAGAAGGATGGCGACGTAGTCGTAGAGGGACAGGAATAATCGAGATTTTCACTTGCAAAGCTCCTATAAAGAAAGCACCGTCTGGAGAACATCCAGGCGGTGTTTTGTGTGCAATATTAATCCGCAACTGCCCTGAAAATCATATCTGCGGCAACCTTGACTTCATCGCATTCGTAGCTCTCAATCTCACCCTTGTCGCAAAGAGTGGAGATTTCCGGGTCGAAGGGAAGTCTTGCAAGAAGTCCCAGGTGATTCTCCTCGGCAATCTTCCCGGTATGGCTTTCACCGAAGACTTTAATTTCTTCGCCACAGCACGGGCACTTCACGTAGCTCATGTTCTCGACGATTCCAAGTATCGGCACTCCCATCATTTCAGCCATATTGACAGCCTTTGATACTATCATACTGACCAGTTCCTGCGGAGATGTGACGATTACGATTCCGTCAAGCCTTATCGACTGGAAGACAGTCAGGGGAACATCTCCCGTTCCCGGAGGCATGTCTACGAACATGTAGTCTATATCGCCCCAGTTGACCTCGTTCCAGAACTGCTTGACAGCTCCCGCGATGATGGGTCCTCTCCATACAACCGGCTGAGTCTCGTCATCCAAAAGAAGATTCGTCGAGACAATCTCGATTCCGCATTTTGAAATGGAAGGATTGATGTACTTCCCGTCGGTGGTGAGCTGGTCATTCACTCCGAAAGCCCTTGGAATCGAGGGACCGGTGATGTCTGCATCAAGTATAGCTGTTTTATTTCCGCGCTTCTGCGACTCGGATGCCAGTAGCGATGTGACGAGAGATTTTCCGACGCCGCCCTTGCCGCTTACAACTCCGATTACTTTTTTTATGTTTGAGAATTCGTTAGCCGAAACGTGCATGTCCTGCGGAGCCGTTCTCCCCGAACAGTTCTGAGAGCAGGACGAGCAATCGTGACTGCATTCCGCCATTATAAATTACCTCCGATTGATATTGTTTTATGATTTACTGCTGGGAATCTCACTTAAAGATGTTCCTTAACAATAATTACGAATTACGCATTACGCATTACGAATTGAATACTATTCCGCTTCTTCTGTGCTTTCAGACTCTTCAGTTTCGTCGGTAGTCGTCTCATCCTCTGTGGTGCTTGAGGAAGCAATTCCCGTTCCCTCCTGGAGGGTTACGGTGACGATGAAGCCGTCGACATTGTTTCCGGAGATCTCATAAGGATAAACCGTCTCGCCGTCGTCCATGAGAGGAACATAGATGGTTGTCGTGTCGGAAGAGGACATCGGAACATAATAGATGATGTACTGCGCACCGTCGTCTGCGTTGATGAGGAAGAAGCCCGTATCAATAGTATAGTTCTTGATGTACGAGATATATTCCTCAAGGCACATGTCGTACTCATACATGACCTGCGCATGTGGAATTCCGACGTATCTGAAGTGCCAGGGCTCGTTGTCAATAAGGGTGATGGACTCCTTGCCCTCTGGGTAGCGGTTGACGAAACCGTACTTGTAGCAGTTCTCCATTATCCACTCGTAATCTCCCTCGCCGTCAAAGTCGCTATAGGAGCTTCCGTTGTAGGTGGTGAAGTCGATGGCATATCCGGTGTGGTGCTCGCTATACCCTGCCTTAGCAACAAGGGTCGAGGAATCCTCGCCGGTGGATGCAAGCTCGTCTTCGTAAAGCTCCTGCTGGTAGCTGAATGAGCGGTATCCGGAACGAACCATGACATTGTCGTTTCCTGTTGCGTAGTAGAATCCCAAGAGCATCTCATTCAGAGCTTCCATAGTGTCGGGCAGAACCATAACGCTATAGTCGCTGACCCAGTACGCGCTGTTCTTGTATTCTCTCACGACTACCAGGTCGTCTTCGTTGACTTCGTTCAGAAGTGCGATGTTGTTGTTGACGAGTACTAATGTCCCTGAACCCAAATCGTCAGATGTCACCGTCACAGATGTGAAGAGATAGGAACTCTGCTGAGTCGGGTCGGAGGTCGTGCTCACCTCGGGGTCTTCTTCAACGTAGCCGTCTAATGAATCGGTCGTCGCGCCGCTCACATCGGGGTCGGTGGTGTCGTCATTCTTATCGCCGCTCTTCTTCACAGCAGAGCAGGAGGCGCAGATAATCGCAATGATAATGAGAAGAATAGCTAAAACAAGGGCTAAATTGCCGAATCTGATCCTTGAAGCTTTCTTTTTGAATGTCAGATAATCAATCCTTTTTCCTTTTTTCATGTAGTGCCGTCCTTTCCGATCCGAATACACGTGGGCGTCCGGAACAAGTTGCAATATGGCTTATGTATATGATAGCACATTTCCCGCAAAAAATAAAGACGTTTTTTGAGATATTGCGATATTTTTCGACCTAAAAACCGACTGCCGCAGATTTTACTCCGCGACAGCCGGTGTTAGAGAGCTATCAATGCTTCCGTAAAAGATAAAGCTTTAAAAGCTTTGGTTACTTTACAGAGCCGGTCTTGTAGGCGTCGATCATCTTTTTGACCATCTGTCCGCCGACTGAACCAGCCTCACGGGAGGTAAGGTCACCGTTGTAACCGTTCTTAAGATTAACTCCGACCTCGTTTGCAGCCTCAATCTTGAACTTCTCAAGAGTCTGTCTGCCCTGGTCGCTTGTAATACCCTTCATATTATATCTCCTTTTCCATGTGCACCTCAGCCGGAAGTATTCTCCCGCCCGGTGCAGTTCTTACAAACAAAAACTTAATTCTCGCTTGCAAGGATATTATTTGCGCCGAAACCAGCGTTATTAGTGGTAATTTTTATTTGAAAAATCAGCCCCGACATAGAACCGCCGGAGCTGAAAAATGCTTGTGTCATTTTTTGTATATAGGATTCTGCGGTGATGTTGTTACAATAAAAAAACGGAGTCAAAGTTCATCATCCATTAACAACAATCCCTTCGTTTTCTATATTCCTGTAGTAGGGAAGAACGCGCTTCATTTTCTCGAATTCATCATACGGAATCACGGTCGGCGAGACGATTATTTCGTATTCAAGACCCAGGTCGTTAGAAACATCACATACCTTTTTTAGCTCACGCTGAAGCTCGGCTCGGTCGCCTTTTACGATAGCCACAATGTCAATATCCGAGTATTCGTGATAGTCTCCCCGTGCATAGGAGCCATAAAGAAGAATTTTTGTGATATTATCGCCGTAAGTTTTGCGATAAGATTTCGCGACTTCTTCGAGAATAATATCCAAATCATGCCTTGAACACATATCATCACCGCCTTTATTGCTGTTTAAAAGTCTTTCTTAATTAGATTATAGCATACCCGTGCCGAAAACGCAAGTGCAAGATGAAATTGCGACCGTCCATTGGAACTTCTCCACCCCGTCAGCTATAATTAAGACAGTCATATGATAGAGGATGACTACTGAAAAACAAGGAAATGCACGAGGAGTTCCTTGATTGGTACTATAACGACTACCTTAAACGCCAATCGTCGGAATAAAATCCTGCCAATCGTCGGAAAAATTTTTCGCCAATCGTCGGAAAGTATTAGCGACGGCTAACTTAAAATAAAATAAGATGAGCTTTTTTACTTATACTATCTCGTTTTTTGACACTTAAAATGAAATAAGGAGTGCGTTTTGGATTTCTTATTTCATTTTAGCTTGACAAAATGAAATAAGAGATGTATACTATACGTGTTATTTCATTTTGAAGAGGAGAAACGATTATGGGAAACCGATCAGGGTATTTTAAAACGAATCTTTCTGGTGAGATGGCTTACAAGTCTTTTGTTCCCGCGCCTCTGCCGCCTGAACCTCCAGTGGAATTATCTGAGGACATAGTAAATGTACTCGTAAAAGCTAATAAGTCACTTGCGGTTTTAGAGAGTGTTTCTACGCACATCCCGAACGTTAATTTGTTCGTGTCAATGTATGTCCGCAAGGAGGCTTTGATGTCTTCACAGATTGAGGGAACACAAGCAACACTTGATGATGTTTTGGATCCAACCATAGATGCCAACAAAAACAGGGATGTCAAGGACGTTGTCAACTATATCAAAGCGACCGAGTTTGCACTCAACAGGCTCAAAGTCCTGCCACTTTGTAATCGTCTTATAAAAGAAACCCATTCTGTTCTGATGGAAGGAGTCAGAGGTCAGGAAAGAAGCCCCGGTGAGTTCAGAACATCTCAGAATTGGATAGGAGGGCAGGGTAGTACTCTTAAAAATGCTCGCTACATTCCGCCGATGCCGGATGATATGATTGAGGCAATGTCGGATTTGGAGAAATATATAAATGCCGATGATGATACTGATGTACTGGTTCGCGCGGCGTTGATTCATTATCAGTTTGAAACAATACATCCGTTCTTGGACGGCAATGGGAGAGTAGGAAGACTTCTTATAACACTGTTTTTGATGGAAAAAGGATTGCTCACAACTCCTGCTTTGTATATCTCCTACTTTTTGAAGAAGAATCGTGTCGAATACTACGATCGAATGACCGAGGTTCGCACAAGTGGGAATTATGAGCAATGGATTAAGTTCTTCCTTCAGGCTGTCTTGGAATCATCAGAAGATGCAGTTTCAACTATAGAAAAGCTGTCAGAATTGCATAATGTTAATGTTAATAGAATTTCCAAGATGGGAAGGGCTTCAAAAAACGCCTTGCTTTTGTTTGAGTATATCGAGGCGAATCCCATTATAGAAATTACAAAGACAGCTGAGAGCCTTGGACTTTCATATGGAGCGGTTTCCGGAATTATCAGGCGTTTTATTGAACTGGGAATTCTCGAAAGTACATCAGAGGCAAGGAGAAATCGAACTTTTTCATACAAAGCTTATTTAGATATTCTGAGAGATGGTACTTGATTTACCACCCCAACCACTCTCTGATAAACTCCGCCAGGCTCTCCGCCGACTTCTGCTGTGTCACAGCACTCGGATGCCAGTCGGCACCGTAGCCGTCAGAGCTGCTCTGTACGTCGAACTCGAAGCTTGTGACCTTCTCGTCACCGGTCTCGGCAACATATTCCGAAACAGCCTCCTCAACCATCGGATAGAGCTCGTTACCCATGATACCTAATGCACAAATTATATAGGCGTCGGGATTGTTCTCGCGAACCTGCTTTATAAACTCGACATAAGCTGTCTTGTACTCAGCCTGCTTGTCCGCGTCACTGCCGGTGTAGCTGTAGTCGTTCGTGCCCAAGTTGATTACGACGAGGTCGACGGGGTTAGAGTCGAAATCCCACTCAACCGAGTCGGGAGTGACCCCATTAACTGTTCCCGAGCCTGAGCCGAAACACTCATAGTAATCGGACATGACTCCCCACGACTGAATCGTGCCATCAGAGGTGTAGCCGGAAATGATTCCGTGACCGCTCTTTGAAACTAAGCTGTAGTCCGCATCCAGAAGCTCTGCTGTCAGGTATGCATAAGATTTTGAAGCGTTCTCGGTTCTTGTTGAGAATGACGAGTTCTGGTCTTCCGCATCGACTCCGTAGCCGCAGGTGATGGAGTCGCCGATGAATTCAATAGTGTGCTCTTTGTCGGCGGTCGGCTTGATTGCGCCGTAAGCCTCAACCTCGATAGAGCCGATAACGCAGGTCGAGTTCCCCGTTTCGGAGAGCTTGACCATTCTTATTGTGCAGTCCTCCGCAGTTTCGCTTTCAAAAACAGTGAAGGTGGTGGACTCCTCCATCAGCATCTCATCGACAACGAGTTCATCATTGACGTAAATAGCGATTCTCGGGACGCTGTTCCAGTCCTCTGAGCCAATGGTGTCGTCGCCCAGGAGCGTGATGGTCGCTTTTGTCCCGTTGAAGGAAAACTCCGCACCCGAGCCGGAATAGGCGAGCCAGAGACCGCTTTCGGTTTCCTCGGTACGCCCTAACTTCTTCACATAGTTATCTGTCGGCAAAAAGCTGTTCACGCTGAGCACATCCTCGTCAATTTCTATTTCTTCTTCCGCGTTACCACACCCGGTAAAGCATAAAGTCAGCATCAACATACTGAGAATAATCGCTAATAATCGTTTCATCTTGTCCTCCGAATAATTACGCATTACGCATTACGAATTACGCATTAAATCAGTCACCACTTGTTAAAATGCACCCTGCTTTCTTCGTAAATAAACTTGTCGTCCGGCTTCTCTTCTGCGGGATATCCAAGAGCTATTACTGCAAGAGGAACAATCTCCTCCGGCAGTTCAAGAAGCTTCTCGATTTTTTCGACCCTCTCCATCTGAGGATATGTTCCGAGCCAGACTGTCCCAATTCCCATGGCATTTGCTGCAAGGACTATATTCTGAGTCGCTATAGAGGCGTCAATTATCCAATAGTCTTTGGCTCTCGGAAACGCTCTCGACAGATCCCCGCAGACTATAATCGCTGCAGCTGCATCAGGGAGCATTCCGGCAGGTCTGCCATTGCACTCCGCAAGCTTCGCAAGAAGCTCGTTGTCATCTACGGCGATAAAAGCCCAGTCCCGAGCGTTGACGCATGTGGGACCCGCCATGCCGCACTCAAGGAGCTTGTGCATGGTATCTGCATCAATCTTCTCGGTGGTGTACTTTCTGATGCTTCTTCTTTTAAGAATGTTTTCAACTGCTTCCATTTTGATTACTTCCTGTTCGTTAATTTATAACTGAGCCCGATGAGGTATTTAAGGTCATCGTCGGCAAAGTTTTCTTTTAATTCAACCGTCAGCCACTGCCGCTTGTTCATGTGATACGCACGGTGAAATCCTTCATCGTTTTCCACGAGAGAATCTATGAGAAGCGGGTCGCACTTTAAGTTGATGATGTCAATTTCGTCCGCACTCTCATACCCGAGCCTACACGCCGGAATTCTCATGAGCAGTGCAAACCATTTTTTGTTGTCCGGATGCCTCAGCACCGCCGAAACAAAATCCATATCAAAAGGGAAGTCAGGCTCCACGCCGAAAGTGTCCCTCGCGTAATCAAAGACTTCATTTCGGGTCATCGCCAGAACCTCCCCATAGATTTATTTTCCGAGCATTACTTTAAGCCTTCTCATAGCCTCTTCCGTGTTTTCGTGAGTCGAGAAGGACGTGAGCCTCAGATAGCCCTTGCCGTTCTTTCCAAAGCCCTCGCCGGGTGTTCCGACGACGTTTGCTTCTTCAAGAAGCTTGTCAAAGAACTCCCATGAGCCGAGACCACCCGGACATCTCAGCCAGATATATGGCGAATTCTTGCCGCCGAAATACCTGATTCCGCACTCGTCTAAAGCCGCCATCATAATCTTCGCGTTCTCCTGATAATAGGCGATGTTCTCCTTGACGCCATTCTGTCCCTCGGGGGTAAAGACAGCGTTCGCACCGCACTGGACGATGTAGGAGACGCCGTTGAACTTGGTGGACTGACGTCTCAACCAGAGCTTGTTTAAATCCTCGTCAAAGTGGAGTGCTTTCGGAACGATCGTATAGCCGCATCTCGTGCCGGTGAATCCCGCAGTTTTCGAGAGCGAGCAAATCTCAATAACGCACTTTTTCGCATCCTCTACCTCATAAGCAGTGTGAGGCACGTCCGGATCTGTTATAAATGCTTCATATGCAGAATCCAGAAGAATTACAGCCTTTTTTGAGAGAGCGTAGTCAACCCACTCCTTGAGCTGTCTTCTTGTGTAAGCCGCACCGGTCGGGTTGTTCGGAGAGCAGAGATAGATTATGTCCGCGTTCACCGAATAGTCAGGCATTGGAAGGAAGTCGTTCCCCTCGGTTGCGTCAGCGTAGACAATTTTCCTTCCCGCTAAAATGTTGGTGTCGACATAGACGGGGTAAACTGGATCGGTTACAAGAACCGTGTTGTCTGAATCAAAGAGGTCTAATATGTTGCCCAAATCGGTTTTTGCGCCCTCGGAAACGAAAACCTCTTCCGTCTCCAGGTCAACGCCAAAGCTCTTGTAGTACCCGACAATGCTTTCGCAGAGGAAGTCGTAGCCTCTGTACTCGCCGTAGCCCTTGAAGGTCTCTTTGACTCCCATCTCGGAGACCGCCTTGTGCATGGCGTCGGTAACCGCCTCACAAAGGGGAAGTGTGACATCTCCGATTCCCATCTTGATAATCTTAGCATCGGGGTGCTCTTTCGAGTACTTCGCAGTCCTCTCCGCAACCTCCGCAAAGAGATAATTCTGCTCTATCTTATAAAAATTTTTATTCGCTTTCATGTTGTCCTCCTATTCAATGTATCCTTCAAATGCAAACTCCGCTCCGCCGCGCATCTGAATATCGTACTCCTCGGAGCAGGTGATGTGTAAATCTCCGCCCAAAAGCCTGACGGTGACCTCTTCTCCTGCCTTGCAGATGCCGTTTCTGACAGCCGCCGCGACGCTTGCACATGCTCCCGTCCCGCAGGCAAGAGTCTCGCCGCTTCCGCGCTCCCAGACTCGCATCTCAAGCGTTGTTGGATCGATAACCCTGATAAATTCAGTATTGACCCTCTCCGGGAAAATCCCGTTATTCTCGAACAGCACGCCGATTTTGTCGAGCGGCAGGCTCCTCACCTCGTCAACAAAAGTCACGCAGTGCGGATTTCCCATCGAGACACAGGTGACGCGATAATCTTTACCGCCAATTTCCAAAGGCTCGTTGATAACTTCTTCTTTATCCGAAATAACCGGGATAAGTGAAGCCCTGAACTCAGCCTTTCCCATGTCGACGCATACGCTCTCGACCTTGCCACCCTTCACGTCAAGGTTAAGGGTCTTGATTCCCGCAAGGGTTTCGAGGGTAACAGTAGTTTTGTCCGTAAGCCCCTTTTCATAGACATATTTTCCTATGCACCGCGAAGCGTTTCCACACATCTGGGCTTCGCTCCCGTCAGCATTGAAAATTCTCATTCGGAAATCAGCAACACTTGACGGCATAATCAGCACGATTCCGTCGCCCCCGACCGAGAAATGTCGGTCAGACAGCTTAATTGACAGAGCCGCTGGGTCGTCAATCTTCTCCTCGAAGCAGTTGAAGTAGATGTAATCATTTCCCGCTCCGTGCATCTTAGTAAATCTCATATCCAGTCCTTTCATTGTGTAGGGGCGGATATTATCCGCCCGAATCCAATCGCAATCTGTGCCGAATCACAAATCATTTGCCGTCAAATCCTCAAGACTCTCCCGTCTTACAGCAAGATAGTCCTTCTCACCGTCAACCATAACAACCGCCGGTCTGGCTATGCGATTATAGTTTGACGCCATCGAGTAGTTATAAGCACCGGTGGTGAGAACAGCAACGGTATCGCCTCTTGTGATGCTCTCCGGGAACATGACATCCGGCTGGATGATGTCTCCCGACTCACAGCACCTGCCCACTAAATCACACTTCAATGTTTTCTTTTCGCTCGCCTTGTTCGCGGTGAGAACCGTGTACTGAGAATGATAGAGCGCGTACCTCGGGTTGTCGGTCATGCCTCCGTCGATTGAGACGTAATTCTTATATCCCGTAATCTTCTTGACAGTGCCAACGGTGTAGAGTGTCATTCCTGCGTCGGCAACAATGCTTCTTCCCGGCTCAAGCCTGAGAGAGGGCAGGGGAATGCCAAGTTTCTGGCACTCGGACTTTATAAACTCCGACACTTCGCGAATATTATCGCGGATGCTGATAACCGGCTGGGACTCGACGTATCTGACGCCATAGCCTCCGCCGAGGTCTAAAATATCGGCTGTATATCCATACTTCCCGTTCATCAGCTTGCAGAACGAGAGCATAATCTCGGCACTTCTTATGAAAGTGTCCGAATCGAATACCATCGACCCGACGTGGCAGTGGAAGCCGGAAAGCTTGATGTTCGGCTTTGTGAGGGTATATTTCGCAATCTCCTCAGCCTGACCGGTCTCAATGGCAGTTCCGAATTTCGAGTCGACCTTTCCTGTCGCAACTTCGTCATATGTATGAGGGTCGATGCCGGGAGTGAGCCGGAGGAGAATCTTCTGTGTGACGCCTTTTTCTCCGGCAATCTTGGAAATCACGTCAACCTCCTCGACATTGTCGCAGACGAAATAGCCAACACCTGCATCGATAGCATATCCGATGTCCCAGTCGGTCTTGTTGTTACCCTGGAAGTAGGCTTTCTCAAGCGGGAATCCCGCCATTTTTGCCGTGTGAATCTCTCCGCATGAGACCAGGTCCGCTCCCAAGCCTTCTTCATCGATAATCTTATATATCGCCTTGAAACAGCAGGCCTTTCCGGCGTATATTGCCTCCGCACCGTTTCCAAAGAACTCATCAAGTGCTTCTTTATACTCACGGCAATTCTGGCGGATTCTCCTCTCGTCCATCACATAGAGGGGAGTGCCGTATTTTTCTGCAAGCGACAGCGTGCTCTGCTCAGAAAACCAAAGCGCGCCGTCGCGGACAGTAACGTTGTCAGTCAGGACCGTTTCCATAAATCATATAATCCCTTCGTTTTTCATAATTCCCAGCATCTTGTCAAGATGCGGCTTTTCCATAGGAGTAAGCGGAAGCCTCAGCTCGTTCTGGCAGAGCCCCATAGCCGCCATCGCCGCCTTTGCAGGAATCGGATTGACCTCGCTGAAGAGAGCATCGATAAGCGGAAGATACTTTAATTGCATCTCGCGCGAGCCGGCAATGTCTCCTTCAAAGAATTTCGTGCATATCTCGTTCGTCTCATGCGGAAGGACGTTTGAAAGAACCGAGATGACTCCCGAGCCACCTAAGGACAGAATCGGGACAATCTGGTTGTCGTTTCCCGAGTAGATGTCGAGTTTGTCGCCGGCGAGTGCCGCTAATTCTGCGATCTGGGAGATGTCCCCCGAGGCTTCCTTGATGGCAACGATGTTGTCAATCTCAGCAAGTCTTGCCGCAGTCGCGGGGAGGATGTTGCACCCGGTTCTTGACGGAACATTATATAGAATACACGGTGCGCCGCAGGACTCGGCAACAAGCTTGAAGCTCTGGTAAAGCCCCTCCTGAGTCGCCTTGTTATAGTAGGGCGAGACCAAGAGAAGAGCGTCCGCTCCCGCATGGGTTGCAAATCTTGAAAGCTCGACCGCATATGCCGTGTCGTTCGAGCCTGTTCCGGCGATAACGGGAACGCGGTGGTTGACCTTATCAACAGTAAATTCTATCAGTTCCTTGTGCTCCTCGTCGGTGAGAGTTGAACCCTCGCCGGTTGTGCCTGCAACTACCAAAGCCGCGATTCCTCCGGAAATCTGCTGTTCTAAAATCGCTTCGTAGCTTTCGTAGTCGATTTTTCCGTCCTTGAACGGAGTTATGAGAGCGGTTGCCGCTCCTTTAAATACAGTGTGCTTCATGGTGAAAACCTCTTTGATAAAAATTAAGGTTAAAGCTAAAACAAAAGACAGCCGCAAGAGCAGCTGTCGCCGATTCACTTTTAGCGCGTACAGCCGCGCAATATGAAACGTCGATAGCTCTCCGCACTTTCGTGCGACAGCAAAACGGACATTAACCGCATTGCCGGATCACTTTTTTGCCGTAAAGCGTCCTCGGCAGTAATCCCTTTCGCAAATGCCGACCTTGGCGGTCACACAGGCAATGCTACTCTTGGCATACCGCGCCTCTACCTCTTCTAATATTATAAGCAGAGCCGGCAAAAATGTCAATAGCTATAGCGCGTTCATTCAAAATTTATTTTAAAAATGAGGGAGGTGCGCCCCGATTCCCGAAGGAATCAGGACGCACCGTTGGTGAGAGATGGAGATGGCAAATTAATCAGTGCGTCAGTGCCGCTTCCGCAATTGAGTAGAAGCATGGCTTTACTGACAGGTCTCTGTCGAAGAGAAGTGCGGCGTTTCTTCTTATCTTGGGAGTGGAGTTGAGCCACGAATTCTCGTCGTCAGTTCCCCAGAAGACGATGGTATCGATGATACCCTCATCCGCAAAATCTAAGAACATATCGATAAGCTCGGCATATTTCTCAGCCTGCTGTTCATATTCCTCGTCCGACCAGATATAATATCCGCCGTCGGAATTCGAGCCTACGAACATGTTCATATCAAGCTCGGTGATGGTGATGCGGAAGTTTCCCGCATACTCGGGGAAGTATTCGTCGTACAAATCGGCAAGGCTTGCCAATGTCTCGATATTGGCTCTGTACTCCTCAACGTCGCAGTCAAGGCTGATGTGCGACTGGATTCCGACGCCGTCGATTCTGACGCCCTTTTCAAACATTCTGACAACCAACTCGTACATCTGCTGGGTCTTGGCTTCCGACCACTCCATGTTGTAGTCGTTGATCATGAGAACTGCGTCCTCGTTCGCGGCTCTTGCGGTCTCGAAAGCAATCTGGACGTAGTCGTCCGAATAGCCGTCGCCGTCAAGGTCGCCAATTATGTAAGACCAGTAGGAGCTGTCGTTCACGGTTCTTATGCCCGTTCCGGAGTCGTTGAGAACCTCGTTGCAGACGTCCCATATATCAATAGTATCTGCATATCTTGAAACAACAGTCGTGATATATTCAGTCATTCTTTCAATAAGCTGGTCGGATGTTGCCAGAGTTCCGTTCGCGTAACATTCCTCAAGAGAGCTTGTGTCGGAGGGATCTGCCTTGAACCACCAGTCGGGAACCTGAGAGTGCCATACCAAAGTATGTCCACGGAGAGTAGCATCAGTCAGTTGTCCGAACTCAACGAAAGCATCGGCATAGTCAAAGTTATATTCGCCCTCGGAGGGGTTGACATAGGCAGGCTTGAGCTCATTGCCGAGGGTGTAGACCCTGTAGTGCTTTAAGATACTCTTTGTGATGTCGTCCTCAAGGTCGAGCATCTGGTCGTACCCAAACGCCACGCCGATATTGACAGTCCCCTCAAAGTACTTATAAAGTGCCGGGAGCTCATAGTCCGCCGCATAGTGCGTCTCGGTTTCAAGCTCATAAAGCTCGTCAAGCATGTAGGTGAGCGACTGATCTGTCAGCTCAGTTAAATAGTCGACGCTTGCTTCCTCAGTCTCCCCGCAGGAGACAAGGCTCATCATCATGCAAGCCGCCAGGATAACTGCGAAAATTCGCTTAAAAGAAGTTTTCATAATATGCATGTCCTTTCACAGGTAAGTGATAGACTCATTATAGCACACTTTGCCCGAGAATGGAATAGCGAAATTAAAAATTTTTCTGCGGGGACAAATTTTGATGCATAAAAAATCTGTGGGGGAATAAAAAATTTTTATGGGGAGCTCTAAAAAGTTCCTTAAAAAATTTCATAAAACCCTTGACTTCCCCCACGCTGTGGTGTATAATGTAGGCATGTGGTGGAAGGGCAGAGTTATGCTTAACCACATGTATCATTGCGGGGGGGTACTGGTTTCCCGGCGCGAAATTTTTTCGGGCTTTTCTGGAAATTGTACCCATACCAAACCTCCGACACTAAAATAATGTGCATCGGAGGAGTCTATGAATATTTATCCTCCTTTGCAAAATCTAAGGAGGAATTTTTTATGGCAAAACGTCTTATTTGCATCCTGATAAGCGTTTTAATGGTGGTTTCAATACTGCCGACGGGGGTTATAGCTGATACAAGTGGAACAGCCTTAACTTTGTCCGGCGGTTCTTTGTCGTCCGGCGATTATTATTTAGATAGCGATATTACACTGACAAGTGCCATTACGATTGCAAGTGGCGCAACAGTTACTATAGATTTGAATGGACATACTTTAACTGGCGTTGGCGGTTCGACATGGGCACTTTATGTAAATGGTGGTACGCTTACTTTGAATGATACTGCAGGCGGCGGCAAAGTAACAACAGCATCAGCTCTCACCTCAAATGGTGGTGCTGTGTATGTAACTGCTGGCGGAACATTCACGATGAATGGTGGCACGATTTCGGGCGTTACTTCGTCTAAGTACGGTACTGCTGTTTATGTGGCGGGGTCAAGTGCAAATGCAACTTTCATCATGAATGGCGGTACAATCTCTGATAATAGCACTAGTAACTACGGGGGTGCTGTGTATTTGGGCGCACTCTCAACATTTACAATGAACGGTGGCACAATTACCAGAAATGAAGGCAAGGGTACAGTGTACATGACCGGCAGTGCAAGTTATTTTACCATGAATGGCGGTTCGATTACCGGTAACACATCAAGCTACTATGGTGGCGGCGTCTGCGTTTCCGCAGCGACCTCGACATTCAAGATGACAGGGGGTACGATTTCCAATAATACGGCAACCTACGGCGGCGGAGTGTATGTTGCCAGCGGAGATTTCCAGATGAGTGGCGGAACGATTTCCGGAAACACAACAGATTCTGGCGATGGCGGCGGTGTATGCATTTCCGGCAGTGACACACGAACCGGCACATTTACAATGTCCGGTGGAACTATTTCCGGCAATACATCGGCAACCTACGGCGGCGGTATTGGCTATAGTGGCAGAGGCACAGTTACAATGTCCGGAGGCGTAATCACAGAAAATAAAGCGTCGACCTACGGTGGTGGAGTAAGTGTATATAATTCGCCAAGTAAAAGCTATACCAACACATTCACCATGACCGGCGGAGCGATCTATGACAATACAGCAACTTCTGGTGCGGCTGATATTTATGCTTTGACTGGTACAAAGAATTCTAACACAGCAACTGCCGTAGTAACTTTACCCTCCTCAATGACCACTACAGACGGCACGACCTACACTTGGTACACTGATGCAAACGGGAGCAGATATAGTGAAGATAACGCTACAGAGTATTCTGTTACAGATGGAACAGCTATCGATACAACCTCTGAGGTTTCCTTGATTGCTGTTGAAGAAGAAACCGAAGTCGTTCCTGAGCTCTATGGTAAGTCTCTCTACATCGGCACACAGATTGGTGTGGTTTACTATTACACGCTTGATGATTCTATAGTCGATGACTATGCGAGTTACTCAGTTGAGTTTACTGTTGGTGGTACGACGCAGGATGAAAAGATAACCTTGTCGCCGAAGGTAGTTGGTAGTACGACTTACTATGTTGCAACCTGCAACGTCTCGTTCTATCAGATGGCACAAAATATCAAGGCACAGGTATATTACACAGATTCTGAAGGTACGACAACTGCTGTAGGCGAAGCAAGTGGTGGTACATATACAGTCAGACAGTACTATGTCAACAAGTACAGCAATGTTACAACTACCTCGGCTATAAAGACTCTTCTTGAGTCTATGCTGAACTTTGGTAGCTATGGTCAGGCATATATAGGCGACGAAAGTACACTTGCTAATGCTGATCTTAATATATCAAGTGCAATTGCTGAGGTTGACGCATCTCATCTTGAGAATTATAAAGCGGTTACTACCAACGAAGTCGAATCCTACAAAGTCTATGGCTCAGTGCTTATAAGTACTTCAGATAGTGCAAAGCTGAAGTTCACATTTAGCGGTGTAAGCGGTTGCACTGTCACTGTAAGCGGTAACGAAGTTACGATTGGTGAAGATGGTACTGGCACTTACACAACTGAAGATATATACGTTCAGAATTGGGATTCTGCTTATACGATTGTAATCAGTGACGGAGATGACACAACTGCAGATATGACTGTTGAGTTTAGCGTTCTGAGCTATGCTTACAGTATGATCAATGAGTATGAGGAGTATGAGAGCGATACTACCAAAACTCTCAGCAGTGGGAATACCGAGAACCTGAGAAATCTTCTCAAGGCGATGTGCCTCTACAACGAAGCCGCTGACGCATATCTTGGTACTGACTAAAAAAGGAGTAATGCAAAATGAAGAACTACGAGGAATACAAGTTAGAACTTATTTGGTTCGATGAAAATGACTCTTTCGTTACTGCAGATAATTCAGGTGGATTTTATGTTGGTGAAGAGGAAGAGGACATCGATTTAGGCGATGCATAATGATTTGATTTCCCACAAATCTGGGCGGGCTGTTGCCCGCCCTCAACTTTTTAGGGGGCGTGTGTATGAAAATAAAAACAAAATTATTACTTATGTTGACTCTCGGCTTGGCTGTGATGCTTTGCGGGTGCTCGAATATTGCGGACGCGGAGGTTACGGAGGCGGGGAGTACGGAGGGGACTTCTGAGGTGACTACTGTTGCGGAGGTTACTTCTGTTCCGGAGACTACTACTGTGCCGGTGGCTACCACGACCGTTCCGGTGACAACCGAGGTCACGACGGCGGAGACCACTACTGTCACCACAACGACCACGGCGACTACCACAACGAAGGCTACCACTACAACTAAGGCTACAACCAAGACAACCACAAAGGCTACAACTGCCGCGACAACAACTACCGCGGAAGATGACGAAGTAGTATTGGACGAGTCGGACGAGGATGAGGTGGTTTTGGATGACGAGGAGGCGGCAGTAACCACGGCGGCTTCATCGTCTGCAAGCACCACAACTACATATCGTTACTATTATCCAAGTACGACAACCACAATCATTGAAACAGACATAGACACGAGCACAGACAGCTCTGGAAGCAGTTCCGACAGCGGAAGCTCCTCGGGCTCGTCGTCTGTGACTCAGAACGCAGACGGGAGCTATGAACTCCCGGCAATTCCAATTACGTGAAATGTAATTGTAGACGTGAGGTGAATAATGGGACGCAGAAAATTAGACCCCGAGGTAAGACTTGAGCGTGTGCGCCAGCGACGTCGCGCGAACAATAAGAGATACTACGGCAGAACCACGAATCTCTATCCGGGACGCGCCTGGACAAAGGAAGAGGAGGAGATGGTCTTAGCCCACACCATCCCCGACAGCGAACTGTCAGCAAAGATAGAACGCTCCGTCAAGGGCATCCAGGAAAAACGCAGAAGGTTGAAGAAGGAAATAGCCGAAGCGGAAGCAAAAGAAAAGTCCGAGTGAAAACCCGGACTTTTTTTGCGCCCTCGCTCCCTGCGTTCGCGCCCTCTGTAGGGGCGGATATTATCCGCCCGCTCCTCTGCCACTTTTTCGGGCGGATAATATCCGCCCCTACATTTTCGTGCAAGCGCAAATCTTGCCTCTCCCTTTGGGAGAGGTGGACGCACCGCAGGTGCGGACGGAGAGGGCGCGCGACCAAAGGGAGCCTTTTTCTGCCTCTTTGTAAGCTTTTAGGAGAACTAAAAAAAGCCTCCCCTGAAAGGGGAGGGGGACCGTGCGAAGCACGGTGGAGGGGTTTCCACGGGGAGGTGTCGCCAACGGCGATGGTGGAGGGGTTTCGCAGGGCGTGAGACCGCCGCGCAAAGCGCGGCGGTGGAGTGCTTAATCCCCGCTATTGAACAGCGGCTCAAGCACGTCCCTGTACTCTTCAAGAATCTCCAAGAGATAGGTATCCCAGTGCCTTGCGTCCTGCTCGGTGTTGCCGAAGACGTAGTCCTCCTGACCGTAGTCGATGACATCGAAGCCGGGCATTGCCTTGCTGGCACCGTTGGTTCTGTAAGCTACAGCGTCCGCCAGACTGAACGAAACCGTTCCGTCGTCGTTAAGAGTTACCCAGGAGCTAAGGTCAGTGCCTGTTGCGGATTCGGAAGTGCCGTTAGTGGTCTGAGTTTCAGCTTCGGCTTTCTCAGTTGTTACGCCGCTGACGTACTCGCCGTACATCATGTCGACATAGAGCGCGAACGAATCGCCGAGGATTTCTGACGGAACATGTCCGCCGTCCCACTGCCATTCAATGTTGCAGTCGATTCCGGCATTCAGCATTGCGATCTGGAGGTTGAGGGAGTTAAACATCGAGATGTCGCCCTCAGAAGCACCGCAGAGGATTCTCACCCATGTCGGGTTCTCAGTGTCCTCGTCGCCGATATAATTGAGAGGATTGTAGAGCGAAACGATATTGTTTCCGTACTCGTCGCCCTCAAGGATTGAGGCGATGTCAGTCTCATAAGCCTCAAGCATTTCGTCGTAGGAGGAGTAGTTCGCTGAGTCCTTGCTTCCTGATGCCGACTGAGTTGAACCTGCGTCGGGAGTTCCGACTACCATCTCGTCGCCCGAGCCCTCAGTGCCAGCTTCAACGGCGGTAGCCTCTCCGTCGGGAAGACCATCAACCGTGATTTCTCCCATCTCTCCATCCGGGAGCTCGTCGGCGGTGGTGATGGAGATTTCCCCAGAGATTTCTCCGGAGAAATCTCCTCTGCCGCCAATTTCTCCTCTTTCTGTATCAGTATCTTTGTCCACAAAGTCCAGCGCGCCGTTCATTCCGCTTGGAAGATCTCCCGTGCCCATTCCGCCCGAGCTCGATTTCGAGTATCTTCCCTCGATGAAGGCTTGGGCTTTATCAGCCGTAGTCATAGCCGCAACCTCTTCATCAGAAAGGGCGTTTCCGTCGGAATCGAACCATGTCCAGCCGTCGGCATAGTCAAGGCTTTCAAGATACCACTCAAGATTCTCGGTGAACTCTGCAAGGTAGAGGTCAAGATATGTCCCGTGATAGCCGTTTGTCTCGGGATATTCGTCAGGATCACATTCGATAGTGAGAGCTATCGTCGAATTGAGCTCTCCGTCGCCGTCAAGGTCAAAGCCAACTGCACTTTCGAGGACAGTGAGGTTCTGCTCATTGATGTATTCCATATACGCTTCCGAGAGATATGCCGCCAACTGCTTCTGGAAGGAGCTTCCGAAGTCGTAAGTGGTGTCCATGTAGTACTCAAAAGCCAAGGTCATGTCCGCTTCATAGAGGGAAGTGATCGCACTGTATGCGATGCATCCCCATGCACCGTCGGAGAGAGAAACTTCCTCGCCGTCGATGGTGACAGTAGTGATGTAGCTTCCGTCGTCACAGAGGTAGCATCCGACTGCGCCGACCTCCTCCTGATATGGGTAGAAGTCGGAGTTGTTGGAGGTTGCCGCGAACATCGTCGCATGTGCTCCTCCGCCCGAGCCGCCGGTTGAAACGAAGTAGTCAACGCTTCCGGGAAGATTTCCGAGCAGAATGTTGTACTTCACGAACCTTGCCGCCGCTTTCTGGTCAGCAAGGCAGGAGGGAGCGTCGCCAGTGTAGTAGGTGTTTCCGTCCTCGTCAGTGGCTGTGTCCTGCTTTCCTCTGTTTCCGCAGGCTACGTTGATGTAGCCCTCACTCGCGTATGTCGAGGAGGCAAGAGTATTCGTCGAATTGCCATATCCCGCCGCACCGGTGTTGAGGATTACCGGAGCAGTGCTTGCAGTATAGACCTGCCCGTTTGTGCTCGTAATCTCGGCGTCATAGTCGATGACGAGAGTGCCGTTGACGGGTTCCGTGTATGTCTCCGCCGTGACGTCGGCAGTGCCGTCACCGTCGGTGTCGATTCCTGTGACATATGCCGCCGGAACGCAGACGGAAACGCCCTCTTCGTCCTCAATCTCGGGATAAGCGACAGCAGAAACTATCGACATAACCCACGAGTTAGTCTGGTAAGTCCACGTGTAATCGGTGTTGTTCACAAGATTGAGTGTATACTCAATATACTCCTTGTCCGAAACCATATTAGCCTCCGATGCTGTCTCAGTGGTCTCTGTTTCTGCTGTGTTGTCGGTTGCTTCGGATTCGGTAGATTCAGTTGAACTGCTACCGCACCCAGCAAGCGTCAGAAGCAACGCAATGCATGTGATCATTGAGACGATTTTTTTGAATTTTGTATTCATTATATCACCCTTCTTCAAAAAAGTAAATTCTATTTTAATATTTTGCGCTTTAAGACTTAAGCCAGCCTTAAGGATTTTGTGAAAGTTGTGTGAAATGCAGAAAATTCCTTACGGAATTGTCTGCGAAAAGCCGCCCATTCATAAGAACAGGCGGCTTTGTTTAAGTATAGGAGAATAGGATTGGTTTACTCTTCCGTCTCTTCAGAATCCGTGGATTCTTCAGACTCTGTGTCCTCAGCAGTGGAGTCATCCGCGGTGGACTCTTCCTCGCTGTCTGTGTCGGTGGCTACTGCATCTTCAGATTCTTCCGAATCTGTGGGCTCAGTGTCATCTGTGGACTCTTCAACTTCAGTGACCTCGTCCTCGGTGGCTTCATCCTCAACGGTTTCGTCTTCGGTAGCCTCAGTGTCCTCGGCAGTGCCGTCGTCGGTGGACTCTTCATCTTCCGTAGATTCGGTATCATCGGTGGATTCCTCGTCCTCAGTGGACTCTTCATCCTCGACTGTTACGTCGTCCTCTGTTTCTTCCTCAGCTTCTGTTGCCGCCGTTGTGGTCTCGGATTCGTCATCTGTATCGTCGTCGCCGGAAGTACATCCTACAAGCATAACGATAAGTGACAGACTCATGAGTATTGCCAAAATTCTTTTGAGTTTCATATTAGCGTTCCTCCTTAGGAAGTTTATGCGCTAATTATATCCACGGATTTTTAAAACTGCATTACGCCATGAGGAAAGAGAAGTGAAACGTTTTAGAAAGAATCTCAGGCTTATTTGATAACGAGTTTCGTTTTTATACACATTAAGTCAGGTTTCACATCAATTTCTTCTGTCATGTCCAAAACAGGCTCGCCGTAGACGTTGAAGTGAACCCTTCTTATTCCCGATGACCTCGGAGCATCAACGCCCGGTCGCGCGTGGTAGGTGTTGAATATGTGCCCGTCGCCATCTCTGACATATGCGTTGTGCCCGGTTCCGAATTCTCCGGGAACGCTCCGGGAGGTGAGCAGGGGATAGTTCATCTTCCGCCAGCTCTTTGGGTCGAGCGGGTCTTTACCCTTCTCAAGAATAAGAGCCGAAACGACATAGGTCGAATCCACCGCCGCGCTCGAAAACGTCAGCCAGAGCCTGTCGCCGAGGTTCAGTGCGAACGGACCCTCATCGACAAAGGTGTGGTTGTTCGCCCAGCTATAGTCCGGCTTCGAGATGACAACCGGCTCAGTGAGAAGCCTCGTTGGGCAGTCGGGGTCAAGCTCCGCAAACATCAGCCATGCTCCAAGGTCTTTAGGCACAAACTCCCTTTGCGACCAGGCGACATAGTATCTTCCTTCCCACTCAAACTCGGTCATGTCGAGAGTGATGGTCTTCCCGGCTTCGGCAAGGTCGCTTCCGTCAGCCTTGGTGACTCTTTTTGGTCTCGACCAGTCATCCCGGTTCATCGGGTCGCCGCCTTCACGCAACTCCATCACGTGGCTCTCCTCGCGGAAGAACTCTCCCGGGGTGCAGGCATGGAAGATGTAGAGTCTGCCCTTTATCTCGTGAAACTCGGGAGCCCAGAGAAGCCCGCCGATTCCCTCATAAGTGACCGAATCAAGGAGCAAAACCTCCTCCGCCGTCACCAGTCCCTGAATACTCTCCGCCTTCCTTATATAAAGGGTGTGGTTTCCGTCGGCGTCGTTAGTCGCGATATAGTAATAGTACCCCTCCCAGAAGTTCACGCACGGGTCGGCGCGATTTGTTGCAATCGGGAACTCAAAGTGATCCTGGTGGATTTTGCCCTCAATCTCATACTCGCCCTTTTTAGAGAAGTCCACGTCCGCCAAGTCCCAGTCAACCCGCTTCATATCAGTTGACCCGTCGCTATAGACTGCCTTGGCTCTGAGCGCGTCAAGCTCTTCCATTGAAGATACCTCGACCTCCTCCGGAAACTCAATCGCGACATTCTCGGGCGTAGTGAGAGTCTTCACGAGCCTGTCGCAAATCTCGTCCGAAACCTCGATCACATAGCTTGGCACACAGCCTTCGATGTTCCTGCAAAGGCTCTCATCCACCTTCACATCCTCAGAATCCGGCAGGGAAGTGCCCTCTATCTCCTCATACCAGAGAAAATCGTTCGTCTTAGAGAAAATCATCCCGTCATTTCCGCTTCCGTCCGCCTCAGCCCTCACCGCCGAGACAAGGTAGCTCCCGTCCTCCTGCAAAGTGGCGCGAGGACACCTCAGCGTTTTCGCCGTGAGCGATCCATCCGGGTTCTCCTCCGCCTTGGCAAAGAAAACTCCGCTGTTGTGGTTAAGAGCCCTGAACTCCCCACCATCGAAAACCGCAATGTGCATACTGTAAGCCAGCTTCGGGTCATAGATAGCCGATTCTATCGGCTTGCGAGTGTATAAAAGTAGCTGTTTCATAACAAACCTCCAAGCAAAATTTCTATCCCAAGCATACACTATTTTTAGGCAAATTGCAATGATTTATAGTCGCAGGATTGTTGATTTATAGTGAGAATGTAGACCCCTCCGTCCGAACCTGCGATGCGTCCACACAGGGGACGCGCGCCAGCAAAGCTGGCGCATCGCCCACAGGGCGACAATGGTTCTCGCAAAACCCTGCATAGAACGCAACAAGCCTCCCCTGAAAGGGGAGGGGGACCACGCGAAGCGTGGTGGAGGGGTTTCCGAAAAATTTCGCAATCCCCTCTTTGAGCCCTTGACATCCTCTGAAATTTATGGTATAATTAATTGAGAAGATGAAAATAAGTGCCCACTTATTTTTCGACTTATAGCCATATAAAAACCATTTTAAAGGAGGAAACCTCAAATGACAAAAAGAA
>JAJQDP010000030.1 GCA_021202155.1 Oscillospiraceae bacterium | reverse complement strand
TCCCCGCTTTAGTTGACTTTGTTGCCAATTTCGCTTAAGTGTACGCGTATGCCCCCTTTGGGGGAGCTGTCGCCGTAGGCGACTGAGAGGGCGCGCGAAGCGCGTTGGCACAGCCGACAGGTTATACATTCAGCGATGCTTTAATGGCTTTATGCCATCCCTTGAGCAATTCTTCTCTCTTATCCCCATTCATGGCGGGCTCAAACGTCTTCCCCTGAGAGGTGAGCTTCCTGAGCTCTTCCCGGCTTTCATAGAACCTGACCGCCAGCCCTGCCAGGAACGCCGCGCCCAAGGCGGTGGCTTCCGTAGTCCCTGCCCGGGTGACGGTTATGTCCGAAATATCCGCCTGGAATTGCATGAGAAAGTTGTTCGCCGAAGCTCCGCCATCGACTTTGAGACTTGAAAGCGAGCCCATGTCGCTTCTCATCGCCTCCAAGAGGTCGTTCGACTGATAGGCAATCGACTCAAGTGCGGCTCGGATTATGTGGTTGGTGTTCGCTCCTCGCGTGAGACCGGTGATGACTCCGCGGGCGTTCATGTCCCAATAGGGCGCACCGAGCCCGGAGAATGCGGGAACGAGGTAAACTCCCGCACAGTTGGGGACTTTCTCAGCAAAATATTCGCTGTCTTTAGCCTCGGCAATCAGCCGCATCTCGTCCCGAAGCCACTGGATGACCGCTCCGCCGACGAAAACGCTCCCCTCAAGTGCGAATTCTCTCGGCTTATCTTTCTCGGAAGCGGCGGCAGTCGTTACAAGCCCGTGTGAGCTCGTGACCCTGCGGTTGCCGGTATGTGAGAGCAAGAAGCACCCGGTGCCGTATGTATTCTTGGCGTCGCCCTCGTCGAAGCAACATTGTCCGAAGAGTGCCGCCTGCTGGTCTCCTGCAATCCCACAAATGGGAATCCTCTCTCCCAAAATCTCGGTGTAGCCGTAAATCTCGCTTGATGAGCGGATTTCGGGGAGCATTGAGCGCGGGATTCCGAAAAGCTCCAAAAGTCTGTCATCCCAGTCGTCCTTGTCAATATTATAGAGCATCGTTCGTGAAGCATTGGTGCGATCTGTCACGTAAACTTTGCCGCCCGTCAGCTTCCATACAAGCCAGGTGTCGACCGTTCCGAATCTCAGTTCGCCCCGGTCGGCTTTCTCGCGTGCGCCTTCGACATTATCTAAAATCCACTTTATCTTAGTCGCGCTGAAATAGGCGTCGACCCGAAGCCCGGTAGTCTCGGCGATATAGTCGCCCTCGCCGGCTTTAATTATGTTCTCGCAGATGTCCGCGGTGCGCCTGCACTGCCAGACGATTGCGTTGAAAATTGGCTTTGAAGTGCTCGCGTCCCAGACAATTGTCGTCTCGCGCTGATTTGTGATACCGATTCCGGCGATTTCGGAGGGAGAGATGCCGCTTTTCAGGACGCACTCGGTCATGGCGGCGTACTGGCTGGCGTAGATGTCCATCGGGTTCTGCTCGACCCATGCCGGGTGCGGAAAAATCTGCGGAATCTCCTGCTGTGAAAGCCCGACTATCTGCGCATTTTTGTCGAAGATAATCGCCCGCGCGCTCGTTGTGCCCTCGTCAAGGGCTAAAATATACTTCTTTTCGCAAGTAGCCATAAACTGCCGCCTCCAAGCTTTTATTAACCTTATTTTAGCATAAATTTCCCTTTGGCGCAACTTGAAAAGGGCACAGTTTTGCGAAATTGTCGGGGAATTTTATTGAAAGATGGCTTTCAATCTGTTATACTGTTTAAAAAGAGCTGAAAGAAGGCTTAAAATTGTCCAAAACCTTTGAAATAAAACAGATAGCGCACATCGAGAACGACTTTACCTCGAAATTCGGAATCCCGAGGCAGAGCGGTCTTCTTGAAAACATGCGCTCAACTATAGTATTCGAGCCGGAATTCCGGGATGAGCAGTCGCTCCGGGAGATTGACGGCTTCTCGCACCTATGGCTGATATGGCAGTTCTCGGAGTCGGTGCGGGACGGCTTCTCCCCGACAGTTCGTCCGCCAAGACTCGGCGGCAATAAGCGAGTGGGAGTATTCGCGACCCGTTCGCCCTTCCGCCCAAATTCGCTGGGACTTTCGTCCGTGAAGCTGATAGCCGTGAAGAAGTCCGCAGACCGCGGCACAGTTTTGAAAGTGACCGGCGCAGATCTCATGAACGGCACCCCAATTTTCGACATCAAGCCCTACATCGCCTACTCCGACAGCCACCCCGACGCCATCTGCGGCTTCTCAGACCAAGCCGACGCCGAGCACCATGTGCTACAAGTCACAATCCCTTCCGAAATCGAACAGGAAATCCCCGAGGATAAGCTTGAGAATCTAAAAGAGCTCCTGAGCTATGACCCAAGACCCGCTTATCAGGACGACCCGGAGAGGGTTTATACGTTTGAGTTTGCGGAGATGAAGGTGGGGTTTACGGTTGACGGAGACAATTTGACGGTGAAAAAGATTCAAAAATTGTAGGGGCGGATATTATCCGCCCGCCTGAGAGGATGGATTAACATGCTTGAAATCCGAAAAATAACAGCCGAAAATAAGGCAGACATCAATCTTAAAAATGACCCGTTTCGCCTTATCGGCAGGCTTGTTGTCGAACGCCGTGACGGCGAATGGAGCTATCGGGAGGAGATGCTCCCCGAAACGGAGGTCTCCGAAATGGTCTTCCCCGATGAGAACTATGTCTATGAGGATATGCCCGACTACGTCTTCTTGGGAGCTTACGATGAAGGTGAGTGCGTCGGCGTGGCGATTCTTTGCCCGCATTTCACCGGGCGGCTGTACTTGGAAGACCTGAAGGTCTCCCGCAAAGCCCGGGGCAAGGGTGTTGGCAAGCTTCTTATTGAGGCGTGTAAAGCTTATGCCGCTGAACATAGCTACAAAGGCATCTGCACAGTCGGTCAGGACAACAACCTCATCGCCTGCCGCTTATATCTCTCCACCGGCTTCCGCATCGGCGGCTTGGACACCGAGATCTACGAGGGCACGAAGCAAGCGGGGAAGGCGGATGTGTGGTTTTATTGGGCGTAGCCGCCCTGCGGGCGGCACCTCTCAGTCACGCCTACGGCGTGCCAGCTCCCCTTAAAAAAGGGGAGCCATTTTCGTTCTATGCAAGCTTTAAGTGATGTACAACGTTGTTTCGCTACTTTGTGCTCTTGTAAAAGCTTTCGGAAGAAGACTACTGGCTCCCTTTACTAAGGGGAGCTGGCGGCGTAGCCGCCTGAGAGGTGCGCCCCGCAAGGGGCGCGTCGCCCGCAGGGCGACTGAGGGGTTTGTAGTTTTTCGCCAGAATTCCGTAGTATACAGATGAAGCCCAAAAAAGGAGGAGAAAGTTTGAAACATAACACTGTAATCTTGCGACGAAAAGTCGACACAACAAAGCAA
>JAJQDP010000018.1:3603-17208 GCA_021202155.1 Oscillospiraceae bacterium | reverse complement strand
CCACCACCGGCTTTCAGCCGGCGGTCCCCCTCCCCTTTCAGGGGAGGCTTTAACTACCTCTTCCAAAAGCCTTGTCAGCGTAGCTGACTGAGAGGTGCGCAGACTTTCGCCTTTGGCGAAAGTCGCAAGTTCGCAAGCGAACTTGGGAGGCGCGTCGCCGCGAAGCGGCGACAAAAAGAAAAACCACCTCTCGGCGGTTTTTCTTTTTTCTGCCGGCTGTGTGGAAGCCTTGGCAGCACAAAATTTATCTGAGGGCAAAGATGTTAGCTTGGTTATGCTACGCTGTGCTTTACTCTGTCTTCAACCTCGGCACGTTTGGCGTTGTTGAAGCGGTCAAGAGTTCCGACGAGGTAGCCGGTGATGCGTCTTATTCTCTCAAAGTCAGCAGGCGCGAAGTGATACTCGATGTCGACATAATCACCATCGGGACGAAGAGTCATTTCGTCGATTACCTTGCCTTTGTTAATGCTTTCCGCACGTGAGACATACTGCTTGATTTCTTCATCAGTCATCTCGCCGATTACGTTTACTTTCATTTGTCTTCCTCCCTATCAAGTGTTTTAACCCATAAATCTTGGGCTCGTCTATAATGATACCACAATATCTTGAGGTTGTCAATAGGGAAAATGGAGAAAATGCGTAATTCGCAATGCGTAATGCGTAATTGCAGTTGCCTGCGGCAACTGCGCGCCTCCCTTCGGTCGGCGCACCTCTCAGTCAGCTTCGCTGACAGCTCTCCTTAGAAAGGAGAGCCAGTGGTGCTCGCATAAAAGGCTCCCCTTTTTAAGGGGAGCTGGCTGCCCGAAGGGCAGACTGAGAGGTGCCATTTCAGGCTTCGCCTGAAATGGCTCGGCAAGGCGGCTTTAGCCGCCGTAGCCGACATTACCCCATAACAACACTAACACTATGCTCCGTCCCTGCTTCAAACACCGGCAGGACGTTGCCAGAAAGTCTCACGCCGTCGCAGACGATGGACTTGACGCCCTTTGAGATGTTGTCGGGGTTCGAGACTTCTATATTATAGACGCAGCCTCTGTATTCACGTCTGACTGTGAAGCCGTCCCATGAGGTTGGGATGCTCGGGTCAATCCTGAGTCCGTCCCAGTCGGGGGCGATGCCTAAGATATACTGCGAGATCGCGACGAAGTTCCATGCCGCAGTGCCGGTGAGCCAGCTATTCTTTGCTTCACCAACGACGGGGGCGTCTCTTCCCGAGACCATCTGAGCGTAGACATAAGGCTCAGTCTTGTGAATCTCGGAGATGTCCTCGTTATATGCGGGAGAAATTCTTGAATAATAATCAAATGCTCTGTCGCCGTGACCGACATATGCTTCGGCGCAGATTATCCAGCCGTTGTTGTGGCAGAATACCGAGCCGTTTTCCTTGTAGCCCTGTGGGAAGGAGCCTATCTCGCCGTACTCGACATAGTATCTTGAATACGGAGGATAGAGGAGCACCAAGCCCTGGTCGCAGGAGAGGTATTTGTTGACGCTCTCAAGTGCGCGGAGGTCTTTCCCGGAATCTGCACCGATTCCCGCCATGACCGCAAAGCCCTGAGGCTCGATGAATATCTTACCCTCGTCGCATTCCTTTGAGCCAATCTTTCTTCCGAAGTCGTCATAAGCTCTTACGAACCATTCGCCGTCCCAGCCATAGGCTAAGACTGCGTCCGCCATCTTCTTCATGGCATCTTCTGCTTCCTTGGCGTCGTCCTCAAGACCGCGTCTGCGGCATATCTCGACATAGCCGGGGATTGTGAAGTTGAAGAGTGCCGCGACGAATACCGATTCCGCAACCTTTCCATCCTTGGAAGTGGTGGTCTGGAAGCTCTCGCCGGACTCGGTCGAGAAGCAGTTGAGGTTCAGGCAGTCGTTCCAGTCGGCTCTCTGGATAAGCGGAAGACCGTGAGGACCCAAGTTTCCGGCAACCCGCTTGAAGCTCATCTTGAGGTGGTGATACATCGACTGAGCCTGCTCGGGGTCATTGTCATAGGGAACACTCTCATCAAGGATTGTCCAGTCGCCGGTTTCCTTGATATATTGAACGGTGGAGAGAATCATCCAGAGCGGGTCGTCCGAGAAGTTGCCGCCGACCTCGCCGTTGCCCTTCTTGGTGAGCGGCTGATACTGGTGGTAGCAGGTTCCGTCGGACATCTGGGTGGACGCAAGGTCGATTATTCTCTCGCGTGCTCTGTCGGGGATCTGGTGCATGAAGCCAAGGAGATCCTGATTTGAGTCTCTGAAGCCCATTCCTCTGCCGATTCCGCTCTCGAAATAGGAGGCTGAACGGGACATGTTAAATGTGACCATGCACTGGTACTGGTTCCAGATGTTGACCATTCTGTCCACTTTGGTTTCGGGAGTGGTGACGGTGAACTTTGAGAGAAGCTTGTCCCAGTAAGCCTTGAGTTCTTCAAGTGCCTTGTCCGCCTTCTCGGCGGTGTCGAACTTCTGGAGCATCTCGTGGGCGACAGTCTTGTTGAGGCTTCCGTCAGGCATGAATTTATCGTCAACGGGATTTTCGGCATAACCAAGAACGAATACGAGGTCTTTCTCTTCACCCGGCTCTAAGCTTACGCTTACGCAGTGGGAAGCGACCGGTGCCCAGCCGTGAGCTACGGAATTTCTCGGCTCATTCTCAAAGACTGCATCCGGCTTGTCAAAGCCGTTGTAGAGTCCAAGGAACTTCTCTCTGTCGGTGTCAAATCCGGAGATTGGAGCGTTTACCGAGAAGAACGCATAGTGGTTTCTTCTCTCGCGATATTCGGTCTTATGGTAGATGGTGCTACCTTCAAGCTCGACTTCGCCGACGCTGAAATTGCGCTGGAAGTTGTTGGCATCGTCGTTCGCATCCCAGAGACACCACTCGACGAACGAGTAGAGGTTGAAGTCTTTCTTCTGGTCGGAAGTGTTCTTTAATGTGATTTTATGAACCTCGCCGTTGAAGCCGACCGGGACGAAGAATGTCTCGGTGACCGAGATTCCGTTCTTTGCACCATTTATAATAGTGTACCCCATTCCGTGGCGGCAGGAGTAGCTGTCGAGGTCAGTTTTAACCGGAGACCATGACGGACTCCAGACATCTCCTGAGTCGTTGACATAGTAGTAACGTCCGCCCATGTCGGCAGGTGCGTTGTTATAGCGGTAACGGGTGATTCTGCGGAGTCTTGCATCGCGGTAGAAGCAATATCCGCCGGCGGTGTTGGAAATCAGCGAGAAGAAGTTCTCAGTGCCGAGGTAGTTAATCCAAGGCCACGGAGTCTTCGGCTCGGTGATAACATACTCCTTGTTTGCGTCGTCAAAATAACCGAATTTCATATGCAGTCGTTCCTCCACTCAAATTAGTGCGAATTGCGCACCTGCGGTGCGCACCCCTCCACCACCGCCTTTGGCGGCGGTCCCCCTCCCCTTGTCAGGGGAGGCTATAGCATCTTTTCACAAAAGCTTTCGATAGGTGCAATTATGGCTCCCCTGTTAAGGGGAGCTGGCAGCCACGAAGTGGCTGACTGAGGGGTGCTATTTTCAGCGAAGCTGAAAATAGCGTCGCCTGTAGGCGACAAACTACGCATTTGCACTAATTATACTCCATTTTCTCCCACTTGTCCATATCCCAAAGGCTGATTTTTATCAAAAAATGAATAAAAAATCGGGTTCCGTGCAAGACTAATCCTGCGCCGGTTATAAATAAAATCGGTCAGCTCTTAATATTAAGGAGTGAGTGATATAAAGATACTGGATAGAATCGCCTTGTTTCTTCTTATCGTGGGAGGCATCAATTGGGGACTGGTCGGGATATTCAAGTTCGACCTTGTCGCCTACCTCTTCGGCGGCTCGGCGGCAATTATATCGAGAATAATCTATATAATCGTGGCCGCCTGCGCCATCTGGTGCGTGTCTCTTTACTTCAGGAATACAAGGTTGATTGAGGAATAGTGCAGTTTGGCACTGCTGAACTGTGTTTAGCCGTCCGCTTTTCGGGGTGGGCGGCTGATTTTTTTACAGGTGGAATGTTGAAAAATTGTGCAAAGTATGATATGATGCCAAAGGTAAATATTTGAAAAAATCAGAAAAGTGGCATTCTCTTCTGAAAAGTCGTTTGAAAAAGTGGCATTTTTATATTAAAAGTCCCTTGAAAAAGTGGCACTTATGGTGTATAATAGATTCAGGCTGAAACAAGGAGGGATTAGCTTGCTCAGAAGAAAGATTGAGGAAACTCTTTTAAAATGGAAGAACACGCCTCAGCACAAGCCTCTTATCATAAAAGGCTGTCGTCAGTGCGGGAAGACGAGCTCTGTTCTTGACTTTGCTCACAAAAACTACAAGAATACTGTATATCTCAATTTCTATGAGAACCCCGACTATGCGAAAATTTTTTCGGGCTCTCTTGAAACCGACAACATCGTTATGATGACCTCTGCGCTTTTGGGAAGCTCCGCTAAATTTGAACCGGGCGAAACTGTTCTTGTTTTAGATGAGATTCAGGAGTGCCCGGAGGCGAGAACGGCTCTGAAGTTTTTCAGGACGGACGGCAGATATGATGTGATCGGAACAGGTTCTCTCTTAGGTGTAAGAGGCTATGGGAAAGAGCCAAAATCTGTTCCGGTCGGTTCAGAGACGCTCATAACAATGTACCCTCTCGATTTTGAAGAATTTCTGTGGGCAAATGGCATAAGCGAGGATGTTATTTCGCTTCTTGGCAGATCTCTCGAATCGGTGACTCCTGTGCCGGACGCTCTTCACGAAAGAATGCGCCAGCTTCTCCTGCAATATACCGTTGTCGGTGGAATGCCGGACGCCGTACAGACTTTCGTCAATACCAAGCAGATGGATGAGGTTTTAGCGATTCAGCGCGACATAGTCCATTCATATGAGGACGACATGGAGAAATACGCCAGCAATCCTGACAAATCGAAAATCAAGGAGTGTTTCCAGTCGATTCCGAAGCAACTCAGTAAAGAAAATAAGAAATTTCAGTATTCGATTGTAAGCAAAGGCGCAAAAGCCTCGAAATATTCAGGAAACTTACAGTGGATTGAGGATGCGGGGATAATCGCACGTTGCTATAATCTCTCGATAACTGAGCTTCCGCTTGATGGAAATGCTATAGAGGACTGTTTCAAGGTCTATATGCGCGACTGCGGTCTTTTCGTCAGTATGCTTGAGGACGGAACGCAGTATGACATTCTCCAGGGAAATCCTTACGGATATAAGGGCGCGATTTTTGAGAATCTCATTGCGGATATTTTCGGGAAGATGGGCAGAAAGCTCTACTATTTCCGCAAGGACAGCGGTCTTGAAGTGGATTTTGTGATTCGCTATAAGGGCGAATGCGTGCCTGTCGAGGTCAAGTCGACAGATGGAAACATCAAGAGCACAAAAACCATCCTCAATCATCCGGAAAAGTATCATGTGAGTCACGCTATCAAGCTTGGCGACTACAATGTCGGGACTGCGGACAGAGTTCTTACGCTTCCTCTCTACATGGCATTTCTCCTGAAATCGCCGTGAAATTGTTATTTGTCTTGACACCCTCACCTCTCCTCTGCTATAATAAAACCATCAACATCAATCTGTTTTGATGACAAAAAGGGAGATTAATTATGGGTTTATTCACAAAGGGAGCTTCGGAGTACCGTAAGGGGCTTAAAGCCGAGGAGGCAAAGGACTTCACGACGGCGTTCAGGCTCTACGAAGAGTCGGCGGAGAAGGGGTATGCATGGGGCTGCTACAAGCTTGCTGTATGCTATTCTGAGGGCTTGGGAGTCGAGCAGAATTACCGCACCGCACTTTCATGGGCAAAGGATGCCGATAAATTCGATACGGATGGCGATATTGAGGATGCTTTCGGCTTGGTTTGTCGCCTTGAAAAGAAAATCAGAGAGCTCGAAAGAGCCGAAAAAGTTGCCGCAAAGAAAGCCGCTGACGAGGAACGCAGGCTCGAAGAGCAAAAGAACGAGGAAGAGCTCATCCGGAAATCTGAGGAAGAATTCCCTTATGAGAAATATCCTGCGGACGAATTTTCCAACATGGCTTTTGAGTTCTACAAAGCCAGAGAATACGAGAAGGCTCTCGGAATATTCTTAAGATATGCAGTCGCCGGTGTTGCGCAGGCTCAATACATCTGCGGAATGATGTACCAAGGAGGCGAAGGCGCGGCGGCAAGCAAGGAGAGAGCACTCTTCTGGATGGAAAAGGCGGCGGAGCAGGATATTCCCGACGCTCAGTATGAATGTGCCATGCTCCAGACTGACCTGAAGCCCCACATTCATTGGCTGACGAAGGCATATAAGCAAACGGAAAACGCCGAAGTCCGTGAAAAAGCGGAAGCCCGCCTGAAAAGGCTCGGCATACCGCTTGATAGTATATAATGGTTGAAAGGGAGATTTACTATGGGATTATTTTCGCCGAAAGGTCAGACGGAGTTCAATAAGGGTATAAAAGCGGACAGTGAGAAAGATTATGCAACCGCACTCAAGCTTTTTGAAATTGCGGCGGAGGCTGGTCATCCGGATGGTAATTACTGCCTCTCTACCTACTACTTAAATGGTACAGGTGTTGAGCGCGACCTTGAAAAAGCACTCTATTATGCAAAGCGGGCTACGGGAAGCTCTTCGGGGAGAGAAAAAGCACTTGTAGAGCATATTTCCAATGAAATCGAAAAGGAAAAGCAGGAAGCAGAAGCTAAGCGGCAGGCGGAGGAAAAGCGCAAGCAGGCTCAGGAAACGGTTCGCCGGCTGATGACGAATGCACAGACTGCATATCAGAACAAAGACTACAATGCAACGATTAAATATCTTGAACCGTTGTTAAAGGCGGGTATTTCCCGGGCTCAGTGCCTTATGGCACAGCTTTATCATCTCGGCAACGGTGTTGAAAAGGATGATGCGAGAGCCGTACAGTTTTATCTTCTGGCGGCAGAGAAAGGTGATGCGGTCGCCTGCCACAACCTTGCCATGTTCTATGCGGACGGGAAAGGCGTTGAAAAAGACCTGGACGAAGCCCTGCGCTGGGCGGAAAAGGCAAAAGCCGCCGGCTCTGACAAGGCGGATTCCACCATTGCCGTTATCCGCAAGGCTATATCTAACCGCGATGCCAAGGAAGCCATCGCAAAATCGGAAGCGGAATTTCCGGACGATAAATATTCCCTGCAGGAGCTTTATTATCTGTCGGTAAAATACAGTAAAGACGGTGACTACGAGAAGTCATTCGGGCTGACGCTGAGGCTTGCTTTGAAAGGTGTCATTCAGGCACAATTCAACTGCGGTGCCGCGTATACCATGGGAAAGGGCACAGCCAAGGATGAAGAAAAAGCCGCATACTGGTATGAAAGAGCGGCTGTGAACGGGGATTCTTCGGCTCAGACGGCTTGCGGCATCATATATCAGAACGGCAACGGCGTGGCTCAGAACCACGAAAAAGCACTTTTCTGGTACGAAAAAGCAGGCGAAGCAGGAAACACCGATGCTCAACGCTGGTGTTTTTCCGCCTATAACAGCGGCTTCGGCGAAAGTATAAAGCCGGATAGCGCAAAGGCTATCTATTGGATTGAAAAGCTTGCCGAAAAGGGCGATGTCACGGATCAGATGGCATGCTCCGTTCTGCACAACCAGGCTGGAAATTGGGAAAAAGCTCTCTATTGGGAGGAAAAAGCCGCAGAGCAGGGAAATGCTCATGCTCAGCATTTGTGTGGTCTTTTGTACGGCGGCGGAATTGGCACAGAAAAGGATGAGGCGAAGTCTTTCTACTGGTTCGAGAAAGCCGCAGAGCAGGGAAACGCCGACAGTCAGTACGAGTGTGGAATACACTACTATGACGGCGACGCCCAGGACTATGAAAAATCGCTGTCCTGGTTCAAAAAAGCAGCAGGTCAGGGGCATACCAAGGCTCAGTTCTTCTGTGCCGAAATGTACTACAAAGGAAAAGGAACTCCCGCCCATATTGGCATGGCAAGGATATGGGCTACGAAGGTCGCTGAGCAGACAGAAGATCCTGAGCTTCAGAGAGTTGCAAAAGAGGCTTTATATGAGATGAGAAATTTATAGTCCCGGACGCAAAGAAGAGCACGACGGATTTGCTGAACAAGGGTTTGAATGCACGTCAGACGCGCATTCCTTTTTGGACGATAAAAACCGACGATAAAAGCCGCCCTGTGCGGCTTTTTGACTTCTTAAGAGCAACCGCAAAATATCAAGTAGTGCGATTTTAGCCGTCAAAGCTCGCTTTTTCACATCTTCATTGCAAGAAAGCAATACCCCCTCATTTTCTCTTTTGCACAAATTCGCTAAGATTAATACTGCGCAATGTAGAGTTTTTACTTAATTTCGGCGTGGATTTTAAATTTAAGCTTGACTTTGGTGACGCTTGGGTGTATACCATCTGATATATTGGTATGTTGGGATATAGGCTGTAAGGGCTTGTCCCGTGGAAGAGATTTGAAGAGTTTTTAGAGCATTAGGGGGAGTCACATGGCTTCACAAACACAAAAAAATGGCAGTAAAGATTACGTTGAAATAGACCTTATGCGTCTCTTAAAGGCGGTATGGCACAACGCGTGGGCAGTCGTTCTGTCGACGCTCGTCTGCGCCGTTATCGCGTTTGCATATGTAACGTTGGCGGTAACTCCGCTCTATCAGTCGAAGGTTCTGATGTACGTCAACAACACGTCCCTGAGCCTGAGCACAACGAGCGTCAGCATTTCATCGTCGGATATTTCCGCTTCACAGAGCCTGGTTTCTACTTATGCCGTCATCATGAACACGAGGACGGTTCTCAATCAGGTCGCCGAGGAGGCAGGGCTGAGCTACACCTATAGCCAGCTTTCAGGCATGATTTCAACCTCCGCCGTCGACGACACCGAGGTCTTCCAGGTTGTCGTGACGAGCGCGAATCCCGAGGAAGCGGCTCTCATCGCAAATACTATTGCCGAGGTCTTCCCGGACGTCGTTTCCGACATAGTCGAGGGTTCCTCTGCAAAGATTGTTGACTACGCGGTTGTCCCGACATCAAAGAGCTCTCCGAGCGTCACGAGATACACAATGATGGGCGCGCTCATAGGAATCGTCCTCAGCGTCGGCGTCATCGTTGTTCTTGAACTTTTAGATACGCTTATTCACGACGAGGATTACCTCCTCACGAACTACAAGAACATCCCTGTTCTTGCCTCTATTCCTGATATGGACGCCACCGGCAGTTCTTCAAAGGGCGGCTACTATGGCGGATATTACGGTCACGATTATTCAAAATCTTCGGGAGGTAGCACGAAATGAATGTAAAACGTCCCGAAAATGTCACACCAGCTCCTACACAGACTCCCGAACAGCAGAGAATCGGTACAAACCTGAGCTTTGCGGTATCGGAGGCATATAAGCTCCTCAGAGCCAACATCATGTTCAGCCTTCCGAACGACGGCGACAGATGCAGGGTTCTTGGAGTCACAAGCTCCCTTCCTTCCGAGGGAAAGTCCACAACGAGCCTTAACCTTGCTTGCTCAATCGCTGAGACAGGTAAGAGAGTCTTGGTTATCGAGGGAGACATGAGACTTCCGACAATGTCCAAGCGTCTTGATGTCCCGAAAACTCCCGGTCTTTCAAATCTTCTTGCCGGACTTTGCTCCGGAAATGAGATAATCCACCGCTCCGGTCTTGTCGACGGACTCGACGTCATGACCGGCGGAGATATTCCTCCGAACCCGAGTGAGCTTCTTGGCTCCGAGAGAATGGCGAAGGTTGTCGAGGCACTTGCCAAGGGCTATGACTACATCATCTTCGACCTTCCGCCGATTTCGTCCGTTTCGGATGCGTTGGTTATCTCGAACCTCATCGACGGCATGGTTGTCGTCGTCAGAAGAGACTATTGCGACCAGCAGACTCTTGCAGAGACTGTCCGTCAGCTTGACTTCCACAACGTCAAGGTTTTGGGCTTCGTCTTCACCTATTCCGAGGTTCTCAAGAAGAAGTACAAGAAGTACAAGAAGGGCAAGGGCTACGGCTATGGCTACAAGTATGGTTATGGCTATGAGTACGGCTACGGCTATGGTCACAACTATGAAGCCGCCGCAGAAGCCTCAAAGAAGAAGCCGGCGAAGAGATGATTGATTTCCATTCGCACATACTGCCGGGAATTGATGACGGTAGCAAATCGGTTGACGAGAGCTGTAGGATGCTCAAAGAGTCCTTCCTGCAGGGTGTCTCGCAGATAGTCGCAACGCCCCACTTCTACGCCGAGGACAATTCGCCGAAGAGATTTTTGGAGCGGCGGAGGCACTCGTTCGAGAAGCTTGAGCCGCACCTGACTGCGGACATGCCGGAGATTTTCCTTGGTGCCGAGGTCAAGTATTTCGAGGGGATTTCGAGGTCCGAGGATGTCGGGCTTCTGAAGATAGAGGGCACTGACCTCATCCTTATCGAGATGCCATTCATGACCTGGAATCAGAGGATTGTGAATGAGGTTATCGAGCTGGCGTCCTGGAGGCACACGAGAGTTATCCTCGCGCACGTCGAAAGATATTTCCGGTATGGTGCAGAAAAATTCCTGCCGGATTTCTATAAAAATGATGTCCTGATTCAGGCAAACGCAGAGAGCTTCATAGGAGGCAGATTTGCCACCCGGAAGGTCATGAACATGCTAAAAGAAGGCAAGATTCATCTTCTTGGGTCAGATTGCCATAATATGGGCAGTCGTTCTCCAAATATGGGGGATGCAAGAAAAGAAATTTCTAAAAGAATCTGCAATAATATGCTTGACAAATTGGACGAAAAGGCGTACAATAGTTTATATTCGGGGAGTAACATAGATTTTCCGAATAAGTAATTTGGTTTTTCCGCTCCGAGAAAAAGCCGGGGCGTGAATAATAGATATTTGTCTTTATTGGAGGGCTAAAAACATGAACAAATTTGTTAAAATTGCACTCGCAGTCGCGCTCGCCGCTGTAATGTGTGTATCGGCTGTCGCTGATGCTGTCGTCCCGAGTATTGCACAGAAGACCGACATCTCTCTGGACAGTTACACTGTTTACGATTCCAACGGCACTGAGGTCGGTGATGATAGCACGATGGGTTCGATCGTCGTAACTCCTTATGCTGAGAGAATAAATCTTTCTACTGATAAGCTTGAGGACATCGAAGCCGCTTTCGAGCAGCTCTATGGTCTCAGCGATCTCACTGAGCTTCTCTCTCATCTTCCTGAGGACACCGTTGCACTTTATCTCTTTGATATTTCTGCATACGACGAAGCTGCTGCTTACATCTCTGCTGGCGGAACCGCTGACGTAGTTCTTGAGTGCGACTTGGGCAACTATTCCGAAGTTATCGTTCTTCACAACTATGAGGACGACAAGTGGGAAGAGAAGGATTCCGAGGTTCTTTCGAGCACCAAGGTTATGACCACCATCAATAGCTGTTCTCCTTACGTTATAGCTGTCACCAACACAGTTACCGTTACCGAGTCAGTTGAAGGCGGTATCGTTGACAACAGCGTTGACGTTTCCGGCGTAGCTTCTTCTTCCACCATGCCTTATGTATTCGGCGGAGTAGCTTGCATCCTTATCGCAGGTGTACTTCTCGTAGTTGCTAACCGCAAGAAGGAAAACTAAGACTTAAGACTCACGGTTGAGGCTTCAAATTGAACGAGATTCAGGCGGGCGGGGCAATAATTTGCACCGCTCTCTGGAATTTTGTTCAAACGGGCTTTGATCTACATTAAGGCGGGAACGATATGAAGTTCAAGGTAAGAAAAAACCTGCTTAAGGTAGTTCTTTACGTCTTGTGCATATTCTTTTTAGTACTTGGTATAGTGCTGCTGCTGAACGCTTGGGAGCAGCGGCACTATTCTTATACCCCCGAAAGCTCCGGGGACGGTGAAACCACCCAGAGCACGCAGACTGTCACTCCCGATTTGGAATACAACGGCACGGGGTATAAGCTCAACAAGAACATTGAGACTGTGCTTTTAGTCGGCGTGGATAAATATCTCGCATCGACCGACAGTGAGACATACATCAACTCGGAGCAAGCAGACTTTATCATGCTCGTCGTTATCGACACGAAGAATGAATCCTACAAGGTTCTGCACATCAACCGCGACACGATGACCGATGTCCAGGTTCTTGGCGTAACCGGCGTTGTCGCGTTCACAAGAGTCGAGCAGATTGCCCTTGCCCACACCTATGGTTCTGGTCAGGAGGACAGTGCCGAGAACACTGTCGACGCTGTTTCCCAGCTTCTCTATGACGTAGACATCGACCACTACATAACTGTAACGATGGACGCGGTTGCAATCATCAACGACGCTGTCGGCGGAGTGACCGTCACGGCTCTTGACACCATCAACGACGATATAGTCGAGGGTGAAGAGGTCACGCTTCTTGGCGAGAACGCTCTTGCGTACGTCAGGACGAGATATGGTCTCGACGACAGCTCTAACCTCCACAGAATGGAGCGTCAGGAGCAGTACCTCAAGGCTCTGATGGAGAAATTCAAGGAAGCATGTGAGAGCGATTCCGACTTCGCGCTCGACACGGCTCTTGAGATAACCTCCTACATGGTCTCCGACTGCACCGTTAACGAGCTTTCGGACATCTACAGCGCGATGAGCGACTATGAGCTCTCGGACTATCTCACACTTGAGGGCGAGGCTACTGTCGGCGACACCTACATGGAATTTTACGTCGACGAGGACGCACTCTATGAGCTGTACCTCGACCTGTTCTACACAGTGATTGAGTGACAGGGCACGAGGCAGGCATCAAGACTTACACATAAAGAGGACAAGAATTTGCAGACGCTTTCTAAACTCAAAAGTAAGCTTCCATTGATAATTTCGGCGGCGATTGTTTTAGCTACACTTGCCGCCCTGTTTGTGTTCTCCGGGCAGGACAGCGAGGAGTCCAATCAGGTGAGCGGAGTTGTTGTCGACTTCGTTATGAAGCTATTCAACATGAGCGACGACACCGAAACCGTAAACACTGTGACTCTCGTCGTGAGAAAGCTTGCGCACTTCACGATTTTCGCAGTATTAGGCGCGAGCTTATATGCGTTCACATCGTCGCTTCTGCTTTTGAGACCGTACATATCGACGCTGATAATAGGACTCTGCGCCGCGATAATAAACGAGCTCCAACAGCTCACCTCAGAAGGAAGAACCGCTAGTATAAGGGATGTTGCGATTGATTTCTCGGGAGTAGTGGTCGGAAGTCTGATTGTCTGGGGAATTGTGAGATGGGTTCAAAATCGCCGGAAAATAAAAAAAGACTGTTGACAAACAGCCTGAGATGGAGTATAATAAAAGTGATGAGAGGGTACCTGAAGTGCTAGTTCAGGTACGGTCACTCTCAATAACAGTAAATTAATGGTACGTGACCGCACTCGATTAGAAAATCAGGTGCGGTTTATTCTATTTTCGGTTTGAGCCTACGGTGTAACCGATAGAAAAGGCTGTCATGAGCAAGCCCAAGACTGCTAAAATTACCGAAATAATTTCAAGTTCCATCAGCGTCACCCCCTTTTCAGGTAAGAGCGACCACCTCTCATCAGTTGCATTATAGCATATAACTTGGTTGTTGTCAACAAATGCTGGAACTAAAATTCGCTATCTCAGGGCGAAAATTTT
>JAJQDP010000018.1:0-3503 GCA_021202155.1 Oscillospiraceae bacterium | reverse complement strand
CTGGAACTAAAATTCGCTATCTCAGGGCGAAAATTTTGCTTGACAAATCCTTGGCATAGTGCTACTCTATTAAGAGTAAAGCGTTGATGGGGAAGCCTGTCACGAGCCGGCAAAGAGAGCCCTGCATAGTGGTGGAAGCGGGGAGCGGCTTGGGATAAAGGACACCGCCCCGGAGCAGTGGGTGAGGGACGAAGTCCGTAAGCTCGCCGCATATCCTGCGATATGGGATAAGACTTTGCAAGCAAAGTCACGAGCTATAAATCAAGGTGGAACCGCGCACTGCGCCCTTGTTTTGACATAACAATGTCAGAACGGGGCGTTTTTAGTTTAATTCGTAATTCGTAATGCGTAATGCGTAATTCGTACCCTGAGGGCACGTCTGCTCGGTCGCCCCTGCATCAACATTGTAAATTGTACATTGTACATTATAAAAATAGGAGGAACTACAATATGAAAGTAATTTTCCACGACGGACACATTGAGGAGCATACTTTTGAGGACGAAGTCGGTAGAGGTGCTTTACGGCACACTGCGGCGCATATTTTGGCGCAGGCTGTCAAGAGGCTCTATCCCGACACCAAGCTCGCAATTGGTCCTTCAATCAAGGACGGCTTCTACTACGACTTTGACAAGGAGGGCGGCTTCTCTCAGGAAGACCTTGACGCTCTTGAAGTCGAGATGAAGAAGATCACGAAGGAAAACCTCAAGCTTGAGAGATATACACTTCCAAGAGCAGAGGCTCTGAAGCTTATGGAGAGCCTGAACGAGCCCTACAAGGTCGAGCTTATCAATGATCTGCCTGAGGACGAGGAGCTCAGCTTCTTCAAGCAGGGCGAATATGTCGACCTCTGCGCCGGTCCTCACGTAACCTACACCTCGCAGGTCAAGGCTTTCAAGCTGACCTCCGTCGCCGGCGCGTACTGGCGCGGAAGCGAGAAAAACAAGATGCTCACCCGTATCTACGGCACTGCGTTCACTTCAAAGGCGGATTTGGAGGAATATCTCCAGAGACTTGAAGAGGCGAAAAAGCGCGACCACCGCAAGATAGGCAAGGAAATGAAGCTCTTCATGCTGAGTGAAGAGGGACCCGGATTCCCCTTCATGCTCCCGAACGGCATGATTATCAAGAACGAGCTCATCAACTACTGGCGTGAAATCCACACCCGCGAGGGCTATGTCGAGGTTCAGACCCCGATGATTCTCAATCGCCATCTCTGGGAGACCTCCGGTCACTGGGATCACTACAAAGAGAATATGTACACAACGGTCATCGACGACACCGATTTCGCAATCAAGCCGATGAACTGCCCGGGCGGAATGCTCGTCTACAAGTCTGAGCCGCGCTCCTACAGAGATTTGCCGCTGAGAGTCGGCGAGCTTGGTCTTGTCCACCGCCACGAAAAGAGCGGCGAGCTCCACGGTCTTATGAGAGTAAGATGCTTCACCCAGGACGATGCGCACATCTTCATGACCGAGGATCAGATCACCTCCGAAATTAAGGGCGTTGTCCGCCTTATCGACGAGGTCTACAGCCTCTTCGGATTCAAGTATGCAGTTGAGCTTTCGACGATGCCGGAAGACCACATGGGAGAATTAGCTGATTGGGAACACGCAACCGACGCCTTGAAGCAGGCTTTGGAGGAGATGAACCTCCCCTATACTATAAATGAGGGCGACGGCGCGTTCTATGGTCCGAAGATCGACTTCCACATCGAGGACTCCCTCGGCAGAACCTGGCAGTGCGGCACAATTCAGCTTGACTTCCAGCTCCCGATGAAGTTTGAGGCGGAGTATATCGGTGCAGACGGTCAGAAGCACCGCCCGATAATGATCCACCGCGTCGTTTACGGCTCAATCGAGAGGTTTATGGGCGTTCTTATCGAGCACTACGCCGGCAAGTTCCCGACATGGCTCGCTCCCGAGCAGGTCAGGGTTCTCCCGATTACAGACAGAAATAACGAGTACACTGACGCTATTATAAACGCGCTGAAAGAGAAGGGCATCAGATGCACAGCCGACAAGCGCGCCGAGAAGACCGGCTATAAGGTCAGAGAGGCACAGGTCTCAAGGATTCCTTATATGCTGGTCATCGGCGACCGCGAGCAGGAGGAAGGAACTGTCGCAGTTCGCAGAAGAGATCACACCGACACGACCACTATGGCTCTCAACGAGTTTGTAGAGATGGTGGCGGAGGAGATTAAGAATAAGAAGTAATGCGGAATTTGTCGGCGCCTTTGGCACCGACGCCGCTCCCGTTGGTCGCGGCACCTCTCAGTCGCACTTCGTGCGCCAGCTCCCCTTGACAGGGGAGCCTTTTGCGTTCTATGAGGGTTTGCTAATGGCTCCCCTTGATAAGGGGAGCTGTCAGCCGTCAGGCTGACTGAGAGGTGCGCGAGCCCGCAGGGCGAGCGCATTATGAGCAGAATAAGTGATTCCCAATCTTCGTAATCACAGGTCTTGACGTGATGAAAGCATTGGAGGTCTTGTCGGGATTATAGTAGTAGATCGCACCTCCCGACGGATCCCAGCCGTTGAGGGCGTCGCGGGCGGCGTCATAGCAGGAGTCCTCGACAGGCTCCCAGAACTGACCGTCATCGACGGCAGAGAACGCGCCCTCCTGGTAGATTACTCCCGAGATAGTGTCCGGGAAGGAAGGGTGCTCGACTCTGTTGAGAACCACCGCTCCGACTGCGACCTGACCTTCATAGGGCTCACCTCTTGCCTCTGCCGAGATAATTTGAGCCAAGAGGTTGATGTTCGACTCGGTCGCCTCGGGAACGGAGCCGATGCTGATTCCGAGAGCAGCAAGAGTCTCAGGACCTGCGATTCCGTCAACCGTCAAGCCCTTCTGTTGCTGGAAACGCCTTACCGCGGTCTGGGTCTTGGTGCCGTAGTAGCCGGTGACCTCTCCGGAGAAGAGCCCTCGCTCCTGCAATGCTTCCTGAATTGCTGTGACCTCCGAGCCTTCTGAGCCGAGCTTGGAAAGTGCTTGTGATGAACCGGTTCTGAGACCGGCGGTGAGCCCGCCACCTATGGAAGAGGTAGCGGTGACCGTCAATGTGAGAGCCAAAACGGCTACCATTATAATAAGAGATTTGAGTTTGGAAGTAATAGATTTCATTATAACGAATTCCTTTCGTTTTCTTTTGGAATTAGTATAGCGCACGAATTCGGGATAATTCCTGAAAGAAAATGGATATAATGGATGTAGAAAGAGTACGTGATTGTGCACATTGCACATAAGAACGTAGCAAAATTGTGCAAAAGGTCGAATTTCAGACAAAGTGAAAATTGGGGCTTGACAATCGGATTTGCTTGTGCTATACTACTAAAGCTGTCCACGAGGAATCCGCTGACGCGGATACCTCGGAAAGAATTCCTGCGGAATTCTTTCGGGAGTATCAGCACCTCAAAGAAGCCAGCAGGAGCTTGAGGCTCCTGAAAAAATTTTTTAAAAAAGTTTGAAAAAAGGCTTGACAAACCCTTGGGACTGTGATATAATA
>JAJQDP010000020.1 GCA_021202155.1 Oscillospiraceae bacterium | reverse complement strand
GGCTTGCTACCCTGCCTTTTGGCTTAAGTTGATGACATTGCCTTTCAGGGGAGGCATGAGTAATCTAAACAAAAAAGCTGTCCAACCGGACAGCTTTTTCGATAATGTGTTGACTTTAAAGAGAACATGTGTTATAATACACCCAGCAAGAGAGTGAAAAACGGCTTGATCTTGGATAAAACCGAGGAGGTGGTCGTTATGACGATTTTTGAAGCGATTTCCCTTGTGTTGTCGCTCTTAGATCTGATTGCGGGCATTGTTCTTGGCGTTCTCGGCTTAAAATCCGGGAACAAAAAGAAATAGCCGCGAACTAAGGTAATAGGGACGGCTGATTTCCAAATTTGGTGCAGACTCCGTATCTGCACATTTTAGATCAAGCAGGAACTGTTCCCGCAGTTCCGCTCTCTTGCTTATATTATACCCGATTTCAGTTATGTTGTCAACATCTTTTTTTATTTTCACGAAAAACGCCGGCATTTAGCCGGCATTTTTTATGGTCGAGGTGACGGGATTCGAACCCACGGCCTCTACGTCCCGAACGTAGCGCTCTACCAAACTGAGCCACACCTCGAAGACCGTCAATTATTATAGCACATAAGACTGACGGTGTCAAGAATAAAATTACGAATTACGAATTCCTAATTCCGAATTTTTCTTCAAAATCCCCCGATAAATCACAAGGAAGCACACAAGATGTGAAGCCGTCGCCATTGTCCAGGAGATGGGGTAGGACATGTAGAGAACCCGGAGGCAGGCGGCGGGGTCGTCAAGGTGGGCGGCTTTAAACTGCGCAAAGTAGGTGCTTATCCAGATGAGGCGGAAGCCGCAGACGAACATTATCGTTGTGATGGTCGGAAGAACCGAGTGCCCGACTCCGCGGAGGAGTCCCACAAGTGTGTCCATCGTTCCGTCAAGGAAATATGTGAACATGATGACCGACATTCTCACGACACCGAAGGCTATCTCCTCCTGATTGTCGGTGTAGATGCCAAGTAGCTGTGTGTCGAAGGTTTTTGCAAGAAGTCCCAAGCCAACTCCGACGAGAACGACAAAGCCCATGCACTCGAACGCAATAGTTTTGATACGCTTATACTGTTTCGCGCCATAGTTCTGACCGGTGAAGGTTATCGCCGCCTGATAAACCGAGTTCATCGCAGTGTAGATGAAGCCCTCGATGTTCGACGCGGCACCGTTTCCTGCCATCGCGGCAGAGCCGAAGAAGTTTATCGACGACTGGATGATGACATTTGAAATTGAGAAGATTGAGCCCTGAATTCCGGCAGGAAGACCGATTTTGATGATTTCCAGGAGCTTTTTCGGGTAGATTCTGATTTTCTTTAAGTAGAGCCGGATTGCTCCGTCCGAGCGCATGAGGCAGACGGTGACAAGTACCGCCGAAATGACCTGCGAGATGATTGTCGCGAGTGCGACTCCGGCGACGTCCATCTTAAGACCAATTACGAAGATGAGATTCAGGATGACATTGACGATTCCTGAGATTGTGAGGTAGTAAAGAGGTCGCTTTGTGTCGCCGACGGCTCTGAGGACTGCCGCGCCGAAGTTATAGAGCATGTTCGCGGGCATTCCGATAAAGTATATCTTGACGTAGAGAGCCGAGAGGTCGATGACGTTGTCGGGAGAATCCATCCAGACGAGTAACTGCCTTGAAGCAAAGAATCCGAAGATTCCGACTGCAATTCCACATACAAGAGCCGTTGCGATTGAGGTGTGAACCGTTTCGCTCACGTCCTTCATCTCGCCCGCGCCGAAATGCTGGGAGATGACGACCGATGTTCCCACCGACAGTCCCATGAAGACGTTTACGATGAGGTTTATAAGAGCGGAGGTTGAGCTTACTGCCGCGAGCGAGTTCTCGCTTCCCCAGTGCCCGACCACCACGATGTCCGCGGCGTTATATAAAAGCTGAAGCATTCCCATGACCATCAAAGGAATCGTAAACCGGACGATTTTCGGCAGAAGCGACCCCGTCGTCATGTCCATAGTCCTGGAGCTCTCGCCCCGTTTTATTTTAAACAAGATTCATTCCTCCCGCGAACCCCTCCACCGGCTTCGCCGGTCCCCCTCTGGAAGTTCGCTTGCGAACTTCATTTCAGAGGGAGGCTTTGACTGCTTCTCTCAAAAGTTTCATAGAATCAATGATAGGCTCCCCTGAAAGGGGAGCTGTCGCCGCAGGCGACTGAGGGGTTTCCAAACAATATTACTCCATTTCACTCATAATTTCAACCACATTTTCGACATTTTACTCACGAATTTTACGCAGGTTAAGCCCAAAAATCTGTTGACTTTGACTCTGGAATGCTTTATACTCATATTATAATTTCAGAGCTCAAGTGAGGTAGAACTTTTATGGCAGATTATAAGTTATATAGCTTATACAGTGTACATATGGGCAAGGCGAACTGTTCGGTTGACCTTTCAAACGGCAGTGAGCGCGGCGAATATGTCAACCAGGACTACATTATAAATAAACTCGGGAGACCGCACAGAGCGGTCAATCTCATGTATTGCTACTATCCTCTGGATGAGGGCTTCCCCACGAGGGCAAGCGTCGCCTTCCCGTCAAAGGACACCTCCAACGCCTGGGGCTTCCCTTATGACGACTACTATACCTATGGCGGAGGCTTGAACGGATCACCGGACGCTCCGGTTTTCGAGCAGATGAGGGATATAAGACGCCACGGACAGGATGTAATTCTCACACTCACCATCGACCCGCACGTCTCTGACGAGCACCTTATCGCAATCGCGAAGGATTTGCTTCCTTATGGTAGAATCATGATAAGAATCAACCACGAGGCGACAGGCACCTGGTTCTCCTTCAACAAGAGGTGCACTTACGAGGAGGTCGGAGCGTTCTTTGCAAGATTTGCAAGAATCCTGCACGAATACGCCCCGAACGTCAGGACGATTCTCTGTGCAGGTTGCTACGACCCACGCGACGGGAAGTTAGAGAAAGAAGAGGAATTCGCAGAAGCCGCCAAAGAAACGGACATCTGGTCAATAGACAAGTACATGGCTCTTCACTGGGGCTGGCCCTATGACATCGCCGAGAAGGGCGGGAACTCGTTCGGCTACACCGGTGCCGAGGCGGTCTATAAGTCGCTTGAGGAGACCTACGAGAGGTACAAAGAATCCACCGGCATGGTAAAGCCGATGGTCATGAGCGAGCACAACGCCGATGGCGACGTCACCGGTCCTTATGACCAGTGCAAGATTATGCGCCACTTCTGCGACATGGTCGTTGAGAAAAAGGCTACCTGGATTGAGGGCTTCGCGATGTATCAGTTCAGAGACCGTGGCAGGCTCGGGCTTGAGCTTGAAGACCCGAACAACCCGGAGGTCGGAATCGAACAGCCGCTGATGGCTGAGTACAAGAAGATTATTCACGAGGACTGGTTCGAGCCGAAGATGACGGTTTCGGATGAGCTTAAGCTCCCGGTAACTCTCCGCTGGGGCGGCTCGGAGGACGCGGAGGGAATCGCGATTCCTCTCAAGCTTGAGAAAGACCCCGTTTTCTGCGAGCTCTGGTTCGACGAGGACGACGAATCAAACATGATGATTGAACTGAACGGCAGATGGTTCTATAAGTCTCCCAAGGCGAAATACGTCGACCTGATGCCTGCATTTTATGAGAGCAGGCTCTCGGGCGAGACTGAGCTCAGTCTCAAGATATTCTGCCCGCCTGCAAGCGGTGAAAATGAGGACGGAGCAGTAGACTCCTTCACCACCGTCACCAAGCTTCCGAAAATCAGGATAGCATATGAGCCCTGCATCCCGTTCACGAACTGAGGCAAGAAATGGTCTACACTTATTTAAGAAAAGCCCGCTACTACGAGACCGACCAGATGGGCGTCGTCCACCACGCAAACTACATCCACTGGATGGAGGAGGCGCGGATTGAGATGATGAACGAGATGGGCTTCGGCTACAAGGCGGTCGAGGAAAACGGCATCGTCTCCCCGGTCGTTTCCCTCACAATCGACTATAAAAACAGCGTCCAGTACGACGACATGGTTGAGGTCAGGGTCAGCGTGAAACGTTACACCGGCGTGTCGATGATTATTTCATATGAGATGTTCGACCGGAACACCCAGAAAATCTGCGCCACCGCCGAGTCGAAGCACGGCTTTATTATGGGCGGGAAGATTGTTTCCGTCAAAAGGGAACTGCCGGAGCTGGATGAGGCGATCAGGGAGTATATTGAGGGGTAGTTGTCGCCCTAATGGCGACGCGCCTCCCTCTGGTCGGCGCACCTCTCAGTCGCCCTTCGGGCGACAGCTCTCCTTAATAAGGAGAGCCTTTTTTAGTTCTCCCGAAAGCTTCTGAAAGAGGCAGAAAAAGCCTCCCCTGAAAGGGGAGGGGGACCGGCGAAGCCGGTGGAGGGGTTTCCGAGGCGTTATTCCTCTGTTTCTGCCTTTTTCTTCTTCCCCTTCTTCACCATAGCGACCACAATAACCACAACAACTATAACAGGAATCGCAACCAAGATGAGGTAGGGGATAGAACTGACTATCCACACGAACGCGTCCTTGAAGCCTTCGCCGATGTCGTAGAAGTTGTCCGAAAGGTTTGAGCTGATTCTCTCAAAAACGGTCGGGTTGCTGACTTCAGTTGAAATACGTCTCACCTCGCTCACGTAGATGTAAAACGTGCTGTAGGAAATCTGGTCGTCGTAGGTTTTGAGCCGGGCGGTGTAGGACTCTATTTCGTAGTTGACATCAGTCAGGTAGCTCTGAATCTGGAGGATTTCCTCGACTGTTTCGGCTTTCTTCATAAGGGCTAAAAAGCTGTCACGCTCAGTTTCAAGAGCAGTGAGACGCGCTTCGATGTCAACGTAAGTCGAAGTGACGTCGTTAATGTACTCATAGCTGTAGGTGACAGTCGCGATGTTTCCGACCGCTTCGGAGAAGTCGTCGTAGTTGTCGGCAGGAATCCTGATTGTGAAATCCGCATAGCGGAGGGAGCTTGAGTAGTAGGAGTTCCCGGACTCGGAGGAGCTCTCGATGTAGCCGCCGAATGAGGAAACGTAGCTCTTCAAATCCGCAACAAACTGGTCATACTCGACCGTCTGCACGTCCATCGTGCGATTTTTTATGAGCTTGCGGGAGGAGGATTCCACATCCGAGTCGTCGTAGACAGAGTTGGTGTCGGGATTAATTTCAGAGGTTTCAACCGCTTCCTCGACATCATAGTCATCATACCAGCCGAAATCGGAGTCATAAAACGAGCTGGACGCGACTGTAGCCGAGTCGGCGGCATAAGACGCCCCGCAACCGGTCATAACCATCGCCGCCATCGCCAGAGTAAGGATAATAAGTATTGTTCTTTTCATAAGTGTTCACGCCTTTCATATTATTAACTAACGATATGTGATGCAAAACCGTCCAGCATGAAAATGCTGTTCTACTTATAAAACACATTTGGAACGGGGATTATTGCATGGTTTCAAAAATTTCTTTGTAAAACTCATTCGCACAACGCAAGAATTGTCAGGAAAGGAATCATTTCCTGCAGAAATCGTATGCAAACCGCAAATTTTTTCGATATAAAGCTGAAAAATGTTGTGATTTTTGTTGACATCGCCCGATTGATGTGCTATAATTTACATGTAATCAAAAATCGTATCGGCGTTGATGGCTGATATTGATTCGGGGGGGTAGTCGTTTTTCTACCCGAAATTTTCCTCCGGCTTATAGGTGTTCGGAGGACTTTTTATAACAAAAACTCCTTCGGGCAACCGAGGGAGTTTTTGCTATATTCAGGGTAGGTGTATTAAATGCAGAAAATGACAACCAGTGACTATTACAAGTATAAATCCGCTATAGAGACTGCAAATAAATCTGACGATAAGGAATCCTTAAGGAAGATTCAGCTACAGTTGATCGCAAACTATGGTCTTGATAATCCCGACGTCAGGGAACTGTTGAGAATTTTCAAGTATAGCGTGTGAATTATAGTATAGAAGCATGGCTGAGCAATTTGCAAATGCGGTGCTTATATAGATAAAAATGTAAAGGAGCAAAAACAATGATTAAGGCATCAGAACTAAAAGACACTGGCAAGCCGGGCTACAGAATAAGTGAGGTTCAGGTCGGAGGAGTAATCACGCTGGACTTGCTTAAGCAGTTGTTTGTGAAGACAAATGATGAAATGTATGGACTGCCTGTAAGCATCAACAAAGACCAGTTGAAGTCGGGCGGATTGCTAAACTCAACAATCGAGGATTGTTTGGTTATTACAAACACATCTCATCCTACAGACTACTTCAAGTACTGCATCACGCTCAAGAAGCAAGGAAAGATGGCGTTTATAAGTCTTAACTACTACGGCTCAAGCGTATTGACGGGCAAGATGAATAAGGCAGACGAAAGGAAGAAGAGCGGTTCTCTATCGGGAATGCTTCTGAACGCGATTTCAGGTCCAAACGAAGCTGCATACGATGCAGAGTATAGTTATTATGACATGATTGAAAATATTTTTGCAGAGATATGCGAATAACAAGGAGGAGTTCAAAATGAAAAAAGCAACTGTAATTCCAACATTAAAGTTTAGAAGTGATTATTTCTTTTGCCCCAAGTGTGGATGGATAACAGACGGTCCCATACGCGTTTTAGGAGACTATGCTCGGACAACGGTATGTAAGAACTGCGGGCATGTGGGACTTGAAAGAAAGAAATAACCACAGATACGGAGGTTTCTGAAATGAAGAAGTCAATCGTAATTCCAACCGTGAGACTCGACAGCGATTATTTCAGATGTCCCAAGTGCGGCTGGGTATATCCCGTACCATTACTCATCAAGGGTGATTATGCGGAATCGACGCGTTGTGAAAAATGTGGGCATGTCGGACTTGTCAGAGTGAAGTAAAAACCGGAGGTCTTAGAAATGAAAAAAGTAACTGTTATTCCAACGCTGAAATTCAGCAGTGAGTATTTCAGGTGTCCTGTTCGCGGATGCTATTGGGTTTATCCAGGACCACTTCTTATCAAGGGCGACTATGCACCATCAATGGTGTGTGGAAACTGCGGGCATGTTGGTCTTGAAAGAATCAAGTAACGTGGGAACGAAGAAGACAAGAAGAGTCTTAGTTTCAGGAAAAGCATACAGAAAAATCAGTGCTTGCGTGACAAGAGCAGGCAGATCGTATGAGACCGGCGGTGTTTTGATGGGCTACAAAGTTTTAGATACATATTACATTGTAGACGTAACAACGCCGGCTCTTACTAAAAATCGCTCTATGATTTCGTTTGTACTTGACGGTTCTGAGCACACCAGAAAGTCCGCGAAAATCATCTCTAAGTATCTGATAAAGCCTCAGGTGCTGGGAATATGGCACAGTCATATATGTGACATTGACAGATTTTCTGAGCAGGATCGCAGGTCAAACACTATACTTGCCAGATCCCTCGGCGAAGCTCTTTCTATGATTGTGACTCTTCAACCAGATAAGCATAAAGTGAAGATGACAACGTTTTTGGTTACAAGGGACGGAAGACATTATCCTTGCGAAAATTATTAAGTGGAGGTAGAATTTATGGAAAATCCAGAGCATCGCTGCAGTAGATGTGCTTACTGGCAGCACGGTGTATGCGTGATCACAAAGGAACGTACATGGGATATTGTTTGCAATTGCGGACAATTCAAGCGCAGACCGACAAAGGATGATTGACCAAAAGTAATTGTAATGAAAAAACACTATAAATCCACTCCGACCACATGGGGTGGATTTTTTATCAGGACACGAAAAAATTTCAAAAACCCCTTGACAACCTCTCCCAATTAGTGTATACTATGATACTGATTCATAATGGCTAAAAAGACGCCTTTTTATAATAGAGCCTTTTTTGGAAGTTTATTTTTCACGAACTTTTCTTGAAAATCAGCCCGCGATATGCGCAGGTTGCACAAAATGCTGATTTTTCTTGGGATTTTCAGGGCGGAAGGGCGGCTTTTTAAGTCTGCTGTCATGAAATTTGATACAACAGTAATATACAAGGAGTGATAAGCTAATGGTCAATGTCAAGGACGTTCAGCTTGGCAAGCACGTTGTCAGAAAGAGCTTCGCGAAAATTGACGAAGTCCTCGAAATGCCGAACCTTATCGACATTCAGAAGGTCTCCTACAAGTGGTTTATGGACGAAGGACTGAGGGAAGTCTTCCGCGACACAGCCGCTATCAAGGACTACAACGAGACGTTGGAGCTGAGCTTTGTTGACTACAGGCTCGATGATGAGCCTAAGTACTCTATTGCGGAGTGCAAGGAGAGGGACACCACCTATGCGGCACCTCTTCGCGTAACCGCAAGACTCCACAATCTTGAAACCGGCGAAATCAAGGACTCGGAAATCTACATGGGCGACTTCCCGCTCATGACTCCGTCAGGCACGTTTATCATCAACGGTGCGGAAAGAGTCGTAGTTTCCCAGCTCGCCCGTTCTCCTGGCGTCTACTATGCCGTCGAGAAGGACAAGGTAGGAAAGGATCTCTTCAGCTCAACAGTCATTCCGAACAGAGGCGCATGGCTTGAGTACGAGATGGACTCGAACGACATTGTCTACGTCAGAATCGACAAGAACAGAAAGATTCCGATTACAACCTTCATCCGTGCCTTGGGTATAGGCACCAACCAGGAAATCGACGAGTTCTTCAATAACGACCCCCGCCTTTCCGAGACGATGCTCCAGAAGGATTCGACCCAGAGCACCGAGGAAGGACTCCTTGAGGTCTATCGCAGACTCCGCCCGGGCGAGCCTCCGACGGTCGACACAGCTATCACTCACATAAATAACCTCTTCTTCGACGCAAGAAGATACGACCTCTGCAGATTCGGTCGTTATAAGTACAACAAGAAGCTTGGCGTTGCCTCAAGAATCACCGGCTATAACCTTGCAAGACCGGTTGTCGCTCCGCTGACCGGCGAAATCCTCGCCGACGAAGGAGAGATGGTAACTAATGATCTCGCCGCAAAGATTGAGCAGAGCGGCGTCAAAGAGGTCTACATCGACGTCGAGAAGAGAGAAATGATCACCGACGCAAACGGCGATGTTACCCACAAGATTGAGCATCTTGAGGTCAAGGTTATCGGCAACGGCATGGTCGACATCAATGAGTATATCGACTTTGACGCAAAGCCGTTCGGCATCAACGAGAAGGTTTCCTTCACAGTTCTTAAGGAAATCTTAGAACAGGCAGGAAGCCATGACGAGCTCGTTGAGCAGGTCAAGGCACGCCGCGAAGAGCTGATACCCATGCATATCACCCTTGAGGACATCTGGGCTACAATCAGCTACTTCCTGAACCTCTGCGAGGGAGTCGGAAATGTCGACGACATCGACCACCTCGGCAACAGAAGAATCAGATGCGTTGGCGAGCTCCTTCAGAACCAGTTCAGAATCGGTATGGCAAGAATGGAGAGAGTCATTCGCGAGAGAATGAACATCCAGTCCCAGGACATCGAAACAGTCACCCCCACAGCTTTAATAAACATCCGACCCATCACTGCGGCAATCCGTGAATTCTTCGGAAGATCCCCTCTTTCGCAGTTCATGGATCAGTCGAACCCTCTTGCCGAGCTCACCCATAAGAGAAGACTTTCGGCATTGGGTCCCGGCGGTCTTTCAAGAGACAGAGCGGGATTTGAGGTAAGAGACGTTCACTACACCCACTACGGCAGAATGTGCCCGATTGAGACCCCTGAAGGACCGAACATCGGACTTATCTCGTATCTTGCATCATACGCAAAGATCAACGAGTACGGCTTCATCGAAGCTCCTTACCGCAAGGTTGACAAGGCGACAGGCGTCGTCACTGACGAGGTTGTCTATATGACCGCCGACGTCGAGGATAATTACATGATCGCTCAGGCTAATGAGCCTCTGACCTCCGACAACAAGTTCGCCAAGGCAAAGGTCAACGGCAGATACCGCGACCAGATCATGGAGATTGATCGCGAGAACATCGACTTCATGGACGTTTCTCCTAAGATGGTCGTCTCTGTTGCAACCGCTATGATTCCGTTCCTTGAGAACGATGACGCTAACCGTGCGCTCATGGGCGCGAACATGCAGAGGCAGGCAGTTCCGCTTCTCACGACAGAAGCCCCGATTGTCGCCACCGGTATGGAGTACAAGGCTTGCGTTGACTCGGGTGTTGCAGTCGTAAGCGATGCCGCGGGCGTTGTCGAGAAGGTTGACGCGAGCGAGATAGTTGTCCGCGAGGACGGCGGCGAGCTCCACTCGTATCCTCTTACAAAGTTCAAGCGCAGTAACTCCGGAACCTGCACCAACCAGAGACCTATCGTAAGTAAGGGCGAGAGAATCGACGCTCACCAGGTTATCGGCGACGGTCCTGCTACCTGCGACGGCGAGATTTCCCTCGGCAAGAACGCCCTCATCGGCTTCATGACCTGGGAAGGCTACAACTACGAGGACGCTGTTCTCCTTAACGAAAAACTCGTCAGAAATGACACATATACATCAATCCACATTGAAGAGTACGAGCTCGAATGCAGAGAAACCAAGCTTGGACCGGAAGAGATCACAAAGGACATCCCCGGTGTCGGCGAGGACGCTCTTAAAGACCTTGACGAGCACGGCATCATAAGAATCGGTGCTGAGGTTCGCTCCGGCGACATCCTTGTCGGTAAGGTCACACCTAAGGGCGAGACCGAGCTTACCGCCGAGGAAAGACTCTTAAGAGCTATATTCGGTGAGAAGGCAAGGGAAGTAAGAGACAATTCGCTTCGTGTTCCCCACGGCGAATCGGGCATCATCATCGATGTCAAGGTCTTCACCCCCGAGAACTGCGACGAGCTCCAGCCGGGTGTCAACATGCTGGTACGTTGCTATATCGCTCAGAAGAGAAAGATTTCTGTCGGCGACAAGATGGCAGGCAGACACGGAAACAAGGGCGTTGTTTCAAGAATTCTCTCTCAGGAGGATATGCCGTTCCTTGAGGACGGAACACCTCTTGACATAGTTCTTAACCCCCTGGGCGTTCCTTCAAGAATGAATATCGGTCAGGTTCTTGAGGTCCACCTTGGTATGGCGGCAAAGAAGCTTGGCTGGAAGGTTATGACGCCGGTATTCGACGGCGCACACGAAGAGGACATCCGCGAGTGCTTCAAGCTTGCGGGTATGGCGGAGGATGGTAAGACAACCCTCTATGACGGAAGAACCGGTGAGCCTTTTGACAACCGCGTAACCGTCGGAATCATGTATTACCTCAAGCTCCACCACCTCGTTGATGATAAGATTCACGCACGTTCAGTAGGACCCTACTCACTCGTCACTCAGCAGCCGCTCGGCGGTAAAGCGCAGTTTGGCGGACAGAGATTCGGTGAAATGGAAGTCTGGGCACTTGAAGCATATGGTGCCGCCTACACTCTCCAGGAAATCCTCACTGTCAAGTCGGACGATACGATAGGAAGAGTCAAGACCTACGAGGCAATTGTCAGGGGTCAGAACGTTCCTCAGTCGGGTATTCCGGAATCCTTCAAGGTTCTCGTCAAGGAGCTCCAGTCTCTGGCACTTGATGTAAGAGTCCTGGACAAGGACGGAAACGAGATAGACCTCAAGCAGAACTTCGACGAGGACAACGACATCGTTCCTCAGCCTGTATCCGAGCCGGATGACGACTATGGCATGAGCGAGGTTGCAGACGAAGGCATGGACGACGACTACGAGGGCGACGACGATTATGGCGACTTCGACGATGACGATGACGATCTCGACGACAGCGGCTTTGACGGCTTCTCTGTCAAGGATTCTGACTCGGACGACATTATCGAATAAGAAGTAAGACTTTTACCCGGGGAATTCCTCGGAATTCCCCGCTGAAATCGTCAGATTTTCGTGTAAATATAGTGTAAAGAGGGTTTGCATTTTGGAATTTAACGTATTTGATTCTATAAAAATCGGTCTTGCTTCGCCCGAGCAGATAAGAAGCTGGTCGCACGGCGAGGTAACAAAGCCCGAAACCATCAACTACCGCACACAGAAGCCCGAGAGAGACGGTCTCTTCTGCGAAAGAATCTTCGGTCCGACGAAGGACTGGGAGTGCCACTGCGGCAAGTACAAGAAGATTCGCTTCAAGGGCAAGGTCTGCGAAAGATGCGGAGTCGAGGTCACAAGAGCCAAGGTAAGACGTGAGAGAATGGGTCACATCGAGCTCGCGGCTCCCGTTTCCCACATCTGGTACTTCAAGGGTACACCTTCAAGAATCGGACAGATGCTTGAAATCTCCTCAAAGAGACTTGAGGAAGTACTCTACTTCACAAAGTATATTGTAACCGATCCGGGCGACACCGGACTCGTCAAGAAGCAGATTCTTACCGAGCGCGAGTATCAGGACGCAAAGGAGCGTTACGAGGACAAGTTCACCGCCAAGATGGGCGCAGAGGCTATCCAGGAGCTACTCCGAGAAATTGACGTCGAGGCTCTTTCCGCTGAACTCAAGGCGGAACTCAAGGATCTCCCGCAGGGTCAGAAGAGAATAAAGCTTTTAAAGAGGCTCGAAATCGTCGAGGCGTTCAGAACTTCCGGCAACAAGCCTGAGTGGATGGTCATGAACGTCGTTCCGGTCATTCCTCCGGACCTAAGACCTATGGTTCCCCTTGACGGCGGCAGATATGCTACCAGTGACTTAAACGACCTCTACAGAAGAGTTATAAACCGTAACAACCGCCTTAAGAGAATGCTTGAGCTTGACGCTCCCGACATCATCGTGAGAAACGAGAAGAGAATGCTTCAGGAAGCGGTCGACGCACTCATCGACAACGGTCGTCACGGAAGACCCGTAACAGGACCCAATAACCGCGCATTCAAGTCGCTCTCCGACATGCTCAAGGGCAAGCAGGGACGCTTCCGCCAGAACCTTCTTGGAAAGCGTGTCGACTATTCCGGACGTTCCGTTATCGTTGTAGGACCTGAGCTCAAGATGTATCAGTGCGGTCTTCCTAAGGAGATGGCACTTGAGCTCTTCAAGCCGTTTGTAATGAAGCGACTTGTCGATACAAATCCGCAGATTAACATAAAGTCGGCAAGAAAGATGGTCGAAAAGGGCACAGACGAGGTCTGGGACGCTCTTGAGAACGTCATTCAGGGTCACCCGGTACTTCTTAACCGTGCGCCGACGCTCCATAGATTAGGTATTCAGGCGTTTGAGCCGGTACTTGTTGAAGGCAGAGCCTTAAAGCTCCATCCTCTTGCATGTACGGCATACAACGCGGATTTCGACGGCGACCAGATGTCCGTTCACGTTCCGCTTTCTGTTGAGGCTCAGGCTGAGGCAAGATTTTTGATGCTTGCGGCTAATAACCTCTTAAAGCCTGCAGACGGCAAGCCGGTTACCGTTCCTACTCAGGATATGGTCCTGGGCTCCTACTATCTGACACTCGTCAAGGACGGCGAGAAGGGTGAAGGCAAGATTTTCCGCGACGTAAACGAAGCCATGATGGCATATCAGGCGGGAATCGTCTCCCTGCAGGCTAAGATTAAGGTAAGAGTATCAAGAATGGTCGACGGCGAGGAGAAGCATAAGATTATCGACACCACCGTCGGAAGACTCATCTTCAACGAGAGTATTCCTCAGGACCTCGGCTACGTCGACAGAAAAGACCCCGAGAAGATGTTCGGTCTCGAAGTTGACTTCCTCGTCAAGAAGAAGCAGCTTGGCGACATCATCGACCACTGCCTGAATAAGCACGGAACCACCAAGACGAGCGAAATGCTCGACAACATAAAGGCGATGGGCTACAAGTACTCGACCAAGTCGGGCATCACCGTTGCAGTAAGCGACGCTGTAATCCCGCCTCAGAAGAAGGACATTCTTGCCGAAGCTGACAGAAAGGCTGACAAGATCGATAAGCAGTACAAGCGCGGTCTTATCTCCCGTGGCGAGAAGTCGAAGAGATTCATCGACATCTGGACTCAGGCGACCGATGATGTAACCACTGCTTTGCAGGATAACCTTGATAAGTACAACCCCATCTACATGATGTCCGACTCTGGAGCAAGAGGCTCTTTGGCTCAGATAAGACAGCTTGCAGGTATGAGAGGACTTATCGCGAATACTTCCGGTGCTACCATCGAGATGCCTATAAGAGCTAACTATCGTGAAGGTCTTACTGTACTCGAATACTTCATCTCTTCAAGAGGTGCAAGAAAGGGACTTACCGATACGGCTCTGAGAACCGCAGACTCCGGTTACCTCACACGTAGACTTGTCGACGTTTCACAGGATGTCATCATCACCGAGGACGACTGCGGAACTCACGAGGGCATCGACGTATTCGAGATCAGAAATGGCAACGAGCTCATCGAGCCGTTCGATGAGAGACTTGTCGGAAGATTCTTAGTTGAGGATCTTGTGGACGAAACGACCGGCGAAGTTATCATGTCAAGTGACAAGCTCATGACTCATGACGACGCCGTAACAGTTATAAACTATCTTGAATCTGTCGGCAAGGACAAAATCGCTATCCGCTCAGTTCTTGGATGCAAGGCAAAGCGCGGTGTCTGCGCGAAGTGCTATGGTATGGATCTGGCTCACTCGACCGTTGTTTCTGTCGGTGAAGCAGTCGGTATCATCGCCGCTCAGTCCATAGGCGAGCCTGGTACTCAGCTCACGATGAGAACCTTCCACACGGGTGGTGTTGCATCTGCCGAGGATATTACCCAGGGTCTTCCGAGAGTTGAAGAGCTCTTTGAGTCAAGAAAGCCTAAGGGTGCCGCTATTCTTTCAAAGACAGACGGAACGGTATCCTTTGACGAGATCAAGAAGAGCCGCGTTATAGTTGTCACCAATCAGGAGACCGGCGAGATTGAGCAGTACTCAATTCCGTGGGACTACCGAATCATCGTCAAGGAAGGCGACGAGGTCAAGGCGGGCGATATGCTGACAGCCGGCTCAAAGAATCCTTCCGACATCCTTGCAATTCAGGGCACGGAAGCAGTCAGAAATTACATCATCACCGAGGTTCAGAAGGTCTACAGACTCCAGGGTGTTGACGTTAACGACAAGCATATCGAGGTTATTACCCGCCAGATGCTGAGACGCGTCAAGGTTGAAGACCCGGGTTCATCCTATCTCCTCCCTGGCTCACTCATCGACCGCAACGAAGTCGAGGAGATGAATGCTCAGATTCAGGAAGAGATTGATGCCGGTAACGAGGATGCAAGACTCATCACAACGTCGGCTGTCATCCAGGGTATCACCAAGGCTTCTTCAAGCTCCGAGAGCTTCCTCTCCGCCGCTTCCTTCCAGGAGACGACAAGAGCCCTCACCGACGCCGCCATCAAGGGCAAGACCGACCACCTCCTTGGTCTTAAGGAGAACGTCATCATCGGTAAGCTCCTCCCGGCAGGTACCGGTATGCAGGTCTATAATAACGTCGAGGTTGTCCGTAACGAGGCTTTCGCCGAACATAACGCTTCGGCGACTCCCGCCCGTTCCGGTTCAAAGGCGATTAACGTGACCCCGCTTTCTCCCATCGTAGATGATGAGCCGGAGGAAGAGCCGGTTTCCGAAACGCCGAGGTTCGTCGACACAAGAACCGCTGAAGAGATTCACGATTCCATCTATGGAGTAGTCCGCGAGTCAGCAAGGACAGAAGCCGCTCTCAACGAGCAGGCGCAGCCCACAACTGACGCATAAATCAGAAAGTTTCATTCCATTCTTTTTCATTCTCTTTTCGCCCCCAACCTTCCGTTCGCTGTTGCATATTTGCAACATGGTTGGGGGCAAACCTTTTTCAGGCATAAAAAAGCCGGCTCGGATTTTCCTGAGCCGGTATTCTTTGGTATTTACTTTATTCAGCTTCAACTGACAGCGGATAAATCAGATCGTAGATATAGTCCGCCATCGCGTTGGTCGCTTCTTCGGTCAGGTCGTATTCGTACCAGCCGGTTTCGTCGTTCCAGGTGGGCTCCATCCACACCATGATTCCGTTCCAGCCGTTGTCGTAGCAAGCCATATACTTCTCGGTAAGAGTCAGTCCACACTCCTCTGCATCGTCGTTACTCGTTTCGCCGATGAGGCAGGGCTTCAAGCCATCAAGCCCGAATTCCTCGGGAGATTCGGTGCAGGGATAGCCGAAATAGTTCTTCTGCCACATGTAGTAGTGGGTGCTGTAGAAGTCAAGATAGGCGTTTTCGTCGCCCGTAAGCTCATATAGATACTCATCCGAAACCATGTTGCCGTTGTAGTTGTCCGAGTTATATTTGATCATCCCGAGTCCGACGGTAACCAATATGTCCGAATTCTCGTGGATGACAGAAGCGCACTTTCCGAAGAAATAGGAGAGATACTCCCAGTCGACATTCCCGCACTCCTCGTTTTCATAGACCCAGTCGGGCTCGTTCATTATATCGATTGAGAAGAGGTACTCACAGTCGCCATAGCGTTCGCAGAACTCTTTTACATAGGTCTCGGCGAACGCGTCGCACATAGCCTGGTCTTTGACAAGAGCCTGCCAGTCCTCGCCGCTACTGCCCTTGAAGTGATCAAACGAAAGAAGTGTCGCCATCACATAGACCTCGTACTTTTCAGCAAGAGCGAAGAGCTTGTCAAGGTCGTTCCAGTGACCGGAGTTTATCTCAATAATTTCTCCCTCGGATGTGAGACTGACGATACCTTCGCCCTCGCAGTTGATCCAGATTCGGGTGCAGTTGATATTATCGGAGGCAAGGAGCGCGAAGGTCTCCTCCCAGGCTTCCTCATCCATGTTTCCGGTGAAGTCATTCCAGGCTATCCACGGAGTATTGACGCCGTTGATCCAGAGTTCATTCCCGTTTACCATGAAGCTCGTTCCCTCGACGTAGACCCTCGCGGAGGCGGTATTTTCGATACTTCCACAGGAAACAAGCGAGAGAGTTATTACAATTGCAATAAAGACGGCAAAAATTCTTTTCATAAAAACAAGCCTCCATTCACGATAATATTGTAACATGCGAGATTGTTGCTGTCAAGAAAAGTATATTGAAGGCATCTGTAGATACCCGGCTAAAAAGCCTTGACAAAATACTTATAATCGGCTATAATAGTCAGGCTGTGGGAAGCCTTGCAAGTGGACTTTCCTCGGCAAAAATTTAATACGGGTGTCACCTTGAAAACCACCCGGATAAAAAACAAGGAGTAATTTAACATGAAAAACTTATCCGTACAAAGGCTCGTGAAATTGGCGGTAGTGACTGCAATCTATGTCGCACTGACACTGGCTCTGAGCTCGCTCTCCTATGGCAACATCCAGTTCCGGATTGCCGAGGCACTGATGCTACTCTGCTTCTACCGGAAGGACTACGGCATATCGCTGACCCTTGGCTGTCTGATTGCGAATATTTTCAGCACCGTGGGGCTGGTCGATATGCTCTTCGGAACTGCGGCGACCGTTTTGGCTGTTATCTGCATGATGTACAGCCCGAATATCTACGTGGCGTCAATCTTTCCGGTCATCTTCAACGGTCTCATAGTCGGGGCGGAGCTCTACTGGTTTGTGGGACTGCCGTTCTGGCTCTCGGCACTTGAAGTAGCCGCCGGCGAGTTCGTCTGCGTCTGCGTCTTAGGAGTGATCCTCTTCAAGCTTTTTGAGAAGAACCAGAAGTTCATGAAGCTACTGACGGAATAGAACACTTGGGAAGTCAGCTTTCCAAGCGAAAAATTTTTCAGAAAAAATGCAATCGGGGTGCAATAAAAATGCTCCCCGATTTGTATTATAGGTATAAGAGCTTTTTTCCGAAAGGAATCGCCTTACATGTTTTCAAAGAAATCTCCCCATCCTGAGCGCGCAGGGCGGGGAGATTTTTTCAATATTTATAAACTATTATATTGACAACTGTGGAGAACGTATGGTATAATGCTCGCGGTGAGAGGATGGTTGCTCTTTCCCTGAGAAGGGAGGTGGAGCACTTTGGATATCGCACAAACCATTCAGTTATTACTTCTCGTTTTAACTGCCATCCGTTTAGGTCTCGACCTCGGTGAAAACCGAAAGAAATAACCGCGCCTGAGTCTTCAGCGCGGTTACTTGGAACATAATTCGTTGAATTTTTGGGAAGAGTAGCCGTTTGCCTGAATTCGTACTTCAGACAAACCTCTCACCACCTATATTATAATCTATTCCGGCTGTTTTGTCAACAGTCATTTTTTATTTTCACAGAAATTGCGAATTGCAATCTGCCTCTTGATTTTCCCTGAGAATCAGTATATAATATCATTGGTCAAGAAAACACTTTATCGGAAAGAGGAAGTAAATTGATTAGAAATGATTTGAGAAACATCGCTATAATCGCTCACGTTGACCATGGTAAGACTACCCTGGTCGATGGTATGCTCAAGCAGAGCGGTACATTCAGAGAAAATCAGGTCGTCAACGAGCGCGTCATGGACTCGAACGACATTGAGCGCGAGAGAGGAATCACCATCCTTGCGAAGAACACCTCTGTTGTCTACAACGGCGTCAAGATTAACATCGTCGACACCCCCGGTCACGCCGATTTCGGCGGCGAGGTCGAGAGAATCCTCAAGATGGTCGACGGAGTTATCCTCCTTGTCGACGCCGCGGAGGGACCCATGCCCCAGACGAGATTTGTTTTACAGCACGCTCTCGAACTCGGACACCGCGTCATTATCGTCATCAACAAGATCGACCGCCCGGACGCAAGAATCGATGAGGTAATAGACGAGTGCTACGAGCTTTTGATGGACCTCAACGCGTCGGACGAACAGCTTGATTCTCCGATTCTCTTCTGCTCGGGAAGGGACGGAACTGCATCCACAGATGAGCACGTGGTCGGAACGGATTTAACACCGCTCTTTGACAAGATTTTGGAGTATATCCCCGCTCCCGAGGGCGAGCCGGAGGAGCCGCTTCAGCTTTTGGTCTCCTCCATCGACTATAACGACTATGTCGGAAGAATCGCAATCGGAAAGATAGAGCGCGGTTCGATTAAGGTTAATCAGGAGGTCACCATCGGCGACTACCACGAGACTAAGAAGCCTTACCGCGGTAAGATTGTCACTCTTTATCAGATAGCAGGTCTTGAGCGTGTCCCCGCAGAGAAGGCGACAGTTGGCGACATCGTCTGCATAAGCGGAATTGAAAACATCACCATCGGCGACACCATCTGCGATACAACCAAGTTTGAGCCGCTTCCGTTCGTCAAGATAAGCGAGCCGACAGTCGAGATGACCTTCTCTGTCAACGATTCGCCGTTCGCCGGTCGTGAGGGCAAGTATGTAACCTCCCGTCACTTAAGAGACAGGCTCTTCAGAGAGCTTCTTAAGGACGTCTCCCTGAGAGTTTCCGAAACCGATTCGACCGACTCGTTTAAAGTCGCAGGCAGAGGCGAGATGCATCTCTCGATACTTATTGAAAATATGCGCCGTGAGGGCTATGAGATGGGCGTCTCAACGCCGCGAGTCCTCTACAAGGAAATTGACGGCAAGCTTTGTGAGCCGATTGAAGAGTTGGTTGTAGACGTCCCCGAGACATCAGTAGGCGCAGTCATGGAGAAGATGGGCACACGTAAAGCCGAAATGGTTTCGATGACGCCTATGGGCTCGCGAATGAGAGTCGTCTTCCACGTCCCCGCAAGAGGTCTTTTCGGGTATCGTAACGAATTCCTCACCGACACCAAGGGCGAGGGAATCATGAACTCCGTCTTCTACGGCTACGAGCAGTATAAGGGCGACATCCCGAGGCGTTCAAACGGCTCACTTGTCGCGTTCGAGTCGGGCGAGGCGGTCACCTATGGTCTTTACAACGCGCAGGAGAGAGGAGCTCTCTTCATCGGAGCAGGCACACCCGTCTATGAAGGTATGATAGTCGGCGTCTCCCCGAAGCCGGGCGACCTTGTCGTAAACGTCTGCAAGAAAAAGCACCTGACGAATACCCGTGCAAGCGGCAGTGACGATGCCCTGAGACTCATCCCGCCAAGGGTTCTCAGCCTTGAGGACAGCCTTGAGTTTATCGCAGATGATGAGCTCGTCGAGGTTACGCCGAAGAATATAAGGCTCAGAAAGAAGACCTTGTCGAATATCCAGAGGGCGAAGGATAGGGCGAGGATGTAAACCCCTCCACCACCGGCTTTCAGCCGGCGGTCCCCCTCCCCTTTCAGGCAATGTCATCAACTTAAGCCAAAAGGCAGGGTAGCAAGCCAAAAATCAGGGG
>JAJQDP010000003.1 GCA_021202155.1 Oscillospiraceae bacterium | reverse complement strand
ACCAGACTTTTTTTGACTTGTATATACCTTATCGCTAAGTGTACGCGGATGCCTTTCAGGGGAGGCTTATTCTGCTTCTATCAGAAGCTTGTGGGAGAGGCGGTTATAGGCTCCCTCTGAAATGAAGTTCGCAAACGAACTTCCGGAGCTGGCGCGCAACGCGCGCCTGAGGGGTGTCGCGACCAAAGGGAGCGACGCGAGTTTTGCCGCAGGCGAAACTCGCCGACTTGGCTTCAGCCAAGTCGTGTGCCCAGCAGGGCGACAAAAAGTTGTGCCATCGCAGACGTTAGCAAAGAGGCAGTAATAGCCTCCCCCGAAGGGGGGAGGGGGACCGTGCAAAGCACGGTGGAGGGGTGCGTCCCCGCAAGGGGACGCTCGCCATGGAGGCTTTAGCCACCGCAGGCGACAATGGTTTGCGGGTTCATTCTTCCGCAATATTGCCCCTTTCCGATATTTTTTGCAAAAAGTTTTAAAAAAGTGTTGACAATAGAGGGGGGGGTAGATGGTATAATATTTTTAAAATGGTGGACTGTAAAGTTGCGAAGCTGGCGTGAAGAGGTTGCTCTTTCCAAAAAAGAGCAACTGTCTTGCGCACAAATCAATGTCCACAGGTGTCCCGAAGCTTAATAGCTTTTTGTTGTAGTCTTTGGTTCGCCGGAGACTATTTTTTGGTGCTTTTGAAAGGATGAAAGCCATGAAGAAAAACAAATTCCTATCCCTGCTTATTGCCCTGATTCTGGCGGTTCAGCTCCTGCCGCTGTCAGTTTTTGCGGAGGAGGAAGAGGCAACCGAGTACGTCGAGTCTGTCGAGACGCTCTACGCCAGCTCCTCATCAGATGAGGACAATGACGAGCTCCTTGAAGGTTACATAGAACAGCTCTTTGGCATCTCAGACAACTCCGGCATAATGCTCACCGCCACCTATACAGGTGAGGATGCATTTGCAAATATCCCCTTTGCCCTGGAAATATATACGCAGGTAAAAGCAGGCATAGAAAAAATAGCTTCCGGTGAGGAAACATCTTCGATCGTCACGTTTACCCACAGTTATACCTATGCAGAGCTTGGTGCTGATAATTTTTACGATGCATATCCGGTAGTTAGTAACCAATATTTGAGTTATTCTGAGCTTATTTACGATTACTTGCTTTCAGATTGCCCCTATGAACTGTATTGGCATGATAAGGAGACAGGTGCTGGTTTTGGAGTCTCCTATTCTGGCAACAGTACTACTTTATACGCAACTTTCAAGGTTACATTCGCTGTGGCGTCTGGTTATCAGGGAAGTGATTCCACTACAGTTGACTCATCAATGGTAGTAACCGCAAAAGCCGCCGCGGCGTATGCTCAGACGATAGTCGACACGTATGCGAGTTGCACCGATTTGGAGAAAATCACTGCTTACAAGACTGAAATATGCAATCTGGTTTCCTATGAAAGTAGTTACACAACTGCTGACTACGGCGACATCTGGCAGTTGGTTTATGTCTTTGACCAGGACACCACCACCAACGTTGTCTGCGAGGGCTACTCGAAAGCCTTCCAGTATCTTTGCGACCTGAGCGGTCTTTACAGCATAACCGTCACCGGAACTATGTCCGGCGGAACTGGCGCAGGCGGTCATATGTGGAACGTCGTCTGGCTTGACGGCATCAACTACCTCGTCGATGTCACAAACAGTGATTCCGGAACAGTCGGGCAGAACGGCGGACTCTTTATGGTCTGCGAGGACGAGGCTACTGCAATCTATGAAGACGACGAGTCCAATGTCTATGGCTATGCGTTCTATGCCGGCGGCAAGACCATTACATATATATACTACGACACAACCCTCAGCTTGTATGATTATGAAGAATACCTCGCTCTGGGCTCAAGATTTTTGGGGAAGTCGCTGACGCTTGATGGTGAAATCGGCGTTACTTACTACTTCAACCTGAGTGGCGTGGAAGACCCGAGTGCCTACTATCTCTCAGTTTCTGTCGATGGTGTGACCGACAAAGTCTACGCCGACGGCGAGACCAAGGAAGTCAAAGGCTACACCTACTACCGCTACATCGTCTATGTCAGCCCGACTCAACTCACCTCCACGATAACCGCCTCCCTCAAGAGCTCCTCCGGCACTCTGGTCTCCCTGGACAATTACTCGGTCTATCAGTACTGCGAAGCGGCGATAACGAGCGATTCCACCAGCGACCTCTATGAGGTCAAAGACCTCTGCGCGGCAGTGCTGAACTATGGGTACTATGTCGAGACCTGGCTGAACGGTTCGAGCTCTATCAATATACAGAACGACATAGATTCAAGCTGGGATGACCCGGTGGACGACACATGGGATGTTGATCTCAGCAGTTACGGAAATACAGCGACCACTGGCGTTACAAAGAGCCTTGCACTTGATGGAACCGGCATCTACATCCGGGTATACGGAATCGATACTTCCAAGACATATACAGTCTCCGGCAAGGAAGTCACAACCGGAAACGACGGAAGCGATTATATCGAATTCAAAGTCCCTGCAAAAGAAATGAGCAGTACATTCACAATTCTTGAGGACGGCGTAACGTTCACCACCTACAGCGTCTACTCCTATATAAAGAATACGATTGAGACGAGTTCGGATGAAGACCTCGTCAACGTCTGCAAGGCAATCTACTACTACGGACAAGCGTCAGCCGCATATCAGGGCTGGAGATAACCTGCGGAGGATAATGAAATGAAGAACTACAGAAGATTTGAAATGGAAATTGTCCTCTTTGAGAGCGAAGACTGGGCGGACGTTGCCGCCAGGACCAGCAACGAAACCCCCATCACCAGCGCGGCAAAGCTTGAGATTGAGGCTTACGAATACGAGAAGGATTTGTTGGGATAACCCCTCCACCGCCGCCTTTGGCGGCGACGCCCTGCGGAAACCCCTCCACCATCGCCTTTGGCGATGGTCCCCCTCCCCTTTCAGGGGAGGCTTTTTTCGTTCTATGCAAACTCTGAGTGATGTGCAACTTTTGTCGCCGCTTCGCGGCGACGCTATTTCAGGCTTCGCCTGAAATAGCACCCCTCAGGCGCGCTTCGCGCGCCAGCTCCCCTTAACAGGGGAGCCTATAAGCGCCTCGAACAAGCTTCTGAGAGAACTCAAATAGCCTCTCCTGAAAGGGGAGGGGGACCGGCGAAGCCGGTGGAGGGGTGCGCCAGCAGAGCTGGCGCGTCGCCCGCAGGGCGACAAAAAGTTGTGCTCTCGCAGACACTTGCAAAGAGGCAGTAATAGCCTCCCCCGAAGGGGGAGGGGGACCGCCGGCTGAAAGCCGGTGGTGGAGGGGTTTCCGCAGGGCTCGCACCAATCAATCATGACCTTTTTCACAACTTTTGTGAGCTTTTTCATAAAAGAAGTCGGATTTTGTGTAGTTTAGGGCGGTATTTGTGTTGCAAGAGGGTGTTTCGGGGGGGGTAGAATGTTATTATCCAAAAATTTATTTAGGATAATATGGATGGAGGCTGATTAAATAATGAAATTATTGAAGAGAAACAAACCCGCTAAACGATTCCTGTGCCTGCTCCTGAGCATCATAATGCTCGCCACAATGGTGCCGGTGGGGGTTGTGGCGGAGGACTACTCAGCTACATATACCTTCAAGAACATAGTCTTAAGCGGATATGGTCATAATGGCGTCGTTGATTCATCAACGGGTGCTGTTACTTTGACATATAGCGGACAATATCAGGAGCTACAGTTTACCTTGCCTGATGGTGTTGACGCCAACTCCTTGACTGCAATATCTTTCGACATTGAGAGCGGAACTGTCGCTGATCTTGATATAAAAATTATTGCTGACGGAACTACCGTACAAAATACATATGGCAGTGCTACAGCCACTTTGTCAAGTAGTACAATCGAAACTGTTTCAAGTGCATCTGCCGTAAAGATTGGTGTTATGTATAATGGTACTGGTACTGACGTTGAGTATGTAATCAATAGCTTCACAGTCACTACTTCTACTGAAATCGTAACCTACACAGAGACTGTAGTAGCAACTCAGACAAGTACTGGTACTTTGTCCATACTTAGTGGTGCAGACTTCACTGACACAGAGCTTTATCTATACGTAAATTATACTCTGGATGACACCTCTTATTCCGGATGGGGAGCTGGCGCGCTTTGCGATACCAGTTGGCACAGTGCAGTTAGTGTTACAGTTAATACTACTGGAGTCTTTGCGATTTCTCTCGTAGATCTTGCAGCTGCTTTTTCGTCATATACGTATGAAGACAGTGGTAGTGGAGAAACGGTAACGGTAACTGATTATGATGTGAGTAATGGAGTTATCCTTAACCTCTGGGGAGGTTACATAACCTTCACCAGCGCACAGCTTGTCCGCATAAGTTCATCTTCTGCAACCGAGTACACAATAACCGTAGATTCCTGCGCCAACGGCACAGTTACTGCTGATATGGACTCCGCCACCGAAGGGACGACTGTTACCTTGACTGTAACCCCTGACAGCGGCTACGAGCTCTCGACCTTGACCGTCACCGACGGTGAGGGAAATGAGGTCACCGTTGCTGACGACTACACATTCACCATGCCGGCTTCTGATGTAACCGTAACGGCTACTTTTGTTGAGGAAGAGGCTGACCATTGCACGGATATACTTCTTGAAGAATACATAGGCTATTATAACACAGCTACCTTTAACGGAGATGGCACAGTTACGGCTGGTAGCACCGACTGGTTGAACTTTGCTCTGGCGGGTCGTAAATACACAGAGGGTGAGACAGTTTACATCCATATTTCGGGCACAACAACAGAGACTTCAATCCGGATCTATCTCTCAGAAGGAACATCAGGCAGAAAGACTGCCGATTATGTGATCTATGCTGATGAAAATGGAAACTTTGATACAACTGTTGGAATGGAAGTCCAGGTTTCTGACGGCTCAACATACACAGGTGACTATGCAGTATATGTAAATATCAAATCTACCGACTGGGCGACCTTTGATAGTCTGACACTTACTCACCTCGGCATAGTCCAGTACAACGTCACTGTGGATGATGACATCACCGGCGGATCGGTTACCACCGACAAGGATCGTGCGGGCGAGGGCGAGACGGTTACTTTGACTGTTACTCCGAAAGCCCTTTATGAGTTAGAAAGCTTGACTGTTAAGGATAGTTCGGGCACAGCAGTCACCGTAGCTGAAGACTACACCTTTGTAATGCCTGCTTCAAATGTAACAGTAACAGCTACATTCACGTATACGGGCACAGATGACTGCGGAACTGTAGTAGAAACCTCAGAAATTACTCTTGGCGGCGACGCCGCATTGACTGAAGGTGTATATAGTACCAGTTCACAATACAGCGGTTACATTGAAATACCTGTAAACAGCTTATCATCTGGGGACATTATCAAGGTTCATATTGTTGGAACATCCTATGGCGGAGACATGAGAATCTGGCTTGGTACTCCTAACGGAAATGTTGCCGGTGAGTGTTCTTCGATATGCTATACTTCATCATATAGTTCTGGCGACGAAATTGATTTGACGATTACGTTGACTGCTACTGCTGATTGTAGTGTGGTTGCAATTAAGGGATACAATTCTGGTCTAAATCTAAGCATAACTCACGTGGGAGTTACATATTATCCTTCCTTCTACGGCAGGTCGCTTACGATGGATGGCGAGATTGGCGTTACTTACTACTTCGACATGACCGGCGTTACTAATCCGGATGAGTACGTGCTTGAGACTTCTCTCGGCGATGTCACCGTTTCCGACGAGACGAAGACCATCAGCGGGGTTACCTACTACCGCTACATCGTCTACGTCAGCCCGACGGACTTTGATACGACCATCACAGCGACGCTGACGGATGGAACGACCTCGGTTGCGGTCAGCGATTACTCGGTTTACGACTACTGCGCAACAGTTTTAGGCACTGACGACACGAGCAGTGAGCTGTATGCTGTAAAAGACCTCTGCGAGGCGGTACTGAACTATGGGTACTACGCGAGTGAATATTATGAGGAACTGTACGGAACTACGTTAGATTGCGATTTACAGGATGACTTGGCAAGCTTAATCAGTGGCTGGACTGATCCTGTTGCAAATTGGAGCGATCCTACAATTGATGTCAGTAGCTCTAATAACGAGATAACGAAGTATCTTGCACTTGACAGCGACGGCATTTATGTTATAATTAAAGTAGATACCGGAAGCACTTACACCATTAATGGTGAGGAGCTTGAGGTTACAAGTGACGGGTATATTGAGTACAGAGTTCCTGCGAAGGAAATGGCTGACGAGTTCACGATATACAAGGACGGCGAAGTATATGATGTCTACAGCGTATATTCGTACGTCAGCAACGTCATAAATCATGAAACAGACTCTACATACACCGAAGATGTCAAGAACCTCTGCAAAGCCATCTATCTGTATGGCGAAGCGGCGGCGAAGTACACTGGCTGGAGATAATCCCGGGAGGATAATGAAATGAAGAACTATAAAGAATTTGAAATGGAAATTGTCCTCTTTAGGGGAGATGCTTGGATGGATGTTGTCACCAGTGGTAACTATGACTTGCCTGTCATCCAGAAGGCGGCTCAGGAAGAAGAGCAATATAACGAATGGCAGCAGGGTATGTTGGGATAATGTTACCGAAGGGTGAGAAACGATGAAAAAATTTCTCATATGCGTGTTGATGATGGCGGCGGTCGGGATGACCGGGTGCGCGAGCCAGGTGGAGGACTCTGCCGACGGGTATGAGACTTCCGGCACGAGCGCGGTTACGACTGTCTCTGAGGAGACGAGCGAGGTCACGACTCCCGTGACTACCGTTTCGGAGGAGACCACCACGACCCCTGCGACGACCGTCCCCGAGGCCTCCGCGACGACTGCGTCAACAACCGTCTCAACCACAACAGCGGCAACCACCACGACAAAATCCACGACCAAGGCTACAACCGTCACGACGACAACAGCTACGACAGCAACGACCACCGAGGAGGTAGTGGTGCTTGACGAGTCGGACGAGGACGAGGTAGTCCTTGACGAGGGCGAGACCACGACCGCCGCGGTCACTACGACCCGCGCTCCGGTGATAACCACCGCGACGACAACGACGGCGGCAACCACAACCACGACAGAGGCGACCGAGACCACGACCACGGCTACGACCGAGGCAACCTCGAAATCGCGAATCACCATGCCGGCTGACCCGGCAGGATAAGACAGTAAGAAGCTGAAAAGCCGCAAAATAGTCACCAGGCAGTCCCCGGGCAAGGGACTGCTTGGTTTTTGTGTTACTTTGTGGGCGACGTCGCTCTCATTGTGTCGCAACGACTTGGCTGAAGCCAAGTCGGCAAGTTCGGCGTTGCCGAACTTGCACCTCTCAGTCAGCTTCGCTGACAGCTCTCCTTGATAAGGAGAGCCAGATTCCTTCTCCCGAAAGCTTCTGCAAGAGCACAAAGTAGCGAAACAAAGTTGTACATCACTCAAAGTTTGCATAGAACAAAAAATGGCTCCCCTTGATAAGGGGAGCTGGCGGCGTAGCCGCCTGAGAGGTGTCGCGACCGCAGGGAGCGACGCGAGTTTTGCCGCAGGCGAAACTCGCCGACTTGGCTTCAGCCAAGTCGTGTGCCCGCAGGGCGACATGTGCTCTCGCAGAAGCTTTGAGAGATCGAAAACAAGCCTCCCCCGAAGGGGGAGGGGGACCATCGCCAAAGGCGATGGTGGAGGGGTTATCCCCTCATGAATCCCGCGTCCTCAAAACTTGCAAAAATCCTGCAAAATGTGTTGCAGACTCGCTTCATTATGAATTATTTCACCGGGATTCCTTCATGCCGGATTCTGAGCGAATTGGGCAAGGATTCCAGAAAAACTTCTGGCTGGCGGGGCGAAATCTTCAAATTGTCCAAAACAGCGCGAAAAATGGTGGCACGTTTTTTGCATAATCGCCTAAATTTGCGAGGTCTATTGACAAGTGAAGATAAAAGGCGTATAATGAAACAATCGTGAAGATAGGTGAGGTCTTTACTCACGAAGCCATCACAAAGTATTCCGTACAAACACTTCGGTGGTTTAAAAAGACCGAGCCTTCTCACACGGGGAATGCACCCGGACGTATGCAAAAGCGTCCCTACATAATATGGTGTGTTCAAAAGCACGCATCGGGCGTTGCGATAGATGCCCGCGCGAAATTTATTGGAGGTAAAATCTAATGAAAAGACTACTTGCTATGATCTTGGCTGTTGCAATGGTTCTTTCCTGCTTCTCCGCTTGCGGTAGCACTTCTAATGACAGTTCTACTACTACTGCGGCTAATAGCACCGATGATACCGTCGCTACAGACGACACAGCCGTAGAGAATCCTACCGAGCCGGTAGATCCCTATGCTGACTATGAGATCTGGGTCGAGAACGAAGATGGAACCACTTCCATCGACTTTGAGCAGTACACTGCACTTTCTGCAGCTATCTATTCTGACGTTCTTGGCGATTACTACGAATACTATCAGGCAGCTTCCGAGGCTGAGAACGTTTCCGAAAAGTACGCTCTCTATGCTATCGCTGAAGCTAAGCTCCTTGAAGAGTGCGTATTCGTTTCCACCACTTACAACGGCGGCGGAAATGCAATGAGCCGTGTTATGGTTCGTTCCGGCGATTATGCTCTCTGGGGATCTGACTCCGACAGAATGCACAACTACGTTGTTACCAACGAGATCATCACTGTTGCTGACAGAACCTACCTCAAGGAACTCTGGGAAGAGCTCAGAGGCACCGGCACCTACCTGGAGACTGCTAAGGCTTATCTCACCGAGCAGGGCTACACCTTCGACGATGAGTATGTAAACAGCTACTCAGGAGATGCTGAGACCTTCGACATCCTCGCTACTTCACAGGCTATCGACTCCGAGAAGGTTATCCAGTGCGTTGACGGACTCGCTGAGTACGATTCCGAAGGTATGCTTCAGCCGGCACTCGCTGAGAGCTGGGAAGTTTCTGACGACGGTCTTACCTGGACCTTCCACATCCGTGAAGGCGTTACATGGGTTGACTCTCAGGGCAGATATGTAGCAGACGTTACTGCTGACGACTGGGTTGCAGCTATGCAGCACATGCTCGATGCAGCAGGCGGACTTGAGTACCTCGTTGACGGCGAAGTTGGTTTGTCCATCACCGGTGCTTACGAGTACCTCACCGGCGAAATCACCGACTTCTCTGAGGTTGGCGTTACCGCTGTTGACGACTACACCCTCGTTTACACCCTTGACGAGCCTTGCTCTTACTTCGAGACTATGCTCGACTACTCCATCTTCCTTCCTATGAGCAGAAGCTACTACACTTCTCAGGGCGGTAAGTTCGGCGACGAGTATGATCCTTCCGCTTCCGACTACTACTACGGAACTACTTTCGAGAACATCGCTTATTGCGGTCCGTTCATCATCACTCAGTACACCAACGAGAACACCATCAAGTGGGAGTACAACGAGACCTACTGGAATCCTGACAACATGCAGATCCACTCCATCACTTGGCTCTTCAATGATGGTTCCGACGTTACCAAGCAGTACAACGACTTCCTCTCCGGTTTGGTTGACTCTGTAAGTATCAACACTTCAATCGCTGCTATCGCAGAGGCTGATGGATACACCACCGACAACTACATCTACGGTGCTGACCTCGGTACTACTTCTTACCTCGCATTCTACAACATCTACAGAACCTGCTTCGCTAACTTCAACGACAGCACCGTTCTCGTATCTCAGCTTTCTGAGGAAGAGGCTACAAGAACCAACGTTGCTATGCTCAACGTTCACTTCAGAAGAGCTATCACCTATGCTGTAGACAGAATCTCCTACAACGCTCAGTTCTACGGAGATGACATCGCTGCTGTTCGTGTTTCCAACGCTTACGTTCCCGGTGACTTCGTTGTCCTCGAGGAAGATGTAACTGTTGACATCAACGGCACTGCTACCACCTTCCCGGCTGGCACCTACTACGGCGAAATCCGTCAGGCTCAGCTCGATGCTGACGGTGTTGCAATCCAGTCCTGGAATGCAGAGACCAACTCTTCCGCTGGTTACGACGGATACTACAACGTTGAGAACGCTGTAGCTGAACTCGAAATCGCTATCGAAGAGCTCGCTGCTGAAGGCGTTGTAATCGACGCTGACAACCCGATTCACATTGAGTTCGTTACCACCGGTACTTCTGAGCTCTATGTAAACGGTGCAAACGCTTGGAAACAGTCTGTTGAGTCTGCTCTCGATGGTCTCGTCATTATCGACGTCATCACCGCTGATGCTTCCCTCGACTGGTACTATGCTTGCTACTACTTCAGCTATGGTTACGAAGCTAACTTCACCATCAACACCTTGTCCGGTTGGGGTCCTGACTACGGCGATCCTTCCACTTATCTCGGAACCTTCCTTGATAACTACTCCGGCTACATGGTCAAGAGCATCGGTATCTATTAATTTAGAATCTGCTCCGAATCAGATCAATTTAATCTGAAATAGCAAAGCTTTAAATCTTAATCAGAGTATCTGCCCCCAAGAGTCAAGGCTTTTGGGGGCTCTCTGATAAAGTTTGTTTTAAGGTTTTAAAGAGAAACCAATAATTTCTTGGAATCTGGCGATTAATGGTCAGACTTTCACGGGAGAACGTAGCGATTAAAATCAACAATGGGGAATGGCGGCGGTTGTTTCCCGAGTAAGGAACAGGTGGACAAAGTGGCAAAATATCTAGTAGAAAGAATAGTAACAGGTTTGCTCTCTGTCATTGCAGTCGTAGCAATCGTCATGATCCTGATATATTCCTGCATGGACAGGATTCAGATATTTGCACAGGATACTGTTTACTCAAAGCAGAGCAACAATAACAAAACCATTTACCAGTATCAGAAGTGGGAGGAGTATGGCTACCTTGACTATGTAACCTACAACGATTACCTCAACATGCTGGTTGCAAACGGCGAGATTGACGAGGACACAAAGTCGACAGTCACTTCAATCGCCAGAAAATCAGAAAACGACTCGGAAGAAGTCGCAGAGTATGTTCAGAAGTTCACTGAGTACTATCAGAGCCAGGGCTATACTGTTATAAGATTGGACGCTGTTATGATGACCAGCACCAAGGTTGCGACCGGTGGTAACCAACAGCTCTTTGCTTATAAGAATATACCCGTCATTTCACGACTCTGGACGTATTTGACAAGCATTCTGACATTTGACAACATCAATACTGTTACCGACGACGTCGGAGAAAGAGGTCTTACGTTCACATGGTATGACCCTGTTTACGGAGGAGACACCTTCTCGCCCGCTATTATCGGCAACGGCACAACCCATAAGTACCTATTATACTTTGACAACGAGTTCCCGTTTATCCATCAGAACTTTGTGACGATAAACTTGGGAGTTTCATACACAGTAAATCAGGGCATCGATATTACTCAGACCATGTCAGCCAAGCAAGGCAGCTACTCAAAGAGAGAGGTTACCTACCCGTCAGGTCTTACTGAGCAGAGTGCTGATAACCTGCATACTGCCAAGTACGTTTCGGGAAGCCTTGAAAGTAATATTGTTTACTCTGAGAGATACACTGACAACTACACAAACACTACTACATACAAGACCGGTAAGTCGAGAATAGGTTATTCGTTCATAATCGGTATCTTAGCTACAATCCTGGCTTACGCGCTGGGTATTCCGCTTGGAATCCTCATGGCTCAGCACAAGGATGGATTCCTCGACAAGCTCGGAACTCTTTACATCATCTTCATGATTGCGGTTCCTTCACTTGCCTACATCTTCCTCTTCAAGGCAATAGGCGGAAAGCTTGGATTCCCGACGACGTTTGTTATCGACACGGAAGTCCCCGCCATGTATATTTTGCCTATTGCTTCACTTGCACTCCCTTCGATTGCAAGCCTTATGAAGTGGCTTCGTAGATACATGATCGACCAGATGAATTCCGACTACGTAAAGTTTGCACGCGCAGGAGGTCTTTCCGAGGGCGAAATCTTCCGCAACCACATTTTAAAGAATGCGGTTATCCCGATTGTACACGGTATTCCCGGAAGCATCTTGGGAGCTTTGACCGGTGCTATCATCACCGAGCGTGTATACTCGGTTCCTGGTACTGGTAACCTTCTCACGAAGGCTATCAACGCTTATGATAACTCTGTTATCGTCGGTGTAACGCTCTTCTATGCAGTTCTGTCTGTAGTTTCACTGATTTTGGGCGACCTCCTTATGTCGGCTGTCGATCCGAGAATCAACTTTACAACGAAAGCGCGGTGATAGAATATGACAACAACTGAAATATCCGAGAAATATGGTCTTTCAAAGGAAGAACTCTTCGCGCACGTTGACAACAACGAGGAAGAGGCTGAAAGAATAACCGCACCGCGTTATTCCTACTGGCACTCAGTTTTCCGCGTATTCTTCCGCAAGAAGATTAACATAGTAATCCTTGCACTCCTTGCGTTCACAGTCGTATTCACATATGTCTACCCGGCACTCACCGAATATGACAAGTTCGCAAACATCATGGACGCATCCGCCAAGCACTTGACTCCTGCCGCGGCAATGGAGAAGTTTGGCTACAATATCCACTGGATATTCGGTAGCGGTGCTTCCGGACAGTCGACCTTTGACGCTATCTGGAACGGCGCAAGAATTTCCATTTCGCTGGCGTTCATCTGCGCCGCAATCAACATGTTCATCGGTGTTATACTCGGTGCAGTCTGGGGCTTCTCGAAGAGATTCGACAGCTTCATGATTCCGATTTACAACATCGTCGGCAACATCCCTTACGTTTTGCTCATTTCTGTACTCGTAATGATCTTCTCGGCTTCCTTCTGGACGATGGTCTTCGCATTGACTGTCACCGGATGGATCGGAATAGCCTACTTCATACGAACTCAGGTAATCATCATTCGTGACCGGGAATATAACCTTGCATCGAAGTGCCTTGGCACGTCTACATTCAAAATCGCCATCAAGAACATTCTGCCGTTCATGACTTCCGTCATCGTAACCCAGGCGGCAACTGAAATTCCTTCCTACATCGGCTACGAAGTATTCTTGGCTTACATCGGAATGGGACTTTCGGATATGTCCCTCGGTCGTATGATTTACGATGCCGAGTCCGCAATGGTAACTCCCGGCTGGCAGTTCGAGTTCTGGTGCCCGGTTGCGGTTGTATCCTTCATCACGATAGTTCTCTATGTTGTCGGTCAGAACTTAGGCGATGCTACCGACCCGAGAACACATATGTAATGGGGGTGCAGTAGATGGAAAATAACGAGAAGAATTTGGTTGAAACCACCGAGAAGACCGAACTTGAGACACCTGAGAAGAAGGTTCTCCTCTCCGCTCAGGATGTGCATCTGCAGTTCAAGGTAAGAGGCAGAGTTCTGACGGCTATCCGCGGCATTTCTCTTGATATATACGAAGAGGAATCCATCGCAATAGTCGGTGAATCCGGCTCCGGTAAGTCCGTTTTCACGAAGTGCTTCACCGGTATGAACGACCAGAACGGCTACATCAGCGGCGGTAAGATTATCTATAACGACCCGGAGCTCTCCGACACCCATGTCGCGCTCTCAAAGAATATCATGTCGATTGAGAACTACGCCAAGCGCAAGCTTGACGAGTACTCCAAGCTTGAGGCAGGTGCCGAGACCTACAAGGAAATTCTGAATCTCCAGTCCGAGAAGAAACAGCGCGGAGGACTCTCGAATGCAGAGCTCGACGCCGAGAAGGCTAAGGAAGCAGACCTCCTTGCAGACAGAACCGACGCCTACAACCGCAAGCTCACCCTTGACCCGAAGAAGGACAAGGCGGAGATAAAGGAGCTTAGTCGCAAGATTGACGAGTATGATGCCGAAATCAAGTCTCTGAAGGCTAAGAACAAGGCTCTTGAAGCCGAGCACAAGAAGGCTCTCAAGTCCGATTCAAGCTACCTCGCTACTTACAACGAGAAGATGGCGGCTTTAAAGGCTAAGTATCAGACCGAGATTTCCGGAACTATATCTCCCGAGACCGCAGAGAGAAACGTTGTCCTTGCAAAGGAAATCTGCCTCTCTATCGGTAGATACGGTCTTAAGGACAGATATTCGCTCCTTTTAAAGCTCCTGAAAGCTCTCAAGAAGGCTATGCAGATGGGCGTTGACCTTAATGACGACGCGCAGAGAAACGCAGTTTTCGACACGGCTGCATTCAGAGTCGCGTATCTTGACGAGACCGCCGAGGCGTTGCACGGCACGTGCGTATTGAATCTCGCGAACGTCAAGTTCTCAAAGGACTGGGCTCAGATTCGTGGTAAGAGAATCGCAACGGTCTTCCAGGACCCGATGACCTCCCTTAACCCGATTATAACCATAGGCAAACAGATCACCTCAATCATCATCAAGCACCAGGGGTGCAGTGAGGTTGAGGCAAGAAGAAAAGCGTTGGAGCTCATGCACAAGGTTGGTATTCCTAACCCCGAGAAACGTTTCGACGACTATCCCTTCCAGTATTCAGGCGGTATGAGACAGAGAATCGTTATCGCGATTGCCCTTTCCTGCCAGCCGAAGATACTCATCTGCGATGAGCCTACAACCGCTCTGGACGTTACAATCCAGGCGCAGATTCTGAAGCTCTTAAAGGATCTCCAGAAGGAGTTCCACTACACGATAGTATTCATCACCCATGACCTCGGCGTCGTTGCAAATGTCGCAGACAGAGTTGCAGTTTTGTACGCCGGTCAGATAGTCGAGCTCGGAACGGTCGAAGAGGTATTCTACGACCCGAAGCACCCGTACACATGGGCACTTCTTTCAAGCCTTCCTCAGCTCACGCAGAGAAACACAAAGCTCTATTCAATCACAGGTACGCCTCCGTCGCTTTATAATGCAGTTGTGGGAGATGCGTTTGCACCGAGAAATCCCTACTGCCTTAAGATAGACACCCTTGAGGAGCCGCCGATGTTCAAGGTCAGCGACACTCACTATGCAAAGACGTGGCTTTTGGATTCCGATGCTCCCAAGGTTGAGAAGCCTGAGGCAATCGATGACATCCATGGCAAGCTCATCAGAGCGTTCAATATATAGGGGGTGTAGACGTTGGCTAAAGAAAATAAAAAGACTGCAACACAGTCGCATTTTCCGGAACACGGACCGATTGACGAGAACGGCAGAGAAGTACTTCTTTCCCTCAAGAATGTCGATATTACATTCGGCAAGGGCGACAACGCCGTAAAAGCGGTCAAGAACGCAAGCTTCGACATCTACAAGGGCGAGACCTTCTCGCTTGTTGGTGAGTCTGGCTCAGGTAAGACCACAATTGGTCGTGCCGTTATCAGAGTTAATCCCTGCGCGGCAGGCGAAATCCTCTATAAAGGCGTAAGAATCTCCGGAAAGATTCCGCACTCACTTGACCGTGAGGTCATAAGAAATATCCAGATGGTATTCCAGGATCCTGCGGCTTCACTTAATGAGCGCGCAACGGTCGACTATATCGTATCTGAAGGTCTTTACAACTTCCATCTCTACGATGACGAAGCGGACAGAGTCCGTAAGGTCGAGGAGATAATCAAGGAAGTAGGACTACTGCCCGAGCACCTCACGCGTTATCCGCACGAGTTCTCCGGCGGTCAGAGACAGAGAATCGGCTTGGCAAGAGCAATGGTCATGAAGCCTGAGCTGGTTGTTGCCGATGAGCCTATTTCGGCACTTGACGTTTCCATCAGAGCGCAGGTTCTGAACCTCATGAAGAAGTTCCAGGCTGAGGACGGGGTTACATACCTCTTCATTGCACATGACCTCTCCATCGTAAGATTCATTTCCGACAGAATCGGCGTTATCTACAAGGGCGACATCGTCGAGATTGCGGACGCGGAGGAACTCTTCAACTTCCCGCTTCACCCGTACACTCACTCGCTCATCTCTGCTATCCCGATTCCCGACCCGAAGCTTGAGAAGAACAAGGTACTCTATACCTACGATCCGTCCATCCACGACTACAGCGAGGACAAGCCGGAGCTCGTCGACATCGGTCACAACCACCTTGTCTACGGCAACAAGAAGGAGATCGAGGAGTACAAGGCTTTAAGAGAAAAGAACGAGATAATCAAGTCGGTTACTATCCTTCCGGAGGGCGAGACCTATCAGCCCACCGAGCAGGAAATGGACGCAACTGAGAAGGCTGCCGAGGAGCAGTTCCTCAACGCTCCTATCCACGACACCGGCGCGAAGGGATATGCAATTCTCTCATTCTTCCTCCCGATTTTAGGTATAATCCTGGGTCTTATCTTCAAGGCTAACAGGCATTATCGCAACTGGAAGATGTGCCGCAAGGGAGCCATTGCAGGCTTCGCGGTGATAGGAATTATAATTGTCCTGTTCCTGCTGTTGCTACTTTTGGCTGTTATCTGACACTTTTAGACGACAGAACCCGCAAATACGCTTAGTAAGTCCGACCCGTCCGGCATATTCGGACGGGTTGGATTGTTTTTATGGTGAGTACTATGAAATCCACAAGATCACGAATCCATACCAGCAATGTTAATAACACCAAAGCACCGCAGAATATCGAGATTTCGAGCTCGCACTTAGGACTCCGAATTTTTGCAGTTGTTATTTTGGTGCTGATTGCGGCGACAGCGTTTGGCTACGGCATAAACGCGCTTTTTTCCGGCACGGACGGTTGGCAGGAGATAGAGGCAGACGTCGATGAGCTGAGCGTTGCTACCGAGCTCACGTTTATGTACGACATTGGTGCCGGAAGCGAATCTGCAACCACCGAGCGCAAGGCGATAGTTGTCATCTATTCGGACGCCTGCGAAACGGCTTATCAGCTCTTCACGCCCGATAATGAATATGAATATGTCTATAACGTCTGGTATATAAACAACCACCCGAACGAGGAAATCACCGTTGACGAGGTTCTCTATTCCGCACTTGAAACGATGGTCGAATCGGGAGGAAGGGAGCTATATCTCGCGCCGGTTTATGCCGGCTATGAGAGCCTTTACTTTTCAAGCGAGGATTGGGAGGCGAAGGAGTTCGACCCGGTCTATAGCGATGTTCAGGCAGAGTATTTCGCGAAAATATGCGAGTTTGCAAGCTCTGACGATGGAATCTCGCTCAAGCTTCTTGGTGACAACAAAGTAATACTCTATGTTTCGGACGAGTACCTTAGCTATGCCGAGGAGTATGGAATCGACAGGTTCATCGACTTTTCGTGGATGACGAATGCCTTTGTTGTCGACTATATTTCGGATGTGATGATTGAGAACGGCTACACCGCCGGGATGATAGTGAGCGACGACGGCTATGCCAGAAACCTTGGCGGCTGTGACGACATCTTCTCCTATACCCTCTACTCAAGGCAGGGAAACACTGTCTATTCGGTCGCCGACATGCTCTATGACGGCAGTATGAGCTTTGTCTATGCCCACGACTACGCCATCACCTCGGACGACGCTTTGCGCTATTATACCTATGAGAACGGCGAAAGAAGAACCCCCTATATCGACCCCACCGACGGCTTGAGTAAAGCCGCAACCGAGGACCTGGTGCTCTATTCAGCAGATTCGACCTGCGTCGACCTGATGCTGAGCCTCACCCGGGTCTACATTGCGGATGATTTGGATGAATCAAAGCTCGCAACCCTTTCCACCTCCGGCATCTACTCCATCTACTACGACGGCTTCACCATCCTGCATACCGAGGATGAGGTTGTATTAAGCGATGTGGCAGAAGGGTTTAGCGTGGGGTAACCCCTCCACCACCACGCGAAGCGTGGTGGAGGGGTTTCCGCAGGGGTGCGCGAAGCGCGTCTTTCGTCATTTTGCCTACATCTCGTCTTTAATGTGATAAAAGTTCTTTGTGTTTGTACGATTGACAGTTGTACTTGGGTGGAGTATAATATATAAGATCGGTATTTTATATATTACCGGCTATACTACATCGGCGGAGCTGTTGGACTGCAAGTGTCCAGGCAAGGCTGACTAAGAGGTGTTTTTAATGAGAGTTTATAATTTCAGTGCGGGTCCCGCAATGCTCCCGGAGGAAGTCCTGAAGCGTGCGGCTGACGAAATGCTTGAGTACGGCGAGTCGGGGCAGTCGGTTATGGAGATGTCCCACCGCTCAAAGGAGTACGGCGAGATAATCAATAGCGTCGAGGCAAAGCTTCGTGAATTAATGGCTATTCCCGATAACTACAAGGTTCTGTTCCTGCAGGGAGGCGCGTCAAGCCAGTTCGCGATGGTTCCGATGAACCTTATGAACCGCAGCAACAAGGCTGATTTCGTTCTCAGCGGTCAGTGGTCGAACAAGGCTTATCAGGAGGCTTCACGTTACGGCAAGTGCACCGTCGTCGCTTCCTCCAAGGATAAAGTTTACTCATACATCCCCGAGATTGACGAGTCTAAGCTTGACCCCGAGGCTGACTATTTCCACATCTGCTATAATAATACTATTTATGGAACGAGATTCACCAGCCTTCCCGACACAAAGGGTGTCCCGATTGTCGCGGATATGTCTTCCTGCATCCTCTCTGAGCCGGTCGATGTATCAAAGTTCGGTTTGATTTATGCCGGTGCGCAGAAGAACATGGGTCCTGCGGGTCTGACTGTCGTCATCATCCGCGAAGACCTCATCGGAAACGCTATGGACATCACTCCCACAATGTTCAACTATCAGATTCACGCCGATAACGGCTCGATGTATAACACTCCTCCGACCTACGGAATCTATATCCTCGGCTTGGTTCTTGACTGGGTCAAGGAGAAGGGCGGACTTGAGGCTATGAAGGAGATTAACGAGAAGAAGGCAAAGCTTCTCTATGACTGCTTGGACGAGTCGAAGCTCTTCAAGGCTACTGTTTCCGGCAAGGATCGCTCCATCATGAACGTCCCGTTCGTCACCGGAAGTGATGAGCTTGATGCCAAGTTTGTCAAGGAGGCAAAAGCGGAAGGCTTAATCAACATCAAGGGTCATCGCACCGTCGGCGGCATGAGAGCTTCCATCTACAACGCTATGCCTTACGAGGGCGTCGAGAAGCTCGTCGAGTTCATAAGAAAGTTTGAGGCTGAAAATGTATAACGTACTGACTTTAAATAATATTTCGCCGTCTGGGCTTGACTGCTTCGACAAGGAGAAGTACACTGTAGGCTCGGAGCAGGCTAATCCCGACGCTATTATGGTTCGTTCGGCTGGAATGCTCGATTATGAGTTCGGCGATAAGCTTGTTGCTATCGCCAGAGCCGGCGCAGGCGTCAACAACATCCCGATTGACAGATGCTCGGAGGCTGGAATCTGTGTCTTCAACACCCCTGGTGCTAATGCAAACGCCGTCAAGGAGCTCGTTCTGGCAGGACTTATCCTCAGCTCCCGCCGCGTTCCCGCCGCTATCGACTGGGCAAAGACCCTCAAGGGTCAGGGCGACGCTGTCCCGAAGCTTGTCGAAAAAGGCAAGGCTCAGTTCGCGGGTCCGGAAATCTCCGGAAAGACCCTTGGCTTGGTCGGACTCGGTGCTATCGGAGCTAAAGTTGCGAATGCGGCACTTTCACTTGGCATGAACGTCATCGGCTATGACCCATTCCTCTCTGTCAACGCGGCTCTCGGCTTAAAGCCTACTGTCAAGGTCGTCAAGACTCTCCAGGAAATCTATTCTGAGGCGGACTATATCTCGCTCCACCTGCCTTACAATTCTGAGACTAAAGATACCGTAAATAAAGAATCCATCGGCAAGATGAAGAAGGGCGTGAGAATCCTCAACTTTGCAAGAGGGGAGCTTGTCAACACCCAGGACATCATCGAGGCTGTCGGAAACGGCTCTGTTTCGACATATATCACCGACTTCCCGAATGATGAGCTCATCGGAGTTGATGGAATCGTCGCTATCCCGCACCTTGGAGCTTCCACTCCCGAGTCGGAGGACAACTGCGCTTACATGGCGGCTGTCCAGCTTATCGACTATGTCGAGAAGGGAACAGTGCACAACTCCGTGAACCTCCCCGAGTGCGAGCTTGCAAAGACCGCTGACCACCTCGTCTGCGTCATCCACAAGAACGTTCCCGCGATCATCTCGCAGATCACCTCGTTCATCTCCGCCGACGGCTGCAACATCGAGAATGTCGCCAGCAAGTCGAAGAAGGACTGGGCGTACACCATGCTCGACGTCACCGGTGACACCACCGCCGCAGTCAAGGATATTGCGAGCATCGAGGGTGTTACGAGGGTCAGGGTGCTGTAATTTGGACACCCCTCCACCGGCTTCGCCGGTCCCCCTCCCCTTTCAGGGCAATGTCATCAACTTAAGCCAGAAGTATTTTTG
>JAJQDP010000012.1 GCA_021202155.1 Oscillospiraceae bacterium | reverse complement strand
CCCTGAAAGGGGAGGGGGACCGCCGGCTGAAAGCCGGTGGTGGAGGGGTTTCCGCGGAGAGCCGCCCGCAACGAGACGTCTACAGACACCACCATTAATAAATTTCCGTCCGAATACTCTATAATTCCGACCTTGCAACATTCTTCATCCTATAGTATAATGAACGCGCTTACTATCGGTTTTATACCAATGGAGGATTTAACATGAATATTTGCGACAAAAATATAAATATCGTTTTGGCGGATGCTAAGAGCGCGGCTCCTATATTCGTCGACAAGGCGAGTGCCGCATTCGACGGGCTTTCGCTCATCGCGGAGGCATATTCCGACGACGTCGTTGCCCTCGGCGGAGCGAGACCGGAAATCGTTTTTGACGAGCCGGAGTCGGGAGTTTACCTCATGGCGGGTCTTGTCTCGGACGAAATCATCAAGTCTCAGGGTCTTGACTGGCAGATTTTCCCCTCGAACGGCGACTTCAAGTCCCCCGACTGGGAGAGATACGAAATCAAGGTCGTCACCGACGGCTCAAGAACAAAGGTCATCATCGCCGGCTCAGACAAGCGCGGCGCAATCTATGGCATCTTCCACATCACCCAGGACATCTTCGGCGTCAGCCCATGGATTTGGTGGGCGGATGTCAAGCCGAAAAAGCTCCCCAAGCTTTCTGTAAAAGTCTCGGAGCTCGAAACCGTTTCAAAGAGACCGTCGGTCAACTTCCGCGGCTTCTTCATGAACGACGAGAACCCCTGCTTCAACGGCTTTGCCGACAGCCATTTCGGCGGCTTGAACTACATGTTCTATGACGAGGTCTTCAAGCTTATCTTAAGGCTCAAGGGCAACTACATGTGGCCTGCGATGTGGTCGAACGACTTCTCCATCGACGGCATGGAGGGCGTCACACCCGATGATGATCACTATGAGAAGTTTGCGGAGCTTGAAAAGAAGTACCACCACAAGCTTGGTGGGCTTATGTACATTGACCAGCCCGGGCACGAAAATGCCAAGGTCGACGAGCCGAAAACCGACACCGCAACCGAGAAGCCTGGCTTCCTCAAGCCCGGCGAGTACCCGATGACTCTCGCGAACGCAGTCCTTGCGGACAGATACGGCGTCACCGTCGGTGCATCTCATCACGAGCCTATGGCGAGAAGCGGGCAGGAGTGGGGCAAGCTCCAGGCATACTGGAAGGGCGAAATCACATACAGAGATCCGAAAATTGCGACAGACCGCGGTCAGAAGGTCTGGAACTACCTTCTTAACCCCGATAACATCGAAAAATTCTGGAGCGACGCTATCTATCGCAACGGTGGCTTGGACACCATGTTCACCATCGGTATGCGCGGCGAAAACGACTCCGTCCTTATAGACGACAAGAACCACACCCTCACTACCGAGGAAAATATTGAGCTTTTAAAGGCTGTTTTAAGAACTCAGGACAAGATTCTGACAAGGCACGGGGTCGAGAACTCCCCGAGACTATTGGCTGTATACAAAGAGGTCGAGAACTGCTGGTACGGCGGCTCAAGAGACAATCCCGCCGCCGCTATCGGCAAGGGTCTCAGGGATGACCCGGATGTCACCGGGCTTTTGGGGGCTGACACAAACCGCATCGTCATGCTCTGCGAGGACAATAACGGCTACCTCAGAACTCTCCCTGAGCTCGGCGAGGGCGACAAATTCAACTGGGGTCTTTACTATCACTTCGACTATGTCGGAGCTCCAAAGACCTCGATGTGGATTAACACAATGCCGCTCCAGCGCGCATGGGAGAACCTCACCGCCGCATATGACTATGGAATCGACGATGCGTGGATAGTAAACGTCGGCGACATCAGACCGATGGAGCTCCCTCTTTCCTACTTCATGGAGCTTGCATACGACTACGAGACCTACGGTTCATCTAATCCCAACAACTGCGACGAATACCTCAAGGTCTGGGCAAGGAAGCACTTTGCGGCTGACGAGAACATCGGCGAGAGCGAGATTAACGAAATCGCATCGCTCCTCTACGACTACACCTGGCTGAACGGCATCTGCAAGCCGGAAACCCTCAAGAGCGAGGGCGAATTCAGCTACAGCCCGCTCTTCTACGACGAAGCTAACGACATGCTTACATTTGCCATAGACATCATCGACCGTGCAAATAAGCTTGCAGAGAAGATCCCCGAGAGCTCCGAGTGCTACATTCCCTTCTATCAGATGGTCTACTACCCTGCCGTCGCCAGCGCGAACGTCGTGAGAATTCAGATAGTCTACAGCTATAACAAGCTCTACTGTTCCTTCGGCTCGACCGTTGCAAACAGATTTGCAAAGCTCATTGAGATGTACTTGACTTACGATGAGGCACTTTCCGAGAAGTACTGCTCCCTTGGTGAGGAATTCTCCGGAACATCCAAGTGGCACGGAATCATGCTCGCCGCGCCGGATTATATGAAGACTTATCACGACGAGATTTTGGGAAGAGTCACCGCCCGCTCGCACATGAACTATTCAAGCTGGAATACCGAGTCGGCTGTGAAGATTATCCCCCACACTGTCCGTCCTCTCAAGAAGCCGCTCATGATAGTCGACCTTCCGGAGGACAGAAGAGGCTACCGCAAGAATACTCCCAAGGACACCCTCAAGGGTCGCCCGAAGCTCCCCGCCTTTGAATCAACAGCAAAGCAGCAGACCTACAGCATAAGTCTCACCAACGCAGGAGTTGGCGAAATCCGTTACGAGGTTATCCTCTCAGACGACTTTATCGTAATTGACGGCGACATGAGCGGCTGTTACGAAGAATCCACAGGCTTTGAGGTCTCTGTCGACTGGTCAAAGCTTACCGAGAGTAAGACCGGCTCAATCACCATTAAGTCGCAGTATAACTCGGTCAGAATTGCGGTTTCCGCGAAGGTTGTTGACCTTGGAGAGTGCACACTTCCGAAGCTTCATCTTCCCGCAAATGGCTTCACCGTCATGAATTCAAACGAGTTTGCAGCAAGCGGTGCTTCCAAAAATGGCGAGGTCAGATTTGCTGAACTTGTCGGCTATGGCAAGGGCAAATCCTCGATGAAGATGCTTCCCGCTCTCTCCGAAAACTTTGAAGCCGGCGAAGGCGCATGGCTCGACTACAATTTCGCTGTCGAAAATGACGGCGAATACAAGATGACATTCTATGTCGGTCAGAACTGCAACCTCTCCTTCGACCACGGCAACCACCTCAATATCGGCATCCAGGTTGATGCAGGCGAAATCGCCACCGTCGACACCCTCGGCAAGGGCTACATCGCGGGCTCAAGCTGGCAGTGGGACAACACCATCCAGCGCGCCGGCAGAACCGCTGAGTACACGCTCACCCTCGACAAAGGCGAGCACTCCCTCCGCATCTACGGCATGGATCAGAACGTAGTCCTCCAGAAGATAGTAGTTGCAAAAAAGGGCAAGGAAATAGAGAAGTCGCTCTTGGGACCGAAGCCGACGGCGATGGCATAAATGAAGCTCTCCGCAGGTGCACCCCTCAGGTGCGCCTGCGAACCCCTCCACCGGCTTTGCCGGTCTCCCTCCCCTTCGGGGAGGTTTTTCTCTGTTCACACTTTTTGCAAAAATAAAAAAGCTATTGACAAAATAGCTTTTTCGGAGTATAATAATAGCAAGAGAGCTGAACTGAGTCGCATTCAGTTCTGGTTCGACCTAAAATGTGCGCTTCGCTTAGCAAAAGCCAAGGAGCAACACTAAATTTGGAAATCGACCGTCCCCTTATGTTATCAGGTCTGGGCGGTTATTTCTTTTTGTCCCCGGATTTTAAGCCGAGAACGCCAAGTACTATGCCCGCTATCAGATCTAAGAGTGAAATCACGATGGAAATCACATCAGAAATCGTCATGGCGATCACCTCCTCGGTTTATCCAAGGTCAAACCGCTCGAGTTGTCGCAAAGCAACAACTGTGCTCTCCTGCTGTGTGCATTATATCGCATGCTTCATCAATTGTCAACAATATGTGCACAAAACAACCCTCCCAACCACGTAGCTGAGAGGGTTTGCTTTACTCTCAATTTATAAATATCCTCGGCACTCTCTGCGAGATTCCGCAGACTATTTCATAGCCGATTGTGCCGGTGAGTTCGCCTATCTCGTCGGCGGTTATCTCCTCCGAACCGTCTCTTCCGATGAGGGTCACCGTGTCGCCGACCTTGGTCTCGGGGATGTCGGTCACGTCAATCATAAGCTGATCCATGCAAACTCTGCCAAGTATTTTCGCGCGCTTGCCGTGAACCAGAAGCTCACCCTTGTTCGACAGAAGCCTCGGACAGCCGTCGGCATAGCCGATTGTGACGGTCGCGACTCTCGTCTCATGCTCGGTCTTGTATGTACGTCCATAGCCTATTGTCACTCCCTTGGGGAGTGTTTTTACTTGCGAAACAACCGATTTCAGCTCCATGACCGGCTCAAGCCCGACCGGAATATCTCTTGAATAGTCCGGCTTCAAGCCGTAAAGCATGATTCCGAAGCGGACAAGGTCGCTTCTCTTGTCATAGTGATACATCGCCCCCGCGGAGTTGAGGAAGTGGAGCTTATCTATAAGAACAAGCCGCTTCTTGAGCTCGTCGCGGACGGCGCAAATAGTCTCAATCTGGTGGTCGGTGAACTGAATATCCTCCGGCTTCACGCTGTCTGCAACGGGAAGGTGGGTGAAAAGACCCTCGACCTCAAGCCCGGGAGTTCTTACTATCTTCTCGGCGTCGTCAGCTATTCTCTTTACGTCGTCGCCATAGTTGAGACCGATTCGGTTCATTCCTGTGTCGACTGCGATATGACACCTGACCCTCTCGCCCTTGGGCGCATTAAATGCAAGATTACCGGCATATTCTAAGTCGGTGATGGTCTGGATGATGTCGTACTCGATGAGCTCACCTGCGTCCTCGGGAGGGGTGTAGCCAAGGATGAGAATCTCCCCACTCACTCCTAAATTCCGGAGCTCCTCAGCTTCGACAATATTCGACACGGCGAACCAGTTGATCCCCGCGTCCTCAAGCCTGGGGATAATCCCCTCACAGCCGTGACCATAGCAGTTCGCTTTGACAGCGCACATTATCTCGGCATCAGGGCTGATGAGACTCCGGCACTTTTCTACATTGCGCTCAAGCCTGTCAAGATGAATCTCCGCCCACGCGCGTCTGAGAATTTCATTTTTCATTTAGATATATTCCTCCTTGGAACATCGGGAAGCTCCCGAACAGCTTCAAAAATATTGCCCGCCGGCTCACGCATGTCGACTTTTTAAAAGAATTTCCGCAATTTACTTGCAAAAAGAGCCGCAGTATGGTATGATTTTTATTGTACTATGAAATATTAGCGACAATCAGGGGTAACCATGAAAGAGAAAGAACCGATAATTTACAGCTACAATCCGACGATTATTACCGACCGGGCGACAACCGCCTGCTTTGCAGGACATCGTCCGGAGAAAATTCCCTTCCACGATGACGAGCTCAAGATGCGTATGCTCATGTCGATGTTCATACAGCGAATATATGACGCCATCGACGACGGCTACCGGACCTTCATCACCGGGATGGCGCGAGGAGTTGACATCTGGGGCGGAAGAGCGATATTTGCCCTCAAGCACAGCCGCCCGGAGCTCAATCTTAAGATGATTGGGATTTCACCCTATCGCAAGGAACTCGACAAGCTCCACAACGTCGATATTTACGAATACGGAACCGTCCGCCAGGGCTGTGACGAGATGTACTATCTCTCGGAAGACTACTTCCAGGCTTGCTACCACATCCGCAACCGGCTGATGGTCGACCACTCAAGCAGAGTTATCGGCGTTATCAGCGACTACAAGAGCGGCACCGGAAACACCCTCAAGGAAGCTTCCCGGCAGGGGCTCAAGCTCGACGTCATCGACATCAACGGCTGTGATTTCTTCAATTTCTGAGCCGGTATTATAAGTATTATAAGACATCCGAACGCAAATTGCAATAGCAGATTCGGTCGAAATAATGCCAACATGTTTACCAAGAAAGACGGTGGTTTATATAAAAAAGCGTTCATCACAGGCATCGGTTGTAGTAGTTTACCTCGCAACTATGCTTATCTGCCTTGTCATATTCGGCTTCGCCGCCGTAACTCTGCTTGATATTTTCGTAACCCAGCCTGCTCTTGAAGCGGAAGCCGCAGAAAGCGGCACTACCACTGATGAAGAGGAGACGGTCGACTACTCTGACGCCACGGAGACGATTCTCTTCGTCGGCGCAGACGGTCAGGACATCAACGCGATAGTCCTTCTTCGGGTCAACCCGGGTGAAGGCTCTATAGCGATAGTTCCGGTCTCAAAGTACACCATTTCGACTGTCTCTTCGACAAGCGGAACGATGGAATATCTTTTCGAGACGGGCGGAATGAGCTACCTAAAAACCGCGGTTGAGAACGCATTTGAGCTCACCTGCGACAAGTACATCAAGATAACGAACGACGGCTGGACAGAGCTTTGCGAATACACCGGAGGAATGACAAGCTATGTCTTCCCGGAAGACCTCTACTACAAGGACGAGGAGTCGGGCGACCTCACGAGCTTCTCGGCAGGAAATTCAACCCGCACCCTCTGGGGCGATGATATAAGAAGGATAGTCACCTATCCGCTCTACTCAAACGGTGAGCAGACGAGGGTTCAGGTCATCGGAGAAATTGCCGTCGCCCTCATCAACGACGCGTTCGACACGAATTCCGAGAACATGCTCGCGAACATCCAGAACATCTTCAACACCATCTATAATAACTCCGACACCGACATCACTTCAAAGACATTCGCGGCAGTCCGCGATGCCTATGAGTATATGCTTGAAACCGCCTCATCCCCCGCAACCTATCGTATGCCGCACGGCGAGTGGAACAGTAGCGGCTACTTCGAGCTTGATGAAGACGCGGCAGATGAGATTCAGGAGTATTTTGGGTTGAATTCAGTCTTAGAGGAGTAGGGGCGGATATTATCCGCCCGCTATCTGCCGGGGGTTCGGGCGGATAATATCCGCCCCTACAAAATTGGCTGCGGCGACTAATTACGCATTACGCATTACGAATTGAAACAGGAGGCAAGTATGGAAAACAGAGTCAAGGTCAGAATAATCGGAAGGGAGTACACCCTTGTGACGGAGAACACGCCGGAGTATACTATTGCTCTTGCGGAGAAGCTTGATGCACAGATGAACTCCATGCTCGCCGTCAAGAACAATCTTAGCGGCATTGACGTTGCTATCCTTTCGGCACTTGATGCGATGGACGAGGCTCAGAAGTCCTCTGAAAACGAGGACAGTATGCGCTATCAGCTCGGCGAGTATGTCACAACTGCGAACCGCTCCAAGCAGAGCTACGACGCCGCCAAGCGCGAGATAGCCCAGCTCAAGAAGCGCATCGAGGAGCTCGAAAAGAAGCTTAACGAAAGTAGCTTATTCTGATGATAACCGAAAACAAGCCGGAGCTTTTGGCTCCCTGCGGGAGTATGGAGTCGCTGACTGCGGCTCTTAAAGCCGGGTGCGACGCCGTCTATTTCGGCGGCAGGCTATTCTCCGCACGGCAGAACGCCGAAAACTTCTCGCACGAAAACATTTTGGAGGCAGTTTCCCTCTGCCATCGCCGCGGCGTCAGGCTCTATCAGGCGATAAACATCGCCGTTTTTGACAGCGAACTCCCTGCCCTTGCGGACGAGATAAAATTCGCCTGTGAAGCAGGGGTTGACGGTCTCATCATCCAGGACAGAGCAGTCGAGAAGATTGTCCGCGATTCCTGCCCCACGATGCCGATTCACGCTTCGACGCAGATGACTCTCCACTTTTCTGACGGCGTCCTATGGGCGAGTGAACACGGCTACAGCCGGGTTGTCCTTTCAAGAGAATTGAGCCGCGACATTATCAGGAAGCTATCTACGCTCGGCGTTGAGACTGAGATTTTTGTCCACGGGGCTCTCTGCATGTCCGTTTCAGGACAGTGTTTCTTAAGCGCGATGATTGGCTCTCGCTCGGCGAACCGAGGGCTTTGTGCGGGAGCTTGCAGGCTCCCTTTTTCTTCTGCCGACAAGTCGGCTGGCAAACCGAAGGACAAGTACGCACTTTCTCTTAAAGACCTGACGCTGATTGATGATGCCGAAGAGCTCAAGAGTATAGGCGCATCGTCTCTTAAGATAGAAGGCAGAATGAAGCGTCCCGAGTACGTCTCCGCCGCAACCGGCGAATTTCGCGCGGCTCTTGACGGGAGTGATTACGACTATGACCTCCTCCGCTCGGCGTTCTCGCGAAGCGGCTTCACCGACGGCTACTTCTCCGGCAGGCGCGACTCCTCCATGTTCGGAGCACGCTCCTACGAGGATGTGACCGACATGACCGCCTCCCTCACACAGATTCACGAGAAATATAAATCCGAATATCAGCGGTTTTCGCTCTCAATGACACTCACTGTCAGGCGAGGCGAAAACTCGATTCTTAAAGCCACCGACGGCACAGAGACCGTCACAATCACCGGCACAATCCCGCAGGAAGCTATCAACCGCCCCTTGAGCGTTGAAGCCGCCGTTTCACAGCTCGGGAAATTGGGCGGAACGCTCTACCGCGCAGGAGAAATCACCGCAGAAATAGAGCCGGGACTGATGCTCCCGCTTTCGGAGCTCAATTCCCTCCGCCGGCAGGCTGTTGAAGCCCTCGACAATCTCAGACAGGAGCGGTTGACAGTGAGAAAGCCGTTCACGCCCGCAAACTATCTCCACGAAATCACCAAGAAGCCGAAAAAGCCGGTCTCCTACTGGGTTTCGGTCGAAAATCTCAGCCAGCTTGAAAAGATAGACTGCGAACGGGTGATAATTCCGCTGTCGCTTGCTAATGAATATATAAGCTCCGGGCGCGACCCGAAAAAGGCGATTGTGACGCCTCCGCGGTTCACTCTTCACTCAGAAAAAGTTGAAGCGGACTTGGTGAAAGCAAAATCTCTCGGCTTTGAGAGCGCAATGGCGACTAATTCCGGTTATGTACGGATGCTCCCGCGGCTCGGCTTCGGCGCAATCGGAGGGTTCGGACTGAATATCACGAACTCCCTCTCCGCTCACGAATACGAGCGCGACGGGCTCACCGCCCTCACCCTCTCGTTTGAGCTGAAGACCTCACAGCTCTCAAGTATCAGGACCACCGTCCCCAAGGGTGCGGTTCTCTATGGCAAGCTCCCGCTGATGGTGATGGCGAACTGCCCCATCAAGGCGGAAACCGGCTGTAAAGCCTGCTCCCACACCCTCACTGACCGCACCGGCACGACTTTCCCGGTCAACTGCCACATGCTTGGCGGCTATGATTATAACGAACTCCTCAACTCAAAGACCCTCTACCTCCCCGACAAGCAGAGCTACTTCGACATAGATTTCGGAGTGCTCATGTTCACGGATGAGAGCCCGGAAGAAGTCAGGGCGGTTTTGGAGGACTACCGAGCCGGGGTTTCACGGCGGGACGGGAAAGCTTTTACTAACGGACTCTATTTCAGGGGAGTTATATAAATGCGTAATTCGTAATGCGTAATGCGTAATTAAATCGGAGATTCACCATGCCAAACATAAACCTACAAATAAAAAAGCTCCGCCAGGGAGCTGTTCTTCCTGCCGCGGCGACAAGGCTGAGTGCGGGGCTTGATTTACACGCCTGCATTGATGAGCCGCTTACCGTTCCCGTCGGCGGGATTGTCACTGTTCCCTGCGGGATTGCGGTATGCCCGGATCTGAGTGAGGGGAACGTCGTCATGCTCGTAATTATCCGCTCATCTTTAGGAAGAAAGCATGGGCTGACGCTTGCGAATTCGGTCGGAGTTATAGACTCAGACTACCGGGGCGAAATCCTCGTCCCTATCATAAATCACGGGAGCGAGCCCTACACCTTTGAGCCGGGAGAACGGTTCGCCCAGCTCGTCCCGCTATTTGTGCCGACATGCACGGTGACGGAGGCGGAGGAGCTTCCCGACTCGGAAAGAACCGGCGGCTTCGGCTCGACCGGGAAAATTTAGGAGGATAATATGTTCAGATTTTCCATCATGGGTGCCGGTCACATCGCAAACAAATTCTGCGACTCTGTCAGACGTATAGACGATGCAGAGGTCGTCGCAGTTGCCAGCAGGACAGGCAGAGCAAAAGACTTCGCCTTAGTAAACGGCGTTCCCGAATATTTCGACAGCTATTCCGAGATGCTTGAAGTCGTCAAGCCCGACTGCGTCTACGTCGCGGCGACGTCGAACGCTCACTATGAGCTGAGTAAGCTCTGCATTGAGTCGGGTGTTCCCGTCCTCTGCGAAAAGGCGATGTTCCTGAATAGCAAAAATGCGAAAGAGGTTTTTGCAATTGCTGAAAACAAGGGCGTTTTCGCGATGGAGGCGATGTGGTCGCGCTTCCTGCCGGCTATCGTGAAAGCCCGCGAGTGGATTCGCGCTGGTAGAATCGGCGAGCCAATCTACGCCACCGCCGCCATCGGCTTCAAGGCTGAGGAAGACCCGAATAACCGCTACTACTGCAAGGCACTCGGAGGCGGCGCGGCGTTTGATCTGACCGTCTATGACTACGAAATCCTGACTTTTCTTATAGACAGACCCGCGGAGGTCGTCTCCGCCCACGCCGTCAAGACCGATGATGGGGTTGACCTCACCGACCATATACTCCTGAACTTCACAAAAAACGGCTGTCGCGACTGCCTCGCCGTCTGCGAGAGCACCCTTCTTGCCAAGCTTGACGAGAAGATAGTCATCTACGGCTCAAGCGGCAAGCTTGAGATTCCGAGACCCCACTTTGCAACAGATTGCTACCTCTACGACGCGAATTTCGAGCTTATGGACAGCTTCAAAGATAACGTCACCGAAAACGGCTTTGTCTACGAGACAGAAGAGGTCATCCGGTGCATAAAATCCGGAAAAATCGAAAGCGAAACAGTCCCGCACAGCCTGACTATTGCGTGTGCGGAGATGTTTGATGAGTTGCTGGCGTGAGCCGCAATCGCTCGCCCTTTGGGCTCGCGCCCTCTCAGTCTGCGCTTCGCGCAGCCAGCTCCCCCAGAGGGGGAGCCAGGTGTGAGCCCGTCCGCAAATCTTGGCTCTCCCTTTGGGAGAGCTGTCGCCGCAGGCGACTGAGAGGGCGCACCCCGCAGGGTGCGTTTACTTCTCCCTCCTCACAACTCCCCTCAATCCCCAAAGTGCCCCCACACACGGCAGTACCATCAGCCCGTTGAAAATATCGCTTACCTTCCAGGCGGCGGAGAGGCTGACTACCGCTCCGGTGAAGACCGCGGCGGTCAGGGCTGATTTATAGAGAAAAACCGTCCTTTCTGAGAGATATTCCGCGGCGGAGAGCCCGATTTTTGACCAGCCGACTATTGTCGCAGTGGCGAATCCGGCGGTGCAGAGGGCGATTACTGTCCCGGAGATGCTCCCGAAAACGCTTTCGCAGGCGGCAGAGACCAGGAGTGCACCGTCAAGACCGGTTTCCGTAGCTCCCGAGCTTAAGATTGCAAGAGCCGTAAGCGTGCAAATCACGAACGTGTCAACTATCACTTCAAACATGTTCATGAGCCCTTGCTCGCGAGGTGTGAGGTCGCTTCCGGCGTGGATTGCGGCGGTTGTGCCGAGCCCTGCCTCGTTCGAGAAGACTCCCCTCTTGAAGCCGACGCTCACCGCTTGCTTAACAGTTATTCCCATAGCCGCACCGGCGACAGGCTTCAAGCCGAATGCCGAGCTGAAAATTTCAGAGAAAACTGCCGGAAGTTTCCCGAAATTCGCGACAATAACCGCCGTGACTGCGAATATGTATATAACCGTGAGAATGGGCATCATAACTGATGAGGCTTTTCCTGTGAAGTCACGTCCTGAAAACAGGCAGGCGGCAGTGAGAAGAGCCAGAGCGACACCGACTGCGGCGGTGCTTATCCCCGATTCCGAATGAATAGCCTCCGCGGCGGAGTTCGACTGCACCATCCCACCCATCCCGAAAGACGCAAGGACGGTAAAGAAGGCGTAGAGCTTCGAGAGGAAATTCTCTCCCATCCCGTCGCGTATAGCATACATTATTCCGCCTTTTTTGCCTTCGCGGTACTCTATACTTAAAACACCCTCCGCGAACGAGACAGCCATCCCCAAAAATGCCGACACCCACAGCCAGAACACAGCTCCCGCTCCGCCTAAGGTGATTGCAGTTGCGACTCCCGCGACGCTCCCCGTCCCGACTGTTGCGGCAAGAGCTGTAGACAGCACCCGGAAGCGGTTCTCTCCGTCATCCATGGAAAAACTTTTGCGGACAGCCTTGAGCATCTGTCCCAAACACCGCACTTGCGGAAAGCGTAATCGAATAGTATAATAAATCCCAATAGAAATTATAAGCAAAACTGTTGGCATACTCCATACAAGTTCTGTCAGCTTGTCAAGAAAGGGCATAGAAATCCTCCGGATTTAATGCGTAATTCGTAATGCGTAATGCGTAATTAGAGGTAAAAAATGCGAAAATATCAACCAAAAAGAGCGGCACTCATCGCCATCGACGTTGCCATCGTCGTGCTGGCGATTCTCCTCACGGCAATAACCGTGGGGTATTTGTCCAACTATAAAATTATTATGACTCTGCTACTCTGTTTATTCTGGCTTGTCGCTATCTTATTTGCGGCGGTGCTCCTGCCAGCCTATTTTTCGCGCACAGTTATATACATCTCCCCCGCCGAAATCTCGATGAAAACCGGCATAGTCTATGTCAAACGCCACCACATGAAGTTTTCCGCCGTCCAGTACGTCTCGACCGTCACAACCTTTATGTCAAAGTACACAGGACTCAATTTCGTAATCCTCCGTGCAATGGGTGGAACGATGATACTGCCGTTTTTGGGGGTGGAGGATGTCAGGGAGATTGAGGAATTAATGCGTAATTCGTAATGCATAATGCGTAATTAGTCGCCCTTTGGGCGACGCTATTTCAGGCTTCGCCTGAAATAGCACCCCTCCACCACCGGCTTTCAGCCGGCGGTCCCCCTCCCCCTTCGGGGGAGGCTATTACTGCCTCAGGATAACTTCTGAATTTTGCACAACTATTATCAGCAAATCCAATCCCTCAACTCGAACCTTCGGGAACGTGAATAAAAGCCTCCCTCTGAAATGAAGTTCGCAAGCGAACTTCCGGAGGGGGACCATGCGAAGCATGGTGGAGGGGTTTCCGAAAGAAGGTGACCACCACGTCCGACCGCACTGTCAAACAGCATCCACTCAAGCTGTTTTCCTACACTACAAACTATTTCTGGCTCCTTATCATCCCGCTCATAAGAAGCCTTTATTCCATCTCCCTCGATGTCGATTCGCTCCGGGTGTGGCTGATGGGTACTTGGATGGACCTGCTCGTAATCGCGGCTATCCTTATCTTCGCGTGGAGGCGGTGGGAGCACGTCTACGTCCGGTTCGACGACAGGCGGATTTCCGTCACCAAAGGAAAGATATACTCCACCTGCGACGTCATCTACTACGACACGATAAGCTCCCTGAGCGTCAACCAGAGCCTGTTTCTGAAGCTTTTCGGCGCGTGTAACGTCACAATCGGGACGAATGCAGGAGCTCTTAGCCGGGCTTCCGACAACATTTCCCTGACCCTACGGAAATCGGACGCCGACAGGCTCTATGCACGTGTAAAGAAGTCTCGCGCGAAGAGCCTCCGCTACTCGGTCACGCCGAACAAAATCCGCCTGGTGCTCTATTCGTTCATCTCGTCGTCGACCCTTTCGGGGACAGTAGTAATCCTCGCATTCCTCTATGAGACTTCAAGAATGTTCGACCGAGAGGTTGAAGCTCAGCTCATCATGGACACCTTGAGCGATGTCGTGAACCGGGCTTCTGCTTACGTCTCGCCGGTTGTGGCGGGTGTATCAGTGGTTCTGATTGTCGGATGGCTGGTCTCGTTTGTAACAAACATCTTCTATTTCTGGAGCTATTCCCTCACCCGTTGCTCCGACAGCCTCTACATCAAGAGCGGACTTATCGAAAGAAACCGCCACATCCTCGCCCTTGACAAGATCAATTCTGTCGATCTGCGGCAGAATCTTATCTCAAAGCTCTTAAGAATCTCGTCACTTCATTGTGACTGCGCCGGCTACGGCGAAACCGGGCGGTCGGAGACATCGGTCGTCATGCCGATAGCGACCGAGCGGGAGATAAACTCCACCGTTGTGGAGATTTTCCCGACGATTCCGACAGAATCCGTCTACCACAAGCCAAAGCTTGACCTTAAGCCTACGTATCAGAGCTATTGGATGTTCTACTATGCACCCCTGGCACTTGCAATTCTGCCGCTCACGGCTTTCTTCGTACTCTTCGCTCTGTTCCCTTCCTGGCGGTCGGTTATCCGCGTCGGGCTCATCGTTGCGGAGATTCCTGCAATCTGGCTGATCATCGTCAAGACCCTCGCCATCTTCAAGACGGGAATCGCAGTCAACGGCGACTATATCACCATGCGCTATTCGAGCTTCTACACCTTCCACACGGTCGTCGTCCCGAAGGACAGAATCGTGAAGGTAATGATAAAGCAAACCTATCTGCAGAACCTCACCGGCAACTGCTCCGCCGTAATCTACACCGCCTCCAGCGGCATCTCGAAGCACGTCATCACCGGACTGAGGCTCAACCGCGCCCTCGCGTTCTTTGAGAAGAATGGGGTGGATTTGTATTTTGAGTAATTTGTCCCCGCCTACCGCGGGGATTTTTCTGCTAAAGAGGTTGACAAATACACATTTGATGTGTATAATATAAGCATGAGGAGTGATGCTGGTGAAGAAGAAGGATTTAATCAAGCTATTAGAGAACAACGGATGGTATCTGAAACGAAGTGGTGGCAACCACGATATTTATACTAACGGTGTCGATTGTGAAACGATACCACGGCACAATGAAATCAAGGAAAATCTTGCGAAAGCGATAATCAAGCGCAGAGGTCTTAAATAGCTATTTTGAAGGAGTGATTTTATGAAAAATTCCTATCCCATCATCCTGACCCCAGATGAGGTCGGGTATTTGGTTTATATTCCGGATTTTGAAATCAATACTGAGGGCGATACCCTTACCGAGGCTATCGAGATGGCTCGGGATGCCATTGGGCTTATGGGCATCGATATGGAGGACGACAAGAAAGCTCTACCGATTCCGTCGGAAATTGGAGCTGTCGTCCGTTCTGACAACGATATTGTAACCCTTGTAGACGTCGACTTTTCCGAGTATCGCCGCAAAAACGACATGCGGAGCGTCCGCCGCAACGTAACTCTCCCCTCCTGGCTCGACTATGAAGCGGAGAAAAGTGGTCTCAACGTCTCGGCAATCCTGCAAAAGGCGTTGAAGACTGAATTGCATATCAGTCAGTGATGAAAATCCCACGCTGGGTGTAGTACCTTGTCTCCCTTAAAACTTTGCACAATAGTTGCAAGACACATAGAATCTGTTATGTCGCAAAGCCTTGGCATGTGTAAAGTTTTAGAAAGGACAAGATAGTAGGGGCGGATAATATCCGCCCCTACCGATTCTGATTCGCCTTTAGCAACCGCGCTTCGTGCGACTGAGAAGGCACAACCGTAGAGGTTTCCGCATAATTTGTTCATTTTCACGAAAAAAACGTCTCTATTCACAATTTAGTAACACACTGAGGCTGAAAATATGGTACAATCTCTGTAATAGTCGATAATTGTGCTTGTTTATATTGGATAGTGCAATTTTGCTCAGTCTAAATCTAATGAATCAGGAGAGAAAATCATGTCCAACAAACTTTTCCAGGGTATAATTCAGCGGATGCAGGAGGTTATCAAGTGCGAAGTGGGGGTAATCGATTGTGATTCCCATATCGTCGCATGTAGTGATTCCTCTAAGGTCGGTTACACTAACGACCTGATCTCCTCGGAGCTGAGCGAATCCTATGATTACTCCATGCGTGACGGTTATACCTATATGCCGATTGGCGGCAAGGGCGCGGCTGAATTCTATGTCTTCGTTGAAGGCACAGACGAGGAAGCCTATAAGTACGCAGGTCTTCTCTGCATCAGCCTTGAGAATGTCCAACAGCTCTATGACGAAAAATATGACAGAGGAAACTTCGTCAAGAACGTCGTCCTTGACAACATCCTCCCGGGGGATATTCCCCTCAAAGCCCGCGAGCTTCACTTCAATTCCAACGTCCCAAGAGCCGTATTCCTCATCAGAATCATCTCTTCAAACGATATTTCCGCGTTCGACGTCATCCAGAACCTCTTCCCGGACAAGACAAAGGACTTCACCTTCACCATCAACGAGAAGGACATCGTTTTAGTCAAGGAAGTCAGGTCGTTAAACGACCCGAGCGACCTTGAGAAGCTTGCCTATTCCATTGCCGACACGCTCCTCAGCGAGTTCTACACAAGAGTCAACATCGGTCTTGGAACCATCGTCGACGACGTCAAGAACTTAGCGGTTTCCTTCAAGGAAGCTCAGATGGCACTTGAGGTCGGAAAGGTCTTCGACACCGAGAAGAGCATCGTAAGCTACGAAAACCTCGGCATCGCAAGACTCATCTATCACCTTCCGACAACCCTCTGTGAGACCTTCTTAAAGGAAGTCTTCAAGAAGGGCTCTATCGAATCTCTCGACCAGGAAACCCTCTTCACCATCCAGAAGTTCTTTGAGAATAACCTCAACGTCTCCGAGACCTCAAGAAAGCTCTTTGTCCACAGAAATACCCTCGTCTATCGCCTTGAGAAAATAAAGAAGCTCACAGGCTTAGACCTAAGAGAATTCGACCATGCAATTGTCTTCAAGATTGCACTCATGGTCAAGAAATATTTAACCGCAAACCCCGTTAAGTTCTGATCAAACTCAAAAGCCGCGAGATTTCGCGGCTTAACTGACGCCCGCTTGAATGAGAACCTTGGTCGCGCTTCGCGCGACGCGCCTCCCTTTGGTCGGCGCACCTCTCAGTCGCCTGCGGCGACAGCTCCCCTTAAAAAAGGGGAGCCGGTAGAGCATCAACAAAAGTTGTGCGATCTACAACTGTAAAAGTAACTTTGTGCATCTCTCAGAAGTTGCATAGGAGCAATTATGGCTCTCCTTTTTAAGGAGAGCTGTCAGCGAAGCTGACTGAGAGGTGCAATTTCAGGCAAAGCCTGAAATTGCGTCGCCCGCAGGGCGACAACTAACCACTATCCACTAATCACTAATTACTACCCACTACGGAGAGAATCATGGTAGAATTCAAAAACGTTTCATACACATACCCTAACGGACAGCATGCTTTGTCCAAGGTTAATTTAGATATTGCAGATGGAGAGTTTGCATTCGTCGTCGGAGCTTCCGGTGCGGGAAAGTCGACTCTCATCAAGCTCATTTTAAGAGAGATAACCGCCACCCAGGGCGACATCCACGTCAACGGATTTGACCTCGGGAAGCTCAAACCCCGGAAAGTTCCGGAGCTCCGGCGCACAATCGGCGTCGTCTTCCAGGACTTCCGCCTGATTCCGAACCTGACGGTTTACGACAACGTCGCATTCGCTCTTCGTGCCATCGACGCACCGACAAAATATATCCGCACGAGGGTTCCTTATGTCATCAGCCTTGTAGGTCTTGCACAGAAGGCAAAGTCCTATCCTAACGACCTTTCCGGCGGCGAACAGCAGAGAGTCGCGCTTGCCAGGGCTCTTGTCAACGACCCCCAGCTAATCATCGCGGACGAGCCGACAGGAAACGTCGACCCGGCAAGAAGCTACGAGATTGTCGACCTCTTAAAGGGCATCAACGCCTGCGGTACGACAGTGCTCATGGTCACCCATCAGCACGACCTTGTCCGCTACTTCGGCGGAAGAATCATCAACATCAACACCGGCGAGATTGTCTTTGATGAAGTCATAGGAGGCGCAGATGAGGCCTAATAGCGTTAAATACCTCGTGGGGCAGGGCTTCAGGGGTATATGGTACAACAGAATCAACTCGTTCGCCTCTCTCTGCATCATCACTATATCACTTCTGATGGTCGGAATTTCGGTTCTTTTGGCGATCAACATCAACGAAATGATCGGCGCGATTGAGGACAAGAACGAGGTTGTAGTAATCATCGAGGACGGAACCCCCGACAACAACGTCACTCTTTTGGGAGAGCAGATAGCCGCGAACGACAACGTTTTCGAGGTCACCTTCTACTCAAAGGAGGAGGCGTGGGAGTCCATGCAGGAGGGCATGACCGACGAGGAGAAGAGTTTATTTGAACTCATCGACGAGAATCCCCTTCCAGACTCCTACAAGTGCCGCGTCTCGGACATCACCCTTCTTGATGAAACGGTTGCGGAGATTGAGCAGCTTGCCTCTGTAGAGAGCGTTTCTGCATCCACCGACTTTGCGAGCATCTTAATCAGCATCAGAAATATTGCAGGAATTCTCTTCACCGCTCTCACAGCCGCACTGATTGTGGTCTGCTTCGTAATCATCTCGAACACCACCCGGACGAGCGTCTATGCGAGACGGCGTGAAATAAACATCATGCGCTATGTCGGCGCATCAAAGAGCTTCATAAGAATCCCGTTCTTCGTTGAGGGAGTAGTTATCGGCGCACTGTCATCGGTGATAGCCTATGGGCTCACCTGGCTCGCCTATATCAACGTCTACGACACTCTTTCGAGTGATTTCGAGATATGGACGATATTCGGCGTCAATGGACTTGTACAGTGGACGGACATCGCCCTCGTAACCGCCATAGCCTACCTCGTAGCAGGAGTAGTCATCTCCGCGATAGGAACAGTGCTGTCGACGAGGAAGCATCTCAATGTATAATGTACAATGAATTAGTTGCCTCCGACAAAACTCGCACCCCTCCACCACCGCCTTTGGCGGCGGTCCCCCTCCCCCTTCGGGGGAGGCTTGATTAGATTCTTTGCAACGTTTGTATGATATACAAGCTACCAACCCTCCATTTTCCTTTTACGCAAGCTTTTGAGAGAAGGAAAATAGCCTCCCCTGAAAGGGGAGGTGGCACGAAGTGCCGGAGGGGTTTCCGAAAGGATTTCCCATGAAACATCGCACATTTTTACAACGCTTCAACATATTCTTAACTGCCATCGTTGTCGGTATGACCGGAATCGTTCTGTCAACCGGGACGGCGACAATCACTCATGCCGACTCCACCCAGGAGGAGCTTGAGGACAGACTCAACGAGATTGCCAGTGAAATGGACAAGCTTGACGACAAGATTTCCGACCTTGAGGACGACATCGACAAGGAAGAGGAGTACCAGGACTCCATCGATGAGCAGATTGAAACCACCGAGGAGTACATAAGAACTCTCACCGAGCTCATAGCCGAATACAACTCCCAGATTGAGGACCTGGAAGCCGAAATCGCGGAGCGTGAGGAGGACATCGCCGCCACCGAGGAGGTTATCGCCGCCGAGGAGGAGGAGATAGCCTATAACGTCGACCTCTATTCCCAGAGGCTTCGCGCGCTCTATGTCTCCCAGAACGACTCCATCGCAGGAATTCTCCTCGGCTCGTCCGACTTCTTCGACATGCTCATGAGAATAGAGCTCATAACGAGGGTCGCTGAGTACAATAATAATCTCATCCAGACGCTTCTTGACCTCAAGGAAAGCTACGAAAACGACAAGGCTGTCCTTGAAGGCAAGATTGAAGACCTTGAATACGCCATCGACGAACTCGACCAGAAGAAGGCTGAGGTTGAGTCGAGAAAGGCTGAATGGGAGGAGGAGCTTGACTCGCTTGAAGCTCTCTACGCCGAGAGCAAGGCTCAGATTAAGGCTCTTGAAGCTCAGCAGGCGTCCTATGAGGCTAATAAAGACCAGTTAGAGAAAGAGCAGGAAGAGATTGAGGAAGAGATTGAGCGAATCATCCGTGAGAACGCAAGAAGCGAATACATCGGTGATCTGGAATTAGGCACCTTCCTCTGGCCCTGCCCTGGTTACTATACGATAACCTCCGGCTACGGCTCACGCTGGGGCTCGATGCACTACGGTATCGACATCTCCGGCTCAGGAATAATGGGCGCGGACATCACCGCCGCAAACTCCGGCTATGTCCTGACCGTCTATAACGGCTGTACGCATAACTACGGCAAGAGCGTATCCTGCGGCTGCGGAGGCGGCTTCGGAAACTACTGCATCATCGACCACGGCGGCGGATACGTCACCCTCTACGCTCACGCCACGAAGATAACCGTCAGCGAAGGCGACTATGTCAATACCGGCGACGTCATCGGCACCGTCGGCTCCACCGGCTATTCCACCGGTGCCCACCTGCACTTTGAAATCCGTGTAGACGGAGAGAGACTCGATCCGGAGAGCTTTAATCTGATTAAGTATTGATTTGCCGGCTTTGCCGACGCCACACTTCGTGTGGCACCCCTCAGTCAGCTTCGCTGACAGCTCCCCTTGACAGGCATCCGCGTACACTTAGCGATAAGGTATATACA
>JAJQDP010000006.1 GCA_021202155.1 Oscillospiraceae bacterium | reverse complement strand
GCACCCCTCCACCACCGCCTTCGGCGGCGGTCCCCCTCCCCTTGACAGGGGAGGCAATAGAATCCTAATGTAAGAACACATGGGAGGAGCAATTATAGCTCCCTTGTCAAGGGGAGCTGTCAGCCCAAAGGGCTGACTGAGGGGTGCTATTTTCGCCGAAGGCGAAAATAGCGCAGTTCAGCTCCGCTGAACTGCAATTGCACGGCTGAATAACTCACGCCAAACCGGTCAAACTATCCCCAAAGGAGCTGATAGTATGACCGAGGAAATGGCTCAAAATACAGAGGTTACCGAGGAGCAGGCGGAGTTTTCTGAGCAGTTCCGGGATATTGCAATCCAGAATTCGCGACACCTGATTCACTGCCTGAGCGTCATCGGGCAGATTGAGGGGCACTACATCCTCCCACCTCAGAACAAAACCACAAAATACGAACACATCATGCCCGCACTTGTCGCCATAGAGCAGGACGCGACCATCGAAGGGCTCATAATAATCATAAACACCGTCGGCGGAGACGTCGAGGCGGGCTTGGCACTTGCGGAGCTTATCTCCTCAATGAAGACCCCGACCGTTTCGATAGTTGTCGGCGGAGGACATTCGATTGGCGTTCCGCTTGCAGTCAGCGCGAAGCACTCGTTTATAGTAAAATCTGCAACAATGACCATCCACCCGGTCAGGCTCACCGGGCTGGTCTTGGGAGTCCCGCAGACGCTTTCATATTTTGAAAAGATGCAGGAGCGAATCGTCCGGTTTGTTGCGGACAATTCGGGCATCACCGCCGAGCGGTTCAAGGAGCTTATGCTCCGGACGGGTGAACTCGTCATGGACGTCGGAAGCGTCCTCACCGGCGAGGACGCAGTTGCCGAGGGAATAATCGATTCTGTCGGAGGCTTGAGCGAGGCAATCGAGTGCCTGTATGAGATGATAGAGGGTGGCGAGCCGTGCTCTACACAGTAATATCGGAGTATGACATCTTCCGAAGAAACGAGCCCCTGTCAAAATTCCGGGACATCCGCGCCGAAAACGGCATTTCCACCGCGAAGGTAGAATATACCGTCTCGGGCAAAAATAAAGTTGTAAAGAGCCTGTTCGCGACAGACCCGAGGCTCTACCTCAGCAAAAAATATACACCAGGAACGCACCTAAAATAGAAAGGACTTGAGCATATGTCGATATTATCAGCAATCTGGCAGGGAATCATTCAGGGGTTGACGGAGTTTCTGCCGGTGTCGTCGTCGGGACACCTTTCGCTCTTCCAGCATTTCACGGGGACGAGCGGCGAGGACGGCTTGCTCCTGACGGCTGTTTTGCACCTTGGCACACTTGTCGCCGTCTGCGCAGTCTACTACAAGGAGATATGGAAGCTCATCAAAGAGTTCATCTCGATGATAAAGGACATCTTCACGAGAAAGTTCTCGATTGACGACGCCTCACCCGAGAGACGGCTTCTTTTCATGTTCATAATTTCGACTGCAATGCTCATCCCGTTCGCAATCTTCAAGGGCTTCTTTGAGAGCTTCTCGGAGGACGGCTCAATCCTCATGGAAGGCATCTGCTTCCTCTATACCGCCGCAATTCTGTTCATGGCGGATATGCAGTCAAAGGGCTCAAAGAAGATGACCGACCTCAAGTACTCCGACTCGGTGAAGATAGGCTTCTTCCAGGGCGTGGCACTCCTCCCAGGCGTTTCCCGCTCCGGCTCAACCATTTCGGCTGGACTTTTCTGCGGACTCTCAAGAGACGCCGCCGTCAGCTATTCCTTCATCCTCGGAATCCCGGCTATAATTGCCGGTTGCTTGACCGAGATAGGAGGAGCGATTGGCTCGGAAAGCTCGGTAGGCTTCTTCCCATGCTTCGTCGGTTTCATAGTAGCCGCAGTGGTCGGCTTCATAGCGATAAGACTCATCCAGTACATAATCAAGTCGGATAAGTTCAAGATATTCTGGATTTACACCGGAGTTTTAGGTGTAGTAGTAATCTTCATCGCGATCTTAGAGGCAATAGTGGGACATGCGTTTGTGATTGGGGGATGACGCCCCCTTTGTCGCCGACGAAGTCGGCGACGCAACTTTCGCCGTAGGCGAAAGTTGCACCCCTCAGTCAGCCTGCGGCTGACAGCTCCCCTTTCAGGGGAGCCTATAACTGCCTCTTTCAAGGCTTTTGAGAGAATTCAAATAGCCTCCCCTGAAAGGGGAGGGGGACCGCCGGCTGAAAGCCGGTGGTGGAGGGGTGAAATTTCGCCGAAGGCGAAATTTCGCAGTTTGCAAAGCAAGCTGCTTATGGCAGAAAGCAAACTGCCTTTGGCATCATGCCGGGCTTAGAAATATAAAGGTGATAACATGGCGCAAGCAAAGAAAAAGACAACGAGCTCCCGCTCGGGAAGCCGTTCAACGACCAAAAGAAAAACCTCGGCAAAGGCGACCGAGGCTCAGCGGCTTCGCAGAAACCGCGTCTACTCGATAGTATTCTCGATAGTGGGGATATTCCTTCTGTGTCTGACGTGGATAAGCGGGGAGTCGCTCTGGAATATTCTTCACAATGTCATGTGGGGACTCTTCGGAATCTCCGCGGCTTTTGTTGCGCCAATAATCATATATGTCGCATGTATGCTCGCAATAGATAAATCAAGCAGTGCGGCTGTCATCAAGACGATTCAGGGGACGGTTCTTATCTTCCTTGTGAGCCCGATGTTTGAGATTATCAACGGCTTCATTTCAAAGACCTCTGCATTTTCGGGGGATAGTTTCGGGACTGTCATCAGTGCCCTCTACCAGAACGGTGCCGAGAATCACAAGGGCGGCGGCGCACTCAGTATCTTCATCGGCGGAGCTCTTTCCAAGCTCTGCGGAAATGTCGGCGCGCTGATTGTGATAGTACTACTCACCCTTCTTTTCGTGATGCTACTGACGAACATCACCATTGTCGATATGGGAAAATTCATCGCTAAGATTTTTGGGAAGGCAAAGAACGCCCTTTCGGAGTCTGCTGATGAGAGAGAAATTCAGCGGCTTGAGCGTGAAGCCGCAAACGAGGAAAAGCGCAAGAAAGAAGAGGCGGAAGCCAAGGAAAAAGAGCGCGAAAAGAAAGCTCAAGAGCCGAGAATCGACGTCGCCAAGTTTTTGGAGGACGACGAGCAGGAGGCTCTTAAGAAGCTACCCCTGAAGAAGCCTGCGAAAAAGCGCGAGAAGATGCCTGCCGACTTCCTCACCGATGACGACATCACCATCAAGGCGAGCGAGGAGATATTCCTGATTCCGGATAAGCCGGCAGAACAAAAGCCCGAGCCCGCCAAGGTTGAGCCGAAGAAGCCGGAGGAGGCTGTCGAGACAGGCGTCACCGAGGCTGAGCCGGAAAACAAGCTCTATGTCACCGAGGGAGGGCAGACCGCTCTCATCGAAATGGAGAATTCCACCGTTTCGGCTTACAACGCGCCTCCTATTGACCTTCTGAACCCCGTTGAGAGAAAAGCTTCTCCCGAGGACAATGCCATTGAATCCGAGAAGAACTCCCAGACCTTGGTCGAAACTCTCCGCAGTTTCGGCGTTGCAACCCGTATTGTCGGCATCAGCCGTGGACCCTCGGTCACGAGATATGAATTACAGCCGGCGGCGGGAGTGAAGGTCTCGAAGATAACCAGCCTTGCCGACGACATCGCCCTTAATCTTGCCGCAAGCGGCGTAAGAATCGAAGCTCCCATTCCCGGAAAGGCGGCAGTAGGCATCGAAATTGCCAACAAACAGCGTGAGACCGTCTACATAAGAGAGCTCATCGACAGCGACGAGTTCCGTAATTCCAATGGCAAGCTCAGCTTCCCTGTCGGCAGAGACATCGACGGCAAAATTATCATCGGCGACATCTCGAAAATGCCGCACCTTCTTATCGCCGGAACTACCGGTTCAGGTAAATCTGTCTTCACCAACTCAATTATAATGAGTATTCTCTATAACGCCTCCCCGGATGAGGTCAAGCTGATTCTTGTTGACCCGAAGCAGGTTGAGTTCCCGGTCTATAACGGCATTCCGCACCTTTTGATACCCGTAGTCACCGACGCCAAGAAGGCGGCGGGAGCACTTGGCTGGGCGGTTACCGAAATGCTCAAGCGGTACAGCATTTTCGCGGAGAACAGCGTCCGCGACCTCAAGGACTACAACAAGCTCGCCGAAGAGAACGAGAATCTTAAGCCTCTTCCGCAGATGGTTATAATCGTGGACGAGCTCGCCGACCTCATGATGGCGGCTCCGAAGGACGTTGAGGAGTCTATTTGCCGCCTGGCGCAGTTGGCAAGAGCCGCGGGTATGCACCTCATCGTCGCGACCCAGAGCCCGCGAGTCGACATTGTCACCGGTCTTATCAAGGCAAACATCCCGTCGCGCGTTGCCCTCAAAGTATCGAATCAGATTGATTCAAGAGTAATTCTGGACGAAGGCGGAGCGGAAGAACTCCTCGGCAACGGCGACCTTCTCTATAAGCCTGTCGGGCAGTCGAAGCCGACGAGAATCCAGGGCGGCTTTGTCGCCACAAATGAGATTAAGCGAGTCGTCGAGTATCTCAAGTCCCAGACCGCGGAGCAACAGTACGACGAGAAGATAGAAAGCGAAATCGAGAAGCATATCCCTGTCTCCAAGGGCGAGAAGCCGTCCTCTGACGGAGAAGAATCGAAGAGCAGTAATGTTGACGACATGACCGAGCGCGCCATCGAAGCGGTTGTAGAAGCCGGACAAGCCTCGACAAGCTTCCTCCAGCGCAGATTGAAGTTAGGCTACGCCCGAGCCGCCCGCACGATGGACGAGCTTGAAGCCATGGGCATCGTCGGTCCCGCTGACGGAGCAAAGCCGAGGCAGGTCTTGATGACCAAGGCGCAGTGGATGGAGAGACGGGCGATGATTGGCGGAGCGGTGCAGACTCAGTCTGACAGCTCCGAAGGGGAATAAGTTTTCAAGCCGGACGGCTTTAAATATAAATTGAAAGGGAAAATGAATATGGCACATGTCAGCAAAGAACTGGCGATGATTCGCTCGGGGTATTTGTACACAGCGATGATCAGGGCACTCACCGACGAGGGGATTATTCAGTTTTACGAAGACGTTGATTTTGACAAAAAGTTCAGTGAGCTCGACAAAAAGGGAGACCTTTATGGTCTCAAAGAGAAGGTTTACAATGCTTTCAGGAAGGAATATATCTGTTTGCCGGAATATGGCGAAACTGAGCAGGGTGAGTTTGTCACTCTGGGCGACATGTTCAGCTTTGCCGAAGAGACAATTGACAATAAATACGGCTGGATTGATCACGATCTCTGGCAGTTCCTGGCGGCGGAATTTACAAAGTATTCTCATCCAGAGAAAACCAGGTATAAGTATAAATTCAAGGCGGACTATGTGAGATTTGACACGATTCCGAAGCTCGCCTTTGGCACCGAGCCGGGAGACATGAAGAGGATTGCAGCCGATTTTGAGAAGAGTGAGGGCGTGCCCTTCCCAAAGATGCTTGACGAGGAAGACACTTTCGACAGCTTTGTCACCTATGGACATGCCGTCGTGAATCACTTCGAGGGCTCCGAAAAGTACATCCAAGGCACCGCCAAATGGGAATCCGCCAGCATGAACTACTCCTGCCTGCAGACTCTTGGATACGCTTTTCTGCTGTATGTCCTGCCGTTACTGATTTTCGCCGGAATTTTAGCACTGATTTTCAGCCACATTTACTAAAAAGGATTCCCTATGCCTAATAAACGCCGCAGGCGCGCGCCTGCAAGAAGAAAGAAAAAACAGAACAGGTTAAGCCTTGCGGCGGCGTTGGTGCTCATCTGCGCGGTGTTTATCATCTATGTCGGGGTTGACCACTTCTTTATGGAGTCGGAGGTTGACATTTCGGGTGATTCGGAGGTCACCGCAGAAGTTTCTGACAGTGAAACTGTTGAACCTACCTCTGACGGAAGCTATGCCACGGTGCACTTCATCAACGTCGGGCAGGGCGACTGCGAGCTGATTATCGCTGACGACGGTACTACTATGCTCATAGACGGCGGAGAGTCGGAGTATGGCGACACGGTGGTGGCTTATCTGAATGACCTTGGAATCACTCGGCTTGACTATGTCGTGGGGACTCATCCTCACTCTGACCACATCGGAGGGCTCAGAAAAGTAATAGCTTCCGACATCGAAATCGGCGAGGTCATCATGCCGGAAATCCCTGATGAATACGTCCCGACGACCAATTCCTATGAGAAGTTTCTTGACGCCATCGACAATAAGGGCTGTCCCCTGTATGCCGCCGAGAGCGGAACTCTGCAGTTCGGGAACGGGACGCTCACAATAATCGTTCCGGATTACGATTCTGACAACCTCAATAACTATTCCATAGTGATAAGATTCGACTGCGCGGGAAGCTCGTTCCTCTTCACCGGAGACATTGAGAAGACAATCGAGACCCAACTTGTCGAAAGCGGAGTGGATCTGGACGTCGACGTGCTGAAAGTCCCGCACCACGGGAGTTCTACTTCGTCTTCCTACAATTTCTTGGACGCCGTCACCCCTGAATATTGCGTGATTGAGTGCGGCGACAACAGCTATAACCACCCGAATTCGGACGTTGTAGACCGGCTTGAGCTCTACACCGAAAATATCTACAGAACCGATGTCGACGGAACCGTGGTCTTCTCCTGCCTGAGCTCAGGACTTGGCATCACGACCGAGAACGGAGAGTAGGATGGGAAAGTACTATATTGTAGACAGACTTGAAGAAAATATCGCCGTGCTTGAGGATGAGGACGGCGGTCACGTAAACGCGCTGAGAAGCTTGGTTTTCGGAGCGCATGAGGGCGACGTTTTGGAGGTCATGGAGGACGGATTCACAGTCCGCGAAGACCTGACACGCGAGCGTCGCGAAAGAATACGGGAAAAGCAAAAGAAGCTTTTTAAACATAGGAGTGAAGAGACGTGAACAGTTCCACAGACCTTTTCGACCTGATTCGCGAAAGGGAAAAGACCGCCTCGAAGGGGCACAGAAAAATCGCCGAGTATATTTTGGACCACTACGACAAGGCGGAATATCTCACCGCGGCGAAATTGGGAGAGTGCGTTGGGGTGAGCGAGTCGACGGTTGTCAGGTTCGCTTCCGACCTCGGCTTTTCCGGGTATCCGGAGTTTCAGCGTTCCCTTCGTGAAGCCGCAAGAAACAAGCTCACCGCCGTCCAGAGAATCGAGCAGTCAAGGCTCAAGCCGGAGGACGTATTCAGCAAGGTCTTAAAGAACGACATCGAGCATATCCGCCAGACACTTGAGGAAACCGACGAGCAGAATTTCAATGCCGCAGTCGAAAGCATCATAAATGCAAGACATATCTACATATTGGGAGTGCGGAGCTCAGCGGCACTTGCGTCGTTTATGGGCTACTACTTCCAGCTTATGCGCCCGGATGTCGTGACACTGAGGCAGGGGAGCAGGTCGGAACTCTTTGAACAGCTCATGCGCCTTGGCGAGGGTGACCTCCTCATCGGAATCTCGTTCCCGAGGTATTCGAGGCAGACGGTTCAGGCGTTGGCATACGGCAGGAGGAAGGGAGCAGGCACACTTGCTATTACCGACAGCCTTGATTCCCCGATTGCGGAGAACGCAGGAAACGTGCTACTTGCCAGATCGGATATGGTATCATTCGTTGATTCACTCGTCGCGCCGATGAGCCTTATTAATGCACTCATCGCGGCGGTGTCGCTTAAGAATCACGAAGAGGTCGAGAAGAGCTTTGCGACCCTTGAAGAGATATGGGACGAATACAACGTCTATGAGAAGAATGAGGATGGAAACCGTGGCGTCTGATGTTGTGATAATCGGCGGTGGTGCCGCGGGGATGTTCGCGGGCTCACGGCTCAGTGAAATGGGACTAAGTGCCACAGTTTTAGAGCCGACCGGACAAACCCTTAGGAAGCTCCGTATTTCCGGCAAGGGCAGATGCAACCTGACCAACAACTGCACCACTGAGCAGGTTATGAAAAACGTCATCCGAAACCCAAAGTTTCTCTATAGTGCCCTCGATAACCTTTCCCCTCAGGACACGATGGCGTGGTTTGAGGCTCACAACGTCCCGCTCAAGACCGAGCGCGGCGGGAGAGTCTTTCCCGTCAGCGACAAGGCTTCCGACGTGGCGGCGGCTCTTGAGAAGAGCAATGCCAAAGTTGTGAGAGATAGGGCAGTAAGGATTCTTACCGAGAACGGCAGAGCTGTGGGAGTTTTGGGCGAAAAAGGAGAGTACAGAGCCGATGCAGTGATACTTGCGACCGGCGGAATGAGCTACCCGAAAACCGGCTCTACCGGGGATGGGTACAGGCTTGCAGGAGACTTAGGGCACACCATCTCCGAGCCGAAGGCATCTTTAGTCCCCATCGAAACGAAAGAAAGATTTTCTGATGAGCTCTATAGTCTCACAATAAAGAATGTGACTTTGTCATTATACGGAGACAAAAAGAAGCCGATATATTCGGAGCTCGGCGAGATGAGCTTCACGCGATATGGTATCGCAGGACCTTTGAGCCTTTCAGCGTCCTGCTTTATCGACGATAAATGTGATTACAAGATAGTGATAGACCTGAAGCCCGGGCTCACGATGGAACAGCTTTTGAAGCGGATTCAAAGGGATTTCGACGAAACGCCGAATTTGCCGTTCGGTGAATCTCTCGGGAGACTCTTCCCAAGAGAGCTGAGGCGAGATATGGTCAGGCTTTCAGGGATAAATCCCGAAAAGCCCTGCAACCAGATAACAAGGGAAGAAAAAGAGAAGCTTGCCAGGGTTACAAAGGCTCTTACCCTAACAGTGACAGGACTCCGACCGATAGAAGAGGGAATAGTCACACGCGGCGGAGTCAAAACGAAGGAAATAAATCCCGCTACGATGGAATCGAAGTTGACTCCCGGCTTATATTTCGCGGGGGAGATAATAGACTGCGACGCCATGACAGGCGGGTACAACCTGCAGATTGCATTTGCGACCGCTGAAACGGCGGCAAGGGCGATTTCGCAGGCAAGGAACAGAACAAATCAGGAGGATGAAGCTACATGGGAATAAACATCGCGCTCGACGGACCGAGCGGTGCCGGAAAATCGACAATAGCCAAGGAGGTCGCAAAAAACTTGGGCTATGTCTATGTCGATACCGGCGCGTTATACCGCTCAATCGGGCTCTACGCATACAGGCTTGGGAAAAAGACAAATGAAGCAAGCGAGGTTGTTCCACTGCTTCCGGACATCAAGCTTGAACTCAAGTATGTTGACGGAACTCAGCGTGTCATCATGAACGGCGAGGACGTCTCCGAAGCGATAAGAGCTCCCGAGATAGCGATGGCGGCGTCGAACGTTTCAGCTATTCCCGAGGTCAGAGAATTTCTTCTTTCACTCCAGAGAACCATGGCGGAAAAGCACAACATCGTCATGGACGGGCGAGACATCGGAACTGTTATCCTCCCGAACGCTCAGGTGAAGATTTTCATGACAGCTTCCGCCGAGGAACGGGCTAACAGGCGGTTAAAAGAGCACCTTGCAAAAGGTCAGAATATCTCATACGAAGAGATTTTAAAAGAGATAAACGAGCGCGACTATAACGACTCGCACAGAGCGGCTTCACCTCTTAAAAAAGCCGACGACGCAGTCGAGCTTGACACTTCAGACTTAGATATAAACGGCGCAGTTTCGGCAGTTTTGGAGATAATCGACCGAAAACTCAACTCACTTCGCCCTCAGAGAGGAATGGCTCCCGCAGTAAACCGCTTTTTTTTCACGTTCGTGAGGTGGATAGCCCTGGGGCTTCTCAGGATTGTGATGAAGGTCAGGTATGAGGATTTAAGTAACATCCCGAAAAGCGGCTCATACATCATAGCGGCGAACCACCATACGGTTCTGGACCCGGTTGCAATCGGCGTCAAGATGAATAACATCTCAGCATACATGGCGAAGGAGGACATCTTTGAGCACAAGATAGCTCATGCCTTAAAGATTTTCCACGCCTTCCCTGTCAAGCGCGGCAAGGGCGACAGAAGTGCCCTGAATACAGGAATAGAATACCTCAACCGCGGCTACAACCTTACCATTTTCCCGGAGGGCACACGCTCCAAGGACGGAAAAATCGGATCGTTCAAGAGCGGAGTTTCCTTCATCGCGAGTGAGGCTGATGCCGACGTCCTGCCGATTGGAATCACCAGGCGCAAAACCAGGCTTGGAAGGACGTTTCTGACGGTGCGTGTCGGCAAGCTGATTCCGTACTATAAACTCAAGGTGAATTCGCTTTCGTCATCCGAACTCAGGCATTCGAGGGACATAATTTTAAATGAAGTCAAGGGGCTTGTAGATGAATAAGAGCGTTACAGTTGCGAAAACCGCCGGCTTCTGCTTTGGAGTCGACAGGGCTGTGAAGATAGCCTACGAGACAGCAGATAAGGGCACTGAAAAGAGAATCTACACCTTGGGACCGCTCATTCACAACCCGTCTGTAGTTGCGGATTTGGAGAAGCATGGTATAAGCGTCATCAATTCCCCCTCAGAGGCGAGTGAGGGCGACACCGTCATTATCCGCTCACATGGAGTCGGCAGAGATGTTTTCGAGGAGCTTAGTAGCAGGGGAGTAAACATAGTGGATGCCACCTGCCCGTTCGTCACGAAGATTCATAAGCTCGTCGCTGAGAGAACGGCGGCGGGAGACTTAGTTCTCATAGCAGGCGATAAAGACCACCCGGAGGTTCAGGGAATACTCGGCTGGGCTGATAAGTCGGGCTCTGGAGAGGCGGAAGTCTTCCCGAATTGCGTTGAGCTTGTTAAGCTTCTTAGAAAGAATTGTGAAAAATCAAAAAAAGGTGTTGCAATTCTTTCGCAAACAACTTATAATATAAGAATGTGGAATCAGTGTATAGGGGAAGTCTCGGAATTTTCGGGCGTCACTGTATATGACACCATCTGCACGGCTACCGAGAAGCGGCAGTCTGAGGCGGAGGATTTGTCCCGGGGATGCGATACAATGCTGATTATAGGCGGGCGGAACAGCTCCAACACAAAGAAGCTGTACGATATTTGCTCCGCCAACTCAAGGTGCTATCTCATCGAAAATTCACGGGAGCTTCGGGACATTGATTTTTCTACAGCGAAATCCGTCGGGATTTCAGCCGGCGCATCAACTCCGGCATATATCATTGAGGAGGTAAAAAAAGACATGACTGAGATTTTGTCAAACGAGGAGGAGTTCAATTTTGAAGAAGCAATTGAACAGAGCCTCAAGAAAATATATACCGGAAAGAGAGTAAGCGGCGTAGTAACAGCGGTTAACAGCACTGAAGTTATAGTTGATATTGGCACCAAGCACACCGGATATATTCCACTGTCCGAGCTTTCGGCAGACCCTAATGCCAAGCCCGAGGACGTAGTCAAGGTGGGCGACACCATCGACGTAATCGTAACCAAGCTCAACGACGTTGAGGGCATTGCAATGCTTTCAAAGAAGCAGGTTGACGCTCAGAAGGGCTATGACGATGTCAAGAAGGCTTATGAGAACGGCGAGGTTCTTACCGGCACAGTCACCAACATCATCAAGGGCGGCGTTATCGTTACCACGAGCGGCATGAGAGTTTTCGTTCCTGCTTCCCAGACAGGCGTAAGAGCTTCAGATGCTATGGATTCCCTTCTTAAGAAGGAAGTAAGATTCAAGATTATTGAACTCAACGAGCAGAGAAAGAGAGCTGTCGGCTCGATAAGAAAGGTAACTGCCGAGGAGAGAGAACAGCGCAAGAAGGCATTCTTTGAGAATGCTGAGGTCGGACAGACCATCTTGGGCGAGGTCAAGTCCATCACCGACTACGGAGTATTCGTAGATGTCGGCGGAGTTGACGGGTTAGTCAGAAGAATGGATCTCACCTGGGCAAGAATCAAGCATCCTTCGGATGTTGTATCTGTTGGCGACCACATTGAAGTCACCATCAAGGACATCGACAAGGAAACCGGCAAGGTATCTCTCGTATACAAGAAGACCGAGGACAACCCTTGGGTAATCTTTGAGAAGAACTACTCTGTTGGTCAGACCGTCGAGGTCAAGATTGTTTCCATCACCGGCTTCGGAGCATTCGCTCAGATCATCCCCGGAATCGATGGACTCATCCACATCTCCCAGATCGCTAACCAGAGAGTTGCAAATGTTGCAGACTTCCTTTCTGTAGGCGACGTAGTCACTGCTAAGATCACCGACTGCGACATCGCTAACAAGAGAGTGAGCCTCTCAATCAGAGCACTTCTCCCCGATGGCGGCGACTACAGACCGAGGTCTCACGACGAGGCTCCCGCAGAGGAAGAGGCAGAAGAGCCTGAAACTGAGGAATAATTTAATTTCCGGTTTACGTTGTACATTCAACAGGCGACGTTCTTGCCGCCTGTTTTTGTTAAATCAGGCTTGACATTCGCACTGATGTTGTGTATAATATATGTGGGATTAGTTGAAAACTTACATGTTGATGTTTGGACTTTACACTCAGCGTAAGTTGGTGTTTGCCGTCGGAGCAGAGACGTTAAACCTGCTCCAAGTAGGTCGGGACGGAGACCTAAAACCCGTTCCCAGTGCAGAATAAACTGTGAAAAATTAGTTGGGGGTAGCTCTGTGCTACCCCTCTTATTTTATCCACCCGAAAAGATTAAAAATCCATTACAATTTCCCTTACCCTCTTAACATCCGAAGAGATTTGTGCTATAATGATAGACATATGATAGCTTCACAATGCCGTCCGTATTTAGGTTTCAAGAGAGGAGAAGTGCTGTGAAGAAAACTTCCAACCTGAAAAAATTCAAAAGAGGATTCAAAATCGCTACAAAACCGTTCGTAGTGGTTCTTAAAATGATAGGAACGGTTGTTTTGTGTGCCCTGATGATCATCATCATAACCGGAATGATTGTCGCATGTGCGGCAACCGTCTTTGTCGTCAACCTGATGGAGGACACCTCGGAGATAAGCCTTGACGACATCTCTTCGAGCTATACCACTTACATTTATGCTCAATCGGGCGACGAATGGATTGTTTACGACACCCTCACAAGCGAGGGCGAAAAGCGAATCTGGGCTGACCTTGAGGAGATTCCTCAGTATGTAAGAGACGCTTTCGTCTATTCCGAGGACGAGAGATTTTATAGCCACGACGGCGTCGACTTCTATGGAATCGCTTCTGCGGTTGTTGAAATCTTTGTCAAAGGCGATGTAAGAGGTGCTTCGTCCATCACTCAACAGACGGTCAAGCAGATAACCGGCGACGACGAAGCCGACGGCATCGAGGGCGTCCAGAGAAAGCTCCGCGAAATCTACCGCGCAGTTCAGCTTGAGAAGAACTACTCAAAGGACGATATTCTTGAGGCATACCTGAATCTTGTGCCGCTCAACAATAATATCTACGGCGTTCAGGCGGCGGCTAACTACTATTTCAATAAGGACGTGAGCCAGCTCACCCTTGCCGAAGAGGCGTGTATAGCGGCAATCACAAAGAGCCCTTATTATAACGACCCGATAAACTTCCCTGAGAGTAACTACGAAAGACGAGTTTACATCCTTGATCAGATGCTCGAAAACGGAGCAATTTCCACCGAAGAGTATGAGGAAGCACTCAATGAAGAGTTGAACCTTGTTGGAAGCATGGACTACAACTCCTCCTCGACAGAGGATGTGGACACATCCACACTTTCGGCTTATGATAACTTCGACGACGTCTCCTCCTACTATGTCGATGCCGTTATCTATCAGGCGGTCGACTACTTCATGAGCTACTATGGCTATGAAACCTGGGACGAGGCTTATTCCGAACTCTGTTCAGGCGGCTACAAGATTTACACCTGCGTCGACCTTGACATACAGATAGAGCTTGAGGAAAAGTACCTTGACCTCTACACCTTCTCCGAGGACGGGAATGAGGACATCCCGCAAAGTGCGTTCATCTGCATGGACTATAGCGGGCGAATACTTGCAGTAGTCGGCGGAGTCGGCGAGAAGGAGAGCCCCTTGGGACTCAACCGCGCTACTATGTCGACCAGGCAGCCGGGCTCCTCGATAAAGCCGCTTGCTTCATATTCTCTTGCAATTGAAAACGACCTTGTAACCTGGTCGTCGCTACTTTTGGATGTTCCGCTCCTGATTGAGGACCAGAGCTCGGATAACGGCTACCTCATCTGGCCCAGAAACTACTCGACGAGTGGCGCGTATACGTCATCCTGGTCGAAGGAATACAACACAGTCGCCAACAATCTGCAACGCTCACTCAACACAGGTGCGGCTCAGCTTGTAGAGCTTCTGAGCCCGAGCACTTGCTTTGAGTTCCTTTACTACAGGCTTCACCTTAGCACACTGGTTCTCTATGACGGAGGACTCACTGACGTTGCAAGGTCTCCTATGGCGGTAGGTGCGCTCACAGAAGGCGTAACCTTGCAGGAGATGGTCGCTGCATATCAGATTTTCGGCAACGGCGGAAAGTACTATGAGTCAACGTTTATTACAAGAATTTTGGACAGCACCGGCGAGGCTATCTACACGCACTCTCTTGTCGGAGAGCAGGTCATCGACGAATCCACAGCGTATGTCATGAACAGAATGCTCGAATCGGTCGTCTCCTCCTCAAGAGGAACGGCGCGTAACGCCAAGCTTGACAACGTTGAGCTCATCGCGAAAACCGGTACAACCCAGGACTGGTGCGACCTCTGGTTCATCGGTTGTACTCCCGAGTATGTGACCGGTCTCTGGATTGGTCACGACACCCCCGAGGAGATTGACACCGACAACTGCTACGGCTCGGCGGTCATGTGGAAGAATATTTTCGGAGACATAGCTGACGCGGGAGAGGTCACGACATTTGACACCTGCTCGTCGGTCGTAACCCGTGAATACTGCACCGAGACCGGACTTATCGCCGGAAGCAACTGCACAAGCACTGCTATAGGGTACTACAAGAAGACCAACATCCCGGCAACCTGCTCGGGCGTTCACGAGGTCACCGAGCTTGATGAGACACTTTCTGCACTCTCTTCAAGTGCAACAGCCTGCATCGTCACCGACGGCGTCGATCTGAACGACTATATCGAGCTGACCGGAAATAACTACACGTATATCACTGAGATTCTCAGAGAGTTTTATTAAAAATTGTAGGGGCAGATATTATCCGCCCGCAAATGCATTGCCATTGGTAATATGAAATAACATTGAGGTGTTTTGATGGATGGGATAAGGTACTGCTGTCCCTGCCTTTTCGGCGTGGAGAGCGTGTTGTCCTTTGAGATTAAGAGAATAGGCGGAGAGAACCTTACTGTTTCGGACGGTAGAATCTCATTCGATGGCGATATTTCCATGCTCGCAAGAGCCAATATCAGACTGTCGACCGCTGAGAGAGTGATGATAGAGCTCGGGAGCTTCGAGGCGAAAACCTTTGAACAGCTATTCCAGGGCGTGAAGGCACTGCCGTTCGAGAATTTCATCGGGAAATTTGACAGATTCCCCGTCAAGGGAAGCTCGCTGAATTCCCAGCTTCACAGCATTCCCGATTGCCAGTCGATAATAAAAAAGGCGGCAGTCACAAGGCTGTCTAAAAAATACGGAATCGAGCATTTCGAGGAAACCGGCTCGCTCCACCAGATTCAGTTCAACATCTATAAGGACAGGTGCACAGTCTATCTTGACACCTCCGGCGTCGGTCTTCACAAGCGCGGCTATCGCAAGGACGCAAACGAGGCTCCCATCAAGGAAACCCTCGCCGCCGCAATTGCCGATTTTGCCCGCGTCAAGACCGGAAGCCAGGTTGTCGACCCGATGTGCGGAAGCGGAACGCTTCTTATCGAGTCGGCATACAAGTCGATGAGAATCGCGCCGGGTCTTATGCGCCACTTCTCCGCAGAAAGCTGGGAGAGTATTCCGAAGACCATCTGGAAGACCGAGCGAGACCTTGCCCGCGAGCAGGCGAACCTGAGTGGCGGCTTCACCGGCACAGGCTCGGACATAGATGAGCTGGCGGTTGCACTGACTCTTCAGAACTCAAGGCTTGCGGGAGTAGGGGACTACATCAAAGCGGCGAAAGCCGACATCAAGAGCTTCAAGCCCAAGGACGGCACAATCACCGTCTGCAACCCGCCCTATGGCGAACGCCTCCTTGAGCTCAAGGAAGCGGAGGAGCTCTATAAGGTGATGGGGCAGGTTCTCGTCCCTTCAAAAGACCACCCCTGCTACATCATCTCCCCGCACGAAGAGTTTGAACGCCTCTTCGGCAAAAAAGCCGATAAGAGACGGAAGCTCTATAATGGTATGATACGGTGCTGGTTGTATCAGTATTACTTGTAAACCCCTCCACCACCGGCTTACGCCGGCGGTTCCCCTCCCCTTTCAGGGGAGGCTTTTATTATTCTCTCAAAAGCTTACAAAGAGGCACAAAAAAGGCTCCCCTGAAAGGGGAGCTGGCGCAAGGCGCGCCTGAGGGGTGCGCGAGCCCATAGGGCGAGCGCGTTTCGCACGGGGTCTATTCCACCGTCACACTCTTCGCTAAATTCCTCGGCTTATCTACATCCAATCCCTTGGCAAGGGAGACGTAGTAGCTCATGAGCTGTAGCGGGACTACTGCAAGCGATGCCGCGAAGTGGGAGTCGGTTTCGGGAATGTAGACGGTGAAGTCGGCGATGTCCTCGGTGTTGTAGTTGCCCTCGGTGGTGACCGCCATGAGGTACGCGCCGCGTGACTGGCACTCGACCATGTTGCTGACCGTCTTCTCGTAGAGCTCACTCTGGGTGAGGCAACCGACGACCAACGTTCCGTCCTCAATGAGGCTTATGGCACCGTGCTTAAGCTCGCCGGCGGCGTAGGATTCCGAGTGGATGTAGGAGATTTCCTTCATCTTGAGGCTTCCCTCAAGGCTTATGGCATAGTCGATGCCGCGTCCGATGAAGAATATGTCCGTAGACGACGACTGCTTCGCGGCGAACCACTGAAGCCGCTCTTTATCTTCAAGAATCTTCTCAATCTTCCCGGGGAGCGCGAGTAATTCTCCTATCAAATCAGTGTACTTGGCATCGTCAAGTCTTCCCAAAACATAGGCAAGCTGAACAGCAAAGGTGTACCCGGCAACCAACTGTGCCGAATATGCCTTGGTGGTCGCGACGGCAATCTCGGGACCGGCAAGCGTGTAGAAGACGTTGTCCGCCTCGCGAGCGATTGAACTTCCGACAACGTTGACGATGGCAAGAGTCCGAAGCCCACGGTTCTTGGCTTCACGAAGTGCCGCTAAGCTGTCAGCCGTCTCTCCCGACTGGCTGATGATGATGCAGAGACCGTTCTTATCTAAAACCGGTTTGCGATACCTGAATTCGGAGGCAAGCTCAACCCGCACGGGAATTCCCGCTAAATCTTCAATCACATACTGCATGACCGCTCCGACGTGGTATGCCGAGCCACATGCGACTATGTAAATCTGGCTTATGCTCTTAAGCTCTTCATCCGAGACCCCGACCGGACTCAGGTCGATTTTCCCATTGTGAATGACCGAGGAAAGCGTATTCTTCACCGCTTCCGGCTGTTCGTGAATTTCCTTTATCATGAAATGCTCGTAGCCCGCTTTTTCGGCGGTTGCGGCGTCCCATTTTATCTCGCTTGGCTCTTTTTCAATCTTCTCGCCGTCGATATTGTAGAAGTCGACTTTCCCGCCCGAAAGGTGCGCAATCTCGTAGTTCCCGATGTAGTAGACGCTTCTTGTATACTTTAAGATAGCAGGGACATCAGAAGCTAAGAACGACTCGTCGCCGTTGACGCCGACAATAATCGGACTGTCTTTTCTTGCGGCAAAAATCTCGTCAGGATAGTCCTTGAACATCACTGCAAAGGCATATGAGCCGCTGATTCTCGTCATGGCTCTGGTCAAAGCTTCAATCGGGCTTTCAGAGCCCTTTTTATAATAGTAGTCGATGAGTTTGATGGCAACCTCGGTGTCAGTGGAGGAGTAGAAGCTGTAGCCGTTTTTCTCCAACAGCTCCTTGAGCTCTTTATAATTCTCGATAATTCCGTTGTGGATTCCGACAACGTTGCCGTCGTCAGAATGATGGGGATGGGCGTTTATCTCGGAGGGTGCGCCGTGCGTCGCCCATCTTGTGTGCCCGACTCCGCATGTTCCGGAAAGAGACTTTCCCCCGTCGGTCTTCTCGATGAGAACTGAAAGCCTGCCCTTAGCCTTGACGATATTAATCTCCCCGTCGCCATCCCTGACGGCGATTCCGGCAGAGTCATATCCGCGATACTCAAGCCTCGAAAGCCCATCCAAAAGCATCGGACCCGCCTGCTTCAATCCCGAATATCCAACAATACCACACATAATTTTTGCCTCCTTTGTTACAGTCGTAAAGAGCACTTAAGGCTCCCCTGACAAGGGGAGCTGGCGGCGTAGCCGCCTGAGGGGTGCAACTTTCGCCAACGGCGAAAGTTGCCGACTTGACGCAGTCAAGTCGTCTGCACAGAAGTTATATTGCCTTAATAACCCCTACTATCTCATCCGTATATTTCTTACATAATTCTTCCGTCTCGGCTTCCGCCATAACTCTGACCAGCGGCTCTGTCCCGGATGCTCTCACTAAAATCCTTCCCGAATCGCCAAGTGCCTGAGACGCACTCTCGATAGCCTCTTTTACCTTCGGGTCGTTGAGAGTTGCTTCTTTATCAGCTACTTTCACGTTCACCAGTAACTGCGGGTAGATAAGCAATCCCTCGCAGAGCTGGGACAGCGTCTTCTTCTCGGAAAGTATGACCTCCATGAGCTTTAAGCTCGTGAGGATTCCGTCGCCTGTTCCCGAATACTTTGAGAAGATGATGTGTCCCGACTGCTCGCCGCCAAGGCGACAGCCGTTCGCACTCATATATTCATAAACATACTTGTCGCCGACAGCGGTTTTGGCATAGTCGATTCCCTCGCGGTCAAAAGCCTTGTAGAGTCCGAGGTTCGACATGACCGTAGTTACAACCGTGTTATTCGGGAGCTCCCCACGTGAGCGCATGTACTTTCCGCATATGTATAAAATGTGGTCGCCGGTGACGACGTTTCCCTTCTCATCGACCGCTATGCACCTGTCTGCGTCGCCGTCATAGGCGAATCCGACATCGAGGTGGTTCTCCAAAACATGCTTCTGCAGAGCTTCGATATGGGTAGAACCCGCATTATCGTTTATATTGAACCCGTTCGGCTCGGTGTTTATGGCATATGTCTTAGCTCCCAATGCGTCGAAAACAGCCTTCGCAATGTGCCAGCTTGAGCCGTTGGCGCAGTCGAGCCCGACCTTGACGCCACGGAATGAGAACATTCCGAGAGAGATAAGATAGCCTATGTAGCGGTTTCTGCCCTCGATGTAGTCGACAGTCCTGCCGATTTTTTCCTTGTGCGCGAACGGAATCTCGGGGTAGTCTTTCCCAAAGACATTCAGCTTGCCGTCAAGATAATCCTCAACGAGGGAAATAACCTCTTCGTCCATCTTCTCGCCACTCGTCCCGATGAGCTTGATGCCGTTGTCGTAGTATGGATTGTGGCTTGCGGAAATCATGATTCCGCAGTCGAAATCCTCAGTAGCGACGACGTGTGCCACCGACGGAGTGGTCGTGACGTGGAGCAGATAAGCGTCCGCTCCGGAAGCGGTCAAGCCTCCTCCGAGGGAATACTCAAACATATAGCTCGAACGCCGGGTGTCTTTTCCTATAACTATTTTAGCCGGGCTGTCGTCGCCATTACGATGGCGAAGCTCGGTGTAATACCATCCCAAAAATCTTCCAACCTTGAAAGCGTGCTCCGCCGTAAGTCCGACGTTAGCCTCACCCCGAAACCCATCGGTTCCGAAATACTTAGACATACCAAGTCTCCTTATCAAGAAATACTATTATAATATATTACTCTAAGACGGGGAAATTGTCAAGTTACGATGGGGTTACAGTTTCTTTTACGGAGAAACGCAGTAGTGGGGAGGATTCCGAAATCCGAAATTGCACTATTTCGGCTATTGACATTCTTGACGAATTCTGATATAATTTCTTTAGAAAGAGGTGATATTATGCCAACAATCATATCGAGTACCGATTTAAGAAACCACTATAACGAAGTCTCAACCTTATGCCATGAAACAATGGAGCCTGTTTTTATCACAAAGAACGGTCGCGGGGATATAGTTACCATGAGCATGGAATCCTATGAACAGCTCACCGGTCGCTTTGAACTCTACGGACTCCTTCAGGAAGGTCTTGATGACGTAAAAGCCGGCAGGACATTGCCGCTCGACGAAGCAATGAAGGAAATCAGGGAGAGTAGAATGAGATGAATTATAGAATTCATGTAACTAAAAAAGCGAGCAAAGACGTAGTAGAAGCCGCGGATTATATAGAATTCAATCTGAGAAATCCGACTGCGGCTGATAAGCTGGTAGATGATTTTGAAAGGAAAATCTCCACACTTAGTGAATTCCCGGATAGAAACCGCATCGTTGACGACCCGATTCTCAAATCGTGGGGAATTCGCTTTGCGATGGTGAATAATTATCTCGCGTTCTACATAATTGTTGATGACATCGTCCACGTTGTCAGATTTCTTTACAGCCGCCGCAATTGGGCGTATATCTTGAAGCAGGGAATTAATTTGGAATAAAATCGTTTTTGCAGAACCCTCTGTCAGAATGAAAATAGCCTCCCTGAAGGGGGAGGGAGACCGGCGAAGCCGGTGGAGGGGTTGCCCCGCAAGGGGCATATCGTCCGCAGGGCGATAACTGCTGGAGAGTTTCCCACCTATGCAACTTGCACAAAACAAGCACTCATATCTTGTGCATTATGTCATGTTGCAAAGTTTTGTGAAAAGGTGTATAATGAGTGTGCACTGAAATTTCATTTTCGTACCTCCTCCTTTCTCTTCTGGACATCGGGGTTGAAAACAGCCGTGCGTGTAGCGCGGTTTTTGAATTTTTGGGGCTCATTAACTTAGGACATACTCCAAGGAGGTGCTGTAATGAAGAAGGTGATTGCACTTCTTCTTGCCGGAATCATGATCATGGCTTTGGTCGGATGCGGCAGTACAAGTAGAGAGGTCGTCCAGCTTACTTTTGCAACTCAGGACGCCGAGGCAATCCTCAATGCTGCAGGTATCTATCTTCCCGATGCTGAGGAGACAGCGGCGGCAGGCACCACCATAAGATGGTTTGCCTGGTATGATTCAATGCAAAACTACTCTGAAGACGAAATCATCAATTCCGGCTACTGGACTTTCCAGGAGAAGTACGGTTGCGCAATCAAGTGGGACGAGTGCACATGGGATACAAGATATGACGAGCTTGCAACCCTTATACTCGCTTCCAACTCCCCCGACTTCTATCCCGGAGATAACGAAATCTTCCCGACAAGATGTGTAAAAGGAATGTTCGTCCCCGTTGACGACTACATGAGCTATGACGATGAACTCTGGGCAGGTGAGAAAGAATACGCTTACAACTATTTCTCAATCAAGGGCAGACCCTACATAATCGTCTATGATAACTCCTTTGGCAACGTTGTTGCTTACAACAGAAGAGTCATCGAAGAATGGGGCTATGACGATCCTGCTGAGCTCTATTGGAACGACGAGTGGACATGGGATGTCTTCTATGAAATGTGCGTAGACTTCTCCGACCCCGACGAGGACAGATACGCTCTCGATGGGTGGGGCTATAACCACGGAATCATGCACTCCAGTGGTGAGACGATAATCGTCTACAACACCGAGACACAGCAGTATGAAATCAATGTTGATTCACCCGCTATCGAGCGTGCGGCACAGCTTCTCTATGACCTCAATAAGAACGACTGCATCTATCCGAGATGGAATAACGGTTGGAGCATCCGTAACAGTACCGAGGGCGGCGGCATGAAGGAAGGACTTCTTCTCTTCTACATCCGTGGTTCTTGGGTATTCACAGGAACTGTTTCTGAAATCAGCGCGGTATTCGGCGATGTAACCGAGGGCGAGCTCATGTTCGTTCCGCTTCCCAGAGATGACGACAGCGACGGTTACTACTACACCGAGTCGACATCCCTTGGCTATTGCATAGTTCAGGGCGCATCGAACCCCGAGGGCGTTGTACTTCTTGCTTCCTGCATGAGATTCAAGGTTTTGGACCCGACTGTTATCTCAATCGACAGAATTCAGCTTGAGGAGACCTATCTCTGGACTGAAGAGATGCTCGAAATGTACGACGAGTGCTACAGACTCGCTTCTTCCGCTGAGAACCTCATCGTTGTTTACGATTCAGGCTTGGGCGACAAGCTCCAGGCTGTAACCGAGAAGTATGAGTCAATCGCAGACTCCTCCGACGCCTCCACATGGGCACAGATCAAGGAAGCCTATAACGAACAGCTTGAGTACTATGTTGCCGAGCTGAACGCTCAGATTGAATCTTACGACCCGTATGAAATGAATGATTACGAAGGATAAGACTGGGGAACCCCCTCAGTCTGCCCTTCGGGCAGCCAGCTCCCCTTTCAGGGGAGCCTTTTTTGCGCCTTTGCAAGCTTTTGGGAGAGCGAAACTAAGCCTCCCTCTGACATGAAGTTCGCAAGCGAACTTCCGGAGGGGGACCACGCGAAGCGTGGTGGAGGGGTGCGCGACCGAAAGGAGCGCATCACACGAGGCACGATCCTACCTGTGCAATCTGCACAAATCCCATTCCCGTTTATTGTGCACAATGCTCAATTGAAATTTACGTCGAAATGGTGTATAATAAATGGGCAAAATTCTTTTAGGAGGTGCTGTAATGAAGAAGGTGATTGCACTTCTTCTTGCCGGAATCATGATCATGGCTTTGGTCGGATGCGGCAGTACAAGTAGAGAGGTTGTTCAGCTTACCTTTGCTACACAGGATGCCGAGGCTATCCTTAATGCCGCGGGAATTTATCTTCCCGACGTAGAGGAGACCGAAGCGGCAAATTCAACCATCACATGGTTCTGCTGGTATGACGACATGCAGAACTACTCAGACGACGAAATTATCAATTCAGGATATTGGACATTCCAGGAAAAATACGGCTGTTCTATCGAGTGGTATGAGTGCTCATGGGACACTCGTTTTGACGATCTTGCCAACCTCATTTTGGCTTCCAATTCTCCCGACTTCTACCCTGGCGGCAACGAGATTTTCCCGACAAGCTGTATCAAGGGCATGTTCCAGCCGGTTGACACCTACATAGACTATGACGACGCTCTTTGGGCAGGCGAAAAGGAATTCGCCTATGACTACTACTCCCTGAAGAACAGACCCTATGTTATCGTTTATGATAACGCTTTCGGTCACGTTGTTGTTTATAACAGAAGAGTTATCGAGGAATTTGGTTACGACGACCCCGCAGAGCTCTATTGGAACGACGAGTGGACATGGGACGCTTTCTATGAGATGTGTGTTGACTTCTCCGACCCCGACGAGGACAGATATGCTCTTGACGGCTGGTACTACAGCGCGGCTCTTATGCATTCCTGCGGCGAGATGATAGTACAGTATAACACCGAAACACAGCAATTTGAGAGTAATATTGATTCAGCGGCTGTTGAGCGCGCGGCGAACCTTCTCTATAACCTTGGCAAGAACGAGTGCGTATACCCGCTCTGGAACAAGGATTGGTCAATCCGTAACGGCGTTTCCGGCGGCGGCATCAAGGAAGGACTCCAGCTCTTCTGCATCGCAGAAACCTCCGAATTCACCGACACTGTCGAGACCGTCAACTCCATCTGGGGCGACATCGAAGAGGGCGAAGTCATGTTCGTTCCGCTTCCGAGAGATGATGACGGCGACGGCATCTACTACATGGAATCCACAGCCGACGGCTATTGCATCGTAAACGGTGCTCCGAACCCCGAGGGCGTTGCTCTCTTAGCGGCTTGCATGAGATTCAAGGTTCTTGACCCGACTGTTGTCGACATCGACAGAGTCCAGCTTGAGGAGACATACCTCTGGACTGAAGAGATGCTCGAAATGTGGGATGAGTGCTACGACCTCACCACACAGATAGACAAGGTTGTCATCACCTACTACGAAGGCTACGGCGACAAGCTCTATGCGGTTATCTATAACTACGAAGGCATTGCCTACGCTGAAGACCCGACCACATGGGCACAGCTCAAGGAGACATATAACGAACAGCTTGAGTATTACGTCAACCAGTTGAACGAGTCCATCGCGGCGTATGACCCGGATGCGGAATAGCGTTTGGAAACCCCTCAGTCAGCCCCTTTCGGGGCTGACAGCTCCCCTTTCAGGGGAGCCTTTTTTTGTTCTCTTGCAAGCTTTTAAGAGAAGACAAATAGCCTCCCCCGAAGGGGGAGGGGGACCGCCGCCGAAGGCGGTGGTGGAGGGGTGCAAGTTCGGCAAAGCCGAACTTGCCGACTTGGCGTCAGCCAAGTCGTCTTCAGCCAGTGAAGTCGGTGGAGGGGGGGTCACGCCGTCAGTAGTCTCAGTTCCCCTAACGTCAACCCTTCATGCAAACACTTATTAATCCCTCCCGAAATAATCATGGCGCAGGTCGAAATCAGCTTGTCGATATTTTTGGGAGTGACCATCAGCGGCTCGTCCTTTGTGCCGGCGTCGGCGACGGTCGGGACGCCGATTGCTATGCATGGGATGCCAAGAGTTCTTCTTGAAACTTCGCTACGGGAATTCATGACTCCGCTTCCGGGTGAGATTCCGGCGTCGGTGAGCTGGATAGTTCTGCCCAAGTGACGGGGATTCTGGCAGGCGAGAGCGTCGATGACGATAACCGCGTCGGGCGAAACCTTCTCGATGAGCGAGTTCAAAAACTCCGCCGTTTCGATTCCCGTCTGACCCATGACTCCCGGCGCGGCGCAGGAGACGAGCCCGAGACCTTTTGTGTCAAGTTCCGGCGCGTCGGTCGGAATATGCCGCGTGGCGAATATGTGGGAGACAACCCGCGGACCTAAGCTGTCGGGAGTGATGCACTCGTTCCCAAGACCGGCGACGAAAACCGAGCTTGCGTCCTGAAGAAGCTCCCGGAGCTTCTCCGAAAGCCCAATTGAGTATTCGTCCGCATTTGATGGTATCATTTCAAAGCTGTCACGCGGCTCAAGAGTCAGGTACCTTCCGACCGCTTTCCCGACAGCTCTGGCGGCGGACTCGCTTTTCAGTTGAATATCGGTGACGGCGAACCCTCCCAATACGTCATTTTTTACTTCCACACCCTCCGGAAGGTCGTCTGAAAGCTCCATCGCGAGGTCGGTTCTCTTAGTTTCTGGCTGAAAAATCATAAAAAATCCTCTTTTCCAAAGAAAAATTCAAAAAAACACTTGCAATTTGACGCGAGTAATGGTATATTATACGTTGTAGGTCTGTGCAAACAAGTTCAGGGTCTACAGGTACTTGTTGAATAGCTGGGGAGTCATTAACCCCAAGGCGCACTTTCTCTCAGTCGTGCACCGGGTATCCAACTAAGTTTACTCTGCGGGGTTAACCCGCTTGCGGAAGCTCCCGCGGAATATTAACTAAGGAGGTGTCTTATGGCAAATATCAAGTCTGCCAAGAAGAGAGTTCTGGTAAACGAGAAGAAGGCGGCTCAGAACAAGGCTACCAAGAGCGCGCTCAAGACCGCTATCAAGAAGGTTGATGCGGCAGAGGGTGAGGAGAAGACCGCCGCAGTAAAGCTTGCAACCAAGAAGGTTGACCAGGCTGCTGCCAAGGGAATCATCCACAAGAACAAGGCGGCAAGGAAAAAGTCCCAGCTCGCTAAGAAGCTTAACGGCTGATAACAACGCTTTGATCGCGCTCCGCTTAAAACCCAAAGCGGGGCGCGTTATGCTTTCCACGATAGTATTGCTGGAAACGGATAAATAATGCGTAATTCGTAATTAACGAGCAGGTTCAGTTGCACAATTGCGCATTACGCATTACGCATTACGAATTGAGTTTGCGAGGTTTCAATATGAAAAAGTTATTATTAATTGTTATGGCTTTGATGACCGCAATAATGCTTACCGCCTGCGGTGGGAACGGCGACGCTGTCACCACCGGTGACGTCACCGAGGACATAACTCCTGCTGATTTGCCGGTGACGGTTGCTTCTGAGGATGTGACCGACGTGATTCCTGATGAGACTGAGGCTACAGAAGCTACTACCGAGGAGTCTGCAGTCACAACCGCTCCTGAATCAGAGACAGAAGCCGCCACCACAACGACATCTGAGTCGACAACAGCGGCGACTACAACCACCGCTACCACCACAACTGCCGCTACTACCACAACCAAAGCGACAACCACCGAAGCCACGACAACTGTTACAACAACTGTCGACGAGGATGAGGAAGAGGTCGACATTCTCTGGGAGGAAGGCATCGACCGCGACGAGTTCGAGGCGATGTTCGGCGTTGGCGACGACTCAGAGCTCAACACTGACGGCTGATTGGCTGTGATGGCAGGGCTTTTTGCAACAGATGATGGCTTAAAACCACTGGCAAAAGTCAGTGCAGGCTTCAATTTTGGCTTTCAGCCTGAAATCTGGTATAATATTTAACCAAAATTTCACGTCAAAAATGATTGACTTTTTGGTTATAATGTGGTATGCTATAAGAAGCGGATTTTACCCGCAATATTTTAAAGGGGGTAGCCTATGAATATCGCTCTCATAGCTCACGACGCCAAAAAAGAACTCATGATTCAGTTCTGTACTGCATACAGCGGAATTTTGGGAAAACACAACCTCTGTGCTACGGGCACTACCGGAAAGCAAGTCGCCGAAGCAACAGGACTCAAGATCGAAAAATACCTCGCCGGTTCTCAGGGCGGTTGTCAACAGATTAGTGCGAAGATCTCCTGCAACGAGATTGATCTGCTTCTGTTCTTCAGAGACCCTATCAACCGTAAAACAAGCGAGCCGGATGAAAGAGATATTCTCAGGCTCTGTGACGTATATAACATTCCAGTGGCAACAAATATTGCAACAGCCGACGCCTTAATCATGGCATTAGACAGGGGAGACCTTGACTACAGAATTCCGTGATAATGGCAGGAACTGTATAAATCTAAAAGGCATTGAGGGAGAAGAGTACCCCTTAATTTTCGACTAAAGAGAACGGCATGATGGACTGTGGGACGGACTTTTGTGAGCCGCCATCGGTCTGTGGTGAGAATGCCGGTCGGGATTATGGCGGGAAGGACATCTCCTTAGCTTCGCGGTGACAAAGCCGCGGCGCACAGCCGTGCGTTATCAGGGCAAACGAGACACCGGTCAGTGACCGGTAATAAGGGTGGTACCACGGCGGCAGTCGTCCCTATCATGGGGCATTGCCGTCTCTTTTTATCTAAAAATAGGAGGAAAAACTATGGCACTTTCTGTGCAAAGACCAAAGGGAACCCAAGACATGATTCCCGCTGAGTCAAATAAGTGGCGAACGGTCGAGCAGGCGGCAAGAGACTGCGCCGAGAGATTCGGCTTCCGTGAGATAAGAACCCCTGTGTTCGAGGAAACAGGGCTGTTCGTCCGCTCAGTTGGCGACACATCGGACGTCGTCACAAAGGAGATGTACACCGTCTCCTCAAAGGGCGAGCACACCTTTACCCTCAAGCCGGAGGGAACGGCGGGAGTCGTTAGAGCGATGCTCGAAAACGGGCTCATGAACGAGGGCTTTCCGCAAAAGGTCTATTATATCACACCTTGCTTCCGCCACGAGAAGCCTCAGGCGGGAAGACTCCGCGAATTCCACCAGTTCGGCGTCGAGATGTTCGGAACTTCATCTCCATATGCCGATGCTGATGTCATCATGCTGGCGCGCGAAGTTCTCTCAACCTGCGGAATCGAGAGCGTCAAGCTCAATATCAACTCAATCGGCTGTCCCGAGTGCCGCAAAAAGTACCAGGAAGCGTTGGTTGAGTACTTTTCTCAGAGGAAAGAAGACCTCTGCGAGACCTGCCAGGAAAGGCTCGTGAAGAACCCGATGAGACTTCTTGACTGCAAAGTCCCGAAGTGTGCGAGTATTGCGAAAGACGCGCCGGTCATTCTTGATTATCTCTGCGACGACTGCCGCGAGCACTTTGAAAAACTCCAGGCCATCCTTGACTCATATAAAATTGAGTACACCGTCAACCCGAAGATTGTAAGAGGTCTCGACTACTACACGAAAACCGTTTTCGAGTTTATCTATGACGGAATCGGAGCTCAGGGAACTGTCTGTGGCGGAGGTCGTTATGACGGGCTTGTAAATTCCCTTGGAGGACAGCCGACCCCGGCTCTTGGATTCGGTATGGGTCTTGAGCGGCTTATAATGACGATGGAAGGCGAGGGAGTAGAATTCCTTGACCCGGTCACCCCCGACATCTATTTCGCCCCGATGGGTGAGCAGGCATATGGAGTTGCCTCGAAGCTTTGCCAGGAGCTGAGAGAGGACGGCTACTCCGCCGAGTTCGACATAGTCGGCAGGGGACTCAAGCCACAGATGCGCTACGCCAACAAGGTCGGCGCGAAATTCGTCTGCGTCCTCGGCGACAACGAGATAGAATCCGGTCAGGCGAAGCTCAAGAATATGCGCACCGGCGACGAAACCCCGGTAAATCTTGCCGACTTCAAGAACGGCTTTGTGCCGGTATTGCTGGATGATATGTTTGAACTTGAAGGAATCAGTGAATAATTCGGAAGTTGCGAAACAACTTCTATGCGCAATTACGCTCCCTACGGTCGCGCCCTCTCAGTCGGCTTCGCCGACAGCTCCCCCAAAGGGGGAGCCGAGTTTTCCGGAAGGCGCATTTCTTGGCTCTCCCTCTGGGAGAGCTGTCTGCCCGCAGGGCAGACTGAGAGGGCGCGCATAGCGCGATACCTACAGACTAAGCAGAACTACGAAGGAGATACAATTATGGACACCATGGGAAATATGCGCAGAACCCACTATTGTGCTGAGATTCCGCTTGAGGGCGGGGTCGAGGTTGTTGTCGGTGGATTCGTTCAGAGAGTAAGAAACTTGGGAAATCTTATCTTCATCGACCTGAGAGACCGCACCGGTCTCGTTCAGCTTGCTTTTGGGGACGACACCCCAAGGGACGTGTTCGAGAAGGCGGAGACCTTACGTAACGAGTACGTCGTTATGGCAAAGGGAACGGTCACGCCGAGGGAGAGCATCAACAAAGACATCAAGACCGGTGCTTATGAGATCAGAGTCACGGAGCTCAAGCTCCTCTCGAAGGCTCAGACGCCGCCGTTTGAGGTCTCGAATTCGGACAAGGTCAACGACGAATTGAAGCTCAAGTATCGCTATCTCGATTTAAGAAGCGAAAAACTGACCAGAAATCTTATCACCCGTCACGAAATCGCAAGGATTGCAAGGGAATATTTCTACGAAAACGGCTTTGTGGAGATTGAAACGCCGATGATGATTCGCTCAACTCCCGAGGGCGCGAGGGACTATCTCGTCCCGTCAAGAGTCCACAAGGGAAGCTTCTATGCCCTTCCGCAGTCGCCGCAGATTTACAAACAGCTTCTTATGATTGCCGGTCTCGACCGCTACATCCAGCTCGCAAGGTGCTTCAGAGACGAAGACCTCCGCGCCGACAGACAGCCGGAGTTCACCCAGATTGACCTTGAGATGTCATTCGTCGACGTCGACGACATTTTGGAGATAACCGAGGGCTTCATGAAGCGGCTTTTCAAGGAGGTAAAGGGCGTCGACATCGAGACTCCGCTTCCGCGCCTCTCCTATAAGGACGCGATGAACCGCTACGGCTCTGACAAGCCGGACACCAGATTCGGTATGGAAATTCAGGATCTTTCAGAGACGGTCAAAGACTGCGAGTTCCCCGTCTTTAAGAACGCCCTCGAAATGGGCGGCTCGGTCAGGGCGATTGTCGTCAAGGGCGGTGCATCGGTCTACACAAGAAAGGAAATCGACAAGCTCACTGAGCACGCCAAGGGAATCGGTGCAAAGGGTCTTGCCTATGTCAGGTGGGTTGAGGACGCCCCGAACTGCTCGTTTGCGAAGTTCCTGAAAGAGGGCGAGCTCGACTCGATTCTCTCCACACTTGGTGCAGAAAAGGGCGACGTCGTCCTCATCGTCGCGGACAAGGACAAAGTAGTACTCCCGACTTTGGGAGCTTTGAGACTTATCTGTGCGAAGAAGCTCGACATCATCCCGAAAGATAAGTACAACCTCCTCTGGATTGTCGAAATGCCCTTCTTTGAGTATAACGACGAAACCGGGCACTGGGATGCAATGCATCACCCGTTCACGATGCCGCTCGATGAGTGTCTCCCGTATCTTGACACAGACCCCGCGAACGTCCGGGCGAAGTGCTATGATCTGGTCTTGAACGGCGTTGAGCTCTGCTCCGGTTCGATGAGAATTACAGATAGAGAGCTCCAGGAGCACATGTTCAGAGCTCTCGGCATGACCAACGAGGAGATAGCCGCGAAATTCGGCTTCCTTGTCGACGCCTACAAATACGGCGCACCCCCGCACGGCGGACTCGGCATGGGTCTTGACAGACTTGCGATGCTCCTCTGCGACGCAGACAGCCTTAGAGACGTTGTCGCCTTCCCGAAGGTTCAGAACGCCAGCGAACTCATGAGCAACTGCCCGACAGAGGTCGATGAAGCACAGCTCAGAGAACTGGGATTGGAGATTGTTAAATAATTCAGAATGTGCAATTGGTGGCTCGCCTTTGGCGAGCCACGCTATTTTCGGCGAGCCGAAAATAGCACCCCTCAGTCAGCTTCGCTGACAGCTCCCCTTTCAGGGGAGCCTATTTGTATTCTCTCGCAAACGCCTGCAAAGAGGCAGTTAAAGCCTCCCCTGAAAGGGGAGGGGGACCGCCCGAAGGGCGGTGGAGGGGTGCGCCAGCTTTGCTGGCGCGTCGCGCGGAGCGCGACTTCTGTGCAAGGTGCACAACCCCGAACCTCCCAATTTGTGCACTATCACCAAATCTCACGCAAGTTTAAAATTCCCCCTTGCGCCCCTGCCAAAAATATGTTATGATATAGACGTATTTAGAGGCGCAAAAATTCCTGCGCTTCTGACAGGGCTTTGCCTTGCGGGGGGGTACTCGTTTTTGGGTTCCCGCTAACCTCCGGACACGACACGTGCTTTGGAGGTCGTTTTTATATCTATCCTCCTTAGACGTCTTATTGATATTTTGAGGAGGAAATTTTTATGGCAAAAAAACTCTTGTGCGTTCTATTGAGCGTGCTGATGGTTGTGTCGCTTCTGCCAATGGGTGTATCGGCGGATGCAAGCAATTATTCTAAAATCTGGGTCAACGGTGTAGACCTTCTTACAGTAAGCGACTACACAGTTCAATGTGGCGATGGAACAGCGGTTTTCGACCCGAGCACCGACACATTGACTCTTACCAATGCGACAATTGTGTGTTATCCGACATCTTCAACTTCAAAAAGTTACTATGGTATCACTATCAATTGTACCAATAGCAATAGTCCTGCAAATGGATTAACCATCAAACTTGTTGGTGACAATACTATCGTTCCAAATGCTGCTGCTACCAATAACTATGGCATTTGTGCTAACTATTGTCAATTACAAGTCATAAGTACGAATAACGGAACATTGACAGGCGATGGTCTATACAGAGGTTTATATATAACTGGCAGAAGTCTCAGTATCTCTGACTGCACACTTACTTTCACCAACACGACATACGCTGGTATTCAAACCTCTACAAACTATACTTTTGACGTCACCAATTCTACCGTCACGATAACTGGCACTAAATATGGTATATATGGTTCTGCAACTGGTACCTTTACTGATTCTGCCATTGATATTACTACTACGGATAAGTGTATATATAGTTCACTGCAGACATTGAGTGCAACCACTTCGGCATATACAGTTGACAATTCTCAGCTGACATGTACTGTTACAACATCAGGTACTCCTGCCATTGAAGCCTGCGGTTTCACTGTTACAGGAAATTCGACAGTGATTGCGGACGGCGGAATCAATATGGCACTTGGAACTTCGACCAACTATAATAAGTATGCGCATGTCATTATGAGCACTGAGCCGGCTTACTTCTACTACGGTTCAGACGCTTCAAACCTGAGCGCATTGGGCACGAGCACTTCTGCAAGAAGCTACACCGGTTCGACTGTGGCTACTACTTATGGGTACTCGAAGTATGCTTACATCAAGATAGTCACCGGTACCGGTAACGGTGGTCCTACTCCTACGGTTGTCGCCGGTGCTGACGGCATCTTTGGCTTGATCTATGTCAATGAGGATTACCACGGTCTCGTCATCACAAGAAACGGCAGGAGATTCTTAATCAGTATCCCGCATGATGACGCCAACGGCGACGGCATCTGCGACACTTGCCACGAGCAGTTCAGCGATGGTGAGGAAGAGGCGGTCGAGACCGTAACTGTCGGCGACGTCACCTATGAGGTCGCATATTCTTACGATAAGAGCATTTCCGCCAGCAACTGGACTCAGGTTGAGCTTGATGACCTTGGGCTTATTGAAGCTTTGGCAGAGGATGGAGCAATACTTGTCATCACAAGAGACTCAGCGACCTCTACTTCCTACGCAAACGGCGACTATGAGAAGTTCCTGCTTATCGATTCATGGTGGTCTAACGACAACAAGACGATAGCCCTCGGAACTGCCGGTCACACCTCCGCTGATGAGGAAGACCTGATCGACTGCCTCTCCGACGACGGTACAACCGCAATCTATGACGGCGCAACAATCTACGCGGCTTGGGAAGCCGGCAACTATGCCGCAGGTGGAGATAAGTTAGTATTCATCTCAAACACCTCCGCAAGCTACAAGATTACGAGCATCCAGGTACTCATTCCTGTAGATTGATTTAATTAAGACAAATCCAATTTTCTTCAAATGTCATTGCCTCTGTTGCCAGAGCATTGGCGCAGAAGCAAGAACTCCCCGCCATATTTGTGCATGGCGGGGAGGTTCTTTTTTGGGGGAGATGTGCGTGTCTGTGGATCAACTGCTTTACCTTACAATCCCCACCACCTTATAATCCTGCGCCTCAACAGCATTCCTGAGAACGCTGTCTTCGACAGGCTCGCTGAGGGTTACTACTGCTGTGCCGGCGGTGTGGCTGACCTCAGCAGATGAAACGCCGGGGATGGCTTCAAGGGTCTTCTTGACTCTTGCTTCGCAGTGCCCGCACATCATGCTTTCAATATTCATGGTAACTGTCATGTTTTCCACCTTCTCTCTGTTCTGATTTTTATGCCTGATTTTTCTGTCATGCTTACTTGACCTTATGTCGGCGAAATTCAAGCGGAGAGCGTTTGAGACGACGCAGAAGCTCGAAAGACTCATCGCCGCCGCCGCGAACATCGGGTTCAGCTCCCAGCCGAAGAGGTTGATATAGACTCCTGCCGCAAGCGGAATTCCGATTGTATTGTAGAAGAACGCCCAGAAGAGGTTCTCGTGAATGTTCCGAAGAGTCGACCGGCTGAGCCTGATTGCCGCCGGAACGTCCATAAGACTGCTCTTCATGAGGACGACATCCGCGGCATCCACCGCGACATCCGCTCCCGCACCAATTGCGATTCCGATGTCCGCACGGGTAAGAGCCGGAGCGTCGTTGATTCCGTCGCCGACCATGGCGACCTTGCCACTCTCCTTGAGACGCCTGATAACGCTTTCCTTGCCGTCAGGGAGAACCCCCGCGATGACCTCGTCGACTCCCGCCTGAGAGCCGATGGCGTTTGCAGTCCTTTCGTTGTCGCCGGTGAGCATTACAACACGGATTCCCATGCCCTTGAGCTCCGAAATAGCTTCCGCACTGTCAGATTTTATAACGTCAGCAACGGCGATTATGCCGACAAGCTTTCCGGATTTAGAGAAGAATAGTGGCGTTTTGCCTTCGCCGGCAAGGCGGTTGAATGTCTCATCCAAGCCATCGGGAAACTCTGCAACCGTTCCGATAAATGAGAAGCTTCCGCCATAGAGCACTTCGCCCTCCAAATTCGCCGTCAGCCCATTCCCGGGAAGGGCGCGGAAGTCCTGGACATCGGAGCACTCAAGATTATTCTCCTCGCCGTAGGTCATGATAGCCTTTGCGAGCGGGTGCTCACTGCCTTTTTCGAGGGACAGCGCGAGAGAAATCAGTTCCTCTTCCGAGACGCCCTCGCATGGAATTATGTCGGTAACAGTCGGAGTGCCGGCAGTGATGGTGCCCGTCTTGTCGAGGACAACCGTCTCGGTTTTGCCGGTTTCTTCAAGAGATTCTGCCGTTTTGAATAGTATACCGTTCTTCGCGCCGACACCGTTTCCAACCATGATTGCAACCGGGGTCGCAAGTCCCAATGCGCACGGGCAACTGATGACTAAAACCGAGATTCCTCTTGCAAGCGCGTAGCTGAACGTCTGCCCGACCAATAGCCATACTATTATAGTGATAACTGCGATTGTGATGACCGTCGGGACGAAGATTCCCGAGACTTTGTCTGCAACCTTGGCGATTGGAGCCTTTGTTGCGGCGGCATCGCTGACCATTTTAATTATCTGGGAGAGGGTGGTGTCCTCGCCAACGCGAGTGGCGCGGCACTTGATGAAGCCGGACTGGTTGATGGTGGCGGCTGAAACTCCGTCGCCGGTCTCCTTGTCGACGGGAATGCTCTCGCCAGTAAGTGCCGACTCGTTCACGGCACTTGAGCCTTCAACGATAACGCCATCCACGGGAATACTCTCTCCGGGACGTACTACAAATATGTCCCCGACGTTGACTTCCTTGATTGCAACCTCAGTCTCGACGCCGTTTTTGAGGACAGTCGCCGTCTTCGGAGCAAGCTTCATGAGCCCCTTGAGTGCATCGGTGGTCTTGCCTTTTGAACGCGCCTCAAGCATCTTTCCGACTGTGATAAGCGTGAGAATCATCGCCGCTGACTCGAAATAGAAGTCATTCATATAATTCATGACCGCTTCCATGTCGCCCTTAAGCTGTGCATCGGTCATCATGAATAGTGCGTAGGTCGAGTAGACGAACGCCGCGGATGAGCCAAGTGCGACCAAGGTGTCCATATTCGGAGCTCTGTGGATGAGCCCCTTGAAGCCGCTTATGAAGAATTTCTGGTTGATGACCATGACAATGCCGGCTAAAAGCAGTTGCACCAGTCCCATTGCAATGTGGTTATCCTCAAAGAATGCAGGCAGTGGAAATCCCCACATCATGTGTCCCATCGAGAAGTAGAGAAGTACCACCAGAAAGACCAAAGATGCAATCAGCCGCCGCTTAAGCTTCGGCGTTTCGGTATCTTTGAGAGAGTCGACATCGTCAGAATTTGACGAAGCCGCCTTTTCCGCACCCTTTAGTGACGCACCATACCCGGCGTTCTCAACAGCCGAGATAATGTCGGTGGGCTTTGCCGTCCCCTCAACTCCCATGGAGTTGGTGAGAAGGCTCACCGAGCAGGAGGTAACCCCCTCCACCTTTGATACGGCTTTCTCAACCCTGGCACTGCAAGCCGCGCAACTCATGCCGGTGACGTTGTATTGAGTCATATATTTCATCCTTTCTATGCTACTTTTGCAGTTGCATCTGGCAATCGCGCGCCCACTGCGTGGGCGCACCCCTCAGGCACTTCGTGCCAGCTCCCCTTGTCAGGGGAGCCTAACCTGCTTCTCTCGCAGGTTCCTACCTGAGGATGCTATAGCCTCCCCTGAAAGGGGAGGGGGACCGCCGCGCAAAGTGCGGTGGTGGAGGGGTGCGCCCACGCAGGAGGCGCATCGCCGCAGGCGACTGAGGGGTCACTTCATCAATTTCTGCATCGTCACAACCAGCTCTTCAATCGTCTCGTCGTCGCCGTTCCGGATGTCGCGGGCGACGCAGTGGCGGATGTGGCTCGACAGGAGCTCTCGGTTGAAGGAGTTGATGGCGGAGGAGACCGCCGCTGACTGGGTCAGTATGTCCGGGCAGTATGCCGACTCCTCAAGCATCCGCTTGAGCCCGCGGATCTGCCCCTCAATCCTGTTCAGCCGGTTCATAAGCTTTTTGTATTCATCGTCCGACCGCTCAGTGGTCTTCCCGCAACAGCATTTCTTGCTCATTATAATCACCTCGTTGTATAAAATACCCCCAGAGGGTATCGCTCTATAAGCATTATATACCCTGCCGGGGTATTTGTCAAGAGGGAAATTAGATTTTTTCAAAACTCTTGACAAAGTAATACTATAGTATTATAATATAGTCAGGAGTAATACTATAGTATTACATACAAGGAGATGATGGCATGTATAAAGACCTGAAAATCTATCACGGCTCTCAGCAGATTGTGGAGATTCCTCTCTTTGGAGTGGGGAAGGAGTATAACGACTACGGTCAGGGCTTCTACTGCACCGAAAATATTGAGCTCGCCCGTGAGTGGGCTTGCCCCATAAAGAACGACGGCTATGCGAATAAGTATTCCCTGCATCTTGATGGATTAAACGTCATGCACCTCACCCGAGGAAAGTTCAATATTCTCAATTGGCTTGCGGTTCTGCTTGCTCACAGAAAGTTTGACATCACCTCCGCGGTTGGGAGCAATGCGAGGGATTTCATCACCGATAGGTTTATGCCCGACACCCAAAATGTCGACATAATGATTGGCTACCGTGCGGACGATTCCTACTTCTCGTTTGCCGAGGATTTCGTCAACAACACAATTTCCCTTCGCGATCTGAACCTTGCAATGCAACTTGGCACTCTTGGCGAGCAGGTGGTGCTCATTTCCGAAAAGTCGTTCGGTAGAATCGAGTTTACCGGTTATGAAACGGTCGACTATCGCGAATACTACTTCAAGAGAACGCTCAGGGACAGGAGCGCGCGTGAAGCATATGCCGCAAGAAAGAAGAGCCTGCAACAGCTCAAGGATGATATTTTCATTTTGGATATTATGAGGGAGGACATGACGCCAGATGACCCACGCCTACAGTCAGTTATATCTCGCTAAAGCCTCCGCGGCTGTCGGAAACATGCTCCACGACGCGGTTTACGAATTCGGAATTGATGGTGGAGACTTCCTTGGGCGGTTCATTCAGTCGGGAATAGCAGGCGAAATTGAGTCGGGGAATCCGAAGTATATCGCAGGAAGGAGTGGCTTGGAGCTCTGCCTTGAGGTTATCGAGAAGACCTCCGGCAAGAGCCCAAAGGTAGGACTCATCGAGAGCTATGACCGCAGTCCCGAGTATTGGGTCGGCTGGATGCTCACGCACTATCAGTGGTACTCAGGACGGAGCTTTCGTAGCATTTCAGATACTGTTCCCTATAGCGAACTTCTTGGACTATATCCGACCCTCCATGAAGCGGCAATCGAGAAGAGCTACGAAGTCCTTGATAAGCATTTCAAAGCCGGAGGGAGCAGATTAAAATCCCTCCGCACCCGCTCCGGCATGACCCAGAAAGCACTGTCCGAGGCTTCCGGCGTCTCCATCAACACCATCCGCGCCTATGAGCAGAAAACCAAAGACATCTCCAGAGCGCAGACAGATATAGTCATAAGGCTTGCAAGAGCCCTGAACTGCACTCCGGAAGAGCTCAAAGGCTAAAAAGCTCCTCCACCCGACCTGGGTAGGAGGAGTTTTTGCATAAGAAAACCGCCCACCAAGGCGGTTTTATTTCAATTATCCTGCAACTGCTTTTCGCAGAAATCTTTCAGAACCGGAATGTCATTCATGGCAGTTTCCCAGATGACGGCTCGGCTCATGCTTCCATAATTGTGCGCAACTAAGTTACGCATTCCTTTCATCGCAGACCATTGCATGAGATCTGCCGTTTCACTTCTGAACTCGGGAGACAAGCCGCCGCTGAGTTCTCCAATCTGAAGGATACAGAAGGACACTGAACGCTGGTAGTCGGCATCTTCATTGAAAATCTCGAACGATTTTCCGTAGCGGTTTATCGTTTTCTCGATTTCTTTGCAATAGTCGAACATGTGGCTGAGCCTTTGTTTGTCAAGCGACTGCATACAGATTCACCTTCTCTTTCTCCACATTGTCCCTGAACCCGATTTCACTTGGCATTTGAGGCGATTGGGTGAGGGATGACAGGGTTATCAGGTCGATTTCTTTGCCGAGGGCATCGGAAAGTTCAGAATAGAGTGCTCCGAGGGCGAACAGCCCCCTGATAGAAGTACCTGTGGTGTCAACTACAAGGTCGATGTCGCTCTCTGCGTCCGCAGTCCCGCGTGCATACGAGCCATACAGATATACTGCCCGAAGCCCATACTTTTCCGCAATCGGCTTGACAATTTCTGCAATTTCCTGCAAGCTGAGTATTTTATTCACCTTGACACCTCCAAAATATCAGTCTTCCCTCTTCCGTTCCTTCGGGTCAATCTTCTTGCGAAGCTCGCTTGTTCTCTCCTCAAGCTCTTCCATGTATTCTTTCAGAACCTCGTTAAGAGGCTTGTCGGTGGCGAAGGGGTGGACGAACTGGTAGCGGCGTCTGCGGGAGGAGCGGTCTGCGGCACGCTTCATGATTTCCTCGTTGCGGGCTCTGATTTGCGCCTTGATGTTCTCGTACCTGAGTACGACCTCGTTCTCCTCCGCGAAGTGCTTGAGCTTGACAAGTAGCTGTGCCGAGTTGCACAAGTCGACGATAAACACGCCGAAGAACAACCCGATGAAGAAGGAGAACGCTAAGTTCTGACTCAGCCACACGAGCGATTCCTTTATGTACGGGTGGATGAAGAAGTAGTAGACTCCGCCGAGTATTGCCCAGAAGAGCGAGAACTTCGGGCAGATGATGCCCATGATGTTGCCCTTCTCCTCGGTGTAGTCCCAGAGCCTGACTTTGCTGACCTTGAGCGAGATAAATCCCGCGATGAATTCGATGACAGTCATCATCACAGCCATCAGGACAAACAGTACAATTCTCGTAACGACAACGCTCTCAAACGGCAGGTAGTTTTCGAGCGACGCGAGTAAATAGAGCGTGCATAGCCCTGTCCCATAAAGCGGCAGATATGGACCCGTGCAGAAGCCGGGGTTGATCCATTTTCTTTCCGGATTGGCTTTTGAGAAGAATCTCCGGAAGAATAGCTCCATCCACCAGCCCAAAACTGAGCCAATGAAGAAAAGATAGGCTAAAATTAGTAGCAGATTCATATTTTACCCCCAACTGTTAAATGTGTTATGCGGAATTTGTCACCCTTCGGACGACGCGCCCACTGTGTGGGCGCACCTCTCAGTCAGCCCGTTGGGCTGACAGCTCTCCTTGAAAAGGAGAGCCTTAACTGCTTAAGCACTACTTTTGATTCACGCACAACGAAATTTGCAAACTTCCCCTCATCACAAGCCTTTGAGAGGGCGCACGTAGTGCGTCAAACCTTAACGATATACCCCGTCTTCCTCTCCGCCGCGGGTCTTACTCCGTCCGGCTCGCCGTAGCCTAAGATTACGTTTCCGACGCCGACATAGTCGCCCTCGACGCCCCACTTCTTAAGAAGTGCCTTGCCTTCATCCATCTCGAAGACCTCGCGGGCTCTGTAGATGTAGCAGGAGTCGACTCCGACAGCGTGGGCGGCGTTCAATAGATTTCCGATGACCATGTTTCCGTCATCGCGACCGGTGGGGAAGTCTGCGGGAACCAAGACAACGACAACAGTTGGTGCGCCATAGAATGGGTCAACACCCTCTCTTCCCATAACTTTTGCGTTGAGTCTGGAGAGCTCGTCTCTGTCAGCTTTGTTCTGAATTGCGACGATAACCGGGCTCTGCTTTCCCATTCCAGTGGGCGCGTAGGTTCCAGCCTCCAAAATAGCGTTGAGCTCGCAGTCTTTAATCTGCTCGTCGCGATACTTGCGGCAACTCCTTCTTGACAATAAATCCTGTAATGTTTCTTTCATGATGTGTACCTCCTGTATTATATATGTTACTTTCTAAAATCAGCTTTTTTGGAAAGTAGAAAGTTACATAAACTTCTTGAGTCGTGCTGTCTATTTAAGAATTATCTTCATCATTTTCGACTTCATCAAAATTCTCTAAAGCCTGATACTCTTGCTGTAGCTCTTTTTTCAGTTCGTCCTCACTTGGAAGATATAAGTGGTACTTGGATGCGAAAATGTTTTTTTCATTCTCCGGAAGAGTATATTTCACAATACTCTCGCTTCTGTCTGCGCATAGTACGATTCCAATTGGAGGATTGTCTCCTTCATTCATCATTTCCCTCTCGTAGTAGTGTACATACATCTGCATCTGTCCTAAGTCCTGATGCGTTAAATCTCCGACCTTTAGGTCAATGAGAACAAAACACTTTAGTATGTAGTTATAGAAAACAAGGTCAATTCGGAAATGACGTCCATCAAAAGTGATTCTTTTTTGCCTGCCTACAAAAGAAAATCCTCTTCCTAATTCAAGTAAAAACTTTTGCAGATGTGTAATGAGAGCTTGCTCAAGGTCACTTTCGTAAAAGTCATCATTAGGAGTGAGTCCTAAAAACTCCAAGACATAAGGGTCGCGGATTATATCCTCTGGTGTACTCGCAGGTTCAAGAGTTTGTATTTCAGCAGCAACTCCCGCTTTGTTTTTGCTGGACAGTAGTCTCTCATAGAAAAAAGTATTAATTTGTCTTTCGAGCTGTCTTGTACTCCACTGAGATCTGATTGCCTCTTTTGTGTAAAATTCTCTTGCATCTTCGTTTTCAACACGCATCAGTAAACGGTAATGAGTCCAGCTCAATTCGCTACTCAGCGCGTAGCTATTTGAAAACGTCAGATAAAATTGCCTCATGTTTTTTAAATTGGCAACAGTAAAGCCTCTACCGAAATCCTCGGTCATGCGCTTTGAAAGTTCCTTTATTAGACCGGTTCCATACTCGGCTCTATCTTTGCCACCTTGTTCATCAACGATAGATTTTCCTATGTTCCAATATGCTTCAACCATAGCAAAATTTGCAGTTCTGTAAACTTTATTACGGGCATTTTCAATAATTATCTTAATTTCGTCATAGAAAACCTGATTCATGTTTTGCCTCCGTGAATGCGCTACGCACTGCGTAGCTTTTGTATTTTCCAAAGTCAAAAACTATTCAGCCTGTGCGATTTTTTGTAGATACGCTCTCTCCGCTTCAAAGTAGCATTCCCCGAACTTTCCGACATAGCCCTGCTTCCACGGCTTGTTTCTTCCGCAGAAGTGGATGATGGCGGAGTTTTCTTTGACCCAGTCGGCGGTGAGCCAGGGGTATTTGTCCTTCCTGAGGAGAAATAGCCGTTCTGTCATATTGTACTTGTAGCAGTCCAAAATCATGATTCTTGAGCCATAGAGACCGCTGAGTATATCTTGATCCGGGAGAAAGAGCCTGCCCTTGTGGCTTTCAATAAAGCCGTAGACATCCTCACGGATAGGGAGCTTGCGGAGTTCCCTGAGATTCATAATCATAACGCCTGAGTTGATGTATGGCTTGTCCTCGTCATGAATGTCGTATTGGGGAGCGTTTCTGACGTAGTTAAGGTGTGTAAACGTCTTCCCGACGTGAGTCGCCGCGGCGATGAGGTTGTCACCAAGCGGAAGTTCAAAAAGCTCGCTTATGTCTTTTCTGACGACAACATCGGGATCAAGATACAGAACCCTTTCCAGATCCTCCGGAAGATATTCCGAGGCAAACAGCCGGAAATACATCTCGTGAGGATAGCGGTCAGTAGTCGGGGCGTCGGAGAATTCATCCTCCGAAACCTTGATGGGGATAATCTCCCCGAAGCCTGAAATGGCACTCTCAGCGGCTTTTATGTCGTCGTCATCAAGAGAAGTGTGTAGAATATACACATTAAGACGTAAATCCGGATTAGACGTGGTAATCGAGCAGAGCATTATGCAGAGCTGTGCTATGTAGCCGGAGTCGAGCGTAACCAGAATATCAGCCTTTTTCATTTAACCTATCCCCAAATCTCAGAACATCGAAATCAGTGCCGCACTGTTAATCATAAGTAGCTGGAAGAGAACCGCCGTCAGTATTGCGGCAATAAGGCGGTTACCGGTGCGATGACGGACAAAAGTGCCAATTGGGATGCAGAGAATGTACATGAGAAGAACGTTCACAATCTGCCCGATGAGTCCCGAATAGCTCTTGATGACGAGATAGAAGAGGACGAACAGGAAGAGCGGCACATACTGAATCAGGCTGTATAAGAACCTTGTTCCACGGCTTGCACCCGCATTTTCGAGCATATCCTGCTCCGCTCCGGAAACATAGTAGCCGACGGTCATCAACGCACCGTTGAAGATGAGCCAGAAGAGCCTGAAGTTAAACGGCATCAACCGATACATCGACGCTCTCAGGACGTACCACGCGAAAATGCAGAGGAGTGCCACGATTCCGAAGCAGTAGAGATTATGCTTCCAGTCGGATTTTGTCTTAAGATTCGGCTTCGGGAGCGATCCTACAGTTCCCTTGAATGTGCCTTTACGATACGCCAGGAGCATCACAAGACCATAGCCCGCGATGAAGCACATGTAGGGGATATTCATGATAGGGCTTCCGAACGGCATCACGACGCATATACAGCATATTACGAACGCCATCAAAATTCCCGGAATCCACATGATGAGCTTTCTTATAAGGAATGACTTTCTGTCCTCAAGAACCAGCAGACTCTCGCCCTCAGTTGTAATCTTTGAGCCCATGTTGAGCCCATAAAGAAGTGTGAAGATTCCGATAAGCGCGCTGAACCAGCCGACATAGACGAGCCGCATAAGACCTGCATTGAAGCTTGACTCAGTACCTGTGATGTCACTCACGGCTTCATTCACATACTCTGCGAACTTTGCTGAGTACATCTGATAGGAGTGAAGGACTCCCGAAGTCACGCCGACGGTAATCTTGCTACCGTAGCTGTTGACCTGGGTTGCTTCCCAAGTGCCGCTTTCGGGGACATCGACGCCGCCAAGGTGCTCGTAAATCGCTAAGATGTCTTTATCTGAGACTATATCATCAGCCGTCGAGCCGTAGATATAGACGTTAGTGCCTGCAATGAAACTCTCGTTATAGTATGACCACGGCTCCTCCTCGGCGTCAGTTGTGCCTGCAAAGAGGCTCGCCTGAGCGTTTGCATAGTAGTTGACCTCGGGAGCTATGAGGATGACGTTTTCAATGTCACGCTTGGTGACGGTTGTGACCGCGTCGGGGTTGTTGTAGTCCTGCAGAAGCCGGAGGATTGAGCGTCCGCCCATCGAATGACCCACTAAAATAATGTGATCATAGTCGATTCCGGTTCTCTCGTGTAAAACTTCAATCGCGTCGGCGATTTCGACTGCGATGTCGTCGGTTTTGGCGTTGTCAAAGCCTATTGTGCCATTCGATCCGCCCTGACCGGAGTAGTCAAAGCTCATGACGGTCATGCCGTTTGATGTGAAGAGGTTGGCAATCGGACGCCACTTCTGCCTGTCACAGGAGTAGCCGGGGCAGATTAAAACCGCATATTCCGCGTCGTCATCCTCCCAGATTGTGGCTTTCAGAGTGACCTCGTCGCCCTGATATGTTGATTGAAACGAGAAGGTCTCCTCACCCATCGTGTTCCAGTTCAGAACCACAAAGCTTATGATGCTGACTAAAATCGCCGCAATGCCTATGCCGATAAGAACTCGCTTGATTATTACTTGCTTGTCTGTCATATTGTTCCCTCTATTCTGTCAATTTTTATTTAAAGAGCGTTCCCATGCAAGTTCAATAGCCTCGGCAGAGAGCATAAGCCCGTTTAAATCTTCTTCCGTGAACCGCCCGACCGTCGGGCTGTCGATGTCTAAGACTCCGACAATCTCGCCATTAGCATGAAGTGGAATCACGATTTCTGAGTTCGACGCGCTATCGCAGGCAATATGCCCCGGAAAATCGTGAACGTCCGGGACAAGCTGAGCCTTATCAAGCGCGACTGCCGTCCCGCAGACGCCCTTGCCGACAGGAATCCGGATGCAGGCCGGCTTCCCCTGAAACGGGTGGAGGACGAGGGTATCGCCCCGGAGAGTATCTCTCCGGAGGGCATAGAATCCCGCCCAGTTTACATCTTCAAGGCTCTCGAATATAGCCGCGCTGACGTTGGATAAGTTCGCGATCAGATCGTTTTCTCCGTCCGTAAGAGCCCTGACCGAAGCGGCGAGTATTTCATAATTTGTCATCATATCACCCAAGCATTGCAATAACTTCATCCGGTGCGATTGTGTAATCGTCGATGGTCGTGATTATTATGAAGCACATGTAGTCGTCGATTCTTCTCACCAAAAATGCCTGCGTCATGTTGTAGCCGCTTTCTTCAATTGTCCCGACCGCCTCGTAGTAGGTGTTCCCACCAATCTCAATTGTCGTGATGTCGCCGAATGTGTAGCCCGACTCGGTGCACTGAGTGACGAGGGCTTCGGCATAATCCGAGCTTGTGTAGGTTGTCCCGTCGGTCGAGAGGGTCAGATTCTCGAACCCAAAGATAATGTTTGCACCGATTTCGTCCATGGCCATCGCTGTGTAGAGGGTCTGCACACGTGAGAGAACGTTCTGCCGTTTCGATGCTGTGTCGACCGAGTCCTCCGAGATGTCCATCATCTCAAGTAGCTCCGACTCGTCATAAAAGCTCCAGTCGGAGGTAGGGGAGAAGGTGAGCCCTGCATACTCGTTAGTATAAACCCCGTCCGAAACCGAACCCATGACCAAGTCCATGTCAAGCTCACTTGACCCGCAAGCAGTGAGAAGAGTGAGAGTCAGAACAAAACACAGGGCGGCAGTCAAAAATTTTTTCATAGCAATATATCCTTTCCTGAACGGACAAAACAAAACCCAATAATTACTGCTACTATAATAGTAGCAGAAAATCGAGGAAAAATCAAGATACAGATTGAGCTATAATGCGTAATTCGTAATGCGTAATGCGTAATTTTGGCGAAAAAAGCCTCCCCTGAAAGGGGAGGGGGACCATGCGAAGCATGGTGGAGGGGTTCACCCTATCTCTATAATCTCCTCCCCAATCTTAATCCCCACAATCTCATCAAGGTCGATGGGGACTGCCCAGTGATACTCGGCGGTTGTAACGCCGCTGTCATCGCTGATTGAGTAGGAGAATCCGGAGTAGATTTCGCCGCCGCTTTCAGTGACGGCATAGACCTTGCCGAAGCGAATGCCTCTCGGGTATACGTCGTACGACGGGTAGTCATATACTGCGTAGAGGGTGAACTCCGAGACGGACAGCTCGTGGATTCCAACCCATGTGTCGGGGATGGTAAGCTCGATAAGGTGGGTTTCAGTCCTTTCAAGGGTGAATTCAAAGTCCCAGACTCCGCCGTTGAAAGTGCCGGTAAGCCCGGTGTCCTCGGCGTAGTAGGCGCAGAAGTCTTCTAAGTGGAGGGTGACGTTGATTGGCTCGTCAGTGTCTTCAGACTCAAAGGTTTTTGAAATCACGAAGCAGATTTTTCCGTTGTCATCTGTATATTGCCACGACGCACCGACGTGTGAGAATCGGGTGATAGGGGCGTCGAGCTCAATCGAGGCAGTCGCAAATGAAGTGCCAGCCGATACTTTCGGAGCGAATTTGGCATCGTCGCTCTCAACATAGAGGAGGACATACATGATGTCTTCACCCAGGGTCGCCGAGTCGACAGTCACTGTGACGCCGTCGGAGCTCTGGCTTAAGCCTATATACTGGCTGAGGCTTGCAATAGTTTCATACTGAGCGTCGCTCATCTCTTCCCCGGTGACTTTTTCCCATTTAGTCCTGAACCAGCCGTCGATGCTGTCGCTTGCGGCGACGAAGCCGGCACCCATCAGGAGGACAACCGCAATTACTGCAACAAGTATAACCGGGTACTTTCTTAATCTCTTTTTGAAAACTGCATTTTCTCTTCCAAGCTTGGTGTTTGTGAGGGAACAGACTCTGTCATCACTCGAGGATGGCGAATCCTTGAGGCGAATATCCTCATCGCTGTAGCAGTCGAAAACGTCCTTAAGATTCATGTTCATTTTGAACCCCCTCCATTCATAAGAATTTCTTTCAGACTGTCCCGCCCGCGGCGGAGTCTTGACTTGACCGTTTCAATATTCGTGCCGGTCTCCTCCGAGATTTTCGTCACAGTCTGGTTGTAGAAGTAGTACCGGACGACCGTTTCCCTCTCATGCTTCTTTAGCTTCTTAAGAGCGAGCCGCAACTCCTGTGCCTGTTCCTCTCTTTCAAGATTCAGAAACTCCTCCGGAATTGCGACGAAGTCGTCCAAATCTTCTTCAATCTTCTCGTCGAGACTTTCGGTCTGAATCTTCTGAGCCCGTATGTAGTTTTTCGCCTTGTTCCGGGAAACTGTAGAAAGCCAGCCTTTCAGGTGAGAAGTGGTGAGCCTATCCCGGTTCTGCCAGAGCTCAAAGAACACGTCCGACGCCAGCTCTTCAATCACTGCAGTATTCTTGAAATCCCGAAGCTGATTCGCTACGACAGTAGAAACATATCGGTTGTACTTGAAAATAATCTCCGAAAGAACACTCTCGTCCCCGCACCGAAGCCGCTTGACAAGCCTTTGATCGTCCATCGCTCACCCCTCACTTTCTTTTTGGATTTCACTATAATAGACACCCAAGTGTTGAAGATGGGTGCAAAAATTCTGAATTTATTTTAGCAGATTTGAGGAGGGAAGTCCAGATGCGCCAGCACATCCATAAGTCGGCTACGACGACTTGCGTCGTCTCCGCCGACGCGCCTCCCTCCGGTCGGCGCACCCCTCCACCACCGCCTTCGGCGGCGGTCCCCCTCCCCTTGACAGGGGAGGCTTTGACTGCCATAGGTGAGAGTTTGTGGGAGAATATAAAAGGCTCCCCTGGCAAGGGGAGCTGGCGCACGAAGTGCGACTGAGGGGTGCGCCGACCAGAGGGAGGCGCGCAGTTGCCCGAAGGGCAACTGCTACGGTTTCCGAGGCTCATCCCACCTCAATAACCGTTCCCTCAATGAAATCTCCCGCACCATCCACAAAGTAGAGATAATCCACTTCGTCAAGGCTTATGGGGACTTCCCACTGGTAATAGTAGTGCGAGTAGGAATAGTTCATGAGTCGGTCGCCGTTTTCGTCACGCTCTACATAGCCGGTTCCGCCGGTGGAACTTACTTCGGTACCGTCCTTCATGACTGCAACCAAATGCACGGGGTAATCCGTATCGTCGGTTATTGTGTAGAGATAACTGCTTCCGAATTCCGTGATTTCAAGCTCCGAGATTCCGGGAATATCGGTTGTCAGTTCTATAGTAGTTATGTCTCCGATGTCAACAGTGAACTCGAAGCTCCATGAGCCGTCAAACACCTCATCGCCGTCAAAGAAAGCTTCGGCAAGGCGTTTCTTGGACCGTGGTACAATATATCACCCAAAAGTATAAGCTTTTCAGGCTTCTCACTCTCATATCTCTCTATAAGCATTCGGCAGTAGTATGCTGAGCCATGTATATCAGATGCAATCATCAGTTTCATGTAATTTCACCTCATAGTAGTAATCACAAATTTCAAAAAAGTTTTCAACCGGTTTCTTAAAAAGCTGTGAATAGCGTTGATAATCAAAAAAAGTCGATTTTTCTTATTGACTGAAATTCACATTGGTATTATAATATGAGCTTGAAAAAGAGTCAATAGCTTTTCACGCTTTTTTTATAAACGGAGGAAAATTATGAACAGAGATTTAACAACGTCCGATCCCACGAGAGTGTTGCTGAAATTTTGCATACCGCTTTTCGGAAGCATAATCTTTCAGCAGCTTTATAACATCGCTGACAGCTTAGTTGCCGGAAAGTTTATCGGAAACGATGCATTGGCGGCAGTAGGAAACAGCTATGAGATTACCCTTATATTCATAGCTTTTGCATTCGGTTGCAATATCGGCTGCTCGGTAATCTCTGCTCAGCTTTTCGGTGCAAAGAAGTATAAGGAGCTCAAGACTGCTGTCTATTCAGCACTGATAGTCAGTGCAGTTCTCTGTGCAATCCTGATGATTTTCGGACTTATTTTCTGCGGAGCACTTCTCAGGCTCATAAATACCCCCGATGAGGTTTTTGCCGATTCTAAGCTGTATCTTGACATCTATATATGCGGTCTTCCATTCATGTTCTTCTATAATATCGCCACCGGAATATTCTCTGCACTCGGCGATTCAAAAACTCCGTTCTTCTTCCTTATGTGCTCATCAGTTGCAAATATAGGAGTAGACATTCTCTTCGTGGCTGTCTTTGACATGGGCGTAGCGGGCGTTGCGCTGGCAACACTCATCTGCCAGGGCATAAGCTGTATTTTAGCGGTGGCAGTTGTTTTTGTGAGATTCTCGAAGATAAAAACCGAAGGAAAGGTTCAGATATTCTCCTGGGATTGCGTCAGGCAGTTTGCAGTGGTTGCAATTCCGAGTATCCTACAGCAGAGCTTCATCTCGGTCTGAAACATAGTCATTCAAAGCGTCATCAACGGCTTTGGAACAGCCGCAATGGCTGGCTACTCGGCCGCTGTCAAGCTCAATAACATGGTTGTAACATCTCTCACAACTCTTGGAAACGGCATATCAAGCTTTACAGCCCAGAATCTTGGAGCGAAGAAGTACTCAAGAATAGCACTCGGCTGGAAGGCAGGACTCAAAATTGTATTCGTCCTATGCGTTCCGATTGTTCTTGTCTACTGGATATTCTCAAGCAACATCCTCTATTTATTCCTTGAAAGCCCGACAGGGGAATCGGTTGATGTCGGCGTCTCGTTCTTAAGAATAATCTCGCCCTTCTACTTTGTAGTCGCCGCGAAGCTTGTGACCGACGGCGTTCTCAGGGGTGCAGGGCTCATGAAGAAATTCATGGCGGCTACATTCACTGATTTGATTATAAGAGTTGTGCTCGCACTTGTCCTCTCAAAAACCTCTCTCGGAATAACCGGAATCTGGTGCGCTTGGCCCGTGGGCTGGAGTATTTCAACTGTCATGTCCATCACATTCTTCAAGACAACTAAGTGGGGAGAGAAGGACAAGAAGGAAATCGAAGAGAATGGCGGGCAATAAAAAAATAAATGTGAAAAAAGGCTTGACTTTTTCCCCGACGGTCGCTATAATAATATAGTCGCTTGTCACTATAGCAAGAAACACAGTCACCTGGAGAAATACCCAAGTGGTGAAGGGGCTCCCCTGCTAAGGGAGTAGGTCGGGTTACCGGCGCGAGGGTTCAAATCCCTCTTTCTCCGCCATGAAAATAGCACCCAGAATGGGTGCTATTTTCATCCAGTCCGACAAAGTCGGACTGATTTCATCTGAAACTAAGTTTCAGATTTCTTCTTCAGCCAAGCTGAAGATTTCATTTACCATAACAGAATATCATAAATCTCATACCTTCCCATAAAAAATCCGAGGCATTTCTGCCCCGGAATTTTTTATCTCTAATCAGTCAAGCTCTTTCTTGCCTGTGTATAGCTCGTAATACCTGCCTTTAAGCTTGAGCAAATCGTCGTGGCTACCACGCTCAATAATCTCACCGTTTTCAAGAACCATGATGGCTTCTGCATTCCTTACAGTTGAAAGTCTGTGGGCGATGACGAATGTCGTTCTGCCGTTCATGAGCCTGTCGAGACCGTGCTCTATGTGACGTTCTGTTCTTGTATCAACCGAGGATGTAGCCTCGTCCAAAACGAGTATCGGAGCCTTCGAGAGAGCCGCTCTTGCGATGTTCAGAAGCTGTCTCTGACCTTGTGAGAGGTTAGCTCCATCGCTTTCAAGAACGGTGTTGTAGCCGTCCTCAAGTCTCATAATGAAGGAGTGCGCACTCGCAGTCTTTGCCGCGGCGATAACCTCGTCATCGGTCGCATCAAGCCTGCCGTAGCGGATATTCTCCATAACAGTTCCAGTGAACAGGTGGGTGTCCTGAAGCACCATAGCGATATTCTTTCTCAGGTACTCACGGTTGTACTCCTTGACCTCATGACCGTCAATCAGGATTTCGCCCTCGTTGATGTCATAGAAGCGGTTGAGAAGATTCGTAACGGTTGTCTTTCCTGCACCGGTAGAGCCTACAAATGCTATCTTCTGTCCTTGATGTGCCCAGAGGCTGATATGCTTCAAAACTATCTTATCTGGAACATAGCCAAATGTGACGTCCTTGAGGACAACTTCACCCTGAATAGGAGTTGTGAGTGCATTTTCGCAATCAGCAACCTCCGGCTCAGAATCCATAACCTCAAACACTCTCTCGGCACCCGCAAGTGCTGCAAAGATGGTTGACATCTGCTGAGACATCTGATTTATCGGTCGTGAGAATTCCTTTGAGTAGTTGGAGAATACAGTCAGTGCACCGGTTGAAAGGTTGCCTGTGAGCATCAGTATTCCTCCGACGCCTATCGTTATGCCATATGCAATCTGAGAGGTGTTGCCCATGATAGGTCCCATTACAGAGCCCCAGAACTGCGCCCTGAACTGCTTGTCACGCATATCATCATTAAGCTGGCTGAACTCCTCAACCGCTGTATCCTCGTGGTTGAAGACCTTTACCACCTTCTGACCGGTGATTGTTTCTTCAACGTAGCCGTTGACAGCTCCCAGAGCCGCCTGCTGACCAGTATAATACTTGGATGAGCGTTTCGCTATAGCCGAACCGCCAAATGCGAATATCGGAATAAACACAATCGTTACAATCGTTAGTATCCAGTTGGTCGTTATCATGAAGACAAACGTGCCAAGGAGTGTAATGACACTGGATATAAGCGAGGTAAGCGTGTTATTGATCATCGTGTCGATGTTGTCAATGTCGTTTGTGAACCTTGACATGATTTCGCCTGTCGGATGAGAGTCAAAGTACCTGACAGGAAGCTTCTGGAGCTTTTCAAACAGGTCGTTTCTTATCTTCTCAATCGCATTGTGCGAAATTGTCACCATCAGACGGGACTGCAGATAGTTTGTGATGATACCCACAAGATAGATGCAGAGGAGAACCAATGAAACTCTGACTATGTACTCAAGTACCTCACAGTCTCCTGTAATGCTTGCAAGAATGTTGTCCGCAAACTTCTCCATCGTACTCATTTCTTGTTCTACGCCTGTTACTGCAAGCGTTAACTTGTTGATAATAGGTGCCAGAAGATATGAGCAGAAGAGGGAAGTGACGGTAGTCACGAGCATACACACAAGAACCAAAAGTAATCTGAACTTATACTCGGTGAGGTACCCGACAAGTCGTCTGATAACTTTTCCGGTGTCCTTAGGTCTTCCGCCGTCTCCACGCCCACCTCTCGGACCGTGTCCAGGTCCACCTGGACCGCCAGGACCGCCTCTCTGGTCTGCGGCTTTTTTGTTATACTGCTTTTGAAGGGCTGTTAAGTCTCTTGCCATACTTACACCGCCTTCTTTTCTGAGTCATTCTGGGAGTAGTAAATCTCCTGATATGCCTCATTATTTTCGAGGAGCTCATCATGCGTTCCGACTCCTGAAATCTTGCCCTCGTTCATGACGATTATCATGTCAGCGTCCTTGACGGAACTGATTCTCTGGGCAATGATTATCTTTGTGGAGTCTTTGAGCTCGTTTCTGAAAGCAAGCCTTATCTGAGCTTCAGTTGCAGTATCGACAGCACTTGTCGAATCATCAAGAATCAGAACCTTCGGATTCTTGAGCAACGCTCTTGCAATACAGAGTCTTTGCTTCTGTCCACCTGAGACGTTAGTACCGCCCTGGTCAATTGCCGTCTCATAACCGTCCTTGAAGGAGGAGACGAATTTATCAGCCTGAGCACTCTGTGCGGCGGCTCTTATCTCTTCCTCGGTTGCATTCTCGTTGCCCCAGCGAAGGTTCTCTTCAATGGTTCCTGAGAACAGGGTGTTGTTCTGCAGAACCATGCCGATTCCTTCTCGAAGGTTGTAAAGGGAATAATCCCTGACGTTAACTCCGTCGACCAAAACTTCGCCCTCATCTGTGTCGTAGAGTCTTGCAATCATAGAAACAAGCGTTGTCTTACCGCAACCGGTAGAACCAACTATTCCGACAGTAGAGTGAGCGGGAATCTTGAGATTAATATCTGTGAGAACACTGTCCTCGGAGTTCTTGTAGTAACGGAAGGTGACATTTCTGAACTCAATCTCGCCATTCTGAACTGTGAGTTCCTTGTGGGTAGCACTTTCGTCAGATATGTCTGGCTCTTCGTCAAGAACCTGAGAGATTCTTCTTGCACTGACCAAAGCTCTTGATGAGGTCATCAGAAGCATAGAAACCATCATGAGTGACGAAAGAATCTGAGCCGCGTATGTGATGAACGCAGTCAGGTTTCCTACTTCCATGCCATTGTCAAGAACAATCTGTCCACCAAAGTAGATAATACATATGGTTGTGACGTTCATTATAAGTGTCATGACAGGACCGATGAAAATCATGATCTTCATGGCACTGAGTGATGCCGACTTATAATCGCCGTTTGCTTTGCCAAATTTGTCGATTTCCTTGTCTTCTCTTACAAAGCTCTTGACAACGCGTACGTTAGTGACATTTTCACGGACAGTCGCATTAAGACCATCAAGTTTTTTCTGGACGGTTTGGAATTTCGAGAAGCCTTTGTAGATTATCGTTCCCACGCTGCAGAGAAGTACAGGAATTGCCACAGCGAAAACTGCTGAGAGGGAAGGACTAATGCTTATAGCCATAATAAGTGCCATAATCATCATTCCGGGCGCACGGAATGCCATTCTCAGAAGCTGATTAACGAAGTTCTGCATCTGAGTAATATCGTTAGTCAGTCTGGTTACTAATGAACTTGTGGAGAATCGGTCTATATTTGCAAAAGAGAAGGTCTGCACCTTCTCAAATACATCCTGTCTTAAGTCGCAGGCAAAATTGACCGATGCCTTGGCTCCGAAGTAGGAGCCACCGGCACCACCAGCCATCATAATGACAGCACAAACAACTATTCCGAACATAACAAGCAGGCAGGTCGAAAGTGTCAGTGTTCCCGCGTTCTGCTGATTGATTATAATTGCCATCAGCCTTGGGATTATTACCTCGCCGAACACTTCAACGAGCATACAGATAGGAGTGATGATGAAAAGAGGCAAATATGGTTTAATGTATTTGTACCAGCGTTTCACCCTTTAGCTCCCCTCAATTTTCAGCATTAGCATATGCCTTAATGTTCTCGATAAGTCTCTTCATGTAACCGCTGAAGGTTGCAATTTCTTCATCAGTGAAGCCCTCGAAGGAGGTCTCATCGATAACAGCTAAGAAATCATTTGTCTTCTTGACGATGTTCTTGCCCTTGGAAGTGATTGCAATGTTGTTGACTCTTGAGTCGTCGGAAGAAGGAGTTCTTTCGATGTAGCCCTGGGTTTCGAGCTTCTTGAGAGTAACAGTTACAGCGGCAGGGGAGATTTCCATCTTCTCAGCCAAATCCTTCTGGCAGAGTCTTGAGTCGCGGCTTGCTTCGATAAGCATTGAATGCTGGCTTCCTCTTAAACCGAGGGTGTCAACATACTTGTCTATCTGCTGGCGACGAAGACGGTCGAATCTTGCGAACTGGTTGATGCACTTTTCGTATTGTTCTTTTCTGGTGTTTGCCATAAATAACACTATCCTTTCAATGAAGTTTTGATAAAAACTATTTAACATTAGAATCATAACATAGCCCACAAAAATTGTCAAGCATTTAATGTGAAAATGTGAAGAAATTTAATGCCTTTCGTTTTCATTAAATCACCTTATTGGGAAATATGAAATTTTACAAAACTCTGAGTTCGGGCAAAAAAAGTAGTTGTAATTATCGCGAAAATATGATACACTAATTGTATGTGAATGGGCGGCATCAAGCCGTGCTTAATTTGAGGTGTTTATATGATAAAGACTCGTACTGAAATAAAAAACTTTAAAATATGGATGATATGCCTGACTCTGTTTTTCTGGGCACTTCTCATAGCGACTCCATTTTTAGGACTGCTTGATGATTCTCTGCTTTATAGTATGTTTCCATTTCTGAATTTTGGGCTTGTGATAGAAGGGACAATAGCAGGAAACGAGCTTCCTCAGTTCGTCAAAGAAAATTTCAGCTTTGGAGTCAGCCTTTTATGCGTGATGCTTGCAATAGCTCTGATAGTTCTTTTGGTCTATCTCATTGTAAAATGTATCCTTGCTTCTCAGCGTTCAAAGGCAAAGAAGGTCTTAAGAAAGACCGGCTACTCCGCCGAGTATTTCGCTCTCTTGGAAAAGAAGAAAAAGCATCTCAGAGGAAGCTATCTCGAAGCGGTAAATGATTTGTGCCTTGCGAAAGAATACAGCGATGGGCGAAGATATGACACCGCTCTTGAACTCCTCAGGAACGTAGATATAGACAAGTTCAAGGTCAGGGACGCCGCTCACTACTACGCGCTCTATGCTTACATATTCATTTTAACAGGAAACCTTGAAAACGCAGGCTTTGCGATTGACCTTGGCGTACCGTTCGCTGAGAAGATCAAGGACAGCTCGGAGATGGACTTTGTGAGCGCGCTACTTCTGTATGCTCAGAAGGATTACGAGGGCGCGGAAAACTCCTTCAAGCCTCTTCTCAGGTCTCGCAATAACGAAATCAGGGTCTGGGCTGGTATGTACTTAGGTCTTATATTCCTCCGCCAGCACAAGAACGAAAACGCAAGAAAGACCGTCGTCGCTCTCAGCAAGTTCAAGAAAACTCCTCGTCAGAGCGAGGACATCCTTAAGCTCCTCAAGAAGATTGAGACTGCCTATGCCCTTGAAGAGGAGGAACGCAAGGAAGAGGCTTCTTCCGAAGAAGAGTCTTCTGAGGAATAGTACAATCATATTTGCCAACCTGTCCTCATAGTATGGACAAGGAGGCGATATGAAGTGAACAGTGACGCAAAAGAAACCGGTATAAGTGTTGAAACAGTGCTTGTAGTTGCGCTGATAGTGGGAATTTTAGCAGGTGCGATTATCGGCGTTAATCTCCCCGAAAGCGAGATTTCGTCCTTAATCGAGACAAGCTTTCTTACATACAGAGAAAGTGCTATTGAGTCGTTTCTATCATTCTTCATAAGCTCAGCAACGTTTGTGGTAGTGGTTTTCCTCATGGGCTTCTGTGCGGTGTTCCAGCCTTTTGAAGTACTGCTCGTGGCATTCAAGGGATTGGGACTCGGACTTATTGCAAGGTGTGTTTACGCAGGCGAAAATGTCCTGTCAAAGCTTCTTGTTTTCCTGCTGTTTTCGGTAATTTCGTCCGGGATTCTTATTTTTCAGGCGAGAGACTCCGTTTCGATGTCGATGGGTTACTTTTCAATTTCGATTACAACTGAAAATCGCCTCGGAATGGCAAACGAATTCAGAGAGTACATTTTCAGATTTTTCATATATCTTCTCTCCTGTGCCGTAGTCAGCGCGCTTGGGTGTCTGGCACTTCGCGTGATGAATGCGCACGGACTGTTTTAGCGGACCGAAAGGAAGTTTATAATCATGGGTCTTTTTTCAAAATACGAGGAGCCGGGAAAAGGCGTTCCCAAAAATCCTGACCAGAAGCTGCCGTTCTTCAGGTTTTTTGAGCTCTACTTCGGGCACTTCTCAAAGCTGATTCTCCTCAACTTCATCTACATTATCTGTTTTTTACCAATGTTTGCGGGAATAATCGTGATGCAGTTGTTTATCAGTGAGGATTCCAATCTCTACTATCTTGCATTCTACCTTATAGTAGTACTCTGCGGAATATTCATCGGTCCGGCGACGTGCGCTGTGGCAAAACTGACAAGAAATATGTCTATCGAAAAGCCAACGTTCTTGTGGCATGATTTTTGGGCGGCTTTCAAGTCGAACTTCAAGCAGGGAGCATTTATGGGCGTTATCGATATGCTCTTTATTTCCGCTGTCTCGGTTTCGTTCCCAATGTACTACAATATGGCTGAGAGCAACAGCACCTTCTATATTCCGTTTGCTGTCTGCCTTATCTGTTCGGTGATCTTCCTGATGATGCACTTCTACATCTACTTCCTGATAGTGACAACTGACCTTGGACTATGGAAGATTTTCAAGAACTCATTCCTGCTGACGGCTATCGACATCAAGGGCTCTATAGTTAACCTTGTCGTCACGGCGATAGTCCTTATATGTGTCGTTATCTTCTTCCCGTACACAGCGATTTTGGTTATTATACTTCCGACATTTATGGCGTTCCTGTATGCATTTATTTGCTATCCTGTCATCAGGAAGTACGTCATCCAGCCTTATTATGATGAAAGAGGCGAGCGCAATCCTGAGCTCGACTATGTCGATGAAGATGGTGAGACTGTATTCGTTGATGCTCCCGAGCTTGAGGAAGCACCTCCAAAGGAGAAATCCGGAGGCATCTTCCACAGAAAAGAAACAGGCTCAAACTCCGCACCCAGAACTTCCGGATCCGGAAGAAAAAAGACCATCAGATAATAATATTCTATGGCAATATGTATGCCGCCGTTGCAGATTTGCTTCGGCGGCATTTTGCAGGCGTTAAGAAAACATACACCCGAGCCCTTCAAGCATCGAGCTGACAGAACGGACTGCCTTCATTGCGTTTGACTTGACCATTCTCTTGTTGGATTTCGTGGCGTTCGTCACGGCGTATACCGCCGCACCTGTCACAACGCCTACAGCTATTCCTTTGCAGAGTGAAGGAATATTCATGTTCATTAAAATCTCTCCTTTTCGGCTTGGTAATTGTATTTTGCACTGTTTTCAAAAAAATACTCACAAAAGATTGTTTTGCGCCAGGAAAAGTGATATAATCGTAACGGTCAAGAATCAGATTGAAGGGGATATTACAATGAATGAACAACACAGAGTAGCGGCAATCCACGACCTTTCAGGCGTCGGAAGATGCTCGCTTTCGGTTATACTTCCGACTTTGTCGATTATGGGAATCCAGGTATGTGCAGTTCCTACAGCACTCATGAGCTCACATACAAGCGGCTTCGGAGATGTTGTCATGGAGGACATGACTTCATACATCCCGAAAGCCCTCAGGCATTACGAGACTGCAGGAGTAAGCTTCGACTGCATCTATTCCGGATTCTTAGCTTCCGGAGGTCAGGTCGACTGCTGTCTTGATTTCTTCAAGGCTTACCCGGATGCACTTAAAGTTGTCGACCCGGTAATGGGCGACCAGGGCAAGAGATACAGAACCTACACAGATGAGCTTTGCCGCCGGATGGCTGAGCTTGTGTCGGTGGCAGACGTCATCACTCCGAATCTCACCGAAGCTTCGATACTGTTGGGAATTTCCTATCCGGTTTCGCGTCTTACAATCAGCGAAGTAAGAAGTATGCTTGTCCGTCTTTCCGGCAAAGGTCCGGACACGGTTGTTATAACCAGCGTCCCGATGATGGATGGCACCTCCTGCAACGTCGGCTATGACAGAAAGAACAGCTCCTTCTGGCGCGTACCATATGAAATCATACCCAAGCACTATCCCGGAACAGGCGACCTATTTGCAAGCGTCCTGACTGGCGGTCTCATCTCGGGCGACAGTCTTCCGATAGCAATGAGCAGGGCAACCTCCTTCCTTGAGTACGCCATTAAGACAACCTATGGCTATGGAACAAATCCGCGTGAGGGCGTCATGCTCGAAAAGTGCCTGCCGGAGCTCATCAACAGAACCAGCTTCACCGACTATTCGGCATTGTGAGGAGGCAATATGAACTTAAATATCGTCTTGGTCGAGCCTCAGATTCCGCAGAATACAGGAAACATCTCTCGTACGTGTGCAGTAACCGGTGCCAAGCTTCACTTAATCAAGCCTCTTGGATTTGAAGTCGATGACAAGCACCTCAAGCGCGCCGGTCTCGACTATTGGGATAAGCTTGACATAACATACTATGACAATCTATCCGACTTCTTTGAAAGAACCAATGGCGGCAAGTACTACTACTTTACAACCAAAGGCAGGCACGTCCACAGCGACGTCAGCTATGAAGATAACTGCTACATTCTTTTTGGCAGAGAGGACAGGGGACTCCCAGAGGAACTTCTCCACGAAAATCCTGACACCTGCGTCAGAATTCCGATGCGTCCTGACCTCAGAAGCCTGAACCTCTCGAACAGCGTCGCCATCGCGACCTACGAAATCCTCCGCCAGTGGGACTACCCCGACCTCACCAGGGAGGGCAAGCTTACAAGATTCAACTGGGATTAGCCATTATACCAAAAGTCCGATTCAAGTCGGACTTTTTCTTTTTTAAGTGTTTTCCGCAAATTATGAAAGTTATGTAAAAATGATAGTTGACAAACTGGTAGAAATATGGTATAGTATTACTATGATTTAATTGAATGGAGACGAAAGGAGAAATAAACATGTTCAAAACCATATTCGGTCTCGCATTTGAAGGCATAAAACGAAGAAAACGTCAATCCCTCCTGATTTTCTTCGTCCTGCTTGTATCGTTCACTTTCGCGATAATACTTCTTAGCTATACCTCAAGCATTGCAGAAACCAACTCACAGCTCCGGCTTGATACATACGGCTCGTGGTATGGGGCTATTACGGATGGCATCGACAGCGATTTGGAGTATCTTGAAAGCGAAGAGTGGGTTGACGACATCGCAACAAGCGTAAACTATGGGGCTACCAATGCCGTGCTTGGCGATACTGTTATGGGATCTTTGAATTTCGGAACAGTCGACGACTCCATGCTTGATATGGGCATAATCTTAGAAAGTGGAAGGCTTCCCAAGGCAAGCAACGAAATTGCTATAGAATCGACTGAGCTTACTGAGTTTGGCTTAGCTTCCGCTTCTTCAATCACTCTGAGATTTACTTTCTATTCGGAATCCGGTGAAGAATCCACGGTTATAGAGAAGACCTATAAGATTGTCGGAGTTATCAAGCAGTACACGGGTCTCTGGGACACAAACGCCTCGCTCAACGAAGCTATTCTCTCGGAAGATGGCATAAACGAATTGTTGGCTGAGGCGACAGAATCTCTCGACTCGGAGGCAAGCGTTTCTCCCGAGTATACATATTTCTTCACCGTCAGATCCGGCTATGAAAGAACATTTGAATCGGAGGTCAACAGTTATCTGTGGAGCGTAAGGGAAGACCTGAACGTCAGATATGTCTCCGTAAACTCTGTCATGTCTATGGAAGCCGAAGAGGCTCAGCTCAATACTTTCTACGTTTGGCTTGTCTTAGCTGTAACTCTGTTGGCGGTCGTCATGATTTATATCCTGCAAATGCAATCGGATGTCAGGAAGATTGTAAGGCTCAGGAGCATTGGCTCATCAAAAGGTCAGGTCAGACTGCTTATTCTTGTGGAAGCACTTATGCTCTGCGTTCCGGCTCTTCTGTTGGGAACTTTGCTCGGACTTGTCGGAATCAAGGCTCTTCTTGGGCTGAGTGTCTATTCCGGCTCGGTCAATATTGCGGTAAGTCTCCCATGGAACTATCTTCTCACCTCGGCTGCCGTCTGGATTGTGGGAGTGCTTCTCGTCAGAATGCTCACCATTCAGGTAGCCCTCGCAACTCCTCTCACCGGAAGAATGGGAATGCAACGCAAAAAGTCGAACTTCTATGGCAAATTCCGCCGTGTCCTTATAATGCTAATGGCGATTCTTCTCTCTGTTTCTACCATCTTCACGACAATAAACGTAGCTGAGCCGCTGAACAACTATCAGGAATGGACTTCAAAGTGGTCATATTGCTTCTATCCATATCAAGGTCATAACAATGTTGCGGTTTATCTTGATAACAGTACGTTATCCGAGATTTCATCGGCTCCCGGGGTTACTGATGTAGTAGCCTTCTCATGCTTCTACTCTGTTCTTACAACTGGCAGTAGCGACGCGGCGATGAATGCAAGCGTGATTGTAATGGATTATGAAGATGTAGCAAAGTTCCTTGACGTTGCCGGTGTAGATGAAACCGAATATGAAAATGGCGAATCGGTTATTGTTCAGACTGTAGAAGGCGTGGGAGAAACTGCGCTCGAAGTCGACGATGATGCCACCGTCAATATCGACTATGCAAATAGTATGGGTGTTTATGGCTATGTTCTCAGTGAAGATCCATCGGAGTTGGTAAGCATATCAGTAAATGTCGCTTCTTTACAGACAGTTCCAACTATCAGTGATACGTTGCCATTCACTATGGAGTTTATCTCTGATACATTCGAATTTGCCGGAAACGGTACTGCTATGTTTGACACCGATTTTGTCATATGTTCAAAGGCACTTCTCCAGAATATCCTTGACGAAATCCCCGAAAACAAGGTTTGGAATATCGACGACGTAATGTTATATCACGGTCAAAGCGAGGCAGAGTATTACCAAGCTTTGGTTTACACAAATACAAACGCCGAGAACCTTGCAACCGATACTGCAATGTCGAATATCCTGAAGCTGACAAAAGATCCTACAAATGATATACAAGATGTTTTCTTCTACAGGCTCAACAGCCAAAGAGAAATCAACTATGCCAATGCCCAGGTTTACCAGCAATCTATCATCATGATTATTGTGAGCGGCGTGTGCATAGCGATTGTGGTGCTTCTGATTCTTGTAAGCACACTGAGGCTCGAAACCGAAAGCGAAAAGAAACGATATGGCATATTGCAGGCAATCGGAATGTCGAAGCGGCAGAGGAATATTGAGCTTATTCGGAAATCTATGGTGAGAAGCATTGTGTCGGTAGTTGTGGCAGTTTTCAGCTATCTGGGATATTACTTGCTTCTCAATATCTCAAGTCTTATTACAGGTGTAAGCCCGACTGCCATTATTTCAACACTGTTCACAGCTCTTGCGACTTATGGCTTAACAACGCCTGTGCTTCTTATAATGCTACTGGTTATGTTTGTGGTAACATTCGCAATCTGCTTCGGCTCGAAGCTAAGTATAAATAAGTATTCCATCATGGAAATGTTAAGAGAAGACAGGTGATAAACATGTTCAAAACCATATTCGGTCTCGCATTTGAAGGCATAAAACGAAGAAAACGTCAATCCCTCCTGATTTTCTTCGTCCTGCTTGTATCGTTCACTTTCGCGATAATACTTCTTAGCTATACCTCAAGCATTGCAGAAACCAACTCACAGCTCCGGCTTGATACATACGGCTCGTGGTATGGGGCTATTACGGATGGCATCGACAGCGATTTGGAGTATCTTGAAAGCGAAGATTGGGTAGAGGATGTCGGGACGAGCGTCAACTACGGTTCGGCATCGGTTATGGTGTCGTATATGGTAACCGGCAGTGTTGATGTCGGCACTGTCGACGAAAGCCTTGTCGACATGGGAATCAGGCTTGAAAGCGGGCATATGCCGAACGATGTAGACGAGATAGCGATTGAATCGGCAACCCTTTCCGAAATCAACTACAACGTCGGCTCTTCAATCACTCTGCAATTTGTGTTCTATAACGAAGACGAGACGCAAGGTGTCACCATTGAAAGAACCTTCAGAATTGTCGGTGCTGTCAGCGAATACACCGGTCTCTGGACCGTTGACTCGACGTTGAATACCGCAATCATATCAGAGGAATCGATGGCGGATATTGTCGCCGAAGCGGAGCTCAGGCTTCGGAACAGTGAGTATATTGTTTACACCCACGACAAAACCTATTTCTTCACCGTCAAATCGGGCATGGAAAGCACTGCTGAAAGCGATGTAAACAGGTATCTTTACAGCGTCCGTGAGGGTTCTTCATTCAGAACTGTCTCAATAAATCCGGTTGTCGATATGGAGACAGAAGCGGCGCAGACCAATATGGTCTATCTTGCACTTATTTTAGCGATTACTATATTGGCGGTCGTCATGATTTACATCTTGCAGATGCAGGTTGAAGTCAAGCGAATCGTCAGATTCAGGAGTATTGGCGGGTCTAAAGGTCAGCTGAGACTTCTCATATTAATCGAAACTCTTATGCTTGCAATTCCGGCGGTTGTCTTAGGCATACTTCTTGGATTCTTAGGCGTCAAGCTTCTTCTTGGCGTGAGTGTATATTCCGGTTCTGTTGACGTAGCCGTCAGCATCCCGTGGAATTATCTTTTCATGGCACTTGCTCTCTGGATAGTCGGAATTCTGGCTGTCAGGATGATTACTTTCCAGGTTGCTCTTGCAACTCCGCTTACCGGCAGAATGGGAATGCAGAGAAGCAAGAACAAAGTCGTTGTTAGCTTCAGAAGAGTACTTATTATGCTTATGGCGACACTCCTATGCGTTTCGGCAGTGTTTACGACTATCAATATAGCAGAACCTGCAAGCGAATATAACTACTGGGCATCTCGCTGGTCCTACTATATCTGTCAGCAGGACGGAATCCCTGTCAGCGAATTGGCAAATACATCCGACTATGAAGACCTGATTCTTTCCGCTCCAGGCATATCGGACTTTGTCGGCTTTAACAACTTTGATGCTATTGTAACCTCGACGGATGACGGCAGTCTAATTGACATTGATGGCAGAGTAATCGCTATGGAATGGGAGGACATCAAGAAGTATGTCGATACAAAGGGAGTCGACAGAGAAGCATTTGAGAACGGCGAAAGCGTTATAGTTCAGGTTGTATCATCAAGCTATATTGCAAACAACTCAACATTTGACTACTCGGATATAACGTTGTCTGTCGCCTATGAATATGAATTTGTTGACCGCAGTATGTTAGAAATGTACGAGCCCGACACCCTTCTGAACTCTGAATTGGCAACTGTCACTGTAGACATAGACTCATTGCAAATTATTGACAGAGAGAACACTCTCGTTTCTCTGTTGGAGACCGACCGCTTGGGAGATTATAAGTTTACGCTCGAAACTCTCGATTACTATGTTATCTGCTCAAATTCAGTGATTCAGAACCTTATCAATCAGATTCCAGAAAACACCAAATGGTGGACTAACAACTGGCGTTTCTTCAGAGGTCAGCAAGAAGTTGGCTATCAGGAAGCGTATATCTTTACCGACATGAACGCCGGCGACCTTTCGGCAGACGCGGCAATGATAAATATTATAAACCAGATTTACCTTACAACGGTAGTGGGAATTAACGAAAACTATTTCGTGCTGTCTAACCTCCGTGAAATCAACTATGCAAACGCACAGGTCTACCAGCAGTCGCTGATTATGACCACCATAAGCGGCGTGTGCATTGCGATAGTGGTGCTTCTGATTCTTGTGAGCACATTAAGGCTTGAGACTGAAAGCGAAAAACGACGTTATGGCATTTTGCAGGCAATCGGCATGTCTCGCAGACAGCGCAATATTGAGCTTGGCAGAAGAGCCGCTTTAAGAAGCGTTATTGCGATTGCGGTGGCGGTGGTGAGCTATATTGCATACTATCTCGTGATGAATATCTCGGTTATACTTGAGGGTACAAGCCCGATTGCGGTGCTTGGGACTATGTTCTCGACACTGGCGGGATATGGGCTGACGGTGCCGTTGCTGATAGCGATACTTGCTATTGTATTCCTCATCACATTTGCAATCTGCTTCGGGTCAAAACTGAGTATAAATAAATATTCCATCATGGAAATGCTCCGCGAGGACCGTTAAAACCGTATTTACATTCCGCCAAACGCTCGCTTTTACGCAAAAAGTGGCTTTCGGCGGAATTTTTCTTGGAAAAATTCGGGGTTACCTATTGCTATTTTCGGAGAAATTTTATATAATAGCTATAGTCGCTAAGTGCGGCATTGAATAGTATTATTAAAAGCAAAGGAGATATATTCAATGGCAGGATTAAATAAGGTCAGTATTGACGACATCAGCGTGAAGGGCAAGAAAGTTCTTGTTCGTGTTGACTTCAACGTTCCGCTCAAGGACGGAGTTATCACCAACGACAACAGAATCACAGCGGCACTTCCCACTATCAAGAAGTTAGTTGCGGACGGTGGCAAGGTTGTACTTTGCTCTCACCTCGGCAAGCCGAAGAACGGTCCCGAGGACAAGTTCTCTCTCAAGCCCGCGGCTGAAAGACTTGCAGAGCTCATGGAGGGTACAAAGGTCACATTCGCCAAAGACGACGAGGTAGTAGGCGAGAACGCCAAGAAGGCAGTCGCTGAGATGAATGAAGGCGAAATCGTAGTTTTGGAGAACACCAGATTCCGCGGAAACGAAGAGACCAAGAACGGCGAAGGCTTCTCAAAGGAGCTTGCAGATTTGGTTGACGACGAGGTATTTGTTATGGATGCTTTCGGCTCCGCTCACAGAGCTCACGCTTCCACCGCAGGTGTCACCAAGTTCGTAAAAGAGACTGCTGTTGGTTACCTCATGCAGAAGGAAATCACTTACCTCGGTAATGCAGTTGAGACTCCTGTCAGACCTTTCGTAGCAATCCTTGGCGGCGCAAAGGTTGCAGATAAGCTCAATGTTATCTCTAACCTCCTCGAAAAGTGCGATACACTTATCATCGGCGGCGGTATGGCTTACACTTTCCTCAAGGCTGAGGGCTATGAAATCGGCACATCTCTCGTAGACGATGAAAAGCTTTCCTACTGTGCAGAGATGCTCGAAAAGGCAAAGTCAATGGGCAAGAAGCTTCTTCTCCCGATTGATACCGTTGTTGCAAAGTCTTTCCCTGATCCTATCGATGGCGAGATTGAGACTACTGTCGTAGATTCCGATAAAATTCCTGCAGATTGCATGGGTCTTGACATCGGATCTAAGACTGCTGAGCTTTTCGCTAACGAAGTTCATTCTGCCAAGACTGTTGTCTGGAACGGACCTATGGGCGTATTTGAGAACCCGACTCTTGCAAAGGGAACACTCTCTGTTGCAAAGGCTATGGCTGAGACTGACGCTACAACCGTTATCGGCGGCGGAGACTCTGCCGCGGCTGTCATCAACCTCGGTTTTGCTGACAAGATGACCCACATCTCCACCGGTGGCGGAGCATCCCTCGAATATCTCGAAGGCAAGGTTCTCCCCGGAATCGACGTTATCGCCGACAAGTAATCAGATACCTATTTGGAGCGGAGCGTCAAGTTCCGCTCCATCTGCGAATGATGACGAAAGGATAGATTTCATGAAAAAAGATATTCGCCGCGCAGTTATCGCCGGCAACTGGAAGATGAATAAAACCCGCCCTGAGGCTGAAGCTCTCATCACTGCTCTCAAGCCCTTGGCAGAGAGCGCAGGCTGTGAAGTTGTAATCTGTGTTCCGTTCACAAATCTTGAAACAGCAGTAAGGCTCACCGCCGGCACCAATATCAAGGTCGGCGCACAGAACTGCCATTTCGCGAAGTCCGGTGCATATACCGGCGAAGTAAGCGCAGATATGCTCAAGGAAGTCGGGGTAGAGTATGTTGTTCTCGGCCACAGCGAGCGCAGACAGTACTTCTGTGAGACCGACGAAACTGTCAACAAGAGAACCAAGGCGGCTCTTGAGGCTGGACTCAAGCCGATAGTTTGTGTTGGCGAGCTTCTTTGGGAAAGGGAAGCTAACATCACTGAGGAAGTTATCTCCCGCCAGATCAAGCTTGACTTTGCTGGAATCTCTGCCGATGAGCTTATGAACTGCATCATAGCTTACGAGCCTGTATGGGCAATCGGAACCGGCAAGACCGCAACCGCTGACCAGGCGGAGGAGGTTTGTGCCTTCATAAGAAATGTTCTGGCTGGACTCTATGGCGCAGATGTCGCCGAGAAGATCACAATCCAGTATGGCGGCTCCATGAACGCAGGCAACGCGGCAGAGCTCCTTTCCAAGACCAACGTCGACGGCGGACTTATTGGCGGCGCATCGCTCAAGGCTCCCGACTTTGCGACTATTATCAACGCCGCAACAAACGGTTGAAAGGGGACTGCAAAATGAAACCTGTTGTACTTATAGTAATGGACGGTGTCGGCTTCTCAAAGACCGGCCTTGGAGATGCTGTAACACTTGCCAATACCCCCAATCTTGATAAGCTCCTTAAGGAGCGTCCTAATACCAGACTCAAGGCTCACGGAACCGCTGTCGGACTTCCTTCTGATGATGACATGGGCAACTCCGAGGTCGGACACAACGCACTTGGTTGCGGTCAGATTTACTCTCAGGGCGCAAAGCTTGTAAACGAGTCCATCGAGTCAGGAAAGATGTTTGAATCCGATACATGGAATGAGCTCGTTTCTAACTGCAAGGTTCACCATTCAACCCTTCATTTCTTGGGACTTCTCTCTGATGGCAACGTCCACTCCAACATCTCTCACTTAAAGCAGATGATTATCAAGGCTAAGGAGTGCGGAGTTGAGCATGTAAGATGCCATATCCTACTTGACGGAAGAGATGTTCCCGCGACCTCAGCACTCGTCTATGTCGATGAGCTTGAGACTCTTCTTAACTCTCTCAATGACTCTACATTCGATTCAAAGATTGCTTCCGGTGGCGGAAGAATGAAGATAACCATGGACAGATACGAGGCAAACTGGGGCATGGTTGAAGCCGGCTGGAACACCCACGTTCACGGTCAGGGAAGACAGTTCCCGTCCGCTAAAGAGGCTATCGAGACCTACCGCAGTGAAATCGACGGCGTCATCGACCAGGATTTGCCGGCATTTGTCATCGCTGAGAACGGCGAGCCGGTAGGAAAGATCAATGATGGCGATTCTGTTATACTCTTTAACTTCAGAGGCGACCGTGCCCTCGAAATCTCAAAGGCATTTGACAACAAGGACTTCACAGCATTCGACAGGGGAGTTGTCCCGGATGTCATCTATGCCGGAATGCTCCAGTATGACGGAGACCTCAAGCTCCCCGAAAAGTTCCTCGTAAATCCTCCGGAAATAAAGAACACCCTTTCTGAGCTTTTGGTTGCTCATGGCTTGAGACAGTACGCTGTCTCCGAGACTCAGAAATATGGTCACGTGACCTACTTCTGGAATGGCAACAAGTCGGAGAAGTTCTCGGAAGAGCTCGAAACCTTCAAGGAAATCCCTTCCGATAACGTCTCCTTCGATGAGCGTCCCTGGATGAAGTCTGCAGAGATCACCGACGACCTCATCAATGCTATGCGCAGTGGAAAGTACGACTTCATCAGATGCAACTACCCTAACGGCGACATGGTCGGTCACACCGGAAACCTTGATGCCACTATCACCGGCGTTGAGTCAGTTGACCTCGGAATCGCAAGAGTCCTGAAGGTTGCGGATGAACTGAACGTCACCGTTCTTATCACCGCAGACCACGGCAATGCCGATGAGATGCTTGAAAAGAACAAGAAGGGTCAGATTCAGGTAAGAACCGCCCACTCCCTCAATCCCGTTCCGTTCATCATCTATGATAACGACCACGACTGGAAGATCAAGGACGGCAACTTCGGTCTTGCCAACGTCGCCCCGACAGTAGCCACCCTCTTCGGTCTCACTTCTCCCGATTGCTGGGAAGAGAGCATGATTTAAGTTAATCACGTCATATCAAGAGAAGCCCGATTCGTCGGGCTTTTTTGTCGCTTGAAATGAGGGGAGGAACGTGGTAAAATAGAGAAAACAGGATTGGAGGACAGTACTATGGATAAAGTTTTGATTGGAAACCTGATAAAAGACCGCCGCAAGGAGCTCAAAATTAGCCAGGAGGATCTCTGTCTTGGGATTTGCAGTGCTTCTTCACTTTCAAGAATTGAGAATGGCACTGCTGGAACTCGGGAAAGAAGCTACATTCCCAGCCTTTTTGAGAGATTGGGGATGTCGACCGATTCTATCAATGAGATAATCAGTGAGGATGACTACTCAGTCCGGCAAATGATACGTCAGGCTAATCAGGCAGATGTTTTGGGTAACAGGGTTGAGGCTTGGAGAATCGTGCGCGAAACACGTGATAGAATCAACAAGGATAGCCGCAATATTTCTTTTACCAACGAACAAAGGCTGATTGTGCTTGAAACTGAACTATCTCGAAAGGACAATAAAATTTCTGTCGCGGAAGAACTCAAGAGGCTTGAGAACGCGCTTCGCATGACGGCTGTAAACTATCGTCCGAATAATCTGCCACTGTATATGACGTATATGGAGTGCCAGATTTTAAGCGAAATTGCAATTGCATACTCTGAACTTGGACAGTTAGAGACAGCAATTGCAATTGATAGCCATGTTAAAGGCTTTATGGAATTTTACATCGAAGACAAGGTAGTTGTAGCAAATTATTTAATTATTCTCTGTTACAATCTTTCTAAGATGTATGGACTTGCGGGACAATATAATGAGAGCATCGCTGTGGCACGTGATGGAATTTACTGGCACGAATATACGGGTATTCAACGTACGTTGCCACAGACTATGTATAATTGTGCATGGTCTCTTGCAAGACGGAACGAGATTGGAGATGTCGCAGAGGCTAAGAGACTTGCTTATGACGCTCTTGAACTTACCGAATTAATGGCAAAGTATACTCGCGTATCTCCGACTCTTGCCAAAAACATTAAAAAGCTGATTGACGAGTATCTATCTTAATATTTGTTGATACCATCCTTTTCGTAATCATCTTCACAATTTGGCTCACAGTCAGGCTCTCTGTCCTCTGAATCTTCTTCAGCTTCGACAACTTCTTCAGGCGGAATGGAAAGGTCGGTAGATGGCGGAGCTTGACTGACAGTGACTGAAAGTGCCATTGTTATGGTTGCGAGTATTGCGAGTAGTTTTCTTGTTGAGTTTTTCATAGTATTTACCTCTTAATTGTATTATTTCATAGCTTAGGCTTTTACCTTGCTGTGATAGATATAATTGTAGCATCTAATTTTTCTCATGTCCATAGATTTTGACTTGCAGTTGGTGAAAGTTCTTGCAATTGCTGAAAGTTTTTGCAGTTCGTGAAAGTTGGTTGACAGCTTATTATCCTTCTGATATTATGAGCTTACAGTCCACTTGCCGAGACTTTCCACTTTCAGCGTACGGGTTAGTGGAAAGGGTCGCGGGGCTGAATATAATTTTGAAGGGATGTTTGTAACAATAATGAACAAACGAATAATATGCAAGGCATTCACATCAATGTTGTTGGCAATGACACTTATTGTAACATATGCAACAGCGTTGCCAGCAACTCATGCCACTGAATATTCGGAGGCAGAAACCTGGTCTATAGAAACTGATGTTGATATTTCAGGGGATATAATTGGCGAAGTTTCTACGTTGGACGGTTATTCTGTTAATGCAACAGCTGGTGAAACACAGATTGTATGGACAATTCCAAGTGGTTCAGCAATGGTGGTAGAAGACAAGGTTTTTATGTCTGAAGGTGATACTGTCATCTTTAACCTGTCTTACACATTGGCTTCAGCATCAATCAGAGTGGGAGTGTATAGCGCAACATCTGGTTATCAGTACATGACAGCTTCAAACGGATTATTCGTTGCCACATTGACGATAGAAGAACCGGGTGTCAAATACATACGAATATTAAATACTTCCAGTTCTGAAGTTCAGGTTATTGGTACATATACAATAAATGCGACTTCGCCGTTTACGTACATGTTTACTGATACAGAAAACGACGCTTGCCTTTCAAGCGTATATGGTGAATATCGTTCTGGCACCGACAAGTACCACTACGCAATAGATATTATTGGAAGCAAAACAGCCATAAAGGGTCGGTCAGTTTATAACACACTTGCGGGAACTGTTAAATATTGTGAGCTGTTTAGCGATGGTATTACATGTGTCGCTGTATTACATGAAAACGGATTAACAAGCAGATATTTACACATGGATATTTCTAGTAACATTTACCTTGGAAAGTATGTTGCAACAGGAGAGCAAGTAGGAACTGTAAGTGATAAAGGAAGTCCTAATGCATTCCATTTACATTATGATCTAAATACAGCAGGTTATGTATATGGGACATATTTTAGTACCTCTAACACTATTGACCCGACATATGTATTTCCGAATGTTCAATTTACGGTTTCACAATAAGGGGGAATTATAATGAAAAAGATATTTCTAATATTGTTATCTACCACGCTGATTATGTCTGCTTTTGTTGCTTGTGGCGACACGTCAAATGGTAGTGATAAAATCTTGTCATCGACCGAAATCGAGACGGGTAGCGATATTGGCGTCGATGATGAGTCGATTATAGAAGATAGTAGATCGGAATCTATAAATGAGTCTTCCGACGTTGCCGAAGATGAAGAGTGGAACGGTACATACGATGTTATGCCTGAACCGTTTAAATCTATAGAAAATTCTGGTGGTGACGAGAATCATGTTTTTTACATGATGGTTAATTATAAACTGGACGGTATTGATGCTTCGTTTTGCAATATGGTTGGATGGGATGCTGCCTACGAGTGGGTTGCACTCTATTCAACATCAGATGGTTTGTATACATCCGTCAGTGAAGCTGCTAACTTATACTCGTTCATTAAGTATTTTGAGATTCCCGATGAAACAGTCAGGAAAACTCTTAAAAGCCTTCAATTGGGAATTTCAGAATACGAATTGACTGATGAAGAGATTAATTTGCTTCTTTCGGGCGATGATGTGGCAGTAGCTGAGTACTTTGCTTCTGACAATGCAATTCGCAAGGAAGACAATCTCTATTCTCTGTATTGGGTATATGAGCATTCCATTGAGGATTACATCGAAGCAGGAATCACCACAGATGATATTTCCGGCGTTTTAGCCGCATATGACGAAGTTGGACTTACTTCTGCCGCAAAATCAGCCATAACTGCAAAGCTTAATGACTATATCAACGGCAACTATGAGGTTGCTGAGTAACGGTCAGAAAAGAGGAGAAATAACTTCTGCCCTCCGCCCACCCGGAGGGCAAAAAACTTCAAAATTTTTTCTGATTTCTGCAATAATTCTCGCACCTGAAGTGTATTACAAGTATGAAGCAATTTTTATTGCAAATCGAAGGAGGAATTATAATGAAAAAGTTATTGGCAACAGTTTTAGCAGGACTCCTACTCATCACCTTGATGACCACAATGGTCTGGGCGGATGATGATGGAACGGAAACGACAGATTGGGATACAAGAGGAATTGAATTCGACTCTTTGACCGAATTGATAGAGTATATCGATTGGCTCAAAACGGACTTTGCTACCGACCACATAATCTACTATGAAAGCAGACTTTTGGGTTATCTCTATTATGCGATGGACGGAGTCTATCTTCCTGACGGCGTTGACTTAAATGAAATCAGTATTTACGTCGACCCGGATTATGTGTCTATTACTTTTAAACGCGATGAAAAGGTATTGGAGCTTCGTAGCTTCATAATGGGTGAAGACGGCAAATCGGAAACAGAGGGTTATGTCTATAAGGCAAAGGTCAGCGGAATTGTGACAACTCTTGACAATGGAACTGAGGTTTATTTCTGTAAAGATATTGGTGCAGGAAGCTATGTTTTCGTCCAGGGTGGCGTATATTATCAGCTCTATAACTGGTTGGATTCCACTTATGATGAAACTGTACTCGAATATTGCAACGCCTCGTACCATGGCTTTCGCGAAGCCTACAACCTCACCGGCGAGACCGTTTTAGGCAAGATCAAGCTCTCGTGGGATGGGATAGTTGACGACGCAACATACACTATTTACTGGAAAAATTCCTCCTCCGACGAGTGGAAGGTCGCTGGCACAACTTCCAAGCATAAAGTGAACATCACGGGTCTCAAGTCCGGCGTGAGCTATGACTTCAAGATTGAAGCTACTGGCATAGAGTCAGAAGTCGTCACAGTTACGGCTGAATAGGGAAAAGATAAAAGGAGAATCAAAAATCCGGCTGTCAATCGGCAGTCGGATTTATTAATTCTCCGTAAAGGCAATTGTCTTTACATTCAGTTATCTTCACATCTCTTATCTCTTTCCACAGCGTGTCCTGCACTTTCGAGACTTTAACCATGAGATAGTCCTTGGTGTGCCCCTGATGGTAATTGCTGTCTTTTTCGTGTTCAAAGAGAACGCTGACGACTTTGCCTGAATGCGCTTCCCTGAAGGCTTCTTCGCCGATTTTGGCGGCTTCGGACATTATTTCTGCTCGGCGGTATCTCTCGGCTTTCGGAACACTGCCAGGCATTTTAGAGGCGACCGTACCCTCTCGCTCAGAGTAGGGGAACACATGAACTCCTGCAAAGGCTATTTCCTTTACAAACTCCACTGACTCCAAAAAGTCCTCTTCAGTTTCGCCCGGGAATCCAACCATAACGTCTGTGGTGATAGCGCAATAGGGAAAATAGGCTCTCAGTAGCTTCACAAGCTCCCGGTACTCACTTGAGTTGTACCGCCTTCTCATTCTCTCAAGTGTACGGTCACAGCCGGATTGCAAAGAAAGATGAAAGTGCGGACAGAGCTTCGCTTCATGCGAAAGCCTTTTGATTATATTCTCAGTAAGCATTTCCGGCTCAATTGAGCCCAGCCTGACTCTGTCGGCGGTGGATAAGCAAGCCGCATGAACAGCATCGGCGAGGTCAATTCCGCCCAAGTCTTCGCCGTAGCATGAAAGGTTGATTCCGACCAGGATAAGCTCTCTGTGTCCCTGTAAAGCAAGCTCACTTGCCTCAGCCTGAATCTCCTCAATTGGCTTTGAGCGAGAACGCCCACGGGCATAGGGAATAATGCAGTAGGAACAGAACCGGTCGCAACCGTCCTGAATCTTGATGATAGCTCTCGTCTTGTCAGCACGTCTTGAAAGGCTCATCCGCTCAATTTTTTCGCCTTTCTGGTGAGGAGTTATATCGCAAAGCCGCTCGTGCTTTTCCAAAAATTCAGAAATTATCTCGGGGATTTTAGTCTTGTTAGCCTCGCCGATGATGATGTCGGCATCTTTTATGAGCGCAGTCTCTCCGTGCGCCTGCGGATAGCACCCGGCGACTATTGTGATAGCCTCCGGATTCTGCCTTCTTACTCTTCTCAGAAGCTGTCCAAGCTTGACATCTGCAGATTGTGTCACCGTGCAGGAGTTGATGATGACTATATCAGCGGTCATCATATCATCTGTTGTAACAAATCCGTTTCGCTCCATCAGTTCAGCTATGCAGTCTGTCTCGTATTGATTCACTTTGCAACCGAAGGTGCAGTAAGCTACAGTCATCATCTCATCTCCCTTGGCGGATTTATTCAAAGCCAATGATACTCCCAAAACTTGCCCCTGTCAACCGCTTATTCTTCACTTTTTCTAAAAAAACTCCCGAAATACCCTCTTGACAAGCCGAAAATTTCTGTTATACTGAAAGTAGTCTTTTAGAAACTTAGCGAATATTCAAGGTTTCAAAGGAACTCATCAAATCGGAGGTAACGCAAAATGCAAACCGTAAAAATTAAACTTGAGACAATCAATGACGTCAAGGAGTTTGTCAGCATTGTCACACTTTGTGATTATGACATCGACCTTGTTTCCGGAAGGTATTCTATCGACGCAAAGTCTATCATGGGCATTTTCAGCCTTGATTTGGAAAAGCCTGTTGAGCTCCAGGCTCACACCGAGAACTGCAACGATCTTCTGAAGCAGATTGACAAGTTTATCGTAAAGTAAAAAGAGAGACCGGCTTCAAGTCGGTCTTTTTTATGAATAGTTCCCGCGGCTCGTCTCATAGTATGGACTATCTTTACTTAAGGAGACCTTGCCATGAGACTATTCTCAAAAATCACCGCCACCGTAACGGCTCTTTCACTTTTGCTTTTCGGAATCGTATCTGTTAATGCAACGCGAATCAGCGAGAACACCATACCGTATTCCTATGTCCTGATGGAGGGCAAGACCGGAACTCTTCTCTATTCCAATAACGGCAATGCGGAGTTTCCGGCTTTCCATTCCGCCAAGCTGATGACGCTTCTTTTGCTGATGGAAGCGATAGGCGAGGGAAACCTTAGTTTCGATACTGTTGTCAAAGCCTCTGCGAATGCCAATGCTCAGCAGGGTGCGCAGATATGGCTCAACACCGGCGAAGAAATTACAATCGACGAGCTTGTCAAGGCTATAACCGTGGGCAATGCAAACGATGCCGCAGTGGCAATAGCTGAAGCGGTCTCCGGAAATGTTGACGATTTCACGGCTCTCATGAACCAAAGGGCAGAGGAGCTTGGAATGCTTTCAACTGTTTATACTGACCCTGCCGGAACTGCGGATGGTAACATCACAACCGCTTGCGATATTGCAACACTTGCATCGGAGCTTTCCCACTATGATGAGCTTACACCATACTTCACAACCTGGATGACTTCAGTCCGAGGCGGCAAGACGGAACTTGTTTCGACGAACCGGATGATCCTCAGCTACATCGGAATCACCGGAATGAAAGCCTACTACAGTGAGGACTGCCTGAATTGCCTGATAGCAACTGCCACGCGAAATGACCTGACAATGGTGTGTGTAATCTTAGGCGAGCCGGACGAGTATCAGAGGTTTACGACAGCCCGTGAGAAGATGAACATCGGCTTCGCGGCATATACTCTCTATACTCCCAAAAGGACAGATATTTATATTGAGCCTGTCCCCGTAAGTGGTGGAGTCAAGCTGACAGTCAGTGCAGATATTTCAGAGATTGGTAGCTTTATCGTGAGAAACAGCGAGCTCGAATCAGTGAAGATGAGGATAGAATATTTTGACGACGTGACAGCACCGGTTAATATCGGAGACAAGGTCGGCAGGGTTGTATTTCTTGTAGACGATGAAGAAAGATACGCAATTTCTATCATTGCAACTGAAAATGTTGGCAGAATGAAGCTTTTGTCTGCAGTATTCAAACTTCTTTCGGGCATGTTTGCGGGGTAAGAAAACAAATTACCGAATTTGCACAATATTTTTCACTGAAATTCCTTGCATTATTGACCGTTTCGTGTTAGAATATAGACAAAGACAAATGAGAGGGATGACAGCTATGTCTATTAAATTAGTAACAAAGTACGCTGAAAAGTTTGTGAATCCTCACGAGCTTGAAGCAATTCGTCCTCAGATAACCGCCGCTCACAACACGCTTGCTTCGCGCAGTGGCTTGGGCAATGACTTCTTGGGCTGGGTCGACCTTCCGGTTGACTACGACAAGGAAGAATTTGCCCGTATCAAAGCCGCCGCGGCAAGAATCAAGGAGAAGGCAGACGTTCTTATCGTAATCGGTATTGGCGGCTCCTACCTTGGTGCAAGAGCGGCTATTGAGCTTTTAACGAGCCCGTATTACAACAATCTCAAGAAAGACACGCCCGACATCTATTTCGTCGGCAACAACATCAGCTCTACTTATCTTAACGAGATTCTTTCCATCTGCGAGGGCAAGGATGTTTGTGTGAACGTCATTTCAAAGTCTGGAACCACAACCGAGCCTGCACTTGCTTTCAGAATCTTCAAGAAGCTTCTTGAGGACAAGTACGGCAAGGAAGAGGCTAAGACCAGAATCTTTGCGACAACCGACAAGGCAAGAGGAACTCTGAAGGAGCTCTCTGATTCCGAGGGCTATGAGACCTTCGTTATCGCCGATGATGTCGGAGGAAGATATTCGGTTCTCACTGCAGTAGGACTTCTTCCGATAGCAGTTGCTGGGTGCGACATCGACAAGATTATGGAAGGTGCCGCCGCCGCAAGAGAGGCATACTTAGAAGATGACCTCAACGATTGCGAGAAGTATGCCGCGCTGAGAAATATTCTCTATCGCAAGGGCAAGTCGGTTGAAATGCTCGTCTCCTATGAGCCGTGCTTCGCAATGATGAACGAGTGGTTCAAACAGCTCTTCGGCGAAAGCGAAGGCAAGGACAACAAGGGTATCTATCCTTCAAGTGCTATTTTCTCAACTGACCTTCATTCAATGGGACAGTTCGTCCAGGACGGCTCAAGAATCATGTTTGAGACCGTCGTCGATGTCAAGAATCCCAAGAAGGACTTGTTCCTTGAGAATGATGCTGAGAACCTTGACGGCTTGAACTTCCTTACAAACCAGAATATGTCCGTCGTAAACCGCAAGGCAATGGAAGGAACGGTCCTTGCTCACACTGAGGGCGGAGTTCCGAATCTCATCATCGAGGTAGACAAGCTTGACGAGTACAACTTCGGTGAGATGGTTTACTTCTTCGAGAAGGCTTGCGCACTTTCAGGTTATATGCTCGGTGTAAACCCGTTCAACCAGCCTGGTGTCGAGAGCTACAAGAAGAACATGTTTGCACTTTTGGGTAAGCCCGGCTATGAGGATCGCAAGAACGAGCTTGAGGAAAAGCTCAAGGCAGAATAACAAGAATTGATTCAACCGACTCAGGTCGTTTGGATAAAGCAAAACAGCCCGTAAGGGCGGAAACGGAGTGTTACTATGATTAAACTGATCACCGGCAAAAAGGGATCCGGCAAAACCAAGATACTGCTTGATCTTATCAAGGACGCAGTAGCTAACACAAAGGGAAATATAGTCTGCATCGAAAAGAGTATGCAGCTTACCTATGACATACCCTATAGTGTCAGACTCGTTGATGTCGATGGCTACAAGATTGACAGTTACGACAAGTTCTACGGCTTCATCACTGGAACTATTGCCGCAAACTATGATATATCCGAGATTTTCGTTGACGGAATTCTTAAGATCGGCGGAAGAAACTATGATGAGCTTGAGCTTCTCTTCGAGAGAATTGAGGCTGTCGCTCCCGACATTCTTATCGTCTTCACTGTCTCCGAGGATAAGGAAAATCTCCCTGAGAGTATTCTGAATCGCGTCGAGCACTGATTCTTTGTAAGTAAGCTTCTCCGCCGTAAACTGTTTTTGCGGCGGAGATGAAGTCTGTTTTCGGGAGTAGAAGCAAAATTTTTCAAAAGTATTGACATTCTGCTCTCGCTAAAGTATAATGTTTGTGATATTCTGAGGTGTAATGTGCTGTTGAAGCTTAAGCCGCTATTTGACGGGGAGGACGGAGAACGTCCTGTCGAAACTGACATCTCCGTGAGCGAAATGGACAAGTACAAAGGCGTGGGAGAATTTATTACTCCTGTAACCCTGAGAGGAAAGACAGTCTGCAGAGCAGGAATTGTAACACTCAGCTACAATCTTGACTACACTGTTTCCCATGTTTGTGATCGATGCTCGGCTGAATTCACCCGCCGGTATAATCAGGATTATACTCACATCCTTGTAAGAGGCGACGAGGACAACGAAAATCTCCCCGACGATGATGAGTATGTCTACTGCTCCGGCGAAACTCTTGATTTAAACGAGTTAGCTATCTCAGATTTGCTGCTTTCAATGCCGACTAAAATTCTTTGCTGCGAAGATTGCCTGGGTATCTGCCCGACATGCGGCAAAAATCTCAATGACGGTGATTGCGGATGCGAAAGTGACCAATAATCACAGTAGCGTCGCGAAGTAGCTATGTCATAATTCGTCAAGGAGGAGGTGCTGAAAATGGCAGTACCGAAGAGAAAAGTCTCCAAAGCAAGAAGAGACAAAAGACGTTCGAGCGTATGGAAGCTTGAAGCTCCTGCACTTTCAAGGTGCTCCAACTGCGGTGCTTTGACCTCGCCGCACAAGGTTTGCAGTAACTGCGGCTACTATAAGGGTACCATGGTTATCGAGAAGGAAGCATAGTCTTTAAACGAAGCTTTGTCTTCTTCAAAATCAGAGAAGGAGAGATTCCTTCTCTGATTTTTTAATACTTCTACCCATTATATCTGATTACTATTAAGGAGGCGGAGCATGGCTTTGCCGATTGTCGCCGTTGTGGGGCGACCAAATGTAGGAAAATCCACATTATTCAATAAACTCATAGGCAGGAGACTTTCGATAGTCGACGACACGCCCGGTGTCACAAGAGACAGAATCTACTCAAAGTGCGAGTGGCGCACCCGTGAATTTATGCTTGTAGACACAGGAGGAATCGAGCCTAAGACAACCGATACAATACTCATCCAGATGAGACGTCAGGCTCAGATTGCAATTGATAAGGCTTCTGTTATAATTCTTGTAACAGACATACGCTCTGGTGTTACTGCAAACGATTATGAAGTGGCATCAATGCTCCAGAAGTCGGGAAAGCCCATTGTTCTCTGCGTCAATAAGTGCGACAGACTCGGACCACCCGAGCCGGAATTCTATGAGTTCTATAATTTGGGTCTTGGTGACCCTGTCGAGGTTTCCTCTGTTCATGGCTATGGAACTGGCGACCTCTTGGACAGAGTTTTAGAGAACCTTCCTGTAAGTGATGAAAACGAGGACAAGGACAGCATTCGCGTAGCCGTAATCGGCAAGCCGAATGTCGGTAAGTCTTCAATTATCAACAGAATCGCCGGCGAGGAGAGAGCTATAGTCTCCGACATCGCCGGAACTACCAGAGATGCAACAGATGCGGAGGTTGAAAACGAATGGGGTAAATACACCTTCGTAGATACCGCCGGCATGAGAAAGAAGTCGAAAGTATACGAGAATATCGAGCACTACAGCGTCCTGAGAGCCTATATGGCGGTTGATGACGCCGACGTCGCCGTTATTGTCATAGATGCATCCGTAGGCTTCACCGAACAGGATTCCAAGGTTGCCGGCTATGCTCATGAGCAGGGCAAAGCTTGCATAGTTGCCGTCAACAAGTGGGATATAATTGAAAAAGATACCAACACCATGAAGGAGTTCTCCGATAACCTGAAGGAGAAGCTCAGCTTTATGGACTATGTCCCGTTCATATTCATCTCGGCAAAGACAGGACAAAGGGTTGACAAGCTGTTTGAGCTCATCAATCGCGTTTACGCAAATAATTCAATGAGAATATCCACAGGCAAGCTCAACGACATCTTAGCTTACTCCGTCAACAGAGTCCAGCCACCGTCTGACAAGGGTAAACGCCTGAAAATATACTACATGACTCAGCCCTCAACCAATCCGCCGACGTTTGTAATGTTCGTAAACTCAGCGGAGCTGTTCCACTTCTCATATCGCAGATATTTGGAGAACCAGATAAGAGACACTTTTGGAGGACTCGAGGGGACACCGATTCGCATTATCGTGCGCGAAAGAGATGCCACAGACACTAAGTAACGGGAGCTGACACATTGTACTATTTAGCTTTACTTGCAGTTGCGGTTGTTTCTTATCTGATAGGAAGCCTTAATTCCGCTATAATTTCTGTCAGCATCATAAAGAGACAGGATATTCGTGATTTCGGAAGCCATAACGCGGGACTCACCAATGTTTATCGAACATTCGGCGGTATCAGTGCCGCATTGACACTGATTATAGACGTTCTTAAGGGTCTTATAGTTGTCTTTGGAACTGAAGCCGCTCTCTTCTGGTCGGGACTTTTCTCAGCGGAAGAGCACAGTGTTGTCACCGCTTGCATGATAGCATCTATGTTTGCCGTGATGGGACACTGCTTCCCGATATTCTATGGCTTCAAGGGTGGAAAGGGAATACTTATCGCGGCCGTATGCACCATCTGCATAAATCCGCTTGTATTTCTCTTTGCGGTTATTGTGTTCCTCGTAGTGTTCATTACAACAAGATATGTATCCCTAAGCTCAATTTCTTGCTGTGTTGTATATCCTATATGCTATATTTTGGCTGACCTTATAATGTTCGGGGGAGTCAATCTCTATACCTTGGTTCACGTCTGTATAGCTTTGGCGATGGGGATCTTCTGCTTCGTAAGGCACTATCCCAATATCCAAAGATTAAGGAATCATACCGAAAGTAAATTTACATTCAGAAAGTGGGGAGAAAACAAGTGACAAGCATCACAATTTTAGGCTCAGGAGGCTGGGGACTTGCGCTTGCGTGCACCTCCTCACGACTTGGTCACGAAGTAACAGTCTGGAGCGCATTCAAGGACGAGCTTGACACGATAAGAAGAACCGGAGAGCTCAGAGCTAAGCTCCCGGGAGTACAGATTCCGAAGTCTGTTAACCTCTGTGAGGACATATCCTGCGCTTCAGGAAGGGACATAGTTGTAGTAGGAATCCCATCCAAATTTGTCCGTTCTGTCTGTGAACAGGCTAAGCCATATATTGATAGAAACGCCATAATCGTAAGCAGTGCCAAGGGTCTCGAAGATGGAACTCTCAAGCGCATGAGTGAGGTTATCCGTGAAGTCTTTCCGGACAATAGAATCGCTGTTCTTTCTGGTCCGTCCCATGCAGAGGAATTGGGCAGGGGAATGCCGACTGCTGTAGCGGTAGCTTCTGAAGACGAGGAAGCCGCAAAGCTGATTCAGTCAAGCTTTTCTGATGATGTTTTAAGACTCTATGTCAATAATGATGTCATCGGCTGTGAAGTCGGAGGAGCTGTAAAGAATGTAATTGCTCTCTGCTCTGGCGTTGTAGGCGGTCTTGGCTATGGCGACAACACAAAAGCGGCACTCATGACAAGAGGGCTGAGTGAGATTACTCGTCTCGGTGTTGCAATGGGTGCGAGACCGGACACATTCAGCGGTCTTGCAGGACTTGGAGACTTGGTTGTGACCTGCACAAGTATGCATTCCCGCAACTATCGCGCCGGACTTCTTATCGGTCAGGGAGTAGAACCCGAGGAGGCTGTCAGACAGATTGGTACTGTCGAGGGCTATGCCTGCGCCAAAGCCACATTGGAGCTTGCAAAGAAATATGGTGTTGATATGCCGATAACTGCCGAAGTCAATAAGGTACTGTTCGAGGGAAAATCGCCAAGAGTTGCGATTAATGAGCTTATGCTCAGACCCGTCAGAACAGAATAAAATTTATTCGTGAGATTTGCGTGAAAGCTATTTACTTTGGCGCGAATTTAGGGTAAAATTAGATAAGCGGTTAGCGGTGACTTGCTTGCCGTATGCGAAACAAAATACTACAAATGGAGAGTGCTGTTTATGGAGCCGAAGTATAAACGTGTCCTTTTGAAGCTGAGCGGAGAAGCTCTTGCAGGTGACAAGAAGACCGGACTTGATTTCGACACGATCGGGAACATTTGCCAAAGTGTCAAGAGGTGCTATGATGCCGGAGTTCAGATAGGAATAGTCGTCGGAGGCGGCAATTTCTGGCGCGGACGTTCAAGCGGCGCGATGGACAGAACAAGAGCCGACCATATCGGTATGCTCGCAACGGCGATGAATGCTTTGGCGGTTGCCGACAGCCTTGAAGCCTTGGGAGCAGAGGTAAGAGTCCAGACAGCCATCGAAATGCGCCAGATTGCTGAGCCGTATATAAGAAACAAGGCTGTAAGGCATCTCGAAAAAGGGAGAATAGTAATTTTCGGCTGTGGAACCGGAAGCCCGTTCTTCTCGACCGACACTGCGTCATCGCTGAGAGCCGCTGAAATTGAGGCTGATGTCATGCTTAAAGCCACAATGGTCGACGGTGTGTATGACAAGGATCCCCATAAGTATTCCGACGCCGTCAAGTATGATAAGCTTGACCTTGACGATGTGGTTTCTAAGCATCTTGGAGTAATGGACGCGACAGCCGCTTCAATGTGCAAGGAAAACGAGATACCCGTAATCGTATTTAATCTTGAAAATCCCGACAATATCTATGATGCAATTATGGGTGAGAATGTCGGAACAATATTATATTGACAACTGAAAGGAATGAATTCTGATGAAAGAAGTATTGAATAACGCTAAGGACAAAATGGAGAAGACCCTTAAGGTTTTAGGCTCCGATTTCGCGGCAATAAGAGCCGGCAGAGCTAATCCGGCGGTTTTGGACAGGATCACTGTCGACTACTATGGAACCCTGACTCCCATCAATCAGATGGCGGCTATCTCGGTTCAGGACGCAAGAATCCTTGTAATCCAGCCGTGGGACAAGTCCTCACTCAAGGCTATTGAGAAGGCAATCCAGGCGAGTGACTTAGGCATCAACCCCATTAATGATGGTTCAGTTATTCGCCTCACATTCCCTCAGCTCAGCGAGGAACGTCGTAAGGATCTGACAAAGGACATAAGAAAGCTTGGCGAGGACTCCAAGGTTGCGGTTCGGTCGATAAGACGCGACTCAAACGATAAGATAAAGGCTATGAAGAAAAACGGCGACATAACAGAGGACGATGTCAAGCTTTTTGACAAGGACATCCAGAAGCTTACCGATAAATACATTGCACTTGTTGACGAACAGGTTGCAGTCAAGGAGAAGGAAATTCTTTCTGTTTGATTTTAGGCTAATATCTCAGACAGTTTCACCCTTCGGGGTGAGACTGTTTGCTTGAATGATAATAAAATTAGGGTGGGTTCAGCTTGGCAGATGAAATGAAGAATTTGAAGATACCGGATCACGTTGCCTTTATCATGGACGGCAACGGCAGATGGGCAAAAAAGCGTCTGATGCCCCGCAACTACGGTCACCGTGAGGGCGCAAAGGCTCTCAAAACAGTTATACGCGCCTGCAAAGACCTCGGTATCAAATACGCGACCTTCTATGCCTTCTCAACTGAGAACTGGAGTCGCCCCGACGATGAAGTAAAAGGACTGATGGATCTATTCGATGAACAGCTCGACACTCTGAAGCAGTATACAGACGAAAATGCACGACTTATATTTATCGGAGACAGAAGCCGACTGAGTGAAAATCTCCAGAAGAAAATGGCTGAAAATGAAGAGGGTTCAAAGGACAATACCGGTCTGACAGTCCTGATTGCCGTCAATTATGGCGGACATGACGAGATAACAAGAGCCGTCAGGAAGATTTCAGCCCTTGCAAAAGAAGGCTATATTTCGGAAGATCAGATTACACCCGAGCTTGTAAATTCGTTCCTTGATACGAAGGACATTCCTCCGGTCGATTTGCTTATAAGAACCGGCGGGGAAGAGAGAATCTCAAACTTCCTGATATGGCAGTGCGCCTATGCAGAATTTTACTTCTGCCCGACTCTCTGGCCCGATTTTGATAAAAAAGAGCTTGTAAAAGCACTTGAAAACTACACCTCACGTGACAGACGCTTCGGTGGAGTGATGAACTGATGATTTTGGGGGTCTTAAATTGAAAACAAGAATTATAACCGCTGTGGTTTCACTTACACTTTTGGCAGTTGTCTTATGCTTCCACAGCACTATAGTTTTGAATATAGCGGTCGCCGCACTTACGGCTATCATGATGTTCGAGCTTTTCCGTGCAAATAAGCTTATTAAGAGCATATTGTTTGCAGGAAGCCTCTGCCTGTCCATATTTTTCCCACTTGCAGTAAGATTTTTGACCGGCGAAGACTGCGTGTACATATATTTGGCTGTAATATTTGCATATATCGTAATGTACGCTCTTGACGTCTTCATCGGCTATGAAAAGACCGATGTCGGAGTTTATTCGACGGTCGCACTCTACTCGCTTCTTATTTCGATCGCAATGTCGAGTCTTTGCGTTATAGAAGCTTCAAGCGAGAAATTCGGACTCCTGATTCTGATTCTGACATTCTGCGGAGCCTGGCTTGACGACACAGGTGCATATTTCGCAGGAACCTTCTTAGGAAAACATAAACTCTGTCCGAAAATAAGCCCAAAGAAAACAGTAGAAGGCTTTGTCGGAGGCATTCTCACGGATGTAATACTCTTTGTAATATTCGGTCTTGTTGTAGATGTGACTGTTGCTGATGCACAGGTGAACTACATACTTATGGCACTTTTAGGTGCTGGGTGCGCACTTTTAGGAGTCATGGGCGATCTTTTTGCATCTGTCATCAAGCGTCGCTGTGACGTCAAGGACTACGGAAACCTCTTCCCAGGTCACGGTGGAGCACTTGACAGGTTTGATAGCGTAGTGTTTGTAGCTCCGTTCATGGCACTCTGTGCTTCAAGCATCGGTATATTCTGATTTGAGGTTGATATAGATGAAGAAGGTATCTCTGTTAGGCTCCACAGGCTCAATAGGAGTCCAGTCTCTTGACGTAATAAAGCGTCATGGTCTTTCTGTGACTGCGCTTGCGGCTAAATCTAACTGGAAGCTCCTTTCGGAGCAAGCTCTCGAATTCAAGCCGAGACTTGTCTGCATCTATGACAGTGAGTATAAGGATTTACTGAAAGACGAGCTTAGGGAAACCGGTATAGCCGTACTTTCCGGAATGGAAGGTCTCTGTGAAGCGTCTTGTGAGCCCGATTGCGATATTGTTCTCAACTCAGTCGTCGGAATGGTCGGGCTTGAGCCGACTCTTGCGGCGATAAACGCTGGAAAGGACATCGCCCTTGCAAATAAAGAGACCTTAGTTGCAGGTGGAATGTTGGTCACCGAAGCTATCAAGCAAAAAGGAGTTAAGCTATATCCTGTTGACAGCGAGCACTCTGCTATATTTCAGTCGTTAGAGGCAGGAAATCGCAGAGATTTGCATAAAATAATACTTACAGCATCCGGCGGACCTTTCTTCGGTAAAAGCTTCAGCGAGCTTGAACATATGACAGTCTCTGATGCTCTCAAGCACCCGAACTGGAACATGGGTGCAAAAATTACGATAGATTCTTCGACGCTCATGAATAAGGGATTTGAGTTTTTGGAAGCGATGTGGCTCTTCAATGTCAAGCCGTCGCAGATAGAAGTAGTGGTTCACAGAGAGAGCGTGGTTCATTCGGCAGTTGAATTCAACGATGGCTCAATAATCGCTCAGCTCGGTGTTCCCGATATGAGAATCCCGATTCAGTACGCGCTTCTTTATCCTGACCGTCCAGAATCGAATGTCAAGAGACTGTCTCTTACGGATTACGGAACTCTGAGTTTCCTCAAGCCAGATATAGAGACATTCAAGTGCTTAGGGCTTTGCATAAAAGCCGCAGAAATCGCCGATACTACTGCACCGGCAATTGTAAACGCCGCCAATGAAGTGGCAGTAGCAAGCTTTCTTAATGGTAAAATTGGTTTTAACGACATTGCAAGGCTCGCGGAAAGCGCGTTTAATACAATCGAACATAAGACAGTAAATAGCTTAGACGACGTACTATCAGCAGATAAGTCAGCAAGAGAGTTTGTTTCAAAGAAGATAAACTGAGTTTCTTCTTGGAAAGGATTGATACCTTGACCATAGTTTATATCTTAGTTGCAATTATCATATTCGGCGTTATAATCATAATCCACGAGCTCGGTCACTTTGGCATGGCGAAGGCTATGGGCATCCGTGTCAACGAGTTCTCTATCGGCATGGGACCTAAGATAGTCTCTTGGGGCAAAAAGGAGACTGCATATTCCATCAGATGTCTTCCCATTGGAGGTTTTGTCTCAATGGAGGGCGAGGACGAGTCGAGTGAAGACCCAAGAGCTTTCCGGAACAGACCTGTATGGCGGAGACTTCTTGTCGTCCTTGCAGGTCCAGTTATGAATATAGTCCTTGGATTCCTGATATTAGTCATTGTCACTGCCTGTTCTGATGCAATAGTCTCAACAACTGTAGCCCAGTTTTACACAGAGGATGCTTCCTCACATGTGACTGGTCTTGAAGTCGGCGATAAGATAGTCGAGGTTAACGGGCGCAAAATATTTACTGATACCGACATCTCCTATGAATTCCAGATTGACGAAGACGCAGTTTTCGATATGGTAGTAGTACGTGACGGAGAGAAGGTCAGCCTTTCAGGAGTCACATTTGAATCGGCAGTAGCCGAGGACGGCTCCTCAACTCTCTATATCGATTTCATGGTGGTCGGTGAGAAAGTAACTCCCGTCTCGGTTGTAAGCTACTCAGCAAGGAAGGTTGTCTCCGTTTCAAGGATGATATGGCTTTCATTTGCAGACCTTTTGAAGGGCAAATACTCTATCAACGATTTGTCAGGACCTGTCGGGATAGTTGACGCGATAGGGGAGGTTGTCAGCACCACTTCCCAGGGCGTCGCGATCTCCGAAATGCTTGAAACACTCATGACGTTTGTCGTGTATATAACAATCAACGTTGGAATATTCAATCTTCTCCCGATACCGGCACTTGACGGCTCAAGAGCTGTTTTCCTAATAATTGAGGGAATCAGAAGAAAGCCAGTCAAGCCGGAGCACGAGGGTATGGTGCACTTCATCGGAATGGCTGCACTTCTTCTTCTGATGCTCGTAGTCACTGTAAATGATATTATAAAGCTGTTTTAGAAGGACTGAAAAGTATGGCTGATAAGTCTGTCAGAAAAGTTAAAATAGGAAATCTTACCCTTGGTGACGGTAGAATCTATGTCCAGTCGATGCTCAACACACGTGCTGATGATATAGAGGGAAGCGTTAAGCAAGCAATAGCTCTCGAAAGAGCAGGCTGTGAAATAATCAGGGCTTCTATTCCGAACGAAGAAGCTCTTGAACTTATTCCTGCCATAAAGAATGAAGTGAGTGTTCCTTTGGTTGCGGACATTCATTTCAACCACAAGCTTGCAATTGCCGCTTGTGAACGTGGCGTAGACAAAGTAAGAATCAACCCAGGCAATATCGGCGATATGGCAAAGGTAAAGGCTGTCGCTGACTGTTGCAGAAGCCATAATGTTCCGATAAGAATTGGTGTCAATTCCGGCTCATTAGAGAAGGAAATCCTTGCAAAGTACGGCTCTCCGACTCCCGAAGCCCTCTGCGAAAGTGCCATGAAGCATATCGAGCTTTTGGAAAGATTCGACTTCAACGATATAGTAGTCTCAATCAAGTCTTCTGATGTCAGGCGTAATATAGCCGCTTATCGCCTCATGAGTGAGATGACCGATTATCCGCTCCACTTAGGCGTTACAGAAGCCGGTACATATAATATGGGACTCGTCAAGTCTTCAATCGGCATCGGTTCACTCTTGGCGGACGGAATAGGGGAGACCATTCGGGTATCTCTTACTGACGACCCTGTAAAAGAGGTTGAAGCCGGAATCTCCATCCTGAAAGCTCTTAATTTAAGAGGCGGAGTAAAGTTTGTATCCTGCCCTACATGCGGAAGAACCAAGATAGATTTGATTTCACTTGCAAATAAGGTCGAAAAGGCTCTTTCAGATGTTGACAAGGATATTACTGTAGCAGTCATGGGCTGTGCTGTGAACGGTCCCGGCGAAGCAAAGGAAGCAGACATCGGCTTAGCCGGAGGAGATGGCTCAGTGCTCATCTTCAAGAAAGGCGAAATAATAGGGAAGTATTCTGAGGGAGATGCGTTCACGGTGCTTCTCAGTGAAATAGATAAGCTCTGAATCGCGGGGCGAAGGAAAGGTGTACAATGGCGTTTAAAACAGTAGGCGAATTTTTCAGCGCGTACGGAAATATAATTCCCGAATCGATAAAATCGGGAGAAATTCAGAAGCTTGGCTTTTCCAAAGACCACACAAAGGTAGCTGTAGTGGTCAAATTTTCATGCTATATCACATCTGCAGACCTTGAAGCGTTTGAGTATGGACTCAAACGCGCTCTTGGAACTAACGAGGTCTATATAAGCCCTCGTTTTGAGCCAGACATGCTGACAGTTGACATGATGCCAACGGTTATCTCTGAACTCAAAAGGCGTCTTCCGGTAAATGGTTTCTTCGATGGTGCAGACTATAAGCTTGATGGAGATGTTTTGAAGATTCATCTCAGGAATTCAGGTGAGACCTTTGTAAAGAATGCCGGAGTTACCGATGTACTTCCTAAAATTATCAGCTCGTGGTTCTCAAGAAATGTGACAGTCGAGATTTCTGGTGCGGCTGAGCCCGAGGCATCTTCGACACCTACCGAGGACAGCGTCCCTATTCCCGAATATGTTCCGCCATCTCGTGAAGCTGAGCTTGATAAGATAGTGAGTGAGCGTATGGTTGCCGCTCCAAGTTCTAACAAGGACAAATCGCGTGCAATCCCAGCAGATACATATAAGATTGATCCGCCCTCGGATGACATTCTCCCCGAAGCAACAGTAATTATGGGCAAGCGGATAACCGGCAAGGTTGAGGTTACGTCTGTTCCGGAAGTATATAATGCCGCTGTCAACACCAAGACTACCATCTTAGGTGATATTTTCAACATAGATTCACGAAACAGTAAAGACGGCAAACGTGTCATCATCACTATAAAGGTCACAGACTATAAGAGCTCAATTATCCTGAAAATCATAGAACTCACTGCCAAAGGCGAGGCTATTCTTGGTATGCTTAAAAACGGCATGACAATACTGGTGAATGGTGATGTCCAATTCGATACTTATGACAACGAGCTTAACATAAGACCCCGTGACATCAGCTCTGTTCAGAGAGTAAAGAGAACTGACAATGCACCTGTAAAGCGAGTCGAGCTCCACTGTCACTCGAACATGTCCATCATGGACGGCATTGCTCCCTCAAATGAGATAGTAAGACGCGCCTATAACTGGGGTATGCCTGCGATTGCAATCACCGACTACGGAGTTGTTCAGGGCTTCCCGGATGCAATGTATGAGGTTGACAAGATAAGAAAAGAGGGCGGAAACTTCAAGGTCATCTATGGAGTCGAGGCTTATCAGGTCAACGACGAGACGAATATCTATTTCGGTCACGACCAGAGAAAGCTTACCGACGAATTCATAGTATTCGACCTTGAAACCACTGGACTTTCGGCTGTTACCGAAAGGATAATCGAAATCGGTGCTGTAAGGGTCAGAAATCTACAGGTTGTAGAGAGAATGGACACATTCGTCAATCCCGGCAGACATATTCCGTCGCGTATCACTGAGCTCACAAGCATCAACGACAGCATGGTAGCGGATGCGCCATTTGAAGATGAAGCACTTGACCAGTTCATGAAGTTCTGCGGAGATACACCGGTTCTCATAGCTCATAACGCTTCATTCGATACGTCATTCATAAAAACCGCTGTCAAGCGTTGTGGGAAAAAGTTTGACTTCTCCTATTTAGACACTGTCGCAATGTCAAGAGCGATGCTTCCGCACTTGGGCAAGTTCACCCTTGATTACGTCGCGAAGAATCTCAACTTGGGAGATTTTCACCACCACAGAGCCTGTGACGATGCCGAGGTCAACGCTGGAATCTTCATGAAGCTTTCTGAACGCCTCATGGAGAAAAACGAAGACCTTACAATAGAGGATGTAAACGCCGCAGTTGCAAAAACGGATACCTCGAAGTTTCCTACATTCCACCAGATAATAATCGCAAAGGATAAGGTTGGACTTAAGAATCTCTATAAGCTTATATCTGACTCAAACCTTAAATACTATCATAAGACTCCGAGAATCCCGAAATCTGAGCTGATAGCCCATCGTGAAGGACTCATTGTTGGGTCTGCATGTGAGGGCGGAGAGCTTTACAGAGCGGTGTTCCAGGGCAAATCTTGGGACGACCTCTGCGAGATTGCACGTTTCTATGACTATCTCGAAATCCAGCCGATTGAGAATAATGCATTCATGTTGAATGACGGCAGTGTCACGAGCGAGGAACAGCTTGAGAACTTCAACCGCACAATTGTCAAGCTTGGCGAAGAGCTCTCCATCCCGGTTGTAGCAACCGGTGATGTCCACTTCTTGGATGCCTCCGACGCTATTTACCGTTCTATTCTGACGGGGGTTACTCATCCCGCTTCACCTGTTCCATCTCCACTTTATCTCAAGACCACAGAGGAAATGCTCAAGGATTTCGCGTACTTGGGCAAAGAAAAAGCTTACGAGGTCGTTGTAACCAATTCTAACCTCATTGCAGATATGACCGATCCTGAGCTGAGAGCCTTCCCTAAGGGTACATTCACTCCACATATCGACGGCGCAGATGAAGAGCTCGTTGAAATCTGTCAGAGAAGAGCTCGCGAGATTTACGGTGACCCGCTTCCAGAAATCGTTTCAAAGCGACTTGACAAGGAGCTCGACTCCATCATCAAGCACGGATTCGCGGTTCTATACGTAATTGCAAAGAGACTCGTCGCCAACTCTGTTGAGCACGGCTATCAGGTTGGCTCCCGTGGTTCGGTTGGTTCATCATTCGTAGCATCAATGGCAGGTATTTCTGAGGTCAATCCTTTGGTTCCACACTATGTCTGCCCGAAGTGCAAGCACTCTGAATTCTTTACCCACGGAGAAATTGGTTCCGGCTTTGACCTTCCCGAGAAGAACTGTCCTGAATGCGGTACACCGATGCACCGTGATGGTCATGACATTCCGTTCGAGACCTTCTTGGGCTTCAACGGTGACAAATCTCCTGATATTGACTTAAACTTCTCCGGCGACTATCAGGCAAGCGCACATAAGTACACAGAAGAGCTATTCGGTTCGGACAAGGTATTTAAAGCCGGTACTATTTCCACAGTTGCTGACAAGACCGCCTATGGCTATGTTATGCGTTACACAGAAAATAAGGGGCTTAAGCTCCCGACTGCCGAAATTGAAAGACTTGCAAAGGGCTGTACCGGCACAAAGAGAACTACCGGTCAGCACCCTGGAGGAATGGTTGTTATCCCGAGCGAGTACGACGTCTATGATTTCACGCCCGTCCAGCATCCCGCTGAAAAGGTAGATTCTGATATTGTAACAACGCACTTTGACTTCAACTCTCTTCACGATACAATCTTAAAGCTTGACGAACTCGGTCACGATGTTCCGACGCTCTATAAGTATCTTGAAGACATGACCGGCAACGTCATCACCGAAACCCCGATGAGTGACCCGGCTGTTTATTCGCTCTTTACTTCTCCTGAAGCGTTGGGAGTCAATGAAGAAGAGATATTCTGCAACACTGGTACACTCGGAATTCCTGAAATGGGAACTGGATTTGTCCGGGGAATGCTTAAGGAATGTAAGCCGAAAACGTTTTCAGATCTTCTTCAGATTTCCGGACTTTCCCATGGAACCGATGTATGGCTCGGAAACGCTTCTGAGCTTATCAAAAACGGCACTTGCACCATCGACCAGGTTATAGGAACGCGGGACAGTATCATGACATATCTTATCTATCACGGCATCGACCCGAGTCTTTCGTTCAAGATAATGGAGATTGTCAGAAAAGGCAACGCTCCCAAGCTTCTTACTGATGAGATGAAGCAGACTATGCGCGACCACGATGTCCCCGAATGGTACATCGACAGTTGCATGAAGATCAAATACATGTTCCCGAAGGCTCACGCCGCGGCATATGTAACTGCTGCTATACGCCTGGCTTGGTACAAGGTTCATTATCCTCTTGAATTCTACGCGGCAATCTTCACAGTTCGTGGAGAAGACTTTGATGCCGAAACCGCTGTCAGAGGCAAGCGTGCCGCCAAGAACAAGATTGAAGAGTACCGTCAGAAGGGCGACAGGACCGACAAGGAGGACGGCGTTCTTGACACTCTCATGATAATCAACGAAGCTCTCTGCAGGGGAATCGAATTCCTTCCGGTAGATATACATAAGTCTCATTATAAGATTTATCAGATTGAGGATGGGAAAATCAGATTGCCGTTCGTATCCGTAGCCGGAGTAGGCGAAAGCGCGGCACTTGCCATCTATGAGTGCGCGCAGAACAGCAACTTCATCACGGTTGAGGAGTTCAGAAGTCAGGCGGGTGTTTCAAAGACCACCATTGACTCACTTGTAGCACTCGGCGCGTTCGGAGACATGCCTCTTGAATCGCAGATGACACTGTTTTAAGTTATAAGTATAGGACGAGGGCATATAGGCTCTCGCCCTATACTTTTTATGCATTCAAAATCGCCAGTCACTAAAACCTGTATACCCGAATAATATGTAGAGAAGTTTCATAACTTTAATACTTAATAGGAGGATATACAATGGCTGATTTCGGATCTAACCCATATGGCTTCAAGGAAGCGGTAACCATTGAAGCCCAGCGGATATTCGACAGTTGCTCCGATAGGGATTGCCTTGAGGATCTGGAAGTCACATTTCAAGATTTCGAGTCGATTAAGCTTGTGAACGAGGCAAATTACGCAAAGGCAAGATGTGCCGAGGTGACGAGCGTATACTTCTCGGTTGAGCCGATACCGTTCAATAAAGGCTTCTACTCGGTAGACATTACTTACACCTTCAATGTGGAAATCGACCTTGCGGCTTCTGCTTCTTCACCGGCTGAAACCGTCACTGGAACTGCTACATTTACCAAGAAGGTAATTCTCTACGGAAGCGATGGAGGCACGAAATACTTTACATCGAGCGACAACGGCGCAGTAACCGCCACCGGCTGTAGTTATAGCAATCCGCCGAAGGCTACTCTTGCAGTTGCTGACCCGATAGTACTTGGAATTCGCCTCGTTGCAGTACCGTCTCCGGCTTGCATCATGGATGTTGCAACGGAGAATGCCGTTCTGTCAGCGTCAAGAAAGGCTATCTATGTAACTCTCGGAGTCTTCTCGATCGTTTCTCTCGCAAGAACTGTTCCTATCATGGTGCCGTCTTACGACTACTCAGTACCAAGCAAGGAATGTGTTTCCAACACCGAAAGTCCCTGCGAGCTGTTTGAGAAGATCAGTTTCCCGTCAAACGAATTCTTCCCGAAGAGCCTTGAGGACGCCACCTGCGGTTGCCAGACCTCAGCATCCAATTCGTAATCAGAAATCAGGAATACTAAATCGCCCGCCTCAGTCATATTATTTGACTGAGGTGAGTTTTTATGAAATGCACATTGACTGAGCTTAAGCACAAGGAGATAATAGAGACCAAGACCGGCACCATGCTTGGAAAAATCAGCGATATAGAAATAGACACCGACGACGCTTCCATCGTCTCAGTAATAGTCTATGGGAGACCTCGGCTTTTCGGCATCTTGGGAAGAGACAGCGATATGATAATCAGATACTCAGATATTGATTTAGTTGGGCGAGACACAGTCCTGATTTCATCTGATGAAAAGCTTTCCTGGCGGGAGCAACAGCCAAGGCTGAGCTTCATAGGGAAACAGCCTAATGACAACGAATCACAAACAGCATTTGCATAATAAGTAAGACCGGGCGGGATAGCTCGGTCTTATTTTTTATACGTGTTCATATTGACAACTTCCGAAAGAATGTTTATAATTAGTTCACATACATTATGCAGGAGTGATTATTCTTGAAAATCGAAAGAATCAATAACTATGCCGATGAAAGATATTCTGAAAGCGTTCTGAGGCAACACGGAGCTTTTCTTGTTGACGGCGAACCATTCGGCTTTGAGATAATAAGCACCGATTCCGCAGTTGTTCATATGTCCGGAAACGAATGCCCAAAGGGGCTCACCGATGAGTTTCGATTCTATGCTGAACACATAACTAAGTTTTACAGAGAAGATGGAACTCTGATTATCGAATATCCTCCTGTATCTCTATTCAAAGTAAGTATTAAGGACATACAACCATCGCAATTTCTCATTGACAAAAACAAGGTCAAAGCAGTTGCAAGCTTTGTGCACAAGCCGGAAGATATTGTTATTCCTCTTGTCAAGTGCGGAAATAAATTTATATCCGCTGATGGACACACAAGGCTTGCCCTTGCAGTGAAGCTAAAATTCAGCTATGTATATGGGTTTACGACTAAGTCGGATGAATATATCAATTTTTATGCATATGATGCAATGAATAGAGGCTGTAATTCACCATATGACCTAAGAATCATATCTCATGACAGATATGAAGTAGAGTGGATTAAGTACTGCAAGAACTTGTGGGAAGACTTTAATGCCGAATATAGTGGCAGATCTAGATCATAAAAGGTTGTGCCGTTTGGCACAACCTTAAACTTCTATTTCGATCTTACAATCCTATTAATCCTCTCATAGTCAAACCCTCTGTCCGGCTTGATTGGAGCATTGAATATTTCAAAATACACAACAGCATTTGGGCTGAGATTAAGCACAATATCAATCACGCCATCTTTTACCGTCAATCTCTGTGACTTGACAAGTGGATAAGCCGCTGAGCACAGGAGGTCATTTTGCTCGGGAGTGGGATTTGCAGGTTCGCCTATGTCGTGCCAGAGCTTTCTTGGGTTACAGACTTCTTCATCGACGGTTTTTGTAACCATGCAGTATTCGCCGTCGGGGAGGTTGAGCGAGGCGGAGATTTTCAGGTTCTCCAAAGGCTCATCATTGATGACTGAGTTCCAGGCGACTCCGGAAATCTTGCCGTTATCTTCGGTGACAATAAGCTCTTTTGAACGGTGAATACATCTGCCGGTGAGCTTCTTGAAAAATGCAAAGGTGTGGAATGTAGGCTTCGGAATACAGCCGTTTGCAACAAGTCCGAATCCACCATGGAAGGGCGTAAAAGGAACGCCATGCTCCTCAAAGACATCTCCGAATGTCCAATAGGAGTAGGAGGCATGAATATCTCCGAGCTCTGCAAGCATTCCCGCCAGATACGCCGCGTTCATGTTGGTATCATGAAGCGGAGTAATAGGGGAATAGGAAGTGTTGAATTCTGTAAGATGAATGTCGAAGCCGCGATGCTTTCCAAAGCTGTCGACTATCTTACGGGTATTCCTGACGGTAATATCGGCACTTTCACGGTCAATCATGTCGGGGTACTGATAGTGCCCGACAGTCTCGGGAACGTGAATAGTGTAGTGATGCCTGGTGATAAAATCAAGTGGGATATTATTTTCACTGGTGTATGTGAGAAATTCTTTCATCCATCGCTCATCATCAACTCCGCATATGGCGGGACCACCTACACGTAAATCAGGGCTTACAGCCTTGATAGCCGATACAGTATACTTATAGAGCTCGCAGTACTTTTCTAAATCCGCATCCTTCCAGAAGCCTCTCAGGTTCGGCTCATTCCAGATTTCAAAGTACCAGGTCCTGACCTCTTCCAAGCCATATCTATCTGCAAGATGGCTTACAGTAGCGGTGACAAGCGCGCACCAGCCCTTATATGACTTTGGCGGAGTGACATTCGCCCTCCACCAGAAGCCGACCTCTTCGCCTGATGAGGCGAGTTTTTTCGGCATGAAGCCAATCTCCAAAAACGGCTTGAGCCCGAGTTCCTTGTACATATCCATTACAACGTCAAGATAGGTGAAGTTATACTCAGCATGAGTCTCGCCGTTCTCGTCGATGTACTCGTTGTAGATGGCAAGATCCTCGTAGAAAAGCCCGTGCCCGCGAATGTACTTGAAGCCGATTTTCTCCTGGACGAGCTTTAGTTGCTCGTAGTATTGCCTCTGAAGTGCAAGCCCCATCCGCCCGGTACCAACGCAGAAATCAACCTGATTGTTGAACGGCACACTCGCATTTCTGTCAATTATATAGTCTACAGTTTTCATAATAGACCTCCCATAATAATTCCAAGTGAAACCAGTATATCATGAAAGATGGCAAGCTGTCAAGAAAGGACGATAACATGTTTGAATGGAATTCAGACCAATATTTAAAATTCAAGGCTCAAAGAACCCAGCCGGCGATTGATTTGGCTAAGAGGGTTGCGGACGTAAATCCAAAGACGGTTTTGGACATTGGTTGCGGTCCAGGAAACAGTACTGCAGTGCTGAAGTCGATTTTTCCGAATGCTCAGATTACCGGCATAGATACATCACAGGACATGATAGACAAAGCAAAGAAAACCTATCCAGATATAGATTTCAGACCAGGCGACGCAAGAGATATTTCAGAGAAATATGACTTGTTGTTCTCAAACGCATGTTTGCAATGGATACCCAATCATAAAGAGCTTATTCCATATCTCATGAGCAGGCTTAATGACGGCGGTAAACTTGCCGTACAGATTCCGATGAACGGGGAAGAGCCATTATTCAGAATTATAAGAGATGTTGTCTCAGAAATGAGTCTATCAAATCTTGAAAGACAATGGACACTTAAGCCCGATGAATATTATGAGATTCTGTCCGGCTGTTCGGATAACTTTAAGATTTGGGAGACGGTCTATTATCATGATTTGCCAAATCACGATGCACTTCTGGAATGGGTCAAAGGCACTCATATCCGCCCTTATCTGGCACAGTTCAGCGAAGCCGACGGTATTGAGTTCGAGAACGAAATCCTAAAGAGAACAAAGAAAATCTATCCCGTAATGAGCGACGGCAAGGTTATTCTCAGGTTCAGAAGATTTTTCTTCACCGCCGCAAAATAGCATCTTGACAGTGGTGCTTTCTGATGCTACAATTGGCGTTGACTTCGGTCTTAATTACTCCCTCGGAGGTTATCGATTATGACAAAAGCTATGGAAATACTAAATAGTCTCACACTTGAAGAAAAGGCATCTCTGACGTCCGGCAAGGACTGCTGGAGAACGGTTGATGTTGAAGGAAAACTCGCAAGCATCATGATGAGCGACGGTCCTCATGGCTTGAGAAAAGAGGAAAACGGCGGAACAGTTCCCGCAACCTGCTTCCCGTCAAGCGCGACTGTTGCAAACAGTTGGGATGAGGACTTGATCTATAAGATTGGTGAAGCCCTCGGCGAGGAATGCCTTGCAAACGATGTTCAGGTTATCTTAGGACCAGGCGTCAACATCAAGAGGTCTCCTCTCTGTGGCAGAAACTTTGAATACTTCTCGGAAGACCCACTTCTTGCTACAAAGATGGCATCCGGGCACATAAGAGGAGTACAGTCAAAAGGTGTCGGAGCTTGCATCAAGCACTTTGCCGCTAATAATCAGGAAACTGACAGATTTTCAGTCAACGCTGTTATCGACGAGAGAACCCTCCGTGAGATGTACCTTTCATGCTTTGAAGAGGCAGTAAAAGAAGCAAAGCCCTGGATGATAATGTCCGCATACAACAGGCTTAACGGCGATTACTGCTCGGAAAGTAAGTATCTTCTTACCGACGTTCTCAGCGATGATTGGGGATATGAAGGCGTTGTCGTTTCCGACTGGGGAGCCGCAAACGAGCCGGTTGATGGAGTCAAAGCCGGACTCGACATCCGTATGCCCGGACCCGTTCCGTCAGCAGATGCGGCGATAGTCGAAGCTGTAAAGACAGGGAAGCTCTCTATTGAAGAGCTCGACAAGAACGTCTTGAGAATAATTGAGCTCGTAGAGAATGGAATTGCCGGCAGAATTGCTGATTATAAAACTGATATGACATCCCACAACGAGCTCGCCATGAAAGCCGCAGAAGAAAGTGCGGTTCTCCTCAAGAACAATAATAGCATCCTTCCACTCGCTAAGTCTGACAAGATAGCCCTCATTGGAGCATTTGCAGAGGAAATTCGCTATCAGGGTGGCGGCAGTAGCTGTGTAAATGCAACCGAGGTTTCAAATCTCCTGCAAGCATTTGATGAAAAGAATATTGATTACACCTATTCAAAGGGCTTCAGAACAGAAGATGACTCCGCAGACGATAATTTAGTTTCAGAAGCTATTTCAGCCTCTGAAAACGCCGATAAAATTGTAATATGCATGGGTCTGCCGTTCAGAATGGAGAGCGAAGGCTTTGACAGATGGACTATGTCGCTTCCAAGTAATCAGATCGACCTGTTCAACAGGCTTTCTGCACTTGGGAAACCGATTGTAATAATCCTGTTCCAGGGCTCACCCGTAGAAATGGATTGGAGCGAAAATGCCGATTCAATTTTAGCTATGTATACCGGCGGACAGGCTGTCGCAAAGGCTTGCGCAAATCTTCTGTTTGGAGATGCAGTCCCTTGCGGAAAGCTTTCCGAGACCTGGGCGTTAAAGCTTGAGAACAACCCGACAGCTCTCAGCTTCCCCGAAAAGGGCACAGCAATCTACTCAGAAGGCGTATACGTTGGCTACAGATACTATGACAAGAAAAAGCTTGACGTTATGTACCCGTTTGGCTACGGCTTAAGCTATACCAATTTCGAGTACAGCGATTTAAAGCTCTCGGCATCTGAGATTTCCGAGTATGACACCCTCGAAGTCAGCTTCAAAGTTAAAAATACCGGCAGTGTCGCCGGAAAAGAGATATGCGAACTCTATGTAAAGCCTACTTATCCGTCTGTCTCAAGACCCGTAAGGGAGCTCAAGGGCTTCAAGAAGATTTCTCTTGAACCGGGAGAAGATAAGACCGTCACAATGACCCTTAACAAGCGCAGTTTCGCTTTCTATGATGTCGAATCTCACGACTGGCAGGTTGACACCACCGTCTATAAGATTCTTGTCGGTCCGTCATCAAGAGACTTGCCGCTGATAGCTTCCGTCAAGGTCAACAGCTCACGTACAAGCAAAGCCTTCTTCACAACAGATTCAAGGGTTTACGAGCTCAATGCAAATCCAATCTCAAAAGAAGCCCTGAATAAACTTCTCACGGAAGATTTAAAGCTTGACATATCCGCACTTTCAATCGACTTGCCGCTGTCGAAGCTCGTCGGCTTCAGCGGAGGAATCCTCAGCGTCGATATGCTTGACAGATTCGTATCTGAGCTTAATGAGAAGATAAAGTGATATAAAAAAACGAGGCAGGAAAAACCTACCTCGTTTTTCTTATTTCTTTTTCACTGACTGCACTGTCGATACTGTCTCCAAACACGAAGAATCTGTCATAGAGAAACTCCAGTACAAAGTTCAGTATCATCGACACGGCGAGAACTATGTACTCATTGACTCCGACACTTTCAAGAGCATTTCCTCCGATGGTAGAAAGGGGAGTGAATACAAGATAGAAAAGTGCTACTTTCGCCATTGCTATCGGAATATTATTTGCAGAGCGGAATGTGAATTTTCGGTTGAAGGTGAAGTTCCACAGCACAGATGCCACAAGTGCTGTTAAGTAGCACACCCAGTAATTCAGCGAGAAGCCCTCATTCAGAATTGTAAACACAATAACCTGAATCACACCTGCACTGATTGAGAACAGCACAAATTTCGATGCACGGATTATTTCTTCTTTGGTTTTCATAAATTCTCGCCCCGCTTAATATATCGTCACTTTAGATTTAAGTGTAGCATCTAATCAACATTTTGTCAAGCATTATTACCGGGTATCATAAGAATCGCTCTCACCATTTTTAAAAAAATGTTTACCGCATTCGCCTTGACAAAAGCAGTCTCGTCCTGTATTATTACTGTATTACATATTGCAGTTCCAGAAGGTGATTTAGTAGTAGCGAAAGGGCTGAATAAATGAACCCTAAGATTAAAGAAAAAACGATGGAAGCGTTTGCTTCTGTCTTACCTATAACAATAATTGTACTTGTATTGAGCATAGTTTTAGTACCGGTGGAGCTCGGAACGTTCGTAATGTTCTTGGCGGGTGCTGTCATGCTGATTGTCGGCATGGGCTTCTTCCAGCTTGGTGCTGAAATGGCTATGACGCCTCTTGGCGAGGGCATAGGCGTTATGATTTCAAAGTCTCGCAAAACTGTCATTGCAGTGGTGACGAGCTTTGTTATGGGCACAATCATTACTCTCGCTGAGCCTGATTTACAGGTTCTGGCGAATCAGGTCCCATCAATTCCTAATCAAGTCCTTATTTGGGCTGTAGCTGTAGGAATGGGAAGCCTTTTTTCAGTAGCGGTAGTGAGAATCGGCAGGCGTGTCAAGCTCTCAAATATCCTGTTTGTCCTATATGCAATAGTTATAGTTCTTTCGTTCTTTGTCCCGTCAGAATTTTTGGCTGTCTCGTTTGATGCTGGTGGTGTAACAACCGGTCCTATTACCGTTCCGTTCATAATGGCTATGGGCGTCGGAATGGCATCGATAAGAAGCGATAAGAACGCTTCAGATGACAGCTTCGGTCTTGTAGCAATTTCCAGTGTAGGACCGATAATAGCCGTCCTTATCTTGGGAATCTTTTATAAGCCGACCGGCTCTGAATATGCATCAACAGAGCTTTCAACTGCAGTCACAACTCAGGATGCTGCAAAAGAATTCCTGTTTGCGATTCCTGAGTACATAAAAGAAGTTATTATTTCAATACTGCCTATTCTTGGCATGTTTTTAATCTTCCAGCTCATCAGCCACCGTTACCGTAAGAGACAGATCAAAAAGATTCTCGTTGGATTTGTCTATACTTTCGTTGGATTAGTTCTATTCTTAACCGGCGTAAATGTAGGTTTCTCTCAAGTAGGCACGGTCATCGGGAGGGATCTCGCTTCATCAAATATGAAATGGCTTCTTGTACCAGTCGGAATGCTTATAGGTTACTACATAGTCAAAGCAGAACCCGCAATCCAGATTCTTAACAAACAGGTTTCGGATGTCACAAACGGTGTAGTTTCCGCCAAGCTCATGAACACCTGCATGTCAATCGGTGTGTCGGTGTCAGTTGGGCTTTCGATGCTGAGAGTAATCTTAGGAATACCGATTCAATATATTCTGATACCTGGGTATATTATAGCGATAGTTCTGTCAAGATTTGTGCCGGATATTTTCGTTGGTATAGCCTTTGACTCCGGTGGTGTTGCCAGCGGACCGATGACCAGTACGTTTCTTTTGCCACTAAGCATAGGAGCCTGCGAGGCTCTCGGAGGAGACATAATGACTGACGCTTTTGGCGTGGTTGCGCTCGTTGCTCTTACACCTCTTATAGCTGTTCAGCTTATGGGACTTTCGTATAAGCTGAAGCAGAGAAAGGCAGAAAAGGCGGCAATGGCAATCACAGAACCGGATGTTATTGAAGATTTCGACGAGATAGTAGAATTAGAGGAGGTAGAAAGGGATGGAGAATGACCGTTTGGCTTTCAGAATGTTATTTGTAATCTCAAACCCTAAGCTTGCTGACAAGGCGAATTCTCTTTTCAAACAGAGCGGTATTCCTCTTTACTACCGCTTCCACGGAAAGGGAACAGCCACCAGCGAGATTAAAGAGATTTTAGGTCTCGGAAACATCGACAAAATGATTCTTATCAGTATTCTCCCGAAACCGATGTCCGACAGAATGCTACAGAAGCTCAACAAAGAGCTGATACTGAATACTCCGAACAGCGGTATAGCATTCAGCACTGTTTTGTCAGGTGGGAGCGGAGTGCTCCTCAACCGTCTTAAAAAACTGAATTCACAATACGCCGAAGACGCAGAAAAGCTTATAGGCAAAGAAAGGAATGTGTACGAAATGCCAGAGCCAAGACACGCTTTAATCATGGCAATTGTCAATCAAGGCTACTCAGAAGATGTAATGGATGCCGCACGTGAAGCAGGAGCTACCGGCGGAACGGTACTTCACGCAAGGGAAGCGGTAAATGAGGACACCTACGAATTCTGGGGAGTTCCAGTTCAGCCTGAGCGCGAGATAATCATGATCATTTCGTCACAGGAGGACAAGCTTCCTATAATGAAAGCGATAGGCGAGAATTGCGGCTTGAATTCCCCTGCAAAGGGACTACTTGTCTCAATGCCTGTAGATAACGTTGCGGGAATTGCCTGATATGAACTATGCGAGGTAGCATAACTGCCTCGCTTTTTTGCGCCTTGATTCTTGACAATATCCCGCATATGCGCTATAATGTCTAAAGTCTATTTTTTTGATAGGTTTTTCGTTTTATAAAGGAGTAACTGATATGGATGAGAAATTAAATTACACGAGAGCCGAGGCTTGGGAGCTCCTGAATGAATTCAATAAGGAGCCGTTCCACATCCGCCACGCCGTTACAGTCGAGGGTGTCATGAGATACTTTGCGGAGAATCTCGGCTATGGTGATGAGGTTGAACTCTGGGGAATAGTCGGGCTTCTTCACGACCTCGATTTTGAGATGTACCCTGACCAGCACTGCATCAAGAGCCAGGAGATAATGCGAGAACGCGGTCTGGACGAGAGAATCATTCATGCAACAGCAAGCCACGGCTATGGACTGACAGTTGACATAAAGCCTGAACATGAAATGGAGAAGGTGCTCTATGCAACCGACGAGCTCACAGGTCTCATTGGTGCAGTCGCTATCATGAGACCGTCAAAGAGCGTTCAGGACTTAGAGCTCAAGTCTGTCAGGAAAAAGTTCAAGACTCTAAATTTCGCCGCAGGGTGCTCACGCGAAGTTATCCAGAACGGCGCAGACATGCTCGGCTGGACTCTTGATGAGCTTATTGAAAAGACAATTTTAGCAATGAGAAGCTGTGAGAGCGAGTATGAGAAATACTGATATAATTTTTCGGAGTGTTGAACAGGTAGAGCTTGACAGAAACGGTGTCTTGATAGCCATGAGCGGCGGAGTCGACAGCTCAGTTGCGGCATTTCTCATGAAATCTTCAGGCTACAATTGCCACGGCACGACAATGCGTCTTTATGACCACGAGAACGATTCAAGCGGGCTTCACACCTGCTGTTCCGAAAAAGATTTTGAAGATGCCGAGGACTGTGCGCTGAGGCTTGGTATTCCGTTTGAAGTTGTCAACTATACAGCAGACTTCAATGAGAAGATTATAGAGAAATTTATCAGAACTTACGAGGCTGGCGGAACTCCAAATCCCTGCATCGACTGCAACAGATACATGAAGTTCGGCAAGCTGATTGAATTTGCCAAGAGAAGGGGACTCTTCTACATCTGTACCGGTCACTATGCGAGAATCGAAAAGCGCGACGGCAGATTTCTCCTCAAAAAAGCAGTTGATGCCGCAAAAGACCAGAGCTATGTCCTGTACTCTCTTACTCAGAATCAACTCGAACACATCAAATTCCCTCTTGGCGAGATGACAAAGTCCGAGGTAAGAGCTTTGGCTGAGCAAGAAGGCTTCTTGAATGCACACAAGCACGACAGCCAGGACATCTGCTTCGTTCCTGACGGCGATTATGAAGCTTTTATGGAGAGTTATACCGGAAAGAACTATCCTGAGGGAGATTTCAAATTCATTGATGGCAAGCTTGCCGGAAAGCATCACGGCGCAGTCGGTTACACCATAGGTCAGAGACGAGGCTTGGGCATATCCTATAGTGAGCCGGTATATGTTCTTGACAAGGACATGGAAAATAACATTGTCTATGTTGGAACGGAAAACATGCTCTACAGCACCGGTCTTATAGCTGACGATGTAAACTGGATTGCGATTGAAAAGCTCACCAAACCACTTCGCGTCACTGCGAAGACAAGATACCGCCAGAAGGAATTCCCGGCAGAAGTTGTGCCTTTTGAAAATGGCAGATTCAGACTTGATTTCGATGAGCCGCAAAGGGCAGTCACCAAGGGACAAGCTGTGGTTTTGTATCAGGGAGATATAGTTGTAGGCGGCGGAACAATTATGGAGGCAATAGGAGAGAAGAAATAATGGCTAAAGTTTTATTGCCATATCAGGAAATAGAGCGGAGCATCCAGACCAAGTTTTCGAGCGACATCTGGAGTCCTTTTATGACTGCTGTGCGGGATTATAAGCTAATAGAAGCCGGTGACAAGATAGCCGCGTGTATTTCGGGCGGCAAGGATTCAATGCTTATGGCGAAGCTACTGCAGATTCTACAGCGTCACAGTGAAGTTCCGTTTGAACTCATATTTCTTGTAATGGACCCTGGCTACAACGAGCTCAATTGCCGCAAAATTGAGGAAAATGCCGAGCTTCTTAATATCCCGATAACTATTTTTGAGACAAACATCTTTCAGATTGCGAATAATACCTATCGCAATCCGTGTTATCTCTGCGCAAGGATGCGGCGCGGTCACCTCTACAACAAGGCAAAAGAGTTTGGCTGTAACAAGATAGCACTTGGACACCACTTCAACGACGTTGTCGAAACGACTGTAATGAGCATGTTTTATAGCTCCCAGCTTCAGGCGATGCCTCCAAAGGTTCACTCAAAGAATTTCGAGGGAATGCAACTTATAAGACCACTCTACTGCGTCCACGAGGACGACATTATCGCCTGGAAGCAGTACAATAATCTCGAATTCATTCAGTGTGCCTGCCGGTTCACAGAAAACTGTGCGGAATGTGAAAGCAACTCAAAGCGGCTGGAGGTCAAAAATCTTCTTAAGCGTCTTCAGAAGGACAACCCACGGGTCTGCAAGAGCATTTTCAACAGTATTCAAAGCGTCTGCCTCGACACGATGGTAGGCTACAAGACGAAGGGAAAACTATACGACTTTAACGAGATATACGAAAACCTATCCGACAAACCGGTTTTTCTCAGCAATGAGCCGGAATCCTACGATTGACCCTGCCTCAGGCAGGGCTTTTTCGTGAGAAAAAAGATTAAGAAGAGGTTACAATCTGCGATTTGAGGTTGACGCTTGAGAAAATAAAAGGTATAATACATTGTAAGAAATCAGAAATTGCGACATACTTCAAAGGAGTGTATAGAATGTCTAAGAAAAAGTCCAATAACAAGTCCATTGCTGGAACGATTGTTATTATAGTTATAATTCTCGCAGTACTTATTGTAGCAGTTTTGTGGATTCTTGACCTTGGTGGAAGCGACGTTGTTGAGGGAATACTGAGTTCGGAAGATGTATCGACGGTTGACGGAGATACTGATGGTACCGGCACTTACAAAGTTCTCCTGAACGAAAACTTGCTCGCTGATGCTACCCAGGCAGTTCAGACCACCAATGAAAGCGGAGATACAGTCATTACTCTCTCAGGCTCGTCCGTGAGCGTATCAGGCGACGAATCGGGAGTAACTCTTGAGGACAAGGATATAATCATAACCCGCGAGGGTACTTATGAATTCACAGGAACTCTTGACGACGGTAGAATAATCGTCAACGCGGTCAACCAGAATGTAGTACTTATCCTGAACGGTGCAAATATCACCTGCTCGAATGGCTCAGCTATCTACGTCTACAAAGCCGGAACGTGCACAATTTTACTTAATGGCGATACAGAGAATACCATTTCAGACGGTTCAAGCTATGACTTCTCACTTTCCTTCTGTGACTCAGCATCTGAAGAGCCCAATGCGGCGATATTTGCTAAGGACGACCTGATAATCAGAGGCACTGGTACTCTTATCGTAAACGGCAATTATGCCGCCGGAATCATCGGTAAGGATACATTGAAGATTATAAACACAAATGTAACGGTAAATGCAACCGGAAACGGAATCAACGGCAAGGACAGCCTTACAATTCAGAATTCTACCGTGAATGTCACTGCAGGAAAGGATGCGCTCAGGTCTACAAACGACACAGACGCAACTCTTGGCTACGCCACCTTCACGGATTCCAATATCACTCTTGTCGCCGGAAACGACGGTGTGCAAGCTGAGACCGGAATCACAGTTTCCAACTGCTCAATCAGTATGATAACAGCCGGCGGAGCATACGAGACAACAGCGGACAGTGCAAAGGGACTCAAGTGTGTTCAGGGAACAGTCTCAATAGAAGGTGGGAGCATAGTTATCGACAGTGCGGACGACTCAATCCACGCGGCAGGGAATATTACGATTTCTGATGGCGTTCTGAATCTTTCATCAGGTGATGATGCCGTCCATAGCGACAGTTCTGTAACCATAACCGGCGGAACGGTTGTAATCTCAACATCGAGCGAAGGCTTGGAGGGCGAGAACGTCACCATCAGTGACGGAACAGTCTATATCAACGCCAAGTCAAACGCTGTAAATTCGTCCAATGAAGACGGAACCGACGGAAATGTCAGCATCACCGGCGGCTATGTCTATGTGAGCTCAAACGACGACACTATCGACTCCAAGGGCGACATCATAATTAGTGGCGGTACTGTCATAGTAAACGGCAATTCCGACGGCGGACTCAAGTATGTTAATAACTTCACCATTGATGGCGGAACAGTCCTTATGCTCGGCTACGCATCAACAGCCAAGAATCCGAGCTCAGCTTCCCAGAATACAATCTCAGTCTCGTTCGCAAGCGCGGTTTCCACCGGCTCTTATATCAGGATTTCCTGCGGAAGCGAGGAATTCGTCTTCAAGACTACAAAGCCGGTTGAAAATGTCCTGTTCTCGTCCTCAACGCTCACGACTGGTGAGACAGTAACCATCAGCTACGGAGGAAGCTATAAGAACGGCGAAAGTATTGACAACATCTGCACCGGAGGAACCTATTCCGGAGGAAACGAGCTGACACTTACCGTTTCCGACGGTTTGACAATCTACGGATAGTATACAAATAACATACATGGAGGAAATAATAATGGCAGAATCAAGCGAAGCAAAAAAAGTAATATTCAGCGGAATACAGCCAACCGGCGTGTTCACTCTTGGAAACTACTTGGGTGCAATCAAAAACTGGGGACCACTTCAGGATGAGTACAATTGCATCTACTCAATAGTAGATGAACACGCGCTCACAGTCAAGCGTGACCCTGTAACCTTCCGCAAACAAACCATCGAGTGCTATGCACTTCTCTTGGCTTGCGGACTTGACCCGGAAAAATCGATAGTCTTCATTCAGAGCCACAATCCGAACCATGCACAGCTCAGTTGGATACTTTCCTGCTGTACTCAGTTTGGCGAGCTTACCCGTATGACACAGTTCAAAGACAAGTCGCAGAAGCACCCTGACGACGTCAACGCAGGTCTTTTCACTTATCCTGTTCTCATGGCTGCTGATATTTTGGTCTACAACGCTGACTTAGTTCCGATAGGTGAAGACCAAAAACAGCACCTTGAGCTTGCGAGAAATATAGCCGTGAGATTCAATCAGCGTTACGGCGACATGTTCACTGTTCCGGATGCCTACATTCCGAAAACCGGTGCCAGAATCAAGAGCCTCCAGGACCCGACAAAGAAGATGTCTAAGTCTGACGACAACCCAAACGCCTGCATTCTCATCTTGGATGACAAGGACACCATCATCCGCAAGTTCAAGCGAGCAGTAACTGACAGTGAAACTGAGGTCAGATACGCTGAGGGCAAGGATGGAATCAACAATCTTATGACCATCTATTCCTGCGTGACAGGAAAGGATATGGAAGAGATTGAAAGTGAATTCTCCGGCAAGGGCTACGGTGATTTCAAGCTTGCTGTTGGTGAGGCAGTTGCCGACAGCTTAGAGCCGGTCAGAACCGAATATGCAAAGCTCATCGCCGACAAGGCATATCTTAAGCAATGCTACACTGATGGCGCACAGCGCGCTTTCAGGCTTTCAAACAAGATTTTAACCAAGGCTTCTCGCAAGGTCGGCTTCGTTGACTACAGATAATAAAAAGGCAGGTAATATATATCATGAAATTAGGCATGGTAGGACTTCCTAACGTAGGAAAGAGTACTCTATTCAACGCACTCACGAATGCGGGTGCCGAGTCGGCAAACTATCCCTTTTGCACGATAGAGCCGAATGTCGGAGTTGTAAGCGTTCCCGATGAAAGGCTTGACAAGCTTGCGAAGATGTATAACCCGACAAAGTTCACCCCTGCAACTCTCGAATTTGTCGATATAGCAGGACTCGTCAAGGGCGCATCAAAGGGCGAAGGACTCGGAAACAAGTTCTTAGCTAACATCCGCGAATGTGATGCCATCATCCACGTTGTCAGATGCTTTGAGTCGGACGACATCATCCACGTTGAAGGCTCGGTCGACCCGAAACGCGATATTGAGACTATCGATTTGGAGCTGATTTTTGCTGACATTGAAGTTCTGGAGCGCAGGCTTGATAAAGCTAAAAAGATGGTCAAGGGCGACAAGAAGTATCAGGCGGATATTGACATGACCGAGGGGTTGCTTGCTCATCTCACAGACGGCAAGCCTGCAAGAAGCTATTCATTCACCGATGACGAAAGGGAGATGATTCGCTCAACTCCGCTTCTTTCGCAGAAGCCTGTCATCTATGCGGCAAATCTATCAGAGGATGATTTCAGAGCGGATATAAACACATCAAAGCACTATCTCACTGTAAAGGAAATTGCCGAGGCTGAACACTCAGCGGTTCTCCCAATTTGCGCAGAGATCGAAGCCGAGCTTTCCGACATGTCCGAGGAGGACAGACAGCTCTTCCTTGAGGATTTGGGCTTGGAGGTCTCCGGTCTTAACAGAGTCATTAAAGAAGGCTATTCGCTCTTGGGACTCATATCGTTCCTGACTGCCGGAAAGGACGAATGCAGAGCCTGGACAATAAAGAAGGGCACCAAAGCTCCTCAGGCGGCTGGAAAGATTCATACCGACTTTGAGCGCGGCTTCATAAGAGCCGAGGTAATCGCTTTCAGTGACTTGGAAGCCTGCGGAAGCATGGTTGCCGCAAAGGAGAAGGGACTTATCCGCTCAGAAGGAAAAGAATACGTCATGCAGGACGGTGATGTTGTCCTGTTCAGGTTCAATGTCTGATTAAAGATATGGAGAAATAAAGATATGGATAAATTAGCGGTTGGAAATCTCATCAAGAGTCGCCGCAAGGAGAAAAAATGCACTCAGGAGGAGCTTTGCTCAGGAATCTGCAGTATCGCTTCACTCTCAAGAATCGAAAACGGAAAAGCAGGAAATCGTGAAAAGAGCTACATTCCCAGCCTTTTTGAGCGGTTGGGAATGTCTGCTGATTCCTTGAACGAGATCATCAGCGAGGACGATTATTCAGTCAGGCAGATGATACGTAGAGCCAATCAGGCGAATTGCTTTGGCGACAGGGAAGAAGCGTGGAGAATATTAGCCGAAACCCGTACAAGAATAAACAACGATGGTCACAAAATATCCCTTGCTAACGAGCAGAGACTTCTTACTATAGAAACCGAGCTTTCACGGCGTGACGGTAAGATTACGGTCGAAGATGAGCAATGTCGTCTTGAAAATGCTCTCAGAATGACCGCAGTGAATTACACTCCCGACAATCTGCCTGCATATATGACAAACATGGAGCATCAGATTCTTGGGCACATAGCAATAACGTATTATGAGCTTGAGCAATCTGAGACGGCGATCAGAATCTACTATCACGTCAAGAACTTCTTGGAAACCTACGTCGATGATAAGATGTATTCAGCAGGGCAACTGACTCATCTATGTTATAACCTTTCAAAGATGCTCGGTCTTGCGGGACGCTATGACGAGTGCATTTCCGTCTGCCATGACGGCTTGGACTGGCATAAATACACTGGTCTTGAGGAAACATATCCATTGACAATGTATAATTGTGCCTGGTCGTTGGCAAGGAGAAACAAAGAAGGTGACTTAGAGGAAGCCAAGAAGCTTGCCTATGGCTCGCTCGAACTTGCGAATGTAATGTCAAAGTATATCAGGGTTTCGCCGACACTTGCAGGGCACATCCAGAAGCTGATTGACGAATATCTCTCCTGAAATTTTCAATTCCTGAAAATCGGTTGACAAGCTGTTCTGAATCTGATATTATCTCTTTAAACGATGTTGCCAGCATCCGTCAGTTGAAAACAGATTGTCACGTTTATATGTCGTACCATAAAGAAAGCCGCCGAGGTTACAAACTTCGGCGGTTTTACTTTGTGGCGTTTCCGAGGTGATTTGAACACCCGACCTACCGCTTAGGAGGCGGTCGCTCTATCCAGCTGAGCTACGGAAACACGCAAAACTTGAACACCATGACATTATACATCATGAGCTTAAAAAAATCAATACTCAAAGCCAAATTATTTCTCGTACACTCCATACATGCTTCGACAATATGCTCACCCAATCAGTGCTATTCTCATATTATTAAGTTTGAAAGGCTGATGGATGTGAAAAATGTACTCAGAGGGCTCATATTTGTTACAATAGCACTGGTAGCATTTCCGGTCATATCTATACTAATCTCTGAGGGAACAGCACATTTCTTTCAGACAGAGGAAGAAGCAGTGCCAGTTCTCTCTCAGAATACAGAAGCTAAGACATACCCGCTGATTGAAGAGGTTCGTGTATATGACGTGACCACAGGATCGGTGATAACGCTCTCAATAGAGGACTACCTCACATACTCAGTTCTTGGAACACTCCAGATGGACGCAGAAGATGAGCTCATCAAGGCTCAGGCTGTTCTCATGTACACATATATTTTGGGCAGACGTCTTGAAGAAGAATCTGCACCAACAACGGAGCTTTACGGCTGTGATATTAGCACAGACACAAATAAGTATGTGAGGCTTGTGTCTGAGTCTGATTATATTGATAAAGTCAGACAAGCAGTGAAGGAAGTTGAAGGGGAGTATGTCACCTATAGCGGAAGTCTGATAGCACCGGCTTACTGCGTTTCAAACGGAGGGATAAGTGAAAGTGCATTCATTGTTTTAGGCAAAGATGTTCCATATCTTATTAGCGTCGAAAGTGAATATGACAGTGATTATATGACAGAGCTCTACTATACCCCTGACGAGATCTTCGCAAGAATTACCACTCAGAATGAAAGCATCACGCTTTTAGGCGACCCTTCCGAATGGATTGTGATAACTGAAACGACTGAAACCGGTTATGTTACAGAAGTCACTATTGCTGGGGACATAACAATTACCGGCAGACAGCTTGCCTCATGGCTCAATCTTCCGTCGGCAAGGTTCACGGTGTCATACTCAAACGAATTCGACAGGTTCACCTTCAGCGTTTCCGGGAGCGGACATCTTGTCGGGCTCTCACAATACGGCGGAAACAAAATGGCAGAAGAGGGGTATAGTTATAAAGATATTATATGCTTCTATTTCGCGGAAGTAGAGATAGCCTCATCCGAATAAATAAGCCGCAGTGAAAACTGCGACTTTTCGTTGAAATCTTATCAGAGACCTGTACCGCTTATGATTTCGCTTACCTGTAGCGAGGAAATAGTGTAGCTGAGTCCTGAGCCAGTGACCGTGCAGGTCATAATTTTTTCGGGTGAGTTTTCTGTTGAAGTCCACTCATTAATCGGCATATAGTATGCGATCTCTATCGTGTAACCATCATCAGTGGCTTCAATATCCTGGACAACAGCATAGTAAGCCATCGAGCGTGGGCTTACAGGAATGGAGTACATTCCCGTGTCTGAGTCATACTCAAAGCTCAGCTCTTCGTCGCCGACTGTTCCGTGAGTATAGCTCAGCCCCGAGCCAAAAAGCTTTATAATTCTTGAATCAATCTCAAAGTAGGAGATAGAGTAGTAGCCGTTTTCAGAAGTATATGTCGAAGAAGGATTCAGGATGACATCCCAGCAAGCCGCAGTGATAATTACGTCCTGATTGAGAAGCGACGTGCTCTCGAATGAAGGGACGTCAGCCGCTGAAAGAGGAAGGACAAGCCTCTCAAGGGAGTTTATAAGCTGTGAGTTATCGTTCTTCGATTCTACATATGCACGGTAATCGATAACAGCAGTTACGATACCGAATATCGCAAAACCCAGCACAACCAATCCAAAAATAGCTGTCAGAATCTGCGAAAGGCTGATGTTGACGGCAGAAGTCTCGTCGGAGTCCTCAGAAACGCCAAGGCTCTCTGTGTCCTCGTCAAGAGCGTCGTCCAGAATCTCCTTGACCTGCTCATCAAGCTCTTTGCGCTCCTTCTCAGCGTTCTCAGAAATCTCCTTGAGCTTCTTCTTTCTGCGTGATTTCTTACTGCCATCAGTCTTGTCCGATTCAGGCGACTGCTCAACCGGCTTTTCCTCAGGAATCGTCTCAATAATTCCCGCGGCATCAGCAAGGCTGGTAAGGTCGTCAGTAACGGTCTGAGAATCAGTACTCTCAAGTATCTCTTCTTTTTTGTTTTCAGTATCTGTAGCCATAATCAACCTCAGCTATTTATCTTATCTGTCCATTTCCGGTTATGATGTATTTGTATGTCGTTATCTCGCGTAGCCCCATAGGTCCTCTTGCGTGGAGCTTCTGGGTGGAGATTCCTATTTCTGCTCCGAGACCGAATTCGTAGCCGTCAGTAAATCTCGTAGATGCGTTGACATAAACTGCGGCGGCATCGATTCTCTTCTGGAACTCCTCGGCGGCAGAAACGCTTTCTGTGACAATGCATTCGGAGTGCCCGGAGGAATACTTCTGGATATGCTCAATCGCTTCAAAGATGTTGTCAACAACCTTGACAGCAAGAATGTAGTCTAAAAATTCCTTTTCGTAGTCCTCTTCTGTAGCAGTAACAACCGAATTTCCTAAAATCATCTTTGTCAGTTCACAGCCCCTGAGCTCAACTTTGGACTTATCAAGTCTCTTCTTGAGAGCGGGAAGGAAATCCTCCGCAATGTCCTTGTGGACAAGAAGAGTCTCTGCGGCGTTGCAGACAGACGGGCGAGAGGTCTTGGCATTATCTACAATGTCAACTGCCATGGGAATACTTGCAGAAGAATCAACATAGATGTGGCAGTTTCCGGTGCCGGTCTGAATGACGGGAACGGTGGCATTCTGAACAACAGCATTTATGAGCCCAGCTCCACCCCTCGGGATAAGCAGATCGATAACGCCATTCGCCTTCATCATCTGCTCAGATGTTTTGCGAGAGGTGTCCTCGACGAGCTGGACTGAGTCGATAGGGAGACCTGCTTCCGCGACTGCATCGCGCATGATTGTAGCAAGTATGGTGTTAGTATAGATGGCTTCCTTGCCTCCTCTCAGTATAACTGCATTGCCGCTTTTAAGGCAGAGAACTCCTGCATCAACCGTTACATTCGGTCTTGACTCGTAAATGATTCCGATAACGCCCATCGGCACACTTATCTTGGTTATCTTAAGACCATTCGGTCTTGTCTCGCCACCTTCTATAATTCCGACGGGATCGGGGAGTGCCGCAACCTTTCTTACTCCATCAGCAATTCCCAAAATACGTTTCTCGTTGAGATAAAGCCGGTCGGTCATGGTGTCGCTCATACCCGCCTTTTCAGCGGTCTTGACATCGATTCTGTTCTGCTCCAAAATCTCGCGCTTGTGCTTCTCAAGAGAATCAGCAATGAGCATTAGTGCCAAATTTCTGAGTGTTACAGAAGAGCAGGAAAGCTCCTTCTTCGCCTCTAAGGCGTTCAAGCCAATGGTTTCAAAATCAGTCATAATCATCACTCCTTATCTGTAGTAAACAGAGTACCTATCTGTTTGCTGTCGAATACGTCGTATAAATTTGCGGGACGCTTGCCGTTAATAATCATCATATCTATATTTTCACTCATGGCGAGCTTTGCCGCTCTCAGCTTGGTTGCCATGCCTCCGGTGCCGAGTCCTGATGCAGAGCCACCTGCCATTATGAGTAAATCATCCGAAATCTCCGTGATTTTATTGATCAGCCTGGCATTGCTATTTATTTTCGGATCAGATTCATAGAGTCCGTCAATGTCAGACATTATAATTAAAGTGTCAGCTTTAGTGAGAATAGCCACCATCGCCGCAAGAGAATCGTTTTCTCCGACCTCGAGCTCCAACTCGTCGATAGCCACAACATCGTTTTCATTTACAATCGGGATAGCACCGAATTCAAGAACCTTCCCAAGAGAATTTATGACGTTTTCTTTTCTCTCATCTGTCAGGACGAACTTTGTAAGCAGTACCTGCGCGGCGATAATTCCGTATTCATTGAAATACTTCTCATAGATATTCATCAGCTCACACTGCCCGACAGCGGCACAAGCCTGCTTTGTCGGAGTATCTTTGGGTCTTTCCTTAAGTCCAAGCCTTGCCACGCCCAAGCCTATGGCACCTGATGAGACCAAAACAATCTCAACTCCGGAATTTTTTATATCCGAGATGACCTTCACAAGCTCCTCGACATGGCGGATATTTAGCTGACCAGAAGGATGGGTGAGGGTAGATGTGCCGACTTTTATAACAACGCGCTTAAGTTTATCTTCCATGTAGTACCAAACCTTTACTTTAAATTATCCTGCGACATTATTGATTGGGCTTCCATCAAGATATGCCCTGATGTTAGCAGCAACGAGATCAATAAGCCTCATTCTCGTCTCGATCGGTGCCCATGCAACGTGAGGAGTGATCACACAATTCGGGAGTCCAAGAAGCGGGCAATCAGGAGATATAGGCTCTTCTGTGAGAACATCAATAGCCGCTGATGAGATTTTTCCGGACTTCAAAGCCTCCGCGAGGTCGTTTTCGTTAATGACTCCGCCTCGGGAAGTATTTACCAAGAGCGCAGTCGACTTCATCATAGAAATGGTATCTACGTTGATAAGTTCCTTTGTGCCGTCATTGAGAGGGCAGTGGAGTGTAACTATATCCGAATTCTTCAGAAGTTCCGAAAGTCCGCAAACAGTTATGCCGTCGCAATCATTTGGAGCAGTTCTCGTATATACAAGAACCCTCATATTGAAAGCCAGCGCAATCTTTGCTACTGACCTGCCAATTGCACCATAGCCGATTATTCCGATAGTCTTGCCGGAAAGTTCATTCAGAGGAATATCGAAGTGCGTGAACAGCTTGGATTTACACCAGCCGCCATTCTGCACATAGCTACTGTACTCGTGAATCTTTGAAAAGTGGTTGAGTATAAGAGCAAAAGTATGCTGAGCGACAGCATCTGATGAATATCCGGGAACATTTGCAACGACACAGCCGTGTCTCTTGGCGGCATCAATTTCAATGTTGTTGTAACCGGTAGCGAACAGCCCGATGAACTTGAGATTCGGACATGCCTCAAACACCTCCTCAGTGATTCTGCACTTGTTAGTCAGTACTATTTCAGCGTCGCCAATATTTTTTTTAATTTCGCACTGCTCGGTGTAGCCATAAACTGTAGTTTCCACAAGAGAAGTAAGCGGTTCAAGTGAAACATCGCCGCTTGTAACAGTGTCTGCGTCCAAAATAACAGCTCTTGCCATAGTGACCTCCTCAGGGATTGAAGCCGTCAAACGCCTGCGAAATCACATTATCATCCGCTTCATTACCGGCAAGCTTTGAACGTTCGACCTTTACAGCCTGCTCGACGTCCTTAAGGTCGTCGGCATCTCCGCTGTCGTCCTTAGATTCGGAATCATCCTGAGCCTGATTCTTTGCAGCTTTTCTGTCCTGTAGCCAGAAGACAAAAATCGCAACCAGGAGGATAACCTCGCATACTCCGATGACAGCCGCAGTGGTTGAATCAGCGTAAAACTGCAGAATCAGTGGCAGGTCACAGACGAAAAGCCAGAGAAAATCAACTATCCTGTGCTTTCTGATATAAAGAGCAAGGAAGACGATTGTTGCAATTATGCAAAAGAAGATGTGTATATTCTTTGGAAGAGGGGCAAATCTTGATTGGAGCTCCGCGGTCAATGCAATATTCATGGTACATGTTCACCTTTCGTTGATGTGTTTGGCACACGCAATAGTATCGTGGCGTATTTATTGTATTATAACATGGAAAGAAAGAAATTGCAATACAAGATATGCGATTGTGGTAATAATGAACAAAAGAAAAAGCTTGAATGTCCAAAATTTCTATTTCAAAATATTTATCAAAATCGTCCCCAACCTGTTGACATTTGTATTTCTATCGTGTACTATATATTGTGTGATAAGTCGATGACCGCACGATGAATAGTCGATGACTGGCGGGTGATTGATTCGTCAACAAAAGCATGGAAGCTACAAAAACTTTCTTGCAAAACCGAAAGGATTGATAAACATGGAAAAACTTTTTAAGCTCAAGGAGAACGGCACAACAGTTAAGACCGAAATCCTCGCCGGCTTGACTACGTTCATGACGATGGCATATATCATCGCACTGAACCCTAATCTGCTGACGAACTGGGACACCGGAAGTGCACTCTGGAACGGCGTATTCCTCGCTACGTGCATAGCTTCCGGAATCGGTACCATCTGTATGGCGTTCTTGGCGAACAAGCCTTTTGCAATGGCTCCCGGTATGGGTCTGAACAGTTTCTTCGCTGTTGTAGTAGCCAATATCGTGACCTTGTTAGGATGTGAGTATCTCCAGGCATTCCAGGCGGCTCTCTGCATAATCCTGATTGAGGGCGTCGTTTTCCTCGTGCTCTCTATCTTCAAAATCAGAGAGAAGATAGTTCAGGCAATTCCTGTAGGCGTAAGAACTGCAATCGCTCCCGCAATCGGACTTATGCTCCTCAACATCGGCTTCGGCTCAAACGTAGGAGTCTATGATGATGCCGGTAACTGCTACTATGTATTCAGCAACTTCTTTGGTTCTCTTACTCCTTCTGTTCTCAGGGATTCAATGGTTGGTGACACCGCTTATCCCACAATGGTTCTCACTGTAGTAACTATGTTCATCGGTCTCTTCGCAATGATTATACTCGAGCACTATGGTATCAAAGCTAACGTGCTCTTAGGTATGCTCATCGGCTCGGTTGTATACTGGGCAGGGGAGGCTATTTTCCTGGGAACTAATCCATTTGCAAGCCTCTCAACCGCTTCATTCCTTCCCGCATTCGGAGACATGGCTGAGACAACTCTATTCAAGTTTGACTTCGCAACCTTCTTCAATATCGGCTGGTTCACAGCAATCACACTTATCATCACATTCTGCATGATTGATATGTTCGATACCATCGGAACTCTTGTAGGAACAGCTTCAAGAGCCGGTATGGTTGACGAAAACGGCAACATGCCTCAGATGAAGGAAGCACTCGTTGCAGACTCAGTTGGTACTCTTGTAGGCTCCGTTACCGGTACTTCAACCGTTACCACCTTCGTTGAATCCGCATCCGGCGTTGAGGCAGGAGGAAGAACAGGTCTTACCGCACTTACAGCCGGTATTCTCTTCTTGGCGTGCATCTTCTTAGCTCCTATTGCCGCAATCATTCCTGCCGCCGCTACTTCTTCGGCGCTCATCTATGTCGGAATCCTGATGCTCTCCGGACTCAAGAATCTTGACTTCAGCGACTTCTCACAGCTTGCTCCTGCGGCAATCATGCTTATCGGTATGCCGATAACCGGTTCTATCGGTCACTCAATCGGCTTGGGTCTCATCACCTACACCGTAATCAAGCTCTGCACCGGAAAGTTCAAGGAAGTCTCATGGCTGACGATAGTGATTTCAGTCATCTTCCTCATCAAATTCTTTGTTGTAGCATAATCCACCTTTCCATACTTTTAAGAAAGACCGCCGGTAATAACCGGCGATTTTTCTTTCTCAGGATATATCAATAATCATCTCAGCTTTCGTAATTGACATAATACGTCACGATATGCTAAAATAATAATAGTGAAGCTTTAATTTCGGGAGGTCTTTATATGCGAAAAGTAGCCAAGTTTATCTCACTCATTATAGTTATAGCAATGTCGCTTTCTGTACTATGTGTTGAAGCAATTGCTGATACCGTCGTCACAATCGATATGGATTCAACATACCAGACAATCGACGGCTTCGGTGCATCCTACACCTGGTATGGTGACTGGCTTACAACCAATGTCAACGCTGAGACCGGCTATGATTGGATTTTCTGCGACACCGAGTTCAACATCTTAAGATTCAGAGATCTCAACCACGTCGGAGACGAGTATCAGAACGCCCTTGATGGCTATCAGGCGTACTATTCCTACTATTCTGCCGCATTGGAGAGGGGAATAGAGCCTATAGTTTTGGTTACAAGCTGGGGGCAGTATGACCGAGACCTCGACTTTGTAGCATTCACAGAGTTAGACGACAACGGCTACACATACTACACTCTTGCAAAGGATGAAAACGGAGAGTATATGTATGATGAGCTCGCTCAGTTCTGTGTAGAATCTGTTCAGCTCTTCTTTGATGCAGGAATCCCGGTTGACTATTTCTCAATCTCCAACGAAACCGAGCTACAGGGCTTACAGCAGGATGAAAACGGCAACGCCCGTGATGAAGCAGGCTTTTATTTCGGAGCAGAGGAGGACGAATACCACTGCGCCTACTGGAAGGCTCACCTTGCCGTATATGAAGCATTTCAGGAGGCCTTCGGTGAATACGCTCCAAGTATAACCGGTGCTGAGGTAATGGCTGATACAGCTTCAAGGCTTGAAGCTTACATCACACCTCTCATCGAAAATGGCGGAGCAGACACCTTTGAAGTAATAGCGCACCATCTCTATGGAAGCCAGAACACGCCGTCGTCCTATTCAGATGTAGCCGACCTCTACTATGGCGACTATACTCTCTGGCAGACTGAGTGGTACTATAACGAATACATCAACCACGCCGAAAAGATGGCGAATGAGTTTATCTACGAGGGAATCAGCGCGTATCTCTACTGGAACGGTGTATGGATTGCCGACACCGGTAACTGCCTTATTGAGGTCAGCAGTTCCAGCGAGAACGCCGAAATCTCAAGAAACGGTAACCATTACATAATGATGCATTTCTCAAAGTACGTCAAGAATGGATATAAACGCGTTGACGTAGAGAATGACTCAAGCTCGACAATTGTCGCATTCAAAGCTCCTGATGATTCAAGACTCGTAATCATAGCAGTAAACAACACCGATGAGGACGACGAGATAACCTTTGATTTCGGGGATGCCACAATAACCGATTCATTCGGCTATCAGACAATTGGAAACGAGAACCGCTTCAAGTATTCCTACTGGAACGAGGTTTCCTATTCGGAAGTGAGGAACTATATTCCGGCACAGAGTGTAACTACATTCGTTATCGATATGCCCGCTAGCCCGGATTATGTCGAGGTTGCAACCGAGAAGACAGTCAATCCTTTCGTGAAGACTCCATCAAGCAGTAATGTCAACGTTGCGCTGATTGTAGCGTTTTCAGTTGTGGTTGTAGCTGTAATAGCTATCGTTGTGATAGCAGTTGTAATTCCTATAAGGAAGAAGAAAGCAGTTCCCGAAGGGAAGGCTCCAGAGGACAACAACACAGAAGAATAATTCATAATCAGCCGCCTAAAAAACGGCTGATTTTTTTGCAAAAAATTTTCCTCGGGATGCAATAATCGAGGCGGCTGATGTGTATTAGTATTAAGATGTGAAAACAGCAAAACTTAGCTACACTCAATTATTAAGATTTCATTAAGATTGCTCTTTGAATCTTGAAATAAACAGGAAAATATCTTATAATATAAGACAGCTTAGGAAGAAAGCGAGGCAGAATGGATGAATAATGAAACAGTTACCTGTCCACCGGAAAATAATACTTCTCCTCCGGAGGATGTGATACATAATGACAACACTGAATTCAACTTTAATCTGCGTGAGGTAACTTCTCAGACGCCTGATAAGGTTTCCGAACAGGCAATCAAGCAGATAAACGCGGAAGAAAAGCCAGGAACTATGAAGTCAGAGCAGGACAAGAAGCCGGCAATCATCATAGACAACCTTTCAAAGATATTCGTGATTGGAAAAGAAAAGGTGAGAGCTCTATATAATGTAAATCTTACTATTTATGAAGATGAAATTGTCTGCCTCTTAGGAACCTCTGGCTCCGGCAAATCGACACTTCTGAACCTGATGGCAGGGCTTGAGAAGCCAACAAAAGGCTCAGTCACAATTTTCGGTGAACGAGTGGACAAGATGAGCGAGCGCAAGCTTGCAGTCTTCCGGCAGAAGAACATGGGTTTTGTGTTCCAGTCGTATAATCTCTTGCCAACTCAGAACGCCATTGACAATGTGAGTATGCCTTTAGCGTTTGCAGGAGTCAAACGAAAGGTCAGAACTAAGCGAGCAAAGGATATGCTTAAGCTCGTAGGTCTTGGAAAGAGAATGAAGCACAAACCCACCCAGATGTCCGGCGGACAGCAACAGCGCGTCGGAATCGCAAGAGCATTTGTTGCAAAGCCAAAGATAGTATTCGCCGACGAGCCTACAGGAAATCTTGACACAAGAACCACCATAGAAGTAATGGAAATGATGGTCTCGATGTCAAGGGAGAATCACCAGACCTTAGTCATAGTAACCCACGATGTTGAAATTGCGGCTTATGCCGATAAGATTTACCACATTACCGACGGAGTAATATCTGAAGTCGAGGATAACCGTTCAAAACAGATAGCAGTTGGTTCCGAGGAAGCCTCTGAAATAATCAAGGCTGCAGAGTCAGTATAGTAAGCAAAGAAAGGACAATTCATCATGAAAAAGATAATAAGCATAATGCTGAGCCTTTTACTCGTAATGAGTATTCTTCCGTTGGGAGTTATCGCAGATAGTGAAACCGATACTCCCACAAACACAACTCCCACAGTAACAACTACCTACGGGGTTAGCATTCAGAATCCTACAGTGAGCAGTCAGTCGATAAATGCAGGTGACACCTTCACAATCGGATTTACAGTCGCAAGCAATGCCACGCTGAACTATGAGTACACCTATGGCTCATACAGCTATGCAACTTGGGATTCGACCGCTCAGGTCACAGCTTCAATCTCTGGAACAGGTTTCAGCTTCTCCGGGTACTTAGCCGAACAGGAGCTCCACAGTGGCTACAACTCAGTAACAGTTCTCTCTGATAGCTCACTTGAATCTGGCAGGTATCAGGTTACCCTCACAGTAACCTGCACTTCGTCAACCGGTTCGACAGTCTCCGATTCAAGAACCTTCAATATCGATGTGGAGTCCTCTGAGGTCACCCTTGATGAGGAAAGCGATTCACCGAGTTTCAAGATGACAAATGCTTCTATTCCTGAGGGCAAGGGCAAGTCGAATCTCTCGACAAAGCTCACACTCGAATTCACAAACAACACCAACTACACCGCAAATAACGTCAAGGTCGTTCTCTCAAGCCTTGGTGGCTTGGTTCTCAATACATATACCGACACTGTAGACTGCGGAACAGTTCAGGGCGGTGGCACTATAACCGCATCGTTCCCTGTAGTATTCCCGGAATATCCATCCGCTCAGCACACGCTACAGGCAACGGTTACTTATTCAGACATCAGTGGCAACACGTACACAGAGACCTTCAACATCTACTTAAGAGCTACCGAGAAGTCTGATACAACCGAAACCACTACCGAAAAGTCTCTTGAGCCGAAGGTTATTGTTTCCGGCTACACCCTTGATGTCGACACAGTTGAATCTGGCGAGGAGTTTACTCTTACCTTCACGTTAAGAAACACAAGCCACGACAAGGCTATCAAGAACATGACTGTCGACGTTGAAACAGCAAGCAGTAGCAACTCTACAACGAGCACCAATATCTTCTCTGCAATCGACGGCACAACCTCTTTCTACACAGAAGAAATCCCTACAGATGGCGAGATGGAATATTCAATCGCACTCAGAACCAGTGCTACTGCCGGTGCAGGTACATATCCGATAACTCTAAGATACGACTTTGAATATGACAACGGCACAAGCTACTCCGCAAGCAGTAATTCGATTACAATCAACCTGCAGGTCTCTCAGGCTATCAAGTTTGAACTGATGGAGTGGGAGCCTCCGACGGAATGCTATGGCTCCCAGGGTTGCAACATCTACTTCCAGTTCTTCAATAAGTCGAAAACCGCAATGAGTAGCCTTACAATTGGTGTCGGCGGAGACTTCTACATGGCAACCGAATACTATGGCACCCTCAGTGCATCGAGCTATGACTATTTCAGCGGAATGATTTACGCTAATGACCCTGATGCAGTAGGGGAGACCAAGACTGCAATTCTCACCTTCTCATTTGAGGATGAATCGGGTGCAGAACATACTCTTGAATACGAGTTCGATGTCCTCATCTGTGAAGAGCAGGAAACTACCTACTTCGATGATAGTGAATACTGGGGCGATGACTACTACTTCGACGACGATTTCACTGTTGATACAAGCGGAAACAACGTCACTGAAGGTAGCCTGAGTAACTTTGCAAAGATTGCCATTGGCGTCGGCGCAGGCATTGTCGTTGTCGTGATTATAGTTATTGTGGTTGCAGTTATCAGGAACAAGAAAAAGAAGGCACTTCTTGACGGTCTTGATGATGACGACGATGATGAATAAATTCCGCTTTTCCCTATAAGGAGGGATGACTGATTATGAGAAAAACGGATATAATTAGATTTGCCTTTTCCAACTTCTTAAGGCGTAAAGCAAGAAGTATGCTCACCGTCTTGGGTGTTGTAATTGGCACGGCGGCAGTCGTTATAATGCTTTCGATTGGCATCGGTATGAACAAGGGCTTTGAAGATCAGATAAGCTCCTATTCAAACCTTAAGCAGATAACTATCTATTCTTATGGCGGCTCGTATCAGTACGACGAAGACAGTGGCACATACGTCTATACAGAATCGAATACAGTTCTTGACAACATAGCCATCGAGGAAATAAGCGAGATTGACCATGTCCAGGTTGTAACACCATACTACTACTATTGGGGCTACCTGATAATGGACAACACCGAAAAGTGCTCTTCGATGTCGATTATAGGCATAGACGCCGCTTCCATGGCTGATATGGGTTTTGAAATACTCTATGGCAGACTTCTTGATGAAAGTGATATTGGAACGACAAACTTCGTAATGACTTATGCCATGCCGTTTTACTTCTATACCATGCGTGAGGAAGACGAAATCTGGTGGAAAACAATTACCGAAGAAGACGAACTGCCCTTTAATCCGGTAGGGAGCAACCACACTTATCAATTTACTTGGTATTGGTCGTATGGTGAAAGTGCGGTTGATACTTCGAAACCAAAGATTGAACTGATTGAAGCTAATTGCGTTGGTATACTTGTATCAGATGGCAATGGTGACTATGATTCAAGCGTTTATATGGACGTAGGAGGAGTCTTCGCTCTCACCGATGAATTTGAAGAAAACCAAGCCAAGTATTACGGCTACGATTACACCCCAGATGACAGAGAAAGCACCGCTGACAATCGTCAGAATATCTACGATCAGGCTATCGTTCTGGTTGAAGATTCAAAGTATGTTCAGGGCGTGGAAGCCAAGCTCAATGAGATGGGATATGAAACCTATTCTTCGATGGAGTATCTCACCCAGCTTCAGGATCAGACGAAGTTCTTAAGAGCTATATTGGGAGCAATCGGCGTAGTTGCGTTCATTGTGGCGGCTATCAGTATCGCCAACACGATGGTAATGTCCATCTACGAAAGAACCAGAGAGATAGGCATTATGAAGGTTCTCGGGTGCAAGCTTTCTGATATAAGAAGCATGTTCCTGATTGAAGCCGGTATAATCGGTGCTGTCGGAGGAGTTTTAGGTGTTGTGTTCAGCTATGGAGCTTCTGCGGCTGTGAACTATCTTGCAAGCGCAGGCGGAATGTCCATGCTCGGAATAGACGCATCAACCTCCGCACTCTCAGTAATCCCGCCATGGCTGGACGGTGTAGCAGTGCTCCTGGCGATTGCAGTAGGTATAGTTTCAGGACTTTACCCCGCGATCAGGGCGACAAGGCTGTCAGCCCTCGAAGCCATCAAGAACGAATAATATTTTTTGCCAGTTAGGTCAGTACCTCTATCCATATATGTTTGCCGCACGAAGCCATCTACTCCGTGCGGCAATCTATTTCCATTGAATTTTCCTGAAAAAAGCGATTGAAAACCTACTGAATATATGTTATTATTAGAGTATCGAAAATACAGGTGGTACTGACTATGAAAATATCGACAAAAGGCAGATATGCCCTTAGGATGCTCGTTGACCTCGCCGAGAATCAGTGCGACGGCTACGTTTCACTCAAAGACATCGCTGAAAGACAGGATATATCGAAAAAATATCTTGAGCAGATAGTCCCGGCATTCAACGGCTCAGATATACTTAGAACCAATCGCGGCTACCAGGGCGGCTACCGGCTTTCCAGAACGCCAGATAAGTACACAGTTGGAGAGATTCTAAGACTTACCGAGGGCAGTCTTGCACCGGTCACTTGCCTCGAATGTGACCCGGTAGAATGCCGTCGTAGAGACATATGCCCAACTCTTCCTATCTGGCAGGGATTATATAAAGCCATAACCGACTATCTTGATAGCATCACACTGCAGGACATCATCGATAATCACGCTGAATTGTGACAGAAAACCGCCTGTCATCAAGACAGACGGTTTTGATTTTATTCTGCAAACATCGGAGTTGACAGGTATCTGTCACCGGTGTCAGGGAGAAGCGCAACAATCACCTTGCCCTCATTTTCTGGACGCTTTGCCAAGATAGATGCGGCATAAACCGCAGCACCGGATGTGATTCCGACCAGGAGTCCCTCACTTCTTGCAAGCTTTCTTCCGGTTGTATATGCCTCTTCTTCCTTGATTGTGATAATCTCGTCATAGATTCCGGTATCAAGAGTGTCGGGAACGAATCCTGCACCGATTCCTTGAAGACCGTGTTTTCCTGCAACGCCCGTTGAGAGAACAGGGGAGCCAGCCGGTTCAACTGCAACAACCTTGACATCAGGATTTCTGCTCTTGAGATACTTTCCAACGCCGCTGACAGTTCCGCCAGTGCCGACTCCTGCGACGAACATATCGACCTTTCCGTCGGTATCGTTCCATATCTCAGGACCGGTTGTCTCAAAGTGAGCAGTCGGGTTCGCTGGGTTCACAAACTGTCCAGGAATATAACTGTTCGGAATCGACGCCGCAAGCTCGTTAGCTTTCTCAATTGCACCCTTCATGCCTTTTGAGCCATCGGTAAGGACAATTTCTGCGCCATAAGCTTTAAGAAGGCTTCTCCTTTCAACGCTCATCGTTTCAGGCATTGTGAGAATTATCCTGTAGCCCTTTGATGCCGCTATCGCTGCAAGACCGATTCCGGTATTGCCACTTGTAGGCTCTATGATAACTGAGCCTTCTTTCAAATCGCCATATGCCTCAGCATTATCAATCATAGCCTTAGCTATTCTGTCCTTAACGCTTCCGGCGGGATTGAGATACTCAAGCTTCACTAAGATGTCTGCACAAAACTTATCTGACTTCAAATAGTTGTTGAGCCTAAGCAGGGGAGTACCTCCCACAAGGTCTGTAATGCTGTTGTATACTGTCATAAAATATCCTCCTTTGTTGTTTTTACTGAGTTAAAACCTATCAGCATTGTAGGAATTATATCACATGCGCTGTCTTCTGTCAATAGTTTTTCAAGGAAATCCGAAAATTATTTGAAATCGACATTCCGAATGAAATTGTATTAGTTGTATTTACTATTTCATCACCCTCACACAATACATTCATGAAAGATAAATCTATCTTTGTTACAATGTCATTGACAGAATTATGAGGAGTGATATAGTGAACTCATTTATTGAATTTGACAAGGTAACAAAGATATACAAGACAGGTGATGTCGAAGTTAAGGCACTTTCTGAGGCAAGCTTCAAGATTGAAAAAGGAGAAGTCTGCGTAATAGTGGGCGAATCGGGAGCAGGGAAAACCACGCTTCTCAACATCCTCGGCGGAATGGACACCCTTACAAGCGGAAAGGTAATAATGGACGGAAATGATGTTGGAAGTCTCAAAAAAGACGACCTCGTCAACTATCGCCGTCACGACATAGGGTTTGTATTTCAGTTCTACAACCTGATACCGAATCTTACTGCACTAGAGAACGTAGAGATAGCTTCGCAATTATGTAAAGATCCGATTCCCGCCAAAGAAGCTCTGACGGCAGTCGGACTTTCTCACAGGCTCGACAACTTCCCGGCACAGCTCTCAGGCGGCGAACAGCAGAGAGTCTCGATAGCACGTGCGCTCGCAAAGAAACCAAAGCTTCTTCTCTGTGACGAGCCAACAGGTGCGCTCGATTACGAGACCGGAAAATCTATTCTGAAGCTTTTGCAGGACTGCTGTAGAAATGATGGCATGACAGTTGTCATTATCACGCACAACTCCGCGCTCTCTGCGATGGCGGACAGAATCATCCGCGTCAAAAGCGGAACCATTCATTCGGTAAAGATGAACGACCATATCGTTCCTGTCGAGAATATTGAGTGGTGATGCGGTTCTATGAAAAAAGCTTACAGTAAAAACGTAAAAAGAAGCATAACCGGAAGTATGGGCAGATTTATTGCTATACTTCTTATCATCATGCTTGGAGTCGCTTTCTTTTCAGGACTCAGGCAGACCCGTTCGGTGATGCTTGCAGTTGAGTTTGATTACTTAGATGAAACCAAGCTCTACGATTTGAGGCTTATCTCAACAATCGGCTTTGAAGATGAAGATATTGAGCAAATATCCCAGATTGATGGAGTTGAAACCGCGGTCGGCTCGATAAATGCAGATTTTATCTCGGACAGTAGCGGCGAGGAGCTTGTGTATCACGCCATGATGCTGACAAGTGGCGTCAATGAACCACAGCTTGTCTCAGGCAGGTTGCCAGAAGCCGCAAATGAATGCCTTGCCGACAGCCAGGTGTTCTCGGAGGACGACATCGGCACTACTATAGTTCTTTCAGACAGCAATGATGACGACACTCTCGATACATTTACATATACAGAGTACACCATAGTCGGAATCTGCCGTTCGCCGTTATATCTTGACATCTCAAGAGGCACAACATCTCTTGGAAGCGGAAGCATAACCGCCTTTATAATCATTCCCGAGGAGGGCTTCGACAGCGAGTACTATACCGAAGTGTATGTCACAAGCACTGAGAAGTACGACCCATACACCGACGAGTATAACGACATGATTGATTCGTTCTCTGAGCTTGTCGAGGATGAAACAGATATAATTATCAACACAAGGTTTGCTGAAACAGTTGCTGATGCAGAATCTGAAATTGCAGATGCAGAGGCGGAGCTTGAGGAGAGCAGAGCAGAAGCCCAGCAGGAGCTTGACGATGCGTGGGCGGAATTACAAGACGCTCTTGTCGAATTGACTGACGGCGAAACAGAGCTCGCTGACGCTAAAATCGAGCTCGATGATGCACTGACAGCAATTGAAGAAGCAGAAGCTGAACTTACTGACGCCAAAATCCAGCTTGATGATGCTCTTGAGGAACTAAACGCCGCTGAGGAAACGCTTTCAGAGCAGTTGGTTACGCTTGAAGAGGCAAAAGCCCTCGTCGAAGCATATGGAGTCGGAGAAGAAGAGTACAACGCCGGATTAGTCCAGTACAACGCCGCAAGAGCAACTCTGGACGCAAGCTGGGAAGCTTACCACTCGTCGCTTGCAGACTATGAGAACGGTCTCTCGGAGATAGAAGAAGCTAAACAGCAGTATGAAGATGGCTTGGCTGACTATGAATCCGGTCTGATAGAATTAGAAGACGGCTGGACTGAATATTACGACGGTCTTGCTGAATATGAAGATGGTGTCGCGGAATTTGAAGAAGAAATTGCCGATGCAGAGACGGAAATAGCTGACGCAAGAGCTGAGCTTGATGACCTTGAAGAGCCGACACTCTATGTCTTCACAAGAAGGGTTACGTCACATTCGAGAGTGATTCGCTGATTGTGAGTAACGTCGCAAGATTCCTTCCTATATTCTTCTTCCTGATTGCCGCACTTGTTTGCTCAACCACCATGACAAGAATGATAGACGACGAACGCACACAGATAGGAATCATGAGTGCACTCGGCTACAGCAAGGGAGCAGTACTCGCAAAGTATGTTATCTACTCCGGTGGTGCAGCTATAATCGGCTCTGTTGCGGGATATTTCTTAGGGACCTTCCTCTTCCCACTTGTAATTCTGAAAGCATATACAATGCTTTATAATATCGAAGGCTTTATCTACATATTCAGCCCCGCATACTTCCTTGTTTCGCTTGCAATTTCACTTGTATGCTCAGTCGGAACTACTGTAGTATCATGCCGTGGTGCACTTAAATGCCCGCCGGCTGACCTGATAAGACCAAAGACTCCTGCCGCCGGAAAGAGAATCTGGCTTGAGAGGATAACACCAATCTGGTCTCGGCTTAAGTTTATGCACAAGGTAACGCTTCGCAATATCTTCAGGTTCAAAAAGCGTATGATAATGATGCTCATGGGTGTAGCTGGATGTACCGCACTCCTGCTAACCGGATTCGGAATTAATGATTCAGTTGCAAATCTCGGAAACTTCCAGTTTGACGACATACTAACCTATGATATTTCAGTGACATTCTCAGATGAAATTACCGAAGACGAAATCTCCAATGTTTCTGATGAATTATCTGATGTAATTGAAGCACAGGCAATCTCGATGTCATATTCGACCGACGTAAGTGCTAACGACGTCTACAAAACTGCATACTATATTGTTTCTGATGATGATTCATTCAGCGATGTTATAAGTCTTCATCTTGATGAAGAAGAGGTATCGCTTCCTACCGATGGAGGAGTTCTTGTCTCCGAAAAGCTTGCATCGATGCTCGATGTCGATGTAGGCGATAGCATAACAGTTTACACAACTGACGGAGAAATGGCAGAAGCCACCGTCTCCGGGCTCGTAGAAAACTACGTACAACACTACATCTACATGACCGGTGAAGCGTATGAAGACATATTTGGAGAAGAGTATGAGCCTGAAACGCTGATGCTCAGACTTACTGATGATGCAGACCATTACAGTGTTTCTGCAACACTTCTGAACATGGACGGAATTTCAGCCGTAACCGTTGTAAACGACACAAGACAGATGATAGACAACATGATGCAGAGCCTCAATTATGTCGTCGCACTGATTCTCATCTGTGCCGCCGCGCTTGCTTTCATAGTAATGTTCAATCTCGGAAACATCAACATATCTGAACGTGCAAGGGAAATTGCCACTATCAAGGTCATCGGTTTCCATAAGAGCGAAACGAACGATTACGTTTTCCGCGAAAACATTGTCCTGACGCTTATGGGGATTGTGATAGGCTTGCCGCTGGGAGTCCTCCTCCACGCATTCGTTATGTCGCAGATAAAAGTCGACATGGTCTCATTCAAGGTTGTAATAAGCCCGATAAGCTTTGTCTTCACAGTTCTGTTGGTAATTCTATTCGCAATAGTAACAGACCTGATACTGCGAAAGAAGATTTCCGCCATCGACATGGCAGAATCACTGAAGTCGGTCGAGTAAAAATTAATAGCAAAAAACATCGGAGCCGCTTTGATACGACTCCGATATTTTGCGGCTCGGGTTAGCCGCCTAAGGAAAGAATATGATTGAAAGTGGTGCTGGCTAAATATTAAGTAAAGTGTGCTCAATTCTTGGAGTTTGCCTCCGCCTTTTTCTGCTGGATTTCATCCCAAAGCTTATCAGCAGTGGGCTTCCAGTTTTCGGCGTAGCTTTCACACTTGTCGCAAAGGTGATCCGCACTCTCAATACTCTGATAGTCGGTGTTCCTTGCCTTTGTTTCCTTGACCATGGCTCTCAGCTTTTCAGGATTTTCGAGCATCGGGCAAGGTCTCAACATGTTATCATTAAACGGCTGATTGTCGTGATATGCCTGGAAGAGGGGACTCCTCAGTGCATCAAGAAGAGTGCAGTCGTGGATATTGACATTTGAATAGTGGATGAATACGCAGGGTTCAACATCGCCTTTGGCGTTGATGTGGAGATACTTCCTGCCACCTGCAATGCATCCGCCGATGTACTGTGCATCGTTCTGGAAGTCGATGCTGAATATTGCCTTGGAGCTACGATACTCTCTGATTCTTCTTAGAACCTTCTCGCGCTGTTCAGGAGAGGGAAGAAGTTCGGCTACTGCATCGTTTCCTACCGGCATGTAATGGAAGAACCAGATAAAGAGTGCTCCCGCGTCGATAATCATGTCAAAGAACTCTTCGCTTGTAATGTCGTCGCAGTTGTGCGATGTATAGCAGGCAGAAATTCCGAACGGAAGCTTATTTTCATTGAGAAGTCTCATAGCGTTGTGAACCTTGTCATATACGCCTTCGCCTCTTCTTGAGTCGTTTGCGTCCTCAAAGCCTTCAAGGCTTATAGCTGGAACAAAGTTCTTGACTCTGAGCATTTCCTTGCAGAAGTCCTCATCGATAAGCGTTCCGTTTGTGAACGCCAAAAACTCGCAGTCAGGGTTCATCTCACAGATTTTTATAAGGTCGTTCTTTCTGACCATCGGCTCGCCGCCGGTGTAGATATACATGTAGCAACCAAGGTCTTTGCCCTGCTTGACGATAGAATCTATGGTCTCAAAGCTTAAGTTAAGCTTATTGCCATACTCTGCCGCCCAACAGCCTGTGCAGTGAAGATTGCAGGCAGACGTAGGGTCTAAAAGAATCGCCCATGGGATGTTACAGTTATACTTCTTAGACATTTCCTGCTGGTAAACATAACCGTTTATACTGTCGTTGAGAAGAAGATTCTCGAAAACTGCTTTTCTGACGCCCGGGTCAAGCTCATATATTTTCATCATAAGCTGATACCAGTTGTCCTTGGCTTCAACCGATTTCTTTACAATTGCTATCTGCTTTTGAAACGTGTCCCCGCTATAGCTCTTTTCGAGCATATTGATTAGCTTCGGAATGTTTTCTTCAGGATTTTTTTCGAGATAGTTGAATGCCTGCTTGATTCCGAAATTCTTAAGAAGATTTTTCTTCATACTAAATCTGTCCTTTCGTTACTGCAGAGTATATTTCTCCGCTTTCTTTTCTTCATTTTAAATCAGGCAGAGAAAAATGTCATTGGACACGGAATCATAAAGTGTGGAAAAATAAGACCGCAGAAAAAAGTGTTACCTTTCTGGACAAAACAGATTATTTGTCCGTGTTTAAAAAATCGATGGCAGTTTATAATTAGTACGTCTGAATTTTGTTTGAAAGAGGGTTTCTTATGGAACAGAATGTAACTCAAAACAACGCAAAATCTATTATCGAAGCATATGTCGGAAAAAAGCTTGAGGACATGCGGGATAATCCAGACAGAGAGTCAAGAAATCTTGTAGACCTGGCACTTGCTCTTTCTGCGGGAAGATTCCAAAAGCATTTTTTAAGCATAGCTCACTCAATGCTTGAAGATGAAAACAGCCCTTATTATGCACTCATTCACGATGCAATCAAAAATGTGGGAACAGCAAATATCCTGAAATTCGGGATGAATACCGGCTACAACAGCTTCACCGCTGGTGCAAGAACTATCAGAAATCTTGAAAAAGAACGTGGCTATAACATTCCGTGGTCTATAATTTTCTATATTGACAACACGTCATTCTCAGAAGAAGCATATTCCGAAGCAATCAGGCAGGGAAAGAAACTTGGAATTTATACGTATGTCTTCTTCTGCTCTGAGATTCCTGTGACAATTACAGAACTTTTTGACAATGAATCAGAATGTGCATTTATCCTTTTCTCAGATGCTGAAAACATACAAAATGGGATATTGGAACAAGCTGGTGAGATCAAAAACATGATGCTGTGTGTCAAGTATTCCGAAAATGCTCAACAATTATGCGAACATCTGAGAAGTGATAAGGCTTTGTATTCCATCTGGTATGAATACAATTCCGATGAAAAACCTGCATGTAATGAACTTCTGAATGTTGCTGACGAACTTCATCCCATACTGACATTCTTCGTTAAATCCGACGACGATTATTCTGGTTATAATGATGTATACACTGAATCATCAAAGCTCAGGGATACAAGAACTGCCGCCAGTGTTCCAATGGAATTTTCGGGAACTGCAAGGATGATTGATGAAATCATCTCCGATGACGCCTGCATTGCTGTTTTCGACGAGTCGGGGAGACTTATTTCCGCTGTAAATTCAGGAGCTGAGTGCAATTTCAGGAATTGGACTCTTGCAGAGATTTTTGAAAAGTGCTATCCTAAGGCTACCAAATGATATGATAGTTGAAAGAGGGAAATCATATGAAAACGGGAATTGTTGATGTCGGCGGCGGTATGAGAGGAATCTATGCCTGCGGAGTTATGGACTACTGCATGGAGCATAACATAAGCTTTGACCTCGGAATCGGAGTTTCAGCCGGTGCTGCAAATATCTGCACTTTTCTTGCAGGACAAAAGGGTAGAAACTACAAGTTCTACACCGATTACAACCACAGGAAAGAAGCAATGAGCCTTTCTAATCTTCTGAAGAATGGCTCGTACATAGACATGGATTATATCTATGGCAAGCTCAGCAACGCTGGCGGTGAATGCCCTTTTGACTTTGAAGCAATGCTCAAAAATCCTACAGATCTGCTTGTTGTTGCAGAAAACGCGATAACAGGTGATACAAAGTACTTCACAAAGGACTATGTGAGCCAGGACAATCTTGACATAGTGAAAGCTTCCTGCTCGATTCCGTACGTCAACAAGCCGTACTATGTTGATGGTGAACCGTACTTTGATGGAGCTCTTGGCGACCCGGTGCCGGTTGAAAAGGCTATATCTATGGGTTGTGAAAAGGTTGTACTCATCCTTAGCAAGCCACGCGATGTTCTGAGGCTTCCAAAGCGTGACATTGCAATTGCAAAGAGAATCAGAAAGCAGTATCCCGTCTCAGCCGAGAGGATCGGCGGCAGGGCAGACCACTATAATGCAGAGCTCGAAACCGCAAAAGAGCTTGAAGCCGAGGGCAAGGTTCTCATTCTTGCTCCTGACGATACGTGCGGAGTGGACACTCTCACAAAAGAAAAAGAGCCTCTTGATGAGCTTTATCAAAAGGGACTCAGAGATGCAGAAAAAATCCCGTCGTTCTTAGGACTTTCCTGAACGGCGGGAAGTATTCAGTTTTCAGGAGGAAGAAACTTTTCTGAAGCCGTTGGCACAGGAAGCGATTTTCTTCAGGAATTCATCCGGAGCGTCACATTTCTTTGATGTGAGCCACCTTTCTATGGTGCACACAAGGGCATCGGAATAGAAGTTAAGCTGGAAATCCTCATACTCGCCAAGAAGACCAAGGCTCGAACGAAGTGAAACTCTTAACATTTCCCTGAAGTGATCGGAAAATGAGTTCTGACCCTCTATCTGAAGAGCTGGTTTATAGAATTTTCGATTATCGTAAAGATAATGACAAAGGGCGTCGAAAAGCTCCCAACTTGTCTTTGCGGAATTGTCCCTGACAATGAGCAAAAATTCGGAATCAAAAATCCAGTTTACAAGGTCATACTTGTCCTTGAAATGATAGTAAAAGCTCTTTCGGTTAATGCCGCATCGTTCACATATGCCTGCTACGCTTATTTTAGAGAAAGGCTCTTCGGTCATCAGTTCTTTCAAAGCAGACGCGAGAGCACGTTTGGTTATATTTGAGTCAGCCACTTTCATTCCTCCCTTCGATGTCCTTCTATGAAAGCAACAATACTATTGTACAAAAAAATCGACAATTTTTCAAGTGTAACATTCACACAAACTATGGACAATCGATGATATTTGTCCAAACAACAAAGGAGAATTTGTATGAAACTCGACTGGAAAACCTGCTTCAAAGCTGTTGTGAGTGCAGTCATACTATTTTTGATTATTCACTTCATCGACAGCATATTTGCCGCTCTTGGTATCGCCATGAATGCGTTAAATCCACTTATCGTAGGACTAATAATTGCATACATAGTGAATATCCCAATGAGCTTTTATGAAAAGCACTATTTTCCGAACAGTGAGAAAAAGGCAGTGGCAAAGTGCCGCAGACCGGTCTGTATGCTTTTGGGATACCTGACTATAATTCTCGTTATCGTTCTTGTGCTCCTGCTCGTAATTCCGCAGTTTGTGTCATGTATAAAGACATTTATAGACCAGCTTCCGTCGCTTGTTCTTTCAATTCTTGAAAATAAAACAATTATCGGACTACTGCCCGACAGCATCATAGAATGGCTTGAATGGATAAATTGGAACGAAATTGCCTCAAGTGTAAGCAGTATTATCGGCATCATCTCACTTCTTTCGACGAGCATCACCGACGTTATCAGCGATATTCAGGGAACTGTAGACACTGTCACAAGCGTTGCTCCTACTGTAGTATCGGTTTTGTCAACGGCTTTAGTTGGAATAGTATTTTCGGTCTACTTCCTTTCAGCAAAAGACAAGATTTTAGGTCAGCTCGGAAAGCTTTCCGAGACATATCTCAAGCCCAAGTGGCACGAAAGAGTCTACTATGTTTTGGGCACTCTCAACGAGAGCTACCACGGCTACATAGTCGTTCAGTGCACAGAGGCACTTCTTTTGGGAACTCTCTGTACAATAGGAATGCTGATTTTAGGTCTCCCATATCCGACGATGATTGGTGCACTTATCGGTCTTACTGCCCTTATCCCGATTGTTGGCGCATGGATAGGAACAATAATAGGAGCGTTTATGATTCTTACCGTGAATCCCATCCAGGCGGTAATATTCGTTCTCTTTATTCTGGTTCTCCAGTTTGTTGACAACTACTTCATCTATCCAAAGATAGTTGGCAAGTCGATAGGGCTTCCATCTGTGTGGGTGCTGGCGGCAGTCAGTGTTGGCGGAGGGCTCTTCGGAATCCCCGGAATGTTAATCTGCGTTCCGCTCTTCTCAGCGATCTACAAGCTGATCAAAACTGATTTAGAGAAGAGAAACGGCGGAACAAGTGGGGAAGAGGAGGAATCATCTCCGGTATCAGAAACCGTTGACAGATTGCCTGAAGGCTCGGAAACTTAAAAAATCACCTCAACGAGAAAAAAATCTTGAAAACGTCTTGACAAACGGAGCAATTAGGGATAAAATAAATCTCGTTGATTCGGGCTCGTGGCTTAGTTGGTAAAGCGCCGCGTTCGCAACGCGGAGAGCGTGGGTTCAAGTCCCATCGGGTCCACCATAAATCCTCGAAAGAGGATTTTTATTTTTTCGTAAAAAGAAGGCTCTGCCAACCCGGCAAAGCCTTCCTTGTATGCTTTATTCTTTATCTTCGTCCTCGTCCTCTTCGGGCTCAGGAGGAAGTTTCCTGACGATGGCATAATCTATCATATGGTCCTTGACGTTCTTGACCTCGATGGCCAAGCCACAGGACTCGCACTCAAAGCTTTCGCCCTCTTCGGGGACACGGCTTATAATCTCGCATATGAAGCCGCTGAAGGTGTCGAAAGTATCGGTGGGGAGGGTAACTCCAAGAGCTTCCTCAACCTCTTCAAGCTCAGCACAGCCCTGGATGCACCAGGTTTCCTCATCAACCTCGGCAATATCGTCCGGCTTTGGAGGAGCTTCTTCCTCCTCAAGCTCGCCGACAAGCTCTTCGATAAGGTCGTGAAGAGTCACTATTCCAGACATCCCGCCGTATTCATCCAAAACAACAGCGAAATAATTTCTCGTTTTCTTCATCTCGGCGAACAACGCATTCGCTCTCATTTCCTCCGGAACAAAGTAAGGCTTATTGACTGCATGTTCCATCATGTATCCGATACTTCTGTTGTCAGAGCGGAAATAGTCCTTTGTATCAAGAATTCCGACTACATTATCGGGCGAGTCCTGACATACAGGGTAGTATGTATGTCGGCTCTCCACAATAGTCTTTTCCCAGGCTTCATCGCCGTCTTCAATATAGAGGAAGATTACGTCTCTTCTGCGGGTGCTGACCTGCTCAACTGATGTGTCTGTGAAGTCGAAAACATTATTGATAAGCTCGCTTTCTTCTTCCATGATGGTGCCCTGTTCGTTGCCCTCGGCAAGCATCAGCTTGATTTCTTCCTCAGTAACAACATCGTCGTCACTGTCAGGGTCGATTCCAAGAAGCTTCAAAACAGCATTAGTGGATTTTGTGAGCAACCAGACCAGTGGCGCGCATATCTTCGACATGACATACATTATCCCCGACAGCCCAAGAGCTATCTGCTCAGTCTTCTTCATAGCAAGTCTCTTTGGAACAAGCTCGCCGAAAACTATGCTGAAATAGGTGAGTAGCAGCGTTATGATTATGAGTATCACCGGGTAGACAACGCTTCTTGAAACAGGAAGCCCTACGCTGATAAGAAGCTCTGTGAGCGGATCTGCGAAGTTGTCAGCCGCAAACGCACCGCCGAGCAGGCTCGCCAGAGTTATAGCAACCTGAATTGTAGCTAAGAACTTCGACGGCTCCTCGGTGAGCGCAAGAAGCTTTTTCGCCCGTTTGTCGCCCTCCTGAGCCATCTGCTTGAGCTTGGCGTCGTTCATAGAAATAACAGCGATTTCGGCACAGGAAAATACTGAGTTGAACGCTATAAGTAAAATTTGCAATATAATTGCCTGAACCATGATTAGTATAAGATCCTTTCGTAAAAACAGTAAGAAACACAAAAAGGCACAGCCTTTCACTACGTTGTGAAGACCATACCTACTCAATCATTCTGTTTAAAACGGCACAAGATGCGGTTATATAATCAGTATTGTGGTCACAATCCCCATCGGAACTGTCATCCATCAAGTCTCACACTCCTAATAAATATTCGTCGGAATCCTCGCATAGCAAACCAACTGCGATAAATATATCACATTCTTGGGAGTTTGTCAATAGGGGATTGCGGGGACAAATGAAGCAAAGAGTGAAATTTCACGCAAAAAATAACCTCCGAAAATTCGGAGGTTGGCGCGCCCGGGGGGATTCGAACCCACGACCTACCGGTTCGTAGCCGGGCACTCTATCCACTGAGCTACGGGCGCATTTGCAAGCGGTATCCCGCTCACAGTTAGATATAATAGCACACCGGATTAAATTTGTCAAGGCTTTTTTCTGCAATTTCTCTCCAAAATCACGACCATACAATTGTCACATTTTGTACCTTTATTTGCTATTGCAAATAGGAAAGCTTTTTGTTATAATAGGACAAGCAGTGAATATACCGTATAAGCTACGGGACATATTGCTCTTGAATAATTATGAAATACTATATTGCGATTTCGCTAATCTTGCGAATCTGCATCTTTGACTGATAAGGAGAAAGTTAATGGCACTTACAAGAAACACTCAGATGAGCTTGCCATGTGTTCCGACAAGGGACTTTATAGTTATGCCACACATGGCACTTAAATTTGATGTAATGAGACCAAAGTCTGTTGCGGCTCTCAGAGAGGCTATGCTTGGCGAGAGGCTTATCTTTATGACTGCTCAGAAGGATATAAATGTCTCTGACCCGGCAGAAAAGGATGTGTACTCAGTCGGTACTGTCTGCGAGATAAAGCAGATTATAAATCTGAGCGAAGGAGCATCGCGGGTTCGGGTGGAAGGCTTATACAGGGCTAAGCTTTTGGAATACATCGACGATGGTAACACCGTAAATGTAGTTGTCAAGCCGATGAAGAACTACGCCAAGGATAAAATCCCTGAGGAAGAGCTTGATGCGTTCTGTCGCGTTGTAAAAGCGGCTTTCGAGGCTTACTGCTCAGTCGTTCCAAGAATGCCTGATGAGCTCAGACACGCTGTTTTAGACGCTGACGACCCAACTGTTCTCTTTGAGAATATCGTGTTCAATATTCCACTGTTAACGGAAGACCGTCAGCAGATATTAGAGGCAAACACCCTCAGCGAAAAGCTGTCGATTACGCTGGCACTTCTCACGCGTGAGACTCAGGTTCTGTCTATCGAAAATGATATTCACACCAAGGTAAGCGAGGCAATGGAGAAGGGACAGAGGGAGTATTACCTCAGAGAAGAGCTCCGGATTATAAAAGACGAGCTCGGTGAAACCGAGGACTTTGACGAAGAGGCGGAGGAGTACGCTGAGAAAATATACAACCTCAAGCTCAACGAGGAATGCACTGAAAAGCTTATTTCCGAGGCTGAAAGGCTGATGAAGATGCCCTATGGCTCTCAAGAAGCGGCTGTTATAAGAAGCTATCTTGACACCGTTTTAGAGCTTCCGTGGAACGTTGAAACCGAGGATAACCTTGACATTGAAAAAGTCTCCGCTCAGCTTGACAAAGACCACTATGGCTTGAAAAAGGTCAAGGAGAGAATCTTAGAGCTTCTGTCGGTAAGAGCACTCAACAGCGACGTCAAGGGTCAGATTATCTGCCTTGTCGGACCTCCAGGCGTTGGAAAGACTTCAATTGGAAAGTCAATTGCGAACGCACTCGGAAGGAAGTATGTAAGGGTCTCACTCGGCGGAGTCAAGGATGAAGCGGACATCCGCGGTCACAGGAAGACTTACATAGGCTCGATGCCAGGAAGAATCATCTCGGCTGTAAAGCAAGCCGGTTCAAGTAATCCGCTGATTCTTCTTGATGAGATAGACAAGATGGCGAACGACTTCAGGGGAGACCCCGCAAGTGCGATGCTTGAAGTACTCGACAGCGAGCAGAACAAGGAATTCAGAGATCACTATATTGAGCTTCCGTTCGATTTGTCCCACGCGATATTTGTAACAACAGCAAATAATATCGATACAATCTCACCTCCGCTTCTTGACAGAATGGATGTTATTGAACTTCCAAGCTACACCCGCGAGGAAAAGTTCGAGATAGCCAGACGCCACCTTGTCCCGAAGCAGGTTAAGCAGAATGGTCTTAACGGCAACAAGATTCGCTTCACCGATGCGGCACTCTATGAGCTCATCGACTACTATACAAGAGAAGCCGGCGTCAGAAACCTTGAAAGGCTACTGGCAACAATCTGCCGTAAAGCCGCAAAAGAAATCGTCACTGGTGAGTCTCATAGAGTCACCGTTTCGCCAGAAACTGTTGAGAAATATCTCGGCGCAAGAAAATATCTTAGCGACCTGAAATCCGATAAGTCCCAGGTTGGCGAGGTCAACGGTCTTGCGTGGACATCTGTCGGAGGGACTCTCATGCCGCTCGAGGTTCTGTCCGTTCCTGGCAAGGGTGCAATAGAACTGACCGGCTCATTAGGCGACGTCATGAAGGAAAGCGCGAAGATAGCTGTTACATGTACAAGAAGCGTTGCGGATAAGTATGGCATCGACAGCGACTTCTACCAGAAGCGCGATATTCACATTCACGCACCCGAGGGCGCAGTTCCGAAGGATGGACCATCTGCTGGAGTAACGCTCGCCACCGGCATCATCTCCGAGCTTTCAGGTCTCAAGGTTCGCTCAGACGTAGCAATGACCGGAGAAATCACACTCAGAGGCAAAGTTTTAGCGATAGGCGGTCTGCGTGAAAAGACAATGGCGGCGTACAAAGCCGGAATCAGAACGGTTGTCATTCCAGCCGCCAATAGACCCGACTTGGAAGAAGTAGACGAAAAGGTCAAGCAGGGCTTGGAGTTTGTGTTTGCTGAAACTATTGAGGACGTCCTTGATGTCGCACTGATTCACGAACAAAGCGAGCAGAGGCTTCCCATAAATCCAGTATCTTTCAAGCAGGTTGAGAAAACTCCAGTGGGGGTGCGGCTTGATGCGGTTCGATAACGCTGAGTTCTATGCGGCATACGGGACGTTTGAGCAGTTACCCAAGCCAGAAAAGACTGAAATTGTCTTTGTCGGACGGTCAAATGTCGGGAAGTCGTCTCTTATCAATAAGATTTTCGCAAGAAAGTCACTTGCGCGCGTCAGTTCAGAGCCGGGAAAGACAAGAACGATAAACTTCTACCGTCTCGGGGAGATTTACTTTGTAGACCTTCCCGGATACGGTTATGCCAAGGTCTCAAAGTCGGAGAAGGCAAGGTGGAATAATCTTATTTCAAATTATCTGTCCGATCCCGAGCGCGACATAGGCATTGTTTTCTCGCTTGTTGACATGCGTCATCCGCCGTCAGCCGACGACATAACCATGATAAACTTCCTTATTGACACCGAGCTCCCGTTCTGCATTGTCCTGACAAAGTCAGATAAGCTGAACAAATCAGAAAGAGCCGCAAGGCTTGAAGCTCTTAAGGATGAAATCCCATGCTTTTCAGAAATAACTGTAATACCGTTTTCTGCACTCTCAGGAGAGGGGACAGAGGAAATCAGGGAAGTTATCAAAGAAGTCACGGAGGATTGAGGCAAAAATTTCGTCAATCTTTCACAAATATACTTACTTAGGTCTTTACTTTTTACATTCAATATGTTAAAATGTATTTGTACGGAATACAAATCCGAAATTTTGAACATGATATTGAAAAGGTGATAACATGAATCCGAAATCCAATCAGAAGCATATCGAAGATCTCTACGCTGCAATTCTTACTCTCGAAACCCGTGATGAATGCGAAAAGTTTTTGGCTGACCTTTGCACCGCTATCGAAGTCGACACTCTTGCTCAGCGTTTTGAGGTCGCGAAGATGCTCAGAGAAGGTCACATCTATGCCGACATCGTTACCGCTACAAGTGCTTCAACTGCAACAATCAGCCGTGTCAACCGTTCCATCAACTACGGAGTAGGCGGATACGACATAGCTCTTGAAAGGCTCAAGGAAAACGATAAGGAAGACGAGCAGTGACAGATAGCTACGGCATTTTTGCCGACTACTACGACAGGTTCACTAAAAATGTGAGCTATTCTTCTTATGCCGACAGAATCGACAACATAGTTTTGAACAGGCATAAGAAGCGTGGTTTCGTAGTAGACCTCGGTTGTGGAACCGGTTCTCTTGATATGCTCCTGGCTGACAAGGGCTACAAAGTAACCGGCATCGACCGTTCCGTTGAAATGCTGACTATAGCTGAGAAAAAGCTAAGAGATGCTGGAAAGAAGGCTTCATTTGTCTGTCAGGACATGACAAGCTTTTCTTTGCTACGCAAAGCCGACGTTATCATATCAACTCTTGACGGCATCAACCATCTGAATTCAGCCGAAGCTGTTGAAAGAACCTTTTCGAGGGTGTCAAAGAACCTCAGGCATGGTGGCATATTTGTCTTTGACGTGAATACAGTTTACAAGCACAGAAACACTCTCGGGAACAATTGCTTTATCTTTGACACAGATGATGTCTACCTCGGCTGGCAGAATGATTACAGGCAAAGCGATGAGAGCGTACTTATAACTCTCGACTTCTTTGTGAATACAAATGATGGCAAAAACAGCCGTTTCACCGAGTCATTCAGAGAAAGAGCTTACCCTGTTATGAAGATTTTTGGTATGCTCATGAAGTCCGGGCTTGTTCCTGTCGAAATCTATGACGGAATCGGCTATAAGCCTCCTAAGAAAACCTCTGACAGAGTGCTCATAGTTGCGGGAAAGCTTTAAGAAAATAAGGAAGATACAAATGGGAAGAATAGTAAGAACAATTTCAAAAGACGCGTCAGTTGTCTGCTCCGCCATCGACGGGACAGACATCGTCTCTGAAATAGAGAAAATTCACAAGACCTCCGCTGTAGTGACTGCGGCGTTAGGTAGACTTGCGATGGGAACATCTCTTGTTGGCTTCGGTCTTAAGGACAAGGGCGACAGCGTAACTCTCAGAATAAATGGCTCAGGACCAATAGGAAGCCTGACAGCGGTCTCCGATTATCTCGGCAACGTAAAGTGCTACTGCGACAATAACATCGTCGAAATCCCTCTGAGACCGGACGGAAAGCTTGATGTAGGAGGAGCAGTCGGAAGCGACGGAACTCTTTCTGTAATAAAGGACTTGGGCTTGAAAGAGCCATACATTGGTCAGACAGCTCTCGTAAGCGGTGAAATTGCCGAGGACATCACTCAATACTTTGCCGAAAGTGAGCAGACTCCCACAGTCTGTGCTCTCGGGGTTCTCGTCAATCCCGATTTGACCGTAAAACGCGCCGGAGGATTTCTGCTACAGCTTTTGCCTTTTGCTCCTGACGAGTCGATAGACATAATCGAAAGAAACATTTCCAAGATTTCAAGTGTCACAAGCCTGATGGAGCAGGGGATGAGTGCCGAGGACATTGCTATGTTTACTCTCGATGGGCTCGAACCGAATGTCCTTGACGATTTTGAGGTGAGTTACCATTGCGACTGCTCGCGTGAAAGAACCGAAAGAATCCTTAAGAGCCTCGGCGAAAAGGAGCTTAAAGAGCTGGCTCAGGATGAGAATACAGAAGTCAAGTGCCATTTCTGCGGAAAAGCTTACACATTCAGTTCGGAAGAAATTCTTTCTCTAATCGAAAATTAGGTATTGACAAATTGAGTTTTCTCGTGTATAATACTCTGGTCGGTTGAGAAAAGCGACCGACAATATCCGGTGTCATAGCCAAGTGGTAAGGCGTAGGACTGCAACTCCTTGACCCCCGGTTCAAATCCGGGTGACACCTCCAAAAAATCCTCGATCATTTGACCGAGGATTTTCTTTTGTATTTTATTTCAACTGCTCGCCTTTGCGATAAGCAAGCGGGGAAGTGCCGGTGACCGTTTTGAATTGCCGGCAGAAATGCTCAACATTCTGATAGCCGCAAAGCCTTGCGATTTTCTGAGAGTTGAAGTCAGTCGTTACAAGATAATTTTTCGCAAGGTCAATTCTCATGTTGACGACATCCTGCATACATGAAACACCGAATTGCTTCTTGTAAATATTCTGTAGATAGCCGGTACTCAGGTGAAGCTTTTCCGCCATCATATCCACCGTCCAATGGGCGTACGGCTTGAGCCTTATCTCATATCTCAGGTCAATCAAAGCTCTCTGCTGGTCGGTGATTTCATTTTCCTGAGCCGATTCCTTGATTTTCCAGAGAAGCATTCTAAGGAGCATTGAAATCGACATGGAGGAATAGTCAAACCTGAAATAGTTCTCCATAGACAACAGTTCAAAGAGCTTCTGAAAGCTTTCGGGGGAATTAAGCTGAACCAAAGTCTCTGTGGGCACATTGTCGTCTGTAACAAAGCTCTCGTCCGTTCTGAATCTGACGTAATCGTTTATATATTTTCCTTTGTAAGCCTGGTAGTAGGCAAATGTATTCGGAGGGTATAGAATTGCACTGTAGGGATGGCAAACGACGTCACCTGAAGGCAAATGAAAGAGTGCAGGCGTTTTTACATAAAGCAAAAGCCAGAAGTCGCTTTTTACTCCGTATACGAAATCATCAGGGTGAGTTGCATTGAGTTGCATAAAGGATATATCAATCATTTTGAACCTCCTGTGCTGAAAATGAGAATGTCCGATAACACTATCCAGTATGAATCATTTTCGGGAAAAAGTCAAGTGTAATTTGAACATTTCTGATGAGAATCAATCAATCCGTAGCAAAAATATGCCGGTCACAGCTTATGATTTGCTACTTTGCTATTGCAAAAATATCCGCGATGTGCTAAAATGTAACTACAGTATTTTTTCGGGTGGGATATTTAAGATGAACACTAAAAGAATAATTTGTGTGATATTGGTAGCTTTAATGATGTCCTTGTTTTCGGTGAATATATTTGCCGCAGAGAGTGTTACAGCATCAACAGCTACAAGTGTTACAAAAGGCGAAACGATTACAGTAACCGTCTCTATTTCCGATACTTCAGGAATCGCCAGAGGTGTTGTTTACGTATACTACAGTGCTGACCAGCTTACCTATGTGAGCTCGCAGTATGATGAATATTTCGTATCATCCGTATCTTCTCACGGCTACTATGCTTCTATCAATATCAGCAACAGAGTTGGTTCAACCATCAGCGATACATTGGCTACGCTGACCTTTGAGGTGGTGGCGGATGCAGGAACAGATTGCCAGATCAACGTTTCTGCAATCGGTTGCGTCGATATTTACGGAAATTCAGTCACTGTCAACAGCAGTACAACAGCCTTCACTGTTGTAGAAGTTGATGATGACAGCGAAGTCGATGTAGATAACGCCGACGATGACGATGAGATTACACTTGACGAGGAAACCGAATCCGCCGTCACCGAGGCAACTACCACTGCCGCTACAACCACGTAGGCTACAACAACCACTACTCAGGCTACGACTACAACAGCCGCCACAACAACTACAAGAACAACAACCACCACTGCGGCAACGACGACAACTGCCGCGACCACAACAACCGCTCCCGAAACAACCACTGAGCCAACAACGACTACTGAAGCAACCACAACCACAGAGGCTACAACTACCTCAGTAGCTACAACATCAGTCGAGCTTGTCAGTGCCGATTCATCCGAATCACTTGTTTCTGTGGATGAAACACCCGCATTCGCAACTACAGATGATTCTGATGAAGAAAGTTCTTCCAAGGCAAACACTCAAACTGTTTCAGTTGTTATTGTCATAGTGGTTCTCACCATCGTTGGAGTAATAATACTTGAGTTATTCAGGAACAGACGCTAAGCTACACCCTTAAAGGAGGGCAAAAAATGCAACAAACACTTTCAAAAATATTCAATAAGAAGGTAATTCTCCCTATACTTATTGTTATAGTCGTAATTATCCTGCTTGCAAACTGCATTACGGTCGTCTCTGCCGGACATACCGGGGTGCTGGTTACATTAGGTAAAGTTAATGAAACAGTTTTCCAGGAAGGTCTTCACTTCAAGGTACCTTTCGTTCAGGAAGTCATCGAGATAGATAACCGAATTACAAAGTTGGAGGTATCAACCGAGGCTTTTTCAAAAGACCTTCAGACTGTCTCCACGACACTTGCTATCAACTATCGTGTAGATACAAGCATGTCGTATAGCATCTACAAAAACGTAGGCAGTGATTATGAGATGGTTCTCATTACTCCCGCTGTCAATGAAGTATTGAAAGCAACAGTTGCTCAGTATACAGCCGAGGAGAGCGTAACCAACCGTATTCTGATTTCAGATGGACTTCTTGAAGGACTGAATGAGAAGCTGAACGACAGCGGTCTCTACATCACTGACGTCAACATCATCGACTTTGACTTCTCTGAGGCTTATATAACCGCCATCGAGGAGAAGCAGGTTGCTCAACAGCAGCTTCTCAAGGCGGAAACTGAAAAGGAAACTACGATAACCAATGCTGAAGCCGAGGCGGAAGCCCTGAAGATTCAGGCTGAGGCTGAAGCGGAAGCAAACAGAATCCTTTCTGAGTCAATCTCCGATGAACTTGTTGAGTACTACAAGATTGAGAAGTGGGATGGCAAGCTTCCAACGATAACGGGAAGTAGTTCAATGATGCTTGATGTAAGCTCAATTTTGGATTCCTCCGACACTAGTTCCGATTCAAGTGATGAATCTGAAACCGTAACCGAGTAAGGCGATAATATGAGATTTTTTAAAAGAACATTTTCTGTCTTCTTAGCCGTTACAATAGCATTATCCCTTTGTAGTTGTTCGTTTTTTGATACTCTGACTGCATATGGGCTCTATTCAAGAGCGGTCTCAAAGCTCAAAAAAGCCGGCGGCTATGATGCCGACTGCGTCATGTCCATAACTTTCGACATATTAGGTGAGTCGCTCACTTCCGAGACTGTTATGAATATCAAAGAAAATTCAACTGGAACTCAGATAATAACCGAGATGGACGATGAAGAAATCATAAGCACCTATGTAGATGATAAAGTATACGTCGAATACGGTGACACCTTAGTTTATTATACCGTTGCCGACAGCGATGCAACCGCTTCAATAGGCGATGCAAATCTCCCGGAGCTTGCAGAAGATATTTTTAGTAACATCAGTGTTGTCAAGAATGATGATGGTACAAAGCAGATTGCAATTGTCCTGGAGAGTGAAGATGCCGAGAGTATTTTGGGCTCGTTTGTGGCTGAACTTGAAGACCTGACCTTCGACGACATCATCTATGTCATGCTTTTCGACAAAAACAATGACCTGTATATGATGACGCTTACATGCAGTGCATCAATGGATGTCCTTGGCTACACTATGACCGGCTATGTCTCTGCCGAGTATACATTCAATGATTTCGGCACAGCACCTGAGTTTGAACTCGGTCATGATGAAAGCGAGTTTGAGTATGGCGGGGAATACAGCGGATGAGGCTTTGCCTGCGAAAAAAATCTGAAATCAACTATTGACAATCGAGTTCCAATGTGGTATTATGTTGGAGTTGTGAATTTCACAGCTCCATATCCGGAGAGGTATCGAAGCGGTCATAACGAGGCGGTCTTGAAAACCGTTTGGTCAAAAGCCACAAGGGTTCGAATCCCTTCCTCTCCGCCATCGCCGAACGACGTGTTTGCGCCGTTTGGCGTTATTTTTTGTTTCTAAACTCTATCAAATATTCTTCTTGATTTCTAACACTTTTCTAACACTTTCAGAATGTCAACAGTTCGGAAATCTCATCAGCTACCTTTTTCTTTCTCGTATCATCGAGATGACCATAGACGTTAGCCGTCATTGAGATGTCACTATGTCCTAACCACTCCTGCACGTCTTTCAGTTGCATTCCTGCCGATAGCATAATGCTTGCGCACGAATGTCTGAGGTCGTGAAGTCTTACAACAGGCAAGTCGTATTTTCTGAGAAGTTCCTGAAACTTCACAGTTACATAGTCTGGAACTATCCAATGCCCGTCTTCCCAAGTGAATACCTGATTTGATTCAATGTAAGCTTTTCCGAAGAATCTCCGATTTTCTTCCTGTTCGTCCTTGATTCTCAGAAGCTCTTGCTTGATAATTGGAAGTAGGGGATAGGTTCTATGACTGCTTGCTGTCTTGGTACTGTTCTTGATTACAAGAGTTTTCTGCTTTACCATTGTGCGCTTGACTGTCACTGTGTTATTCACAAAGTCGATAGCGTCCCACTGCAAGCCGCAGATTTCGCTTCTCCTCATGCCGTAGCAAGTTGCGATAAGTAAAATAGGATATAGTCTCTCTCCCTTAACAGCAGATAGCATAGCACTTGCTTGCTCGTTCGTGAGAAAATTTGCCTCGTACTGTTCAACTTTTGGTAGTTCAACATACTGACAAGGATTTGAGGGTATATAGCCCTCCTTTGCAGCACATTTTAGAACTTGACTGAGGACATTCTTGTGCTTTTTCAGCGTTGAAGCGGATAACCCTGTATTGTCCTTTTTCCGACCATACTTTGACTTGTAATCGAAGTATTCTTGAACTGTTTTGACATTGACATCGTTAAGCTTGGTTTTGCTTTCCTTGAAGTATGGACAAATATCGCTGTCAAGTAGTTTTTCATAGCTCTCGTATGACACAATGTCAATCTTTCCTTTTCGAGATTCAAGCCAATAACGAGCATAATCGCAAAGCAGGGTATCAGACTGGACAGTGCCGGAGATAGCTTCATAACGAGATATTTCGTCTCTCAAAAACTTCTCCGCTCTCGTCTTATTGCCCTTAACTGCAAGACCTGTGTCAATCCATTTCTGCTTGCGCTTTCCGTTTTCATAGGTGTTTATTACGGCATAATATTTGCCGTTTTTCTTTTGTAGGCTTCCTGTCATTGGTTACTCCTTTCTCGGTTAAGAAACCTACCGTGTTAATTAACAAGTATATCGTGCTGACTCCAAAAAGTCAATCACGGACTTCTTCGGGATGAGATATTTTCTGCCAATCCTTCGGGAAGATATTTCGTCTTTTTGCAGTAGCTCATAAACTTTGTTTTTGCCGAGCTTCAAAACTTCGCAGACTTCTTCTACTGTCATAACATCGCCATAATCTTTAAGCAAAGACATCACCCGCTTCATTTCCGAGGATTTCTTCAAAATCATCTGGCAGTATGACATCGGACTCAGACTCGTCTATAAGAACACCGCCCTCGGTCATTTCGTAAATATGGGAGAATCGCCTTTTAAAAGCTACCCACTGCTCAGGCTTCTCGCTCTGAATGTTCTTGTACTGACTGCTAAATGGAAAATTTGAGACAAGATAAGCTTTTGAGAAGCAAGCCATTTTGTCAGCGTATCTTGCAGGGAGTGGACACGGATAGCCGTCTAAGTATTGAAGTAAATCCGAAATCATTATTTGTCCGTTGAACTCATCAAACAAAATCACGTCTTGACCGTTGTAATTGTCGAATGGGTGAGTGTAATTAGTAATCTTGCAAACATTGTTATAGCCGTATTTATCCATTACATATCTTGTTTTTCCGACGCCAGTTTTGCCCCAGATGTAATTCACTTCGACATCACGCCAATTATTATTCTTAGACTTCAGATATTCTTGTCTGTATCTGTCCATATAAGCTTGCTTTGTAATAGCGGTCGGATAAGCTTCAATTATTTCTGCGTTAGTGTAACCGTCTTTAATCATTTCGATTATAGCTTCAGATTGTAAGACTTTCGGGCTTCTCTCATCAGGCATTTCGCCCCATTCTTCAAAAGTTTCTGAGATATTAGTTTCCTTCTTATCGCTGTCGGCATATTTGCCCTCTTTGCGAATATAGTTGCGATTCTCTTCGCAAGTGCCGTTAGCATTGTCGATATGAGCCGCTTTAAACTTGCGCTTGATAGTAGAGAACGCAATCGGATTTTTGGCATGGATAAATAGGTGGGTGTGGTACGTCTCTCCCTTTTCGTCGCACATGCACCAATAGTCTACACCCACAAATTCCGACAGATTCTTTTTAATCTGCTCATGTGTCAGACCGTTCTCAACTGGATTGTTGATAGTCAAAAGCCATTTTCGGCTTCTGAGATTATAGGAATCGTTCAAATAGATTCTCCTTTCATAAAGATATTTGTAACACAAAACACGCAAATTGCTAAAGGGTAATACTAACCTTTAGCAATGTTCGCCGCAGGCGGCTCACGCTCGCGTGCGGCGAACTATTTGCTTTGCCTTACGATTTGTAATTATACACTATTAGTTACAAGATGTCAATAGGTACAGGAAATATTTTTAAGAAAAAATTCTGTGTTACAAAATGTATTGACATTCAGACGGTTATGTGATAGAATATCTCTGAAAGGCAGGCGGCAACCATGACAAAAGAATTTCAGGAATATGGCAATATGTACACACAACAGGAGCGCAAAGAACTTATAGCCCTCAATCTTAAAGCTTTACGAGAAGGGAATAATCTATCACGAAAAGAAATATCTGAGGCGATAGGAATCAACACCCAGACATATGCTACTTACGAGAGAGGCAGGAACGAACCACCTATTGAGACACTACTTCGGCTTGCTATGTATTACGAAGTTACGCTTGATTTCCTTGTCCAAAGGGACAACAGGGCAAAAGATAGCTTGACTATGAGCAAACAGCTTGACGGAGCGAATCAGGAACTCTCAGAGCTTTCAAAGGCACTCGCAAATAAAGAAATGGACGCAGAGCAGAAAGAACAGCTTGAAGACATGATAGAGAAGCTCTCAGGACTTACAGATATAATAAAGAAGTTTACTGGACAGTAAAGGGAAGCTTTGAGCTTTATATCCTCACTTTAAGCCATGCACCACGTTTTAAGGCGGATAAGGGCGGCTGAATGTGTCAAAGGGAAGCGACTGTATCCGCAAAACTTTCTGCGAGGTGCGGGGTTGTCGCCCTTTGAGCCGCGCGGCTTCGCCGCATTTAGGGCGAACAACGGGGCTCTGCCCCGTTACCCCGCAAGGGCTCTGAGAGCCCTTGACCCGCAGTTTTTGAAACACTACGCTCTTACGTCTACCATGACTCGTGCAGATAACAACAATGCATTAAAAGAACGCCCTCGCAGGACGTTCTCTTTTTAACACGGTAAAGTTTCTAACATTTTTCTAACACTTTTTCTGGGTTGATGAATTTTTGGTGTTGCATTTGTTAAGCCGGTTTCCAAACTAAAAGCTCGACAAAACGTGTGACAAAGCGGGTTTAGATAAAGTCAGAAGTGATTGCAAGAGAGTAGAAGGTGAATAGGTTGAAGAACTTGAAAACCGTTTGGTCAAAAGCCACAAGGGTTCGAATCCCTTCCTCTCCGCCAATAATGAAATGCCCGAATGGGCATTTTTTTATTGGTGGAAAGTGTAGGGTGAGAAGCCTTATCAGAAATTGCACCTATGAAAATCAAATATGTTGGTTCAAATGCAAGGTATCAAAAAAGTAGAAACTATAAATCCGTAAGCAATTTCGCGAACTTCGCGTAGCGAAGTTCTGGGTTCAGAATCCCTTCCTCTCCGCCATCGCCGAACGACGTGTTTGCGCCGTTTGGCGTTATTTTTTGTTTCTAAACTCTATCAAATATTCTTCTTGATTTCTAACACTTTTCTAACAGGGATTTATGAGACGGCATAAAATTTGCTGTTTTTCTTTTTGCTCTCTTGCCTCTGAAATCTTAATCAAATCTTAATCTTTGAAATATTGAACCATCCCTGCAATCTGTGATATAATATGCCCAGAAAAGAAAATTCTGGGGGTGATGTTATGTTAAAGACTTCGATTCCGTACAGCTTCGAGTTGGTCATGGTTGAGCTTATGATTTCGATTCTTGCGTGCTGTGTAATCTACCGCAGACACAAGATGATTATTCGGCTTCTGCCGGTATTTCTCGGTACATTCGGCGTGTGCGAGTTTGTCTCGCTTATAATCCTCCCGTTTCCGATAGCACTGACGTATCCCGACGGCTACAGCTACGATTTCATGAGCCAGTTTGCAGAGTTTGACATAGCGGCGATAACGACCTATTTCTGGGACTATGTTTCGAGCCGTTCAAGGTTCATAACTGCGCCGTTTCTTTTTACGTTCTTCGGGACAATTCTTTTCAAACGCCTTCGCAGACCGCTTGTGTTCTTACTTTCGCTTGTCGGTGCGCCGGTGGTCTATGTGCTTGTTAATGTCGCAATAAACACCGTTGTCAAGTACACCATGACGAGGATTTATCCTGTCAATCTCATATTGATAGTTATCGGCTACGCTCTCGGTTGGCTTCTTTCGATGCTGATTCTGCGGGCTTTCCCATCAATTGACCGGAGATTTGGGCTATGAACCGGCACGCCTTTTACCTCAAAAGAGCATTCCGGCAGATGACTGCTAAACCGGCAAGTCTTGCGATAATCATATTTTCGTTCACTGTCTGTGCCTTTTCGCTCTTCGTGCTAATAAATCAGCTCCTCTACTCGACTACGTTTTTTCTGCACCAAGGCGAAAGCCGCAGAACGTTCACGATAACGTCTGATGTTTCAGATAATGCTGAGTTTATCACTGAACTTTCCGAGAGTGAGCTACTGCCGGAAATCTCGGAATTTGTCGGGCTGAGTGCCTACCCAAAAGGCGGGAGTAGTCAGTATATTCAGGCAGTTCTATGCAGTTTCGATGATTCAAGAATCACCGGCGAGCCTGACGTTATTCTTGGCAGAACATTTTCCGAAAGCGAGCTCAAAAACGGTGAGAATGTCATCATCTGGTGCAACAATGAAATCTACATAAACAGCGGTCTTAGGGAATACAAATTTGTCGGCGACAGTGTGATTATCGGCAATGGAGTTTATACAGTAATTGGAATTAGCGAAACCAATATTTATCTTCCATTTGCAACAGTCCTGAAAACTTGTGATTTCGACATCAGGCTGAATGGCATGGTATTCTCGGAAATCCCGACGAAATCGGAGATTGAAATCCTTGAAGCCATTGCGACGGTCAACGACTGCACAGTGAAATCGAGGTATCAGGCTGAGCTCAGCGACTTTTTAGAGAACGGCATGGAATGTACGGTTATCATCATCGGGATAATCCTCTGCGTTATCTGCATCGTGTCGTCGCTCTTTGATTATATGGTCAGGAGTATGTCCTATGAATACAACATCTATAAGCTTCTGGGCATTTCCCGTGCCGGACTTTTTGAGCTACTTTATCTGCCTCTTTTCATCATGACCGTAGTCTCGCTCGTAGCTGGATATGCTCTTTTCTGTCTCTCAAAACCGCTCCAAAGGCTTCTCAGCATGTATGGTCAGGTGGACTTGGCAAGCGCAGTTGCAGTTTTTGCAATAATGCTAGTTGTCATGCTCTCGGTAACTGTTCCGAAATACAACCGCCTTTTTTCGGGAGGTGCCAGACTATGAGACTTATTATTCTCTCAAATCTCAAAGACAGATTTCCCGCCTACGTCAGAGTTACTCTGATGCTCACAGTGATGATGTTCATTCTGTCATCGCTCACGGAAGACTTGTTGCCACTGATTCAGATAAGGCAAGCTTATTCGAACCTTGGGCTTGAAAATGCTGTCGAGATTACAGCTGATTCAGAAATAAAGTCTGTAGTTGAAGACTTAGGCGGAAAGTACCTTGGTGTGAGCTTCCGTGGAAAGTACACTTATGACAGCCTCGCCTATCTACAGCCTGTCGAAGCAGATTATTTCGAGAACCTCAACTACTCTTTCAAGAAAAAGATAAGCTTTAACACCGTTGACGGCTATCCTGCAGTGGTTGTTTCAAGTCTTGGTAGCTACTATACTCTCGGCGAGGTCTACACCGAAATCCTTTCCGGCAAGGACAAAACCGAAGTCACATTCACGATCGTCGGCATACTTAAAAACGATTTTGTCTATCTGACGCCTTCCGAAGATAGCCCATCATCTGTGGTCTCCGAACAGAACAACTATATTTTTCTCATAACTGACGAGAACGACGAGATTTTCACTCAAAGGGACGTCTACGGCGCACTTGTAATCGGAGATGTAACAGACTTTTGCAGTAATATTGTCAGCACAGGTTTGGTGGAATCAGCTGTATCAACCGCCGCCGGTTTTGCCGAATATTGCGCTTTGGAGCTTGAAATTATGGGAATGACTGTGATGCTGGCAATTATTTCTGTTCTTCTTTGCTTAGCCGGAGTTATTTCAAATTCGATTCTTTCGAGAACCGTCTTTGCGGAGAAATACCGCATAATTTCCACCTGCGGAGCAAGCACAGCGCAGTGTAGGGCTATTCAAATCATCACAGATTTAATCCCGATAATTGCCGCGGTCACCATTTTTACGGTGATAAACGCAATAAGAAATTTTTGAGGGAACTGCCATGTCAATAATTGTTAAGAATATTCACAAGACCTACAATGCCGGAAAGGGAAGCGAAGTCAAGGCGTTGAACAGCATCGACCTCGAAATACGGGATGGCGAAATGTTTGCTATAACGGGAAAGTCAGGCTCAGGCAAGTCAACGCTTCTTAAAATTTTAGGCTGTGCAGACACAGTTTTTGATGGCGAATATCTCTTGAATGGGGTCGATGTCAGAACACTCTCACCGAATCAGCTCGCGAAAATCCGCAACAAAGAAATCGGCATAGTTTTGCAAAACTTCGGTTTGATTCCAAATATGTCCGTTTTTGATAACGTCCGTGTGCCGGTATGCCTCGGCGGAAAGTACGACAAGAAAGCCACCGATGAGCGAATTACAGGGCTTCTCAAAAGTCTTCAGATTGAGGACAAGCGTGACACCGACATTTCCGAGCTTTCGGGAGGACAGCAACAGCGCGCCGCCATTGCCCGTGCGCTTGTAAATCAACCGAAAATAATCCTCGCCGATGAACCAACAGGCGCACTTGACAAAGCAACCGCAAGCGACATAATGGATGTGTTTCGACGACTCAATGAAGAGGGGATAACGGTTGTAATTGTCACTCACGACGTCGCAACAGCCAAGAAATGCAGTAGAATTGTTTTGATAGAAGATGGCAAGATTAAGTAGGGCATATTTCGTCGCACACGTGCAGACACTATCTTAGAAAAATATTTAAAAAAGGGCTTGACAAACACTCAGATATAGTGTATACTATTCTCAGTTAGCCGAGCCTAACTTATTTTAAAGCCGCAAGTTAGCGTACGCTAACTTAAATTTACGGAGGTGATACTGTGCCAGAAGAGCTTTTGGTTCAGCACTGTGCACCCACTATGGCGGGAATAAAGACAGCCGCCATGTTCAACTATCACTATGAGGACGAGGAATCTCTCCACAAAAGTGTCTGCGCCTTCAACAAAATCATGACTCCGAAGGGCATGTGCATGATAACCCTCAGGCGCAGAAACAACACGGCTCTCATCTACCTGTATCGACCGGGTATGCTGAAGTCTGACCTTTCGGACAGACTCGGGAAGAGTATTCTTGATGGACTTGGGTATCCTACAGATAATGTAAACAGATGCCTGACCGAGCTAAGAAGCAGACTTGCGCAGTCTTCCGAATTTCCGCATGAAATCGGGCTGTTCTTAGGCTATCCTCCGGAGGATGTAAAAGGCTTTATCGATAACAAAGCCGAAAGTGCAAAGTGTGTCGGCTTCTGGAAGGTCTATGGCGACGAAGAAGCTGCCGAGGAGAAATTCCGTCAGTACAGACAATGCATCGGCAGTTATTGCAAATACTACAACAAATATCACTCATTAGACAGGCTTCTTGTAGCCACATAAATTTGAAAGGAAGATGATTATGTCAAAAGTAGCAGTAGTTTATTGGAGCGGAACGGGAAATACCGAGCAGATGGCAAACGCTGTCCTTGATGGCGTCAGAAATGCAGGAGGAGAGGCAGAACTTTTCACTGCCTCAGAATTCGACACCGGGACTGTATCAGCATACGACGCCATAGCCTTCGGTTGCTCTGCCATGGGCGATGAACAGCTTGAAGAAAGCGAATTCGAGCCTATGTTCAATGCCTGCGAGCCACAGCTCAACGGCAAGAAGATTGCCCTCTTCGGTTCGTATGGATGGGGAGACGGAGAATGGATGCGCTCATGGGAAGAGACCTGCCGTAATGACGGTGCAGTCTTAGCCACCGAAAGCGTCATCTGCAACGACGCTCCCGATGATGAAGCAATTTCAAAATGCCAGGCACTTGGTGCCACATTGGTGTAAGCAATCATTGTACATGCGGTGATTAAACCCGCCGCAAAAAGAAATCCGGGTAGGGAAGTATCTCTACTCGGATTTTCTTTATGTGTTAAGTTATTCCTCCGGACAAGTAATCTCCATAATCTTCTCAATAATGAGATGCAGAGACTGGCTTTGGATGGTGTCGGCGGCTTTGTAGTAGACCTCTTTGCCTTCGCGGCGGCTGGTTATGAGACCGCTGGCTTTCAGGAGCTTAAGGTGATGGGAAACCGCCGGGCTGGTCATACCCATAAGGGCGGAGATGTTAATAACACATTCCTCACAATGGCAGAGAAGCCAGAAAATCTGAACTCTACTGCAATCGCCGAGCTGTTTAAACATGTCGGCAACCGCCTGAAAATCGGTCTTTTCGAGGGTTTTCTTCAAAGATTCTATATCATATTCATCTGTATGATGATGGGGAAGCAGTTCTTCAGGCATAATTTTTCTCCTTAGCATTTGTTATTGACTATATTATAACACATAAATTCCGGTTAGACAAGGCTTATTGAAAGCCATTCTCGCGACAAATGTTGAATTTCAAAAAAATTTGATTTTCCCATTGACAAACTCATGTACGTAGCATATAATGTAAAAGGACGTTTAAACGACTGCTTAATCGTTTAATACTGCTAATCCAATACAAACTCAAGAAAGGTGATTCAAAATGAAGAAAACCTATAATATCGAAGTTGACTGTGCCAATTGTGCAAATCTCATGGAGGGTGCGGCTAAAAAGACTGCAGGTGTTGTGAATGCAGTCGTGAACTTCATGACGCAAAAGATGATCGTTGAATTTGAAGAGGGCGTTGACCAGGCTAAAGTTATGAAGTGCGTTCTGAAGGCTTGCCGCAAGGTCGAGCCTGATTGTGAAATAGAAATCTGAATTAACAGGCAAGGGGAGAGATATATATGACAAAGAAGCAGAAAAAGATGCTTTCAAGGATTCTTGTCACAGCGGTGATGATGATTCTACTTGCATTCTTGCCGATTGCAGGAATTCCTCAGTTCGTCTTGTATCTCATTGCATACATAATAATCGGCTATGACATACTTCTCAAAGCTTTCAGAGGAATTCTGAATGGCAGAGTTTTCGATGAGAATTTTTTGATGGCTATAGCAACCATCGGAGCGTTCGCACTTGCAATCTATGAGCAGAGTGGGGAATACAGCGAAGCGATTGCAGTTATGCTCTTTTACCAGATAGGCGAGCTGTTCCAGAGCTACGCAGTCGGGAAAAGCCGCCGCAGTATAAGCGAGCTTATGGACATCCGTCCCGACTACGCCAATATCGAGACAGATGGCAAGCTGACTCAAGTTTCTCCCGATGAAATTGAAACAGGAAGCATAATAGTTGTTCAGCCTGGCGAGAAAATTCCGATTGACGGAGTCGTCGAGGAAGGAGTTTCTACTCTCAATACTTCTGCACTTACCGGCGAGAGCCTACCTAGAGATGTTAAGACAGGCGATGAAGTCATCAGCGGCTGTATCAATATGACAGGCGTACTGAGAATCAGAACCACAAAGGCATTCGGCGAATCTACCGTATCAAAGATATTGGACTTGGTCGAGAATGCAAGCTCCCGGAAGTCGAAATCCGAGGACTTCATCTCAAAATTTGCAAGAATTTATACTCCCGCTGTTTGCGGCTCTGCGCTTGCACTTGCAATCATTCCGCCAATCGTCAGGCTCGTTATGGGTCTACCTGCAGAATTCAGCGACTGGATTTATCGTGCACTGACATTCTTAGTTATAAGCTGTCCCTGTGCCTTGGTTGTCAGCATTCCACTCAGCTTTTTCGCAGGAATCGGTGGAGCAAGCAAGGAAGGAATCCTCATCAAGGGCTCGAACTATCTTGAAACTCTCTCCGAGACAAAATACATAGTCTTTGACAAGACCGGAACGCTTACCGAGGGCTCGTTCGAGGTAAATGCCATCCATCACGGAACTATTGACAATGAGAAGCTCATCGAACTCGCCGCTCTTGCCGAAAGTGCATCATCCCATCCAATCAGCAAGAGTCTGCAGAACGCCTATGGCAAAGAACTTGACCGAAGCCGTGTTTCCGACATCTCCGAAATCAGTGGAGAAGGTGTTACAGCAACCGTTGACGGTCACAGTGTAGCAGTCGGCAATAAAAAGCTTATGCAAAGAGTAGGGAGCGAGTATATATCCTGCCACTCTGTCGGCACAATAATTCACGTTGCCGTTGACGGCAACTACTGTGGTCATATAGTAATTTCCGATGTCATCAAGCCAAACTCCAAGGAAGCCATCAAAGCTCTCAAGCAATCCGGAATCGAGAAGACTATCATGCTAAGCGGCGATACAAATGCTGTCGCACAGAGCGTCGCGGATGAGCTGGGAATTGACGAAGTTCACGGCGAACTGATGCCAGATGATAAAGTCACTAAAGTCGAAGAACTACTTGAAGCCAAACAAAGCGGAAAGCTTGCCTTCGTCGGCGATGGGATCAATGATGCACCTGTTCTTTCGAGAGCGGACATAGGAATTGCTATGGGAGCTATGGGTTCTGATGCGGCGATTGAAGCGGCTGACATTGTCCTCATGGATGACGACCCGTTGAAAATATCGAAGGCTATAAGGATCTCCAAGAAGTGCCTGAGAATCGTCAAGGAAAACATCGTCTTCGCAATAGGAGTTAAGCTTATCTGCCTTGTATTAGGTGCCTCAGGCATGGCGAGCATGTGGCTTGCGATATTTGCAGATGTCGGAGTGATGGTTCTGGCAGTACTTAACGCGATAAGGGCGTTGTTTGTTAAAAAATTATAATTTCTATCCTGCTGTGACAGTCCGCTGTCATGGCGGGATTTTCATTCTGTCACCCCAATTTCGCCTGTTTCCAATGTCGAAAGTTGTTCTTTTTCTGGCATAACGCCGAAATTAATATTTGCTCTTGAAATAATCCCGACAAATTGATATAGTAGAAGTGTGAAAATGTGATTTATGTAATGGGAATGTAAAAGAAAAGATGACATCTTGAAAGGATACTTATGGACTTAGCTCATATCATTTCTCTTATTGGCGGAGTGGCATTCTTCCTTTTCGGAATGGAAACGATGGGAAACGGGCTCAAGAGCCTTGCTGGAAACAGGATGGAGGGCATTCTGTTCAGGCTTTCTTCTCCTGCAATCAAGGGCTTCTTCCTCGGAATATTGGTTACTGCAGTGATTCAGTCCTCGGGAGCTACAACCGTTATGGTCATAAGCTTTGTAAGCGCAGGAATGATGACGCTCACTCAGGCTATTCCCATAGTCCTGGGCACCAATATCGGTACAACAATGACCGGCTGGATTCTTTCCATCTCCGGTTCCGAAAGTGTCGCCGGTCAGCTTTTGTCTACAGAAGTGCTCATAGCAATATTTGCAACCATTGGCGCACTTCTTTACATGTTCACAAGTAAGAATTCGACAAAGAGCATCGGGCTTGTCCTTTTGGGACTCAGCACGATTCTTTTATCGATGTCATTGATAAGCGATTCAGTTGACCCGCTGAAGGAAAGCGAAGCGTTCCAGAATATACTACTTCTTTTCAAGAACCCTATACTTGGTGTTCTTGCCGGTATATTTGTCGCCGCAATAATTCAGTCCTGCTCAGCAGGTGTCGGTATTTTGCAGGCACTCTGTACATCGGTCGTAATCCCGTACAGCGTTTGTCTTCCTTTGATTTTAGGTATAAATATAGGTGCAAGCTCTCCTGTTCTTATTGCAATGGTGGGGAAGAATAAAAACTCCAAGCGAACGGCTCTGGTATATCTCATAGCGAATGTACTCACTGCCTTACTTGTGGCTATTGTTCTCGTTCCCATAAATGCAATTGTCGGAGGGCTTTCATTTATGGATGAGAGTGCCACTACTACCGGCATAGCACTCATGAACTCTGTAATCAGCGTAGCAGGAATGGTAGTACTCCTTCCCATGAGCAAGCTCATAGAGAAGATTTGCTATGTTGTCATCAAACCCGACCCGTCAGAAAGCGAAGATACAAGCGAAATTGACTCACTTGATGAAAACCTCCTTGACTATGTTCCAGCCGCAATCGAGGTTAGCCGAAAAGCCGCTCTCAAGATGTGCGACATCGCAAGAAAGAATATTTTCAGAGCCATCAGACTCATCACCGAATATGACCGTTCAAAGTACCAGAAGGTTGCCGAGAAGGAATCTCTTTGCGACAAATACGAGGACAAGCTCGGAAATTACCTCGTCAAGATAGGAAAGAATGTTATGGACGAGAAGCAACAGGCTATTTCGAGTGAACTTCTCAGCGTAATAGGCGATTTCGAGAGAATCAGCGACCATGCGGCAAATATTGCCGAAAACGCAGAGGAGATTCACGACAAAAAGATTGTATTCTCCGACGAAGCGGCAGATGAATTGCATCTCCTGACGGAAGCTGTCAGCGAAATTATCAATCTTGCAGCATCCGCTTTTGTTGAACGAAGAAGAGATCTCGCTGTAAAGGTTGAGCCGCTTGAAGAGACTATCGATGAGATGACAAAAGTTATCAAAAACAACCACATTGAACGTGTTCAGTCTGGAGCATGTACAATAGTCACAGGCTTTGTCTATAGCGATTTACTCACAAACTTTGAGAGAGTTGCCGACCATTGCTCGAATATCGCCCTGTCCGTACTTCACAGCTATAACCTGAATGCCGAGGGTCATACATACGTCGCGCAGATTCCGGATTCTCCGGAATTCAAACAGAATCTTGACGATTACAGAAAGAAATATCTCTATGCTGTTGCAAAAACCAAATAGGAAATTTACATTTTCAATATTGACACCGCGGCTTTAAAATGTTATACTTTTTTCAGCCTGTTTTCGTGACTGACGGTAAAGTGAATGAACACAAGTGAAGCGAAAACATCAAATGCCGACCGTCTGGGCAGAGCTATCTTACATATTCTGGTAGGGTAGTCTGCCTTATTTTGTACATTCGCAAATCCAAAATAAATGCAAAGGAGCAATCACCATGTTTTTTGAAGAGCTGAAAAACTTTGATCCGGAGGTAGCCGCATCATGCGAGCGCGAGCTTAACCGCCAACGCCACAATATCGAGCTTATCGCATCAGAGAATATCGTATCCGAGGGAGTTCTCTTAGCGGCAGGAAGCGTCCTCACAAACAAGTACGCTGAGGGCTATCCCGCAAAGAGATACTACGGCGGATGCCAGTATGTCGACGAGGTAGAGGAAATTGCAAGAGAGCGTGCAAAGAAGCTTTTCGGAGCTGAGCACGCAAACGTCCAGCCTCACAGTGGCGCGAACGCAAACCTCGCTACATTCTTCGCACTTTTACAGCCGGGCGACACTGTTCTCTCCATGAGCCTTGCTCACGGCGGACATCTTTCGCACGGTTCACCGGTCAACATTTCCGGAAAGTACTTCCACATTGTTCCTTACGGTGTGTCGGACGAAACACAGACTATAGACTATGACGAGGTTGAGCGTCTGGCACTTGAGTGCAAGCCCAAGCTTATTCTTGCCGGTGCTTCTGCATATCCGAGAATCATCGACTTCAAGCGTTTCAGAGAAATCGCTGACAAGGTCGGAGCATACCTGATGGTAGACATGGCTCACATTGCCGGTCTTGTTGCCGCTGGTCTTCATCCAAGCCCGATTCCTTATGCTGATGTTGTAACCACAACAACTCACAAGACATTGAGAGGACCAAGAGGCGGACTTATTCTCTGCAAGGAGCAGTATGCAAAGGCTATCGACAAGGCAATCTTCCCCGGAACTCAGGGTGGACCGCTTATGCACATCATCGCCGCAAAGGCAGTAGCTTTCGGTGAAGCTCTCACCTCTGAATTCAAGGAATATCAGAAACAGATTATCGCAAACGCACAGACTCTTGCAAGCGAATTCAACGCTCACGGCATAAAGCTTGTTTCCGGCGGAACTGACAACCACCTCATGCTCCTTGATTTGAGAGGAACAGGCGTCACTGGCAAGGAACTCGAACACCGCCTTGATGAGGTTCACATCACAGCAAACAAGAATGCAATCCCGAACGACCCGGAGAGTCCGTTCATCACAAGTGGCTTAAGAGTCGGAACTCCTGCAGTAACTACAAGAGGCTTCCGCGAAAACGAGATGAAGCTCATTGCCGGCTGGATTTGCGACTGCATCAATGATTTCGACGCAAATAAGGAGAGAGTCACAGACGAGGTTGTCTCACTCTGCGAGAAGTTCCCGATATATTGATTGGTCTCCACAAGAGGTGAATATCATGAAAACAGATATTGAAATCGCTCAGGAATCAGTTATGCTCCCTATAACGAAAATAGCCGAAATTGCCGGCATAGATGAGGATTCGATAGAGCAGTACGGAAAATACAAAGCCAAAGTTGACCCGAAAATCATCAATGATGATTCAAGAAAGAATGGTAAGCTGATTCTTGTGACAGCAATCACCCCGACACCGGCAGGCGAGGGGAAGACTACAACAACCATAGGTCTTGCCGACGGTCTTCGGAAAATAGGGAAGAACTCTGTAGTAGCCCTTCGCGAGCCTTCACTGGGTCCAGTTTTCGGGATCAAGGGTGGAGCCGCAGGCGGCGGATATGCTCAGGTTGTACCGATGGAGGATATTAATCTCCACTTTACAGGCGATTTCCACGCTATTGGTGCCGCAAACAATCTCCTTGCCGCCATGATAGACAACCACATCCAGCAGGGGAATTCTCTTGGAATAGACCCAAGAAGGATAACCTGGAAGAGATGCGTCGACATGAATGACCGTCAGCTAAGATTCATAGTCGATGGCTTGGGCGGAAAGCCCAATGGCACTCCTCGCGAGGACGGCTTCGACATCACTGTTGCAAGCGAAATCATGGCTGTATTCTGCCTTGCAAGCTCAATCGACGACCTGAAAGAAAGACTCGGAAGAATAATTATCGGCTATACCTACTCAGGGGAACCGGTAACCGCTTCTCAGCTAAAGGCTGTGGGAGCAATGGCGGCACTTCTCAAAGATGCCTTGAAGCCAAATCTCGTCCAGACTCTTGAGCACACTCCTGCGCTCGTTCATGGCGGACCATTCGCAAACATAGCGCACGGCTGTAACTCGGTTCTTGCGACAAAACTTGCAATGAAGTTGGGCGACTATGCAGTAACAGAAGCCGGCTTCGGCGCAGACCTTGGAGCAGAGAAGTTTTTGGACATCAAGTGCCGGATGGCGGGTCTTACTCCATCCGCAGTTGTAATTGTCGCAACTGTAAGAGCACTTAAGATGCACGGCGGTCTTGCCAAGACCGAGCTCGGAAAAGAGGACTTGGATGCTTTGAAGAAGGGTCTTCCGAATCTTCTGAGGCACGTTTCAAACATAAAAAATGTCTACGGTCTGCCCTCAGTGGTTGCAGTGAACAGATTCCCGACTGATACGGATGCTGAGGTTAATCTCGTTATTGAGGAATGCCGCAAGCTTGGTGTCAATACAGTTTTATCTGATGTCTGGGCAAAGGGTGGGGAAGGCGGAATCGAGCTTGCCACGGAAGTCGTGAGACTCTGTGATGAGGAAACTCCCAACTTCACCTACAGTTATTCCAATGACATGAGCCTTGAAGAGAAGATAACTGCAATCGTCACAAAAGTCTATGGTGGAAACGGCGTAAGTTATCTTCCAGTGGCAAAGAAAGAGCTTGCAAGGCTCACTGAGCTCGGTTTTGGAAAACTTCCCGTGTGCATAGCGAAAACTCAGTACTCATTCTCCGATGACCCGACAAAGCTCGGCGCACCGGAAAACTTCACCGTCACAGTAAAGAATGTCAAGGTTTCTGCAGGTGCAGGGTTCGTGGTTGTCCTGACAGGCGACATAATGACAATGCCCGGTCTTCCTAAATCTCCTGCGGCTGAAAGAATCGATGTCAGCTCGGATGGAGTAATAACCGGACTGTTCTGAGAAATAATAAAACCGGCAGAGATAATCTGTCGGTTTTTCTTGTAATGAAAAGTCGCCGCAAAAACTTGCGACGACAATGGTCGGGATGACAGGACTCGAACCTGCGGCATCCTGCTCCCAAAGCAGGCGCTCTACCAAACTGAGCCACATCCCGGTTGAATTGACACCATGTATTATAGCCGCATTTTTCGATTCTGTCAATAGCTTTTTCTTAACTTTTGCTTTTTCAGCAGAATAATAGCCATTTCTTAAAGCAGAGGAGATATTTTTTACTATACTTTGAAAAAGTATTGACAGGCGATTGTGCAAATGGTATAATGAGTGTGGTTAAAAACCATATTATATTAGGAGGAAAATAACATGAAGAAAATTTTGGCAATTGTCATGGCAGTCGCAATGGTTATGGCTCTCTCTGTAACCGCTTTCGCAGCTGAGACTGAGATCGCTCTCACTTCTGATAACCTCGGTTACCACACCGATGCTACTGAAGCTAATGGCGGGCTCAATTCCAGCGGTGAACAGTTCGTCGTAAATCTTCCTGAGACTCTTGAGATCGGTACAACCGTTACCCTTCACATCAAGGGTTCATCTGACGGTGACTTCAGAGTTTGGCTCGTTGACGGTGCTACCACCGCTTCCAACCAGGTTTACTCTACCACCGATTTAGGTCTTTCAGGCGGAGATTTCGATGTTACAGTTGAACTCACTGTTCAGAACTGGAACGACGAAGGCGCAACCTGTGCTACTGGTGTAGACTTCAAGGGTATCTCTTATGGTACTAATCTTGACAACTTCACTGTCACCTATCTTGCTATAGTTACTGACGGCGAAGAGACTGTTGCTTCCACTGACGATGCAGATGCTTCTGACGATGCTTCCGAGGAAGTTGCTGACACCTCCAGCACCGAGACTTCTTCTACCGAGACCACAACCACCAACGCTAACACTGGTGTTGCTTTGGCTGTTCTCCCGATGGCTGTAGCTGCTGCTGCTGTTGTTGCTTCTAAGAGAAGATAATTCCCAGGAACCTTAATTCCACAGGAACTAAAGACAACTGAAAAGAAATGCCTCCATTTCGGGGGCATTCTTTTTATGATTTATATTCGTCAGGGAAGTCATCCCCATCCCATAAAGTGTTCAGATATTCAACTCTGTTTCTTGTCCACCTGATTGTTGCAAGAGCACTTGAAGTGCGGCTCTTTCCGTCCTTGTCGAAGTCATCCGAATAGGTCTCAACAGTTTCTGTAACCTCATCTAAGGCTTCAAGAATGTATGAATATCTTTCCTGCCACTTCTCGCTTACAAGCTCCTGGAACCAGTCAGCAGAATAGAGGAGAATGAGCCACGGATTGGAGCGGTCGCCCCAGTTATCCACAAAATAATCGTCCTTGAACTTTGCCGCATAAAGTCCGCCGTCTGCATCCGAGCTATAGTCGCCATATGCCCAACTGAAATCCCACGGTGCAACACAGGTAAGCACCGGATAGATTGAAGTTTCACTGAAATCAACTGCAAAGAAGAAGCTTCCTCCGCCGACGTCCTGGTCGTTTACAATCTCGTAGGTGATATACATATCAACAAACGACTCAATGTCCAAAACCTGAGATATGCAGTCAAATGCCGACTCAAACTCATCCTGTGCGAGCGTCAGAGTGAAATCATCATCAACCCTGTCAACGCGGTAATATTCGCCGTACTTGATCGCTCTCATTGCAACCTCATAACAGACCTCAAAATATCTCTCGATGAAGTCAAGCTGTTCCTCAGAATATAAGTCATTTCTGACGGTGTAGTAGTACTTCTTCGGAACACGGGAAGTGCCGTAAACATCAGTAATCGACTCGTTATTGTAGTTCAGCATGAACCTCCAGGTTTCGCCACTTGAATAGTTGTCAAGCTCGACGAGATAGCCTATATCTGTTCCGGTGTATCCTTCCTCAGCTTCTGTAATTGCCACTCTGTTTTCGTTCTCCTGGGTTTGCTCGCAGAGAAGATAAATTCCCATGTACTCCTCGTTAATGTAAACCTGAACAAATGTGGAATCGGAAACATAGTACAGTCCAGCATTTATCGCCGCCGCAAGAGTGAATGCAAGGTGATCTCTGACGCCGTAGTTGTAGGTCTTGAGAAGCACCCATGAGCGACACTTTGCGCCATCATTAAGCCCTAAAACCGACTGCTTCTTAGTAAACTTGATTCTGTACGGTGCACCATTGGCTCTTATCTGGTCGACATCTCCGTAGTAGGCACTCGCGTTACCTCTCACTCTGATTTCGGCAGAGGTAGCGTCCATTACGTACTCAGCATCGCAGTTCATAATTTCAACAATGCAGTTCACATATTCGTCAAGTGAAAGAACCTCCTGCTCATCTTCGGTCGAGACTGAAATAATAGGGAGCTCACATTCACTGCATATTTGAGTGTAGAAGCTACTGCGCTCACTCCTTGAGAGCCCATACATTTCATAGAGGTCGTCAGGGGTCAGATTGTCATAGTTAAAATCTTCGGTATAGTCATCCACAATTAAACCGGAATCTTCTGTGACAGCCGTCTCGGTAGTTGATGCCGTTGTAGCTTCTGTTGAATCTGTGCTTTCAGTCACAGCCTCAGCAGAAGTTGTTGAATCAGACTGGGTGACTATATGAGACGGAACGTTATCCGATACGATTGTCGTTTCTTCTTCGGCTGTTGAAGCTGTTGTGGTCTCGCTTTCGCTTGAATCGGGTATTTCCGTCTGTGTGCAGGCGGTCATACTGCTCAAAAGCACCACAGCGGCACACACCGCCGCCATAATTCTCTTTTTGTCATTCATTTTATTACTTCCTCAGTTAAAATCGGACAAGCCGGTTGTATCTCTTTTCGTTCTACATTTTACCACACAGCGATGCATATTTCAAGATACAATACGGTTACAAAATCATTAAGATTTGTCGGGCATCATAGATCAACAAAACAGTTGACAAAGACCGACGAATAGAGTAAAATACTCATGTAGAGAAGATTTCGAGGTATGATATGAGAAGCTACAAGATAAACCGCAACGATGCCGGTCAGCGAGTGGACAAGTTTATCACAAAAGCCGTCCCCAAGCTTCCGCAATCGCTTATGTACAAGTACATTCGCATCAAGAGAATCAAACTGAACCATTCAAGGTGTGAAATTTCTACAAGACTCACGGAAGGCGACATTTTGGAGCTCTATATCAACGACGAATTCTTTGAAGCTCCATCTGAAAACGATTTTCTTCTTGTAAACAGTAAGATCGAACCGGTTTATGAGGACGAGAATTTGCTGATAGTAGATAAACCCTGCGGACTTGTAGTCCATGAGGACGACGAGAACACAATAGACACTCTCATCAATCGTATCAAGAAATATCTCTACGAAAAAGGGGAGTATAACCCCGAAGAAGAGGCGAGCTTTGCGCCGGCACTCTGCAATCGCCTTGACAGAAACACTGAGGGGCTTGTGATCTGTGCCAAGAACGCAGAAAGCCTGCGAATTCTCAATCTTGCAGTCAAAGAACGCCGAATCAGGAAGAAATATCTCTGCGCAGTAGTAGGAGATCCTGAGCCGCTGGAAGCAGTGATCAAGGCGTATCTCATCAAAAACGAAGCTGAGAACGCTGTGAGAATTTACGACAAGCCAGTCAATGGCTCGAAGGAGATAATCACAGGCTACAGGGTTCTTGCCACAAACGGTGACCTGTCCCTGTGCGAAATAGACTTAATCACCGGCAGAACCCATCAGATAAGAGCACACATGGCTCATATCGGGCATCCGGTCTTGGGCGACGGGAAGTATGGCTTCGGTGAAATCAACAAGCGATACTCGGTGAAAACCCAGGCTCTACAAGCGCACAACCTGAAATTTGAGCTCGGCGACATCGGCGGAAGCCTTTCATATCTTGAGGGAAAAGAGTTCACAGCCAAACCAGCTTGGTTCCAGGAAAAATTCTTTCCCGATTTTAAGTAACCAATATTACAATTTGTATAAAAGTAAGGAGTAACAAAAATGACTTATACCTATCAGACAAGAGGAACCTGCTCAAGGCAGATCAATTTCGAGGTTGAAAACGGAATCATCGGCGACGTTTCCTTCGTCGGCGGCTGTAACGGCAACCTCAAGGGCATCTCAAGCCTTGTAAAGGGCATGAAGGTTGAGGATGCAATCGCGAAGCTTGAGGGAATCAAGTGCGGCGCAAAGAACACCTCCTGCCCCGACCAGTTCGCCCAGGCTCTTAAATCTGCGCTGTAATTTTCAGCCGAACCTACCTATGAAAGAATCAGGAAATGCATCCTTGGCAGCTCCTGATTTTTCGTGTTTTATCATATCCGCCGTTGACATTTCAGCTGCGGTGTGCTATTATAATAACAAACGTTCTTAATTGGAGGCTGTCAACTGTATGGATAAATTTGTACTAAAAAGTAAATACAATCCCACTGGCGACCAGCCTGAGGCTATAAAAAAGCTTTCCGATGGAATCAATAGTGGAATGAAAAAGCAGACACTTCTGGGAGTCACCGGCTCAGGAAAGACATTCACCATGGCAAATGTCATCGCAAATGTCAATCGTCCTACTCTCGTTTTGGAGCCAAACAAGACTCTTGCGGCACAGATATGCTCCGAGCTCCGGGAATTCTTTCCGGAAAGTGCCGTCGAGTTTTTCGTGTCCTACTACGACTACTATCAGCCGGAAGCTTACATCCCAGCGACTGATGTCTACATCGAAAAAGACTCCGATGTCAACGACGAAATAGACCGTTTAAGACACTCTGCAACTGCCGCTCTCACTGAAAGGCGGGACGTAGTCATCGTCGCGAGTGTATCATGTATTTACTCTTTGGGCGACCCGGAAGAGTATAAGAGCATGATTGTCTCTGTTCGTAAAGGTATGACTAGGTCGAGAGACGACCTAATCCGCGAGCTTGTTTCAATTCAATACGAGCGAAACGATATTGATTTCCAAAGAAACCGTTTCAGAGTAAGGGGAGACACGGTTGACGTATTTCCGACAAGCTATAATGAGACTGCAATCAGAATCGAATTTTTCGGCGATGAGGTTGACAGAATAACCGAGATTAATATCGTTACTGGCGAAATAGTCAGGACTCTTCTTCACGTCGCTATTTTCCCGGCTTCCCACTACATCACCGGCAAGGAACGCCTCAACGCCGCTATTCACGATATAGAGGACGAGATGTACGAGAGAGTCAAGTTCTTCAAATCTCAGGACAAGCTTATCGAGGCACAGAGAATCGAACAGCGCGTCAATTACGACATGGAAATGCTCCAGGAGGTCGGCTTCTGCAGTGGAATCGAGAACTATTCAAGAGTCCTTGCAAGACGCGAACCAGGCGCGGTTCCGTTCACGCTTTTAGACTTCTTCCCGGATGATTTTCTTCTGATTGTGGATGAGTCACATGTCGCTCTCCCACAGGTAAGGGGAATGTTCGCGGGCGACAGAGCAAGAAAGCAGACCTTGGTTGACTATGGCTTCCGGCTTCCGTCTGCACTTGACAACCGTCCGCTCACGTTTGATGAATTCTACTCAAGATGCGATCAGGCAGTATTCGTCTCCGCAACACCGGGAGAATTCGAGCTCTCAGAGTCTGAACAGGTCGTCGAGCAGATTATTCGCCCGACAGGTCTTCTTGATCCGATAATTGAAGTCAAGCCTACAGCAGGGCAGATTGACGACTTGGTACTTGAAATCAACGAACGCGCCGAAAAGAAAGAGCGTGTTTTGGTAACAACACTTACCGTCAAGATGGCTGAGGACCTGACCGGCTATCTACAGAAACTTGGTATAAGAGTAAGGTACATGCACCATTCAATCGATACCATCGAGCGAATGGAGATTATAAGAGATTTAAGGCTTGGGGAATTTGACGTTCTGGTCGGAATAAACCTTCTCAGAGAAGGTCTTGACCTGCCGGAGGTTTCACTCGTAGCGATATTGGACGCAGACAAAGAAGGCTTCCTTAGGAGTGAACGCTCCCTCATTCAGACAATAGGAAGAGCCGCAAGAAATGCCGGCGGCAAGGTTATCATGTATGCCGACAGTGTCACAGAGTCCATGGAAAAGGCTATTACAGAGACTGAAAGACGCCGTGCCATCCAGGAAGAATACAACACCCAACATGGTATCACTCCTAAAACCATCGTCAAGGAAGTTCACGACGTAATAGAAATCTCCTCCAAGAAGGATGTCAACAAGAAAGCCGTTCACTACACAAAGCGTGAGCGCATGGAACTAATAGACAAGCTTTCAAAGCAGATGAGAGAAGCCGCGCGGCAATTGAACTTCGAGCAGGCGGCATACTTAAGAGACAAGATTGCAGAGCTGAGAAAGGAAGGATAATCATATGGAAAATGAAGCTAACGGAAATAATCAGATAGTAATAAAAGGCGCAAGGGAGCACAATCTTAAAAACATAGATGTGACAATTCCGAGAGATAAGTTCGTAGTGTTCACAGGACTTTCCGGCTCGGGAAAGTCATCACTCGCATTTGATACAATATTCGCCGACGGTCAAAGAAGGTACATCGAGAGCCTTTCCTCGTATGCAAGAATGTTCTTGGGACAGATGGACAAGCCGGATGTCGACAGCATCGACGGTCTTTCTCCGGCAATATCAATAGACCAAAAAACTACCTCTAATAATCCTCGCTCAACCGTCGGCACCGTAACCGAAATATATGACTACTTAAGACTTCTTTATGCCAGAATCGGTGTTCCTCATTGCCCGGTCTGCGGAAGAGAAATCAGGAGGCAGTCTGTCGACCAGATTGTAGACAGGATCATGGAGCTTCCCGAAGGCACAAAGATTCAGCTTCTTGCACCCATAGTCAGAGGCAGAAAAGGCGAATATGTCAAGGAGCTCGAACAGCTCAAAAAATCAGGATATGTAAGGGTCAGAATCGATGGAATCATCTACGACCTTGCCGAAAAAATCAAGCTTGAAAAGAACAAGAAGCACACCATCGAGGTCGTTGTTGACCGCCTCGTTATCAAGCCAGAAATCCGTTCAAGGCTATCAGGAAGTATTGAGATAGTTACCTCCTTGTCAGGAGGGCTTGCTGTTGTGGACGTTATCGACGGTGAGGAGATGATGTTCTCGCAAAACTACGCTTGCCCTGAGCACGGGGTTTCAATTGAAGAGCTTTCTCCGAGAATGTTTTCGTTCAATAATCCATATGGTGCTTGCCCCGACTGCACCGGTCTCGGAATGTTCCTGCAGGTCGACCCAAAAAAGGTTATCCCGAATGACGAACTGACCATCAGACAGGGCGGAATCAGAGCCGACGGCTGGAACACCCTGAACGACGACTCATTCACGATGATTTACTACAACGCCATCAGCGAAAAGTATGGGATCTCGCTCGATACGCCGATTAAGGATCTGCCAAAGGACGCTATAGACATCTTCCTCTATGGCACTCAGGGTCAGAAGCTTTCATTCAAGAGACCAGACGAATGGGGCGGAGGATACTGGATTCAGCCGTTTGAGGGCGTCATAAATAACCTTGATCGTCGTTATCGCTCATCAGAAAGCGATGCGACTAAAGCCAAAATCGAAGAATACATGAGTGAGGTCAAGTGCAAAACCTGCCACGGTGACAGGCTCAAGAAAGAGGTTCTGGGAGTTACAGTCGGTGGACTCAACATAGCCGAGCTTTGTAAGCTCTCGATAAGCGACTCAATAGATTTCTTTGAAAACCTACAGCTCACCGAACGCGAAAATCTCATCGCTTCACAGATTCTGAAGGAGATTAAGTCGCGCTTGGGCTTCCTCAAAAACGTCGGTCTTGATTATCTATCACTTTCACGCTCAAGCTCAACTCTTTCGGGTGGAGAGAGCCAGCGCATTAGGCTTGCGACCCAGATTGGCTCATCGCTCGTAGGAGTTCTCTATATCCTTGACGAGCCCAGCATCGGTCTTCACCAGAGAGACAATGCAAAGCTAATAGCTTCGTTGAAGAGACTGAGAGACTTGGGTAATACGCTCATAGTAGTCGAGCATGACGAGGAAACGATGCTTGCGGCTGATTATATCCTCGATGTCGGTCCGGGAGCTGGAGTTCACGGAGGGGAGATTGTATGCGCTGGAACTCCTCAGAACATTATGAACTGTGAAAAGTCAATAACCGGCGCATATTTGAGTGGCAGAAGAAAGATTCCGATCCCGTCTGAGCGTCGGAAGGGAAGCGGTGCTAAGCTCAAAGTCATTGGAGCGGCTGAGAACAATCTGCGAAAGATTGACGTTGATTTCCCACTTGGTACGTTCACTTGCGTAACAGGAGTATCTGGAAGCGGCAAGAGCTCACTTGTAAATGAAATCCTCTACAAGGAGCTTGCAGTCAAGCTCAACCGTGCAAAGATTGTTCCCGGAGCATTCAAGAGGATTGAGGGTCTTGAAAACCTTGATAAGGTCATAAATATCGACCAGTCCCCGATAGGGAGAACTCCACGCTCTAATCCAGCAACCTACACCGGCGTATTCAACGACATACGCGAGCTTTTCGCCATGACTAACGACGCCAAGATGCGTGGCTATACTCAAGGGAGATTTTCCTTCAATGTAAGGGGTGGCAGATGCGAAGCCTGCGAGGGTGACGGAATAATCAAGATAGAAATGCACTTCCTGCCGGATGTTTACGTTCCCTGTGAGGTCTGCCACGGCTCACGCTATAACAGAGAAACCCTCGAAGTCAAATACAAGGGCAAAAGCATTGCAGATGTCCTCGACATGACTATAGAAGAAGCCTGCTCATTCTTTGAGAATATGCCTAAGATTTATCGGAAGATAAAAACTCTTTGCGATGTTGGATTGGGCTATCTTAAGTTAGGACAGCCATCAACAACGCTTTCTGGCGGTGAAGCTCAGCGCGTCAAGCTTGCAACCGAGCTTTCAAGAAAGGCGACCGGAAGGACTATCTACATTCTTGACGAACCCACAACCGGACTTCATACTGACGATGTCGCAAGACTTATCGACATGCTTGAACAGCTTTGTGACAACGGAAATACCGTAGTCGTCATAGAACACAATCTTGATGTCATCAAGTGCGCAGACTATATCATCGACTTAGGACCCGAGGGCGGCTCTGGCGGAGGAACAGTTATTGCGACCGGCACTCCAGAGGAAGTCGCCGAAAATCCTGCTTCCTACACCGGGCAATATCTCAAGAAAGCTCTTGAGTGGAGATAAAAAAATCCGTCGGTTTTTCGCCGACGGATTTTTGTATTCAGGTATCAGTGTCGCTCATCAGAATCAAAGGTCTCGCAGAATCTTGCCGAAAATGCAGGCTCTTCGTCTGCGGCATACAGGTGTGATGTATCACCGAACGCTGCCATCCTGAATGAAGCAATTCCTTTTTCGCGCTCTTCCGTATATAAGGTTGTCACCGACGACGGAGCCGCGCAGAAATTCTGTCCAAGAACAACAGGGGATATGCTCAGAAGATGCCCAAGAAGCTGGCATTCAATTCCGAAGTGGCAGAAGAGGACTATAGTATCTCTGTTAGGATTTACGGCATCATAGTATCTGCCATTCCGACGATAGCCATGCTTTTCTAAAAGTTCATCAAGCCCATCGGTCACAGCCTTGTAGAGGGCAGGGTAGTCGCCCTTCTCCATGAAATCGACGTGCATAAACTTGTCTTTATCGTAGAGGTCATCACACGTAGTGAAGAATGATGGCATGAAATCCCAGGCTATAACCGTTTCACCCTCTTTGAGATATGGCGGAGTCACCTGGCAATAGTAGAATTCTTTGAGCCATTCAAGAGTTTCAGCCTCTCTTCCCATCTTCTTTAGGGTCAGTGAAGCTGTATCTTTCGCACGTCCAAGAGGTGAACAGTAAAAAGCCTTTACATCAAGCTTTGAGAGCCTTTCACTGAGATGTTCCGCTTCACGCCAGCCTTTCTCGGTAAGTGAATCTATGGAATAATCAGGGTCTGCATGTCTAACAATCAAAAGCCGCATATTTATTCTCCTTTGAAGTTTTATCTATGAGATTGTACCACACTATCCGTGAAAATACAAGTAAAAAGAAGCCCTGAGATAAACTCAAGGCTTCCGAATGTGAATCAGTAGTTCTCTTTTCTTACTTCAAAGAAGCTTCCGGGATGAGCGCAAACGGGGCAGACAGCCGGAGCCTTCTTGCCGATAACGAGGTGTCCGCAGTTGCGGCATTCCCACATGGTCTCCTCACTCTTCTCGAATACCTTCTGCATCTCGACGTTGTCAAGGAGCTTTAAGTATCTCTCTTCGTGAGCCTTCTCAATCTCGCCGACCATTCTGAACTGTGCGGCAAGAACCTTGAAGCCCTCTTCCTCTGCTTCCTTGGCGAATGTGGCGTACATGTCAGTCCACTCATAGTTCTCGCCCTCAGCGGCAGCCTTGAGATTCTCGGGAGTAGAGCCGATTCCGTCAAGTGCCTTGAACCAGAGCTTTGCATGTTCCTTCTCGTTCTCAGCAGTCTTGAGGAAGATTTCAGCGATCTGCTCATAGCCTTCCTTCTTAGCAACAGAAGCAAAGTATGTATACTTATTTCTTGCCTGAGACTCACCGGCAAATGCAGTCATAAGATTCTGTTCAGTTTTTGTTCCTTTAAGTTCCATTTCGAGTTCTCCTTTGATTTTTAGATTTTGAAAGATTTCAATTTATATTACACGGCAGTCTTTACGCTGTCGTCTGTAACCAGGTTTTTACGCTTGCAGTCATCGCAGATATAGTGTGCGTTGACATCGTAATAGATAAGATTCACCCCAAGCCTGTAGGAAAGCTCCTCTCCGATATCCTCGATAGGAAAGTCATCAACCTTCCCACAGGAATTGCAGATAAGATGCCCGTGCGGCATAAACGACTTGTCATAACAATCGGAAAAGCCACGAAGGCTTATGAGCCGAATTTCCTTATCCTCACACAGCTTGCCTAAGTTTCGATACACCGTTCCGAGTGCGATATTAGGCATACTCTTTCTCGCCTCGGTGAATATTTCCTCGGCGGTGAGGTGGCGTTCGGAGCTATATATTATCTCCTTTATCAGTTTGCGCTGTTTAGTCATGCTCATCACCAAAATTAAGAATCATTCTTGATTTATAATACCATACAGGTGGCATGTTGTCAAGTGCTTTTTACGAATATTTTTAATAAAATCTTATCAGAGATTAGCAGATATTGTCGACATAAAGCTCTTGTAATATTGCTCGGAAAATGGTATAATCATTTTTAATGGTTTTGGTCTTCTGACTGTGTATATTTTTTTCGGAGGTTGTGATGAGAAAATCAGTACTGCTATTCACTCTAATTTTCACTATTCTGACTCTCACTTCCTGCACGCAGAGAACCTATGATGATACCTACTCGCAAGGCTCAATCACTATAGAAACCTATGCGTCCATTACCACTCAGACAACCACATCCGAAAGCGAATCAGCGCCGGCATACTCAACACTCGAAACCACCGAGTCTACAGTCACTACTGCGCCAGAAAGCAGTGCAGAGACAACCGCCATAGTCGAAACAGAAGTGTCCACAGACTACACTATAACTGACTATGAAGCTACGATGTATGCCATCAATTCGGTAAACGTAAGACAGCTTCCTGACGCTGACAGCGACAGAATCGGACATCTTGACAAGGGTGACAGTGTGACTGTAACTGGCATCGTCTCAAACGGCTGGTACCGGATTGAATTCAAGGGCGGAGAGTACTTTGTAAACGGCAGATACCTCTCAGATATTTACGAAGAGGATGAAGAGACTACAACAGTGGCGACAACTACTGCAACTACAGCCGCTACAACCATAACTACGACAATTTCAAATGTAACTACCACAACTGCAAGCGATGAGGATATTGTCCTGGACGAAGAAGACGACATCGAAGAAATAATCTCACAGCTCGGCACAAACAGTTACACCGCACTCAACTATTCCACAGTAAAGGCTGTCTGGTTCGCTTATCTTGATATAGACACTATGCTCGCAGGAGCTACAGAAGCTGAATTCACCGAATCTATATCAGAAGCTTTTGCCTATGTGGCGTCACTTGGCTGTAACACAGTTTATGTTCACGTCAGAGCGTTCGGAGATGCTTACTACTATTCAAGCTATTACCCGTTCACATCTGCATATTCCGGAACGGTAGGGGACAAGCCATCCTATGACCCGCTTGAAATAATGATTGCTGAAGCCCACAAGCTCGGGCTCTCATTCCACGCGTGGGTGAACCCGATGAGAACCACCACAAAGAAGAATTTTGAGTCTATGAGTTCATCCTACACTCTGAAACAGTGGTACTCGTCCAGCTCAACAAACGGAACCTATCTCGTATACGACAGCGACACCGGCTACTACTGGCTCAGCCCTGCGTACTCGGCTGTGAGAGAGCTTATCTGCGCCGGAATCGCGGAGATTGTCTCAAACTACGACGTTGACGGAATACATATCGACGACTATTTCTACCCGACTACCGACGAATCATTTGATAAGCTTGCATTTTCCGTTTCGGGAAGCAGTGACCTTTCTCAGTGGAGAAGAGACACAGTCAGCCAGCTCGTCAAGGAAATCTATTCAACCGTCAAATCCTGCAACTCAAGTGTACTCTTCGGAGTTTCACCGCAGGGAAATCTCAGCAATAACCTGAATAAGCTCTACGCAGATGTCGAGCTCTGGTGCTCGACAACCGGCTATCTTGACTACATTGTCCCACAGATTTACTATGGCTATTCCGGAAGCCTGCCATTCGACACCACTGCTGTTCAGTGGGAGGAATTAGTGACAAGCTCTTCTGTCAAGCTCATCTGCGGAATCGCCGCTTACAAGGTAGGAACGACAACCGAATGGAGCTCGGGAAGTATGCTTTCAAAGCAAACAGACTATATATCAACGCTGTCAGGATATTCCGGTTGCGCATACTATCGATATAGTTCATTGGTGGCAAGCTCATCCGACACACTTCTCTCAGGAGAAATCGCAGGTCTTATCAAATCTCTTGCCGGACTGTAATCCGGCTTAACCCTAAAAGGTGAACACATGAAAAAAACTATTTCAGTTATATTATCCCTAATGCTTCTTTTTACAACGGTCTTCCCGTACAGCGGAACGGCTTTGATTGTGTTTGCCGATGACGAGGTTTCCGAAGAGGAAGCTGTTAAAAGCTCGGAAAGCACAGAAATAATCACTGCCGCAACCGCAGAGGACGCTTTTGCATTTCCTGACGACATGCGCGCTACATACATAACCATCGGATATGACTTCTTCACCGATATTAACCAGTCGGCAGACGTCACTTCCCAGGAAATAAACGAAATATTCTCGAATCTTGAGAGCTATGGCTTCAACACAATTATCATCAACACAAGCTATGACGGCGTTATCTATTACGAGATTGATGCAAAGGTCTATCTCAACGGTTCACCACTGGACATGCTCATCGAAGCCGCAAGAGGGCTTAACTACTACGTCTATATCACATTCGACCTTGGAGATGCAATAGAAGCCAACGAGCTCGAAACGGTCAGCGACAGAATTGACTATCTCTCACAATGTGCTCACAAGCTCACAAACAAATATCTGATAGACGGAATTTTAATCGACGGCTACTATGCAGATATTGACGAGAACAGCTACGAGAATTATCTCAGATATGGCTCAGGCATCGGATATGAGAACTGGCTTTTGGACAACAGCGAGTACATATTCAAACTTGTCAGCAACGCTATTCACTCCACAAGTAACACAGTTGCAGTCGGTCTTGCCGCTACAAACGCATGGATGAACGACGGGAATGACCCCGAAGGCTCGGACACAAAGGACGATTTCGAGGCTCTGGCAGACGGCTATTCCGACACAAGAGCTTATATCCAGAATGGCTATGCCGATTTTGTGATTGTTACCTGCTATGGAGGTCTTGAATCGGTTGAGCTGAACTTTACAAGTATTATTTCATGGTGGAACGAGCTTGCTGAGTCAAGTAATATCCCCATGTTCATAAGCCACGCCAACGACCGAATCAGTACATCCGATACCTCCTGGGCATCCGACCAGATTCTCAAACAGCTTGAAGAGTGTGCCGACTATTCGGCATATCAGGGCAGTGTCTTCCGCTCATATGAATCACTTGTTGACAACGTCGGAAGCAGTACCGACGCACTCGTCAAGTACTATGACGGGCTTATCGACACCGACTCGCTCTATACTCAGCTTGAGATGGTTCTTCCTACGAAGACAAACTACACTACTTATGAAACAACCGTCAAGTTCCAAGGTACATATGACTCCAACTTTGATGTCTATTTCAATGGCGAGATTATCACTCTTAACGAGGCAGGAAACTTCTACTTTGAAGAGGAGCTCGAAGTCGGCTTAAACACGTTCACATTCAAGAATAAAGCCAACACAGTAACCTACAAGATTACGAGAAAGGTCGACGTTATACAGTCGGTAGAGCCAGAAGAGGGAACGACTATGAATGTTGAAGGCTCGACAAAGATTTCAATAAGCGTCACAGCGTACTCTGGTTCAACAGTAACTGCAACTCTTGACGGCAAAACCATTACGCTTACCGAGCAGACATCGGGCTCTGATGACCTTGATGAGAACTCAAGCTATGCGATATTCACCGGCTACCTTGAAGCACCTGAGGGAATCGTTGGCGAGGAACAGGATTTAGGCTACATCTACATCAGCGGTAACTACAAGGATCTCAGCTACGAAGACGTGACAGCCGCAAGGGTCATAGTCAACGCAATCTCTCCGACAGCCGAAGCTACTCAGCTTATTGTCGTCAATTCGGATAACACTCTGGCATACGATTATTACACAACCGATGCCATTGCGATCCCGACCTCTCCGAGACTTCCTGCAGGAACTATAGACGTTCTTGTGAACGAGGTTACCTACAGCGTTACATCAGAAGGCGTCAGCCAGACAGTCAAGTACTATCTGACTGCATCAGGGCTGAGATTAAAGGCTTCCGACTGCACACTTATCGATGGCTACACAATAGTAAGCAACACGATAGCGTCGACCTCCTCGTACCAAAACAGTGACGGCGACACAGTTCTTACCTTCAATCTTGACTACCAGACACCGTTTACAATTTCTTACTCGCCGCTGACGTTTGGCACAGGGGTGAGCGGAACATACTCAGTTAGTAGCTTTAGCGCAGACTACGTCATAATCACGTTTGATTATGTGACGAGCTACTTAAGTCTGCCGACATTCAGTTCGGATTCGCTGTTCAGCAGCGCAGAGTGGCAGACGGTGACAGTGAACGGCGAGACAAAGGTACAACTCAAGCTTAAGCTCAGAAAGAGCGGAGTATTCGCAGGATATTCTGCTGACTATGACGGAAATGGCAACCTTACATTCACATTCAACGGCTATAACTCAAGCCTTGCAGGTGCTGTTATAGTAGTTGACCCGGGGCACGGGTACAACACCAGCTCCACCACGTTAGACCCAGGTGCTGTTGGTCACGTTGTTGAAAGAGTTATAAACTTGGCGATTGCAAAGCTCCTTGTTTCAAAACTCCAAGCCGCAGGCGCGACGGTTTACATGATTCCGAGCGACACGACTTATATCAGCGTTTATGACCGCTCGGAGTATGCAAGGCAATATGATCCCGACCTGTATATTTCGATTCACTGTAACAGTGTTACAAATGGAGAGGGGGTGCGGGGTGTTGAAGCCTACTACTTCACGCCCTTCTCCGAACCGATAGCCTCACTTGTAGCAGAAAAGATGGCGGAATATTACGAGGATTATGTATATAAAGACGGCAAGAGCCGAAACCGCGGAGCCAAGTATAATTACTTCGCCGTAACCCTTGAGCAGGAATTTCCGTCCATCTTGGTTGAGTGTGGATTCGTCACAGATTACACAGAAGCCATGGCTCTCAACGATTCTACAGTGCAAAGCGGACTTGCAGACGCTATCGTCGAAGCAATTGAAGAATACTTTGCCGCAAATCGATGAAAAATACTTGAAATCCTGCGATGTATGTTGTATAATAGCAGGTAATAAGGTTTCCAAAGGAGGACTAACCGTGTATAAAATTTTAGAAAAACGCGAGCTCAATGATTCAGTTACACTAATGGTGATTGACGCTCCGCTTATTGCCAAGAAGGTAAAAGCCGGACAGTTTATCATCTTCAGAACTGACGAAATGGGCGAAAGAATCCCGCTGACTGTTGCGGACTATGACCGTGAGAAGGGCACAATCACTATCATCTTCCAGAAGGTCGGAAAATCCACCTATCAGCTCGGCACAATGGAGCAGGGCGACAGCATCCTCGATGTAGTAGGACCTCTCGGTGTTGCTTCAGAGTTCGGCGAAAACGTCAAGAACGCCTGTGTTATTGGCGGCGGCGTTGGTTGTGCTATCGCATATCCTTCCGCAAAGGCTCTTCACAACATGGGCGTTAAAGTAGATATTATCGCCGGTTTCAGAAGCAAGGACATCGTTATCCTTGAAGATGAGATGAGAGCTGTCTGCGACAATTATTACATCACAACCGACGACGGTACTTACGGCAAGAAGGGCTTTGTTACCAATCAGCTTCAGGAACTTATCGATAACGGCGAACAGTATGACTTGGTTATCGCAATTGGTCCTGTTCCGATGATGAAGTTCGTCTGTGGCGTTACCCGTCCTTACAATATCAAGACTATGGTTTCACTCAATCCTATCATGATTGACGGTACCGGAATGTGCGGCGGATGCAGAGTTACTGTTGGCGGCAAGACCAAGTATGCTTGCGTTGACGGTCCTGACTTCGACGGCTTCGAGGTTGACTTCAACGAGCTTATGAGAAGAAACTCCGCTTACAGAGAGCAGGAAGCTCATGATAAAGAACACATTTGCAGATTAACAGGAGGAGTCAGACATGCCTAATATGCAAGCTCAGAAAACACCCATTACCGAGCAGGATCCCAAGGTAAGGGCAAGAAACTTTAAAGAAGTATGCTTAGGCTATACAGCCGAAGAAGCTATGAACGAAGCGGCAAGATGCCTTAACTGCAAGAACAGACCTTGCGTAAGCGGTTGCCCCGTAAGTGTAAAAATCCCTGACTTTTTGGCTCAGGTCAAGGAAGGCAATTTTGAAGAAGCTTACAAGATTATCACCTCTACAAACGGTCTTCCCGCAGTCAGCGGTCGTGTTTGTCCTCAGGAGAGCCAGTGCGAAGGCAAGTGCGTAAGAGGAATCAAGGGCGAGCCGGTTGCTATCGGCAAGCTTGAGAGATTCTGCGCAGACTACATGGCAGACAAGAAGCTTGAGCAGGAAAAGGCTGAGCCCAACGGCATCAAAGTTGCAGTTGTCGGATCAGGTCCTTCTGGTCTTACCTGTGCCGCTGACCTTGCCAAGCTCGGCTACAGCGTAACCATTTTCGAGGCGTTCCACACTGCCGGCGGCGTTCTGATGTACGGTATTCCTGAATTCAGACTTCCTAAGGCTACCGTTCAGCATGAAGTTGACAACCTCAAGGCTCTCGGAGTTGAAATCAAGACCGACATGGTTATCGGTAAGATCCTCTCTATCGACGAAATCATGGAAATGGGCTACAAGGCTGTATTCGTCGGAACCGGTGCTGGTCTTCCTAACTTTATGAATATCCCTGGTGAATCACTCGTTGGTGTATTCTCCGCTAATGAATACCTGACAAGAATCAACCTTATGAAGGGCTACCTCGAAGAATACGATACACCTGTCCGCAAGTACAATTCTGTCGCTGTTGTCGGCGGCGGTAACGTTGCTATGGATGCCGCTCGTTGCGCGATGCGCTTAGGTGCTGAGCATGTTTACGTTATTTATCGTCGTTCTGAGGCTGAAATGCCTGCAAGAAAAGAAGAAGTTCATCACGCCAAGGAAGAGGGAATTGAGTTCATGTTCCTCAACAATCCTGTCGAAATCCTCGGTGACGAAAACGGTGCTGTAAACGGCATCAAGTGTGTCAAGATGGAGCTCGGCGAGCCTGACGCTGGCGGAAGACGTTCTGTAAAGGCTATTCCTGATTCAGAGTATGTTATTCCGATTGATGCTTGCATTATGTCCATTGGTACTTCTCCTAACCCGCTTATCCGTTCTACCACTGCTGGTCTTGAAGCTAACAAGCACGGTTGCCTCGTTGTCAATGAGGACATGCTCACCACCAAGGAAGGTGTTTACGCCGGTGGTGACGCTGTAACAGGTGCTGCTACAGTTATCCTTGCTATGGGAGCAGGCAAAACTGCCGCCAAGGCAATGGACGAGTACATCAAATCTCTTTGATCTTTAGCTCAAAGACTGTGAATTAACCCTTGGAGGAGGATACAATGTCTACTGCAACACTAATCACACTTCTTACGTCTGATACATCGACTACCACGACTACAACAATGGGCTGGTCATCCATCATCTGGATGGTTGTAATCCTTGTCGCGTTCTACTTCATCCTCATAAGACCTCAGCGCAAAAAGGACAAGCAGGATGCCGAAATGAGAAAGAACCTTCAGCTTGGTGATGAGGTTGTCACTGCTGGCGGTATCGTCGGTATCATCTGCAAGATTGAGGAAGAGACCGTCGTTATCGAGACCGGAGGCGACAGAAGCAGGCTAAGAGTCAGACGCTGGGCTATCTCTCAGAATCTTGATGCTGAAAAGGAAGCGGCGGCTCAAAAGAATGCCAAGACCGCTCCCACAAAGGACAAGAAGAAAGACAAGAAGTCCGACAAGCAGGATGATTCAAAGTCTGAAAGCACAACCTCTGAATCTGAGACAAAGAAGTAATTTGTTCGACTTCTAACCGAATTTCCCTCCGAATACTGTTTACTATGGCAGTATTCGGAGGGTTTTCTTTATGCAGTTTTATAAAAAGGGAGTCATAGCTGGAGTTCTTTCACTGATAGCGTTTGTCATCACTTCCACAATTCTTTTCGCCACTGTTATGATGCTTGTAGATGTTCCCAATGAAATAATCAGCATCGCTGGGACTTTAATATTATCGACAGGATGTCTTCTTGCAAGCTATGTTTCAACTCAGATAGTGAGAAACAGGGGACTTGTGCAAGGACTGATAGTTAGTGGAATAGTTTCTTCGGCACTTCTTATAGTCTGTCTGGTAGCGCACAGGACGCTTACTGTTTCCTGCTTTGAAAAAATTATTTGCTGTACTCTTTTCTCCGTCATCGGCGGAATCAAGGGAATCAACACAAGAAAGACGGGAAAGTAATCCGCATATTATCAGTGGAATTCTCATAGAATTGGACAGGCAATGAAAAAGGAGCGTTGATCATGAATGGATTCAAAAACGCAATTGAACTACTGCAGCCTAAGCTCAGACAAACATTTGAAAGGCTTTCACCGACTGATATTGATGCCATAAACGAGATAAGGCTTCGCCTGGGGAAACATATCTCGGTCTCTACGACTTCTGGCAATCGCTTTATTACAGAAGCCGGTGAACTCACAGACGACTGCACATTCTCGCTGATAACCGAGTCATCGGATATAGAATATACCTTCAAGAACGCTTTCTCATATTCACTCCACAGCTACTCAAAAGAATTGTCGATGGGCTACATAACTGTCGGAAGTGGTAATAGAGTAGGGATTTGCGGGACAGCGGTAACTGACGCGAGTGATTTCCGAAGTGTTGAGACAATCAAGTATGTTTCATCTATCAACATACGCATAGCAAGAGAAAAGCGTGGCTATGCAGAGAAGCTTTTCAACAGTTGCATGAGCTTAAAGCCGGCAGGAATTCTCATTATAGGTGCACCGGCAACCGGCAAAACAACGCTTCTGAGAGACACAGCAAGGCTTTTAGGAGAGCAATACAGGGTTTCTCTCATAGATGAACAGAACGAAATCTCCGCTACTCACAGAGGGTCATCTCAGAACGATATAGGTGAGCTTACTGACGTATTTGTGGGCTATCCGAAGCATATTGGTATTTCTACGGCAGTCAGAGTAATGTCTCCAGATGTGATAGTTGTGGATGAGATAGGCTCTGATGAAGAACTTAAGGCACTCGAATTCGCATTTCATTCAGGAGTAACTCTAATCACAGCCGTACATTCGGAAAGCTTTGAGGAAGCCAAAGAGAAACGCGTGGTTAAAGCTTTGCTATCAGAAAGTGCCTTCCAGTATGCGGCGGTGCTCAAAAAAGATTATGAATACGAGATAATAAGCGTTGATTAAGCTTCTTTTATATTCGGCAATCGTGATTTCATGCTTTCTGATTTCGCTTGAAGAGCTTAGCCGCGAGCGCAGAAAGATACAAATAGCAAAAGAGCTTGAGGGCGTAATCTTTCATATGCAAGCACTTCTGAAATACGGTTCATATGATGTCTATCAGCTCTGCGATAAATGCTTTTCAGAGGTCAGTTCTTTCAATGCGGATTGCTTTAAGGCAATTTCAGGAAACTTTTCAGAAAGCTTCTTAGACGCTTGCGAATGTTCGCTTGAAAATGCCGATAAAGGCACAAGAACATCATTTATGAAAATCGCCGACTTTCTTGGAATGTACGAATCGGAAACTCAGATAGCTGGACTCGAAAGTGTGCTTGGTGAGATAAAAAGCGAAAGAATCGCTATGGAAAGCGAACTTGCGGGCAAAAGAAAGCTTTATCTCTGCCTTGGTGTATTTTCCGGGATAGTAATATGTTTAATATTGATGTGAGGTAGCATATATGGATGTTGATCTGATATTCAAGATTGCGGGAGTCGGAATAATCGTGGCGGTTCTGAGCCAGCTCATGAAGCGTTCCGAGCGCGACGAGCAGGCTCTGATGATAACGATAGCAGGATTGGTCGTCGTAATGCTTATGCTTGTAAGCGAAATAGCCGAGCTTTTCGAGACAGTCAAAAGCACATTCGGCTTTTAGTCTGGGAACGGTTAACGGACGTGGATATTCTTGCAATAGCGGCTTTATGCATAGTTACTGCCATCATCGCTAAGACGATTCAGCCTACAAGCCAGGACATAGCGATTGTCATCACAGTAGCAGGCATCGCGGCAGTCACATTCTCGATTATCGGAACAATCTCGGACGTGCTCTACGAGGTTCAGAGCTTAGCGGGCATCTCAGATATAGGTGGTTCATATATCTCGATAGTGTTCAGAGTTCTTGGAATATGCTATGTCTGTGAGATTTCATCTTCCTGCTGTCGTGACTGTGGGGAAAGTGCACTTGCAAGCGTTATAGACATCGCTGGAAGAGTGGCTGTGTCTGTTATCTGTCTACCTCTCATAAAGAGCTTTATTGAAGCCGTGGAAAGCATATTGGAGTTAGCGTAAAGGACAAAAAAGTATGGGAAGAAAAATTATTTTATTTGCACTGATGTTGATATTCCTGTCGATCAGGGTGAATGCGACCGGCTATGAAAGCGAACTTGGGATAGATTTCGATGATGTACAAGCAGGCGACGCAGGTGATTTCTTGGAGGATAACGGAGTAGACATATCTGACCCCGAAACCATCTCGAACATATCAGCCAGCTCAATTCTTAACTACTTTGCATCTTCGTTTAAATCAGCTCTCAAGAAGCCTGCTAAGGTCTTTATCTGTGTTCTTGTCATATCACTCGTCAGTGAAGTTGTAACGTCGATTTCTCAACGTTCAGGAATTTATGGCGAGATTTTTACCCTCATATGCTTTTTATGCATAACGCCGATGATAATCTCATCGTTTTCAGATATGCTGAGCGTGATGAAATCTCAGGAAACCTTCATAGCATCATACATACCGATTTTCGCTACAATAGCAGCCGCATCGGGAAATACTGCGGGAGCAGGAGCTTATAACGCGCTTGTCCTCTATGCCTCCGAAGCGGTTTCGCTGATAGCTGGACAAGTGTTAAAGCCCATCTTAGTCTGTATGCTCGTTATGTCCTGCACTCAGGCGATAAACCCAGACCTGCCAAATCTCACAGGTACACTGAAAAGAGCCTTGACCTACATTGTGGGAGTCATCATGACTGTATTTGTCGGTGTTATCGGGCTTCAGACAACAGTCGGAAGAGCAGGCAACAGCATACTGTTAAGAGCGGGCAGATACCTTGTATCAAGCTTTGTACCGCTTGTGGGAATGTCGTTATCAGAATCCTATCAGGCGGTGAGGCAAAGTATCGGAACACTTCGTTCGGCAGTGGGCGCACTCGGAATGGTGATAATTATGCTGATACTTGCTGTACCTATAATAACAATGTGTGTTTACCGGATCGCCTTCATAATCCTTGACTGGACCTGCAGTATAACCGGCTCATATCGGCTTAGCGCACTCATGAGAGGAATCGGAGATGTATACTCACTTGGAATCACTCTTCTGATAATATACGCGCTTATGTTCCTGATTTCAACCGGAATGATTATGCTGATAGGCAGTGAGGCTTACATATGACGGCTGTAAAGAATATTACATTGACAGTTTGCATATTATCGCTTGTATATATGGTTGTAATGATGCTCACTCCCGACAGCTTCAAACAAAAGATGAAGACCGTCATCTCGATACTCACGGCACTCACGATAGCCGGTGCAGTGCTGAATATTGACTTCACATTCGATGAAGAAATAGATGCAGATTTGCTCTATGAATCCGATTACAGCTATAACAAATTGGTTATAAGTGAGCTTGAACAGCGTCTTGCAGAGAGCATACTTCTCATATACGAGGAAAACGGCATACCAGTTGAAAAAATCTCAGTCGAAACTAATATTGACGATGAAAACGGCATATCTATTAGTAAAATAAGTCTGACAATCTCAGGAGACAGTGACACTTATGAAAGTAAAATCCGCAAGGTAACTCGCGACAGAATCGGTGAAGTGACGCTTGATATGAGCTTTTCGGAGGAAGTAGATGATTCTTGACAGACTGAAAGAGAGATTTAAGCTCACAGGTAGACAGTTGATTTACCTTGCAGTGGCAGTTCTTTCAATAATGTTGATTCTGACTTTAAATAGCTTTGAAAGCGATGAAGAAGAGCCAGAAATATCCGAAACTATTCCGACAGTCAGCTCAGAATATGCTCAGGAACTTAAGCTACAGCTTGAAGAGATTATTTCAAAGATAGATGGCGTGGGTGACGTTACAGTCATGCTGACGATAGAAAGCTCAGCTTCCTATGTCTATACTACGGACATTGAGAAGGATGAGCTTGAGACAAAATCAGAAACAGTAATTATCGGGAACAAGGAGGCGTTGATAGAGAGAATTGAGAATCCGCAGGTGAGTGGAGTACTTGTAGTCTGTACAGGAGGGGATAGGGCAGTAATTCAGGAGCAGGTCATTAAAGCGGTTTCGACCGTTTTGGATATACCATCAAACAAGGTTTATGTAGCAAAAAGCAACTAAGGAGAGATTTCAATGACAAATGCAATAGCGAAGAAGAATACCAAATTCAGGTTCGACCCAAGGATTTCAAAGAGGCAGATAATCATCACTTGTCTGGTTCTGCTTTTGGGCATAGCTGTGTATGCAAATTATCAGCTTACAAACACTGACCTCAAAGCAACTGATGTAGTAACAAGCCTCGACATGAGCGATGTGTACGGCGAGATAACGTACGTAAACGGCACAGAGATAGTCGATTATTCATCAGATGACTATTTCGCACAGGCAAGGCTTGAAAAGCTCACATCAAGAGACGAGGCGGTCGAGACTCTTAAAATGATGCTCGACGGCGGTGACCTCTCAGATGAAGAGCTTGCAACCTATACAGAAGAAGCAGTCGCACTTTCTTCACTGATTGAAAGCGAGACGATAGTTGAAAACCTTGTCATAGCTGCAGGCTTTGAGGATTGTGTCTGCTATCTCGATGGTGAAAATGCAAATATCGTTGTAAAGTCAGAAGGCTTGACAAGCGCGCAGGCGGCACAAATCAAGGACATTCTTCTGTCTGAAGTCGATGTTCTCAATGAAAATATCAGAATTTTTGAGGTAAAGTAGTTGTTTCGGCGACCGATTTGTGCTATACTGTATTTGTATATTTATGCGAAGCGAGCTTATCGTCGCTTCATTGTACCTTAGGACGAATATAGGAGGACAAATGTAATGGAAGTCACAGAAAAGAAAAGGAAGGGAACTCTCAGAGTATCCGAGAACGTCATTATCCAGATAGCAAAAAATGCGGCATTGGAGGTAAGTGGCGTTTCAAAGATTTCAGTTCGCCCGTTTGATATACTTAAGATGTTTTCGAGTAAGATGGATAACACTGCAATCAGAGTCACCATGCTCGACGGAGTTGCGAAAATATCCATTTCGATAATCGTATACAGCGGCTACAATGTCACCAACGTATGTACTCAGATTCAGGACAGGGTAAAAGCCGCAGTTCAGTCTATGACGGGTGTAACTGTATCGAAGGTGAATGTCTCTGTTGTAGACGTTGATTTCTCGGAGAGTCAGTACAAGTAAAAATGCGGATATACCAAGCTGATAAAACGGCTTGGTTTCCGTGCGTTAAAAGCTTTTGATTACAATAAGGCAGGAAGTTAAATGGGTATTACAAGACACGATATAAGAGAATCGGAGTTTATCTTCATCTTTGAGAAGGCGTTCCGCGATGAATCGCCGGCAGAGCTGATTGAAATCTCCAAGGACAACGAAGCGGTCACCGTGAACGAAGAGGTTATAAAGACAGTTGAGGGCGTGTTTGAGCGTCTTGACGAGCTTGACGCTGTCATATCTCAGTTCAGCACAAAAAGAAGCATCGAAAGAATACCAAAGCTGAATCTTGCGGCACTCAGGCTTGCAGTATACGAAATAAAGTATCTTTCAGACAGAATTCCTGTAAAGGTCTCAATAAACGAAGCGGTCGGGCTCGTCAACAAATACGCTCAGGAATCTGATGTCACATTTGTCAATGGCGTTCTTGGAGCGTATTCAAGGAGTCTTGAACCGAAAAGTGTCACATGATATACTTAGGCATAGACACCAGTAATTACACTACTTCCGCCGCCATATATGATTCAGAATTACGAACAGTCCGCCAAAATAAAAAGCTTCTCTCCGTTAAAGCTGGTGAAGTTGGACTCAGGCAGTCGGAAGCAGTGTTCCAGCATGTCAAACAGCTACCAGAAGTTATAGATGGTCTTGTCAATGACTGTGAGATAGTAACCGCTATAGGCGTTTCATCACGTCCGCGAAACATAGAGGGCTCATATATGCCCTGCTTCATGGTAGGGGAGACGGTTGCAAGAAGCATTTCAGCAGTAGGGAATATGCCTGTTTATAAGACATCGCACCAGGTTGGACATGTCTTGGCGGCACTATACTCCTGCCAAAGGCTTGATTTGCTTAAGAGTGAAAAACCATTTGTAGCATTTCACGTCAGCGGTGGGACAACTGATTGCTTGCTCATTGAAGCTGACAAGGAAGAGGTAATAAAAGCAACCGAAATATCCTCTTCACTTGATTTAAAAGCAGGACAGCTTATTGACAGAGTCGGAGTGACGTTAGGGCTTGGGTTTCCGTGCGGAAAAGAGCTTGAGAAGCTCGCAAGCGAGTCAACAGCTAAATTCAAGCCGAAAGCCACTATAAAGAACGGCAACTGCTGTCTTTCTGGCGTGGAGAATCAGTGCCGGGATATGTACTCTAAGGGCGCAGAAAAGTGCGATGTGGCTTTGTTTGCACTGAAATCAGTCGAAGCGGCGATATATGAGATGACTAAATATGCAGTAAGCAAGTGCGGGAATCTTCCGGTCGTATACGCCGGCGGAGTTATGTCGGACAATCTCATAAGAGGAAGACTTGAGGGAACTTTTGACTCCTATTTTGCAGAGCCTGCTTTCTCGCAGGACAACGCGGTCGGAGTGGCAATATTCTCAGCACTAAAGGATGGATGTAAGCTGTGAGTTCAATATTATCTGTTTCCGCTCTCAATACCTATATCTCATTCAAGCTGAAAAACGATCCCAAGCTAAAGGGAATCGCCGTCAAAGGCGAGATTTCGGACATATCAATCAACCGCAATTCCGGTCACATATTCTTTACGCTTACTGATGGAAGCTCAAATATAAGAGCTGTGATGTTCTCACAGAATGCATCAAGGCTCAACTTCTATCCGGAAGCAGGACAGGCTGTAATCGCGTTCGGTGGGGTCGACGTCTACGAGAGAAATGGCGTTTACCAGCTTAACTGTACTCAACTCGTTCCCGACGGCAAGGGCGCGGAATATTTGGCTCTTGCTCAGTTAAAGGAGCAATTATCCAAAGAAGGGATATTCTCTAAGCCAAAGAAGCCGCTTCCCAAGTACCCTGCAAGAATAGCAGTAGTCACATCGCCATCAGGTGCGGCTATTCACGACGTTAAGAGCACAGTTACAAGAAGGTATCCACTCGCCGAGGTTATGCTTTTTCCGGCAACTGTTCAGGGCATGGAAGCACCGACAAGCATTTCGGGTGCGCTTAAGCTTGCTGATAACAGCGAATCAGATGTGATAATTCTTACCCGTGGTGGTGGCTCGGACGATGATTTGTCCTGCTTCAACACAAGAGCCGTTGTGATGGCTATTTATGCCTGCAAAACTCCCGTAGTTTCGGCTGTGGGACACGAGGTCGACCTGACACTGAGTGACCTTGTTGCGGATGTGAGAGCCGCAACTCCGACTGCCGCGGCAGAGCTTTGCACTCCTGATATGTCGGCTATTTTCTCGGAAATATCAAGGCTTAAGCAGGAGATTTCGAGATTGACCGACAGAAAGCTATACGCTCTCTCGAGCTCTGTTTCGAGCTTCAAATCAGTAATTGAAGCTTTATCGCCCGAGAACAAGCTTGCAAGAACTGAGTATCAGCTAAACTCCATGCGTGAGTCTATGAAGAGCTCGATTTCTCACAGGTTGAGATTATATGAGGCTCAGATTTCAGGGTTTCGGAACACCCTCTCAGCCGCTGACCCAATGAATATCCTTGGCAAAGGCTATGCTCTCATCTACAAGGATTCGCATCTTGTAACCGAAAGCTCCGGACTAAGCGGAAGGATTCAGATTGTTATGAAGGACGGACAAGCTGAGGCCGAGGTTTTAGAAAGTAATGAGGAATGAATATGAACTTTGACGAATCGATAAAGAGACTGAAAGAAATATGCGCAAAACTCAACGATGACAAGACTTCCCTTGAGGAAACGGTCGCACTATACAAAGAGGGCATGACTCTATCAGAGGAATGCCTGAAACGCATAAATGATATAAGAACCGAGCTTAAAGAAAATGAGGGCGAAAGTAATGAAGCCTGAACTTAGAGCTATATTCCAGAATGACGTAGAGGTTGTTGACCAGTATCTATATAACAACGGTTATCTTTCAAAGTCGGAGGACGAAGATAAGAAGGTAATTGATGCCGAGTACTACGCACTGACAGCAGGCGGAAAGCGGATAAGACCGGTTCTATGCATCGAGTTTTACAAGCTATTCGGCGGAAAAGGCGATGTGACTGAAATTGCCGCTTGCCTTGAGCTTATGCACACTTTTTCGCTTATTCATGATGACATGCCGGAAATGGACAACGACGATATGAGAAGAGGCAAGCCCTCCGTTCATTGTGCCTATGGCGTTGACACCGCTCTCTTGGCGGGCGACGGTCTCGCGATTCTTCCATTCGAGATTATCTCGGATAAGGCTTTAAGCGGAGATATTTCAACGGAAATTGCAGTCAGGCTTATAAACTGCCTCTCAAAGGCGGCTGGGAATCAGGGAATGATTATGGGGCAGAGGTTAGACCTCATTTCCGAAGGAAAACAAGTTGATCTCAAGTTCCTTAAGAGAATGTCAGCTCTGAAGACTGGCTGTATACTGAGTGCATCCGCCCAGTTTGGAGCGATTCTTGCAGAAGCAGACGATGAAGACGTCAGAAAAGCCGCAGAATACGCAGAAAATGTCGGGCTTTCGTTCCAGATTATTGACGATATTTTGGACATCACCGGCTCTGAGGCTGAGCTCGGAAAGCCCATCGGTAGCGACGAGAAGCGAAATAAAGATACTTATGCCACAATTTTGGGCGTCGATGAAGCATATAGCGAGGCTAAGCGTTACACTGAGGCGGCAGTATCTGCAATATCTGGCATGGGCGGCTCGGAGCTTTTGATTGAACTTGCTTACGATTTACTTGACAGAAAACATTAACATACGAAAAGAGCGATAGATTTGAAGAACAACCTGCTTGAAAGCCTTTCTCTTCCCGAGGACTTGAAAAAATTAAGCTTAGAAGAAGAAAAAGAGCTTTGTGCTGAAATACGGAATAAAATAATATCTACGGTAGCAGAAAACGGCGGACATTTATCGTCAAACTTAGGCGTTGTCGAGCTTACTGTAGCAATACATAAAGTTTTTGAATCCCCGAAGGATAAAATAGTTTTTGATGTCGGGCATCAGTGTTATACCCACAAGCTTTTGACAGGAAGGCTTGATGAATTCGACACTATCCGACAGAAGGATGGACTATCAGGATTTTCTTCTCCCGACGAATCTGTTCACGACCCGGTGATAAGCGGGCACAGCTCCACTTCGATTTCATCGGCACTCGGAATTGCCCAAGCAATGAAGCTGAAAGGGGACAATCACCACGCAATCGCTGTCATCGGAGACGGTGCAATGACCGGCGGACTCTCATATGAGGGGCTTAACAACGCTGGAAGAAGCGATGCAAACATCATCGTAATTCTGAACTACAACGAAATGTCCATCTCCAAAAACATCGGAGGCTTGGCGGAATATCTCTCAAAACTCAGAATCAAGAAATCATATCGCACATTGAAGAACACAACAAGAGGTATAATCTCCGCTGTTCCGCTTATCGGCAAGCCTGTTTCAAGCTTTCTCAGCGACTCAAAGGACGTTGTCAGAGAAAAAATGCTCCACAGTACTCTCTTTGAAGACTTAGGTTTCCAGTTTGTAGGACCCGTTGACGGACACGACTTAAGTGACCTCGAAGACGCTCTTTCCTATGCACAGTCTTTGGGAGGTCCGGTGTTGGTCCAGGTAAACACCCAGAAAGGCAAGGGCTACAAGCCTGCCGAGAAGAATCCGGGAAACTACCACGGTGTAGCCGGCTTCGATGTCAAAACAGGGCAATTGCCGGAACACAAATACGATTTTACCGATGCTTTCGGACACGCTCTCGCCAGTATCGCAGATAAAGATGAACGAGTTTGTGCTATCACTGCTTCTATGAAATACGGAACAGGGCTTCAATACTTCAAGAAGAAGCACCCCGAAAGATACTTCGATGTCGGAATCGCCGAGGGTCATGCTGTGACCTTTGCGGCAGGGCTTGCAGAGATGGGAATGATACCGGTATTCGCGGTTTACTCATCCTTCCTCCAGAGAAGCTATGACCAGCTTATCCACGATGCCGCGATAGGAAATGCCCACATAGTTATAGGCGTTGACCACGCAGGAATCGTCGGTTCGGATGGCAGAACTCATCAGGGAACCTTTGACATTCCTTTTCTGACGACTATCCCGAACGTTACAATATACTCGCCGTCAAACTACAAAGAGCTTGAAAGCTGTCTTGAAAAAGCCATATTCAACGACACCGGCATTGCCGTAGTCAGGTACCCCAAGTCGGGAGAAGCAACAGCCACCGTCTGCGACAGTGAATACTTGCTCACATGCAGAGGCAGTGATACCCTCATTATTTCCTACGGAAGGGAAGCGGGCGAAGCAGAAAAAGCCGCTGAAATCCTCGGTTGCGACTTCATGAAGCTTGTCAAGGTGTTTCCTTTTACAGATGAACTTATAAGTACTATATTCGGATATGACAGGGCATACATCTTTGAAGAGTGTGAATATGAGGGCTCAATAGGACAGAAGCTGAAATCTGAATGTCCTTACCTTGAAGCTCACGCAATAAACGGCTTTGTTCCTCACATGAAGGTGTGTGAAGCGTTAGAACTTTACGGACTATCTGAGCATCAGATAGAGCTTACGGTTCTGGAAGGGCATAATGATGCCAAGGCTTGATTACTACCTCACCTTTAACGGCTACTTCTCAAGCCGGGAACGTGCCAAAGAGGCGATCAAGAGCGGCGAGATATTAGTGAATGGGAAAGTGTGCTGTAAGCCTGCTCTTGACGTCTCTGACAGTGATACCGTTGATTTCCTTGGCACTCAGCTTAAGTATGTCGGTCGTGGAGGATTAAAGCTTGAGGCGGCAATAGATGCTTTCGGAATCAAACTCTTCTGTCTTTCGTGTGCTGACCTTGGAGCTTCTACCGGCGGATTTACAGACTGTATGCTACAAAATGGTGCTGAAAAAGTCTATGCGATAGATGTCGGTCATGGACAGCTTGCGGAGAAGCTTCTGCAGGATAGCAGGGTTGTAAACATCGAAGGCGTAAACGTCAAGGATGTCAGCATCGATACAACCGGTGAAGCTGTAGATTTTGTCACCGCTGATTTATCGTTCATATCGGTGAAGTTTGCAATCTCTGCCGCCGTAAAAATTCTGAAAGAAAACGGAAAAGCGGCATTTCTCATAAAGCCTCAGTTTGAGGCAGGGAAAGATTCTATCGGCAAGGGCGGCATAGTCAAAGACAAATCCGTTCACATAAGGGTTTTAGAGGACATTTACGGCTATCTTCTCTCAAATAGCTTTGGCGTCGCCGGAATAATACCATCTCCGATAAAAGGCGGAGACGGAAATATAGAGTATCTTGCATACTGCACAAGAGATTCAGAGAAGAATCCCATCCCGGATTTCTCCGAAATCGTCAGGAAAGCATTCTCATAATAAATCAAAGGACGGTCAGGGTAAAAATGACAATATTCATATATCCAAATCTTGAAAAGCTTCATTCCAAAGAATGTACAGCCGAGGTTATAGAGATTCTTAAGTCTTTGGGTGTTACAGTTCTTATGACTCCCGATACAAACCGTGTATTCGGCGGCAAGTGTGAAGAGGAGTCAACAATCAACAGAGCGGTCTCGCAGTGTGATATTGTCATAACCATCGGCGGCGATGGAACTATCCTTAAGATAGCCTCTACAGCGGCAAAGCATAAGAAAAAGCTCCTCGGGATCAACTGCGGGAGACTTGGGTTTATGGCGTCTTTGGAGAGAAGCGAGCTCGACTGCCTTAAAAATCTCTGCTCAGGGCACTACGAAACCGAGCACAGAATGATGCTTGATGTGATGGTCAAATCAGAAAAAAGAGGCGAAGCTACCATCAAAACCGTTCTTAATGACGTCGTTATAACCCATGACTTCAAGGAAAGCCTTAACGATTTCACCGTCCTTGCCGATGGAATTGTAGTTTCTCATCTGAGAGCAGATGGCATTATCTTCTCGACCCCTACCGGTGCGTCAGCATACGCTCTTTCAGCGGGTGGACCGCTTATCGAACCGTCTATGGACTGCATTGAATTCACCCATATATGCCCTCATTCGCTCTCTGCAAGGGCTATGATATTCGACCCGAACAAGATTATTGAAGTCAGAACCAAGGCGACAGGGAAGATTACTCTTCGCGCAGACGGCGGAAAAGCGATTTCGATTACATCTGACGACAGCATCTATATCAGGAGATCCAACCTAAGTCTTTCCGTTATCGACATCCACGGCGATAACTACTTCAAATCCATCTCTACCAAGCTCATGAACAACGCAAAGGAAGTCGACGAGGAGGCTCAAGACAAGTGAAAAATGACAGAAAGAAAGCTATCCTTGACATAGTTTCCACCTATGAGGTTGACACTCAGGAAACACTTCAGGCTTTGCTCCTTGACAGAGGCTTCAACGTAACTCAAGCGACCGTTTCAAGGGACATAAAGCAATTGGCACTCCTGAAAACCATGACCCCAAATGGCAACTACAAATATACAATTCCGCCGAAACCTCAGGAAACAAGCGCGAGACTGTCCTTCAAGTCACTATATTCTGATTCGGTAGTGTCGATTGACAGGGCGAAAAATATTGTGGTCATCAAGTGCTATGCAGGGATGGCGAATGCCGTCTGCTCCAAGCTTGATGCGGCGGCATATAACGGCGTTGTCGGAACCCTTGCGGGAGATGACACTATATTCGTTTTGATGAGGGAAGAAAGCGATGCTGTAGCCTTGATGGACGAGCTCAGCGACCTGGTCTGATACGTAAAATACACTCCTGGAGGCGATAATCGATGCTTTTTGAACTTCATATTGAGAATTTAGCGGTAATCGAAAATGCAACGATTCGTTTCGGAGAGCATTTCAACGTATTCACCGGCGAAACCGGAGCAGGAAAATCAATCCTCATCGGCGGAATCAACGCGATATTAGGTCAACGCGTTTATAAGGACATAATAAGAGAAGGAACAGATAAAGCTTATGTGAGTGCAGTCTTCACTGACTGCCCTAAAGCTGTTTCGGATAAGCTAAGTGAACTCGGGCTCAGCTGTGAAAACGAACTGATTATTTCAAGGGAAATCAACTCCGATGGCAGGAGTACCGCAAGAATAAACTCACGTCCGGTCACAATTTCTGCTCTTCACGAAATAGGCGACCTGCTCGTCAACATTCACGGTCAGCATGACAGTCAGACTCTCTTGGACCAGACCAAGCACTTAGGAATTCTTGACAGCTATGCCCGCTCTGATGAGCTTCTCGAAAGCTACCAGAAGTTGTTCAGAGATTTGCAGACTACCGCAAGGGAACTTAACAAGCTCAAAGCTGAAAAGAATCAGAATGCAAGGCGGGAAGAGTATCTTGCCGAAATTATCGAGGATATAGGCTCTCTTGAAATCACCGTCGGCGAGGATGAAAGAATCGAGGAACGGTTCAGGCTTCTTGAAAATGCCGTATCGCTTAAGAATGCTCTCACAGCGGCGACCTCATGCCTTTCTGAAACAGAATCAGAAGAGAGTGCCGGAGACCTGATTTCACAAGCCTACAGCGAGCTTGAACCAAATGAAGATCTTCTCCCGGTTCTGAAGCCTCTGAACGAACGGCTTTCAGCCATCGGGATTGAGCTTGAAGACATCGCTTCGGAGCTTTCAAAACTTCGCGACAGCCTCGAAATTGACGACAACGAGTTTGCAACCCTCACCCAAAGAAGAAACGATTTGAAGCGAATAAAGCGCAGATATGGCACATCTCTGGATGAAGTCATAAAGGTTTATGAAGACGCCTTGCAGGAATCGCAGGGGCTTGCCTCATTTGACGATAAAATAGCCGAGCTTGAAGAGAAGAAGTCACAGCTCCTGATTGAGGTCACCAAAAAGGCAGAAGCCCTCTCAAAGCATCGCGAGGAAGCCTCCGAGAGGTTCTCCAGGCAGGTTGCGGATGAACTGTCCTTCCTCAATATGCCGAATGTCAGGCTTGAAGTCAGGAAGTCAAAGGGCAAGCTTACGCTCAGCGGAATGGATTCGATCGAATTCCTGATTTCAGCCAATAAAGGCGAATCTCCTAAGCCTCTTGCAAAGATTGCATCTGGCGGTGAGCTTTCAAGAATCATGCTTGCACTAAAGACAGTTCTTGCGGACAGAGATTCGATACCAACGCTTATATTCGATGAAATTGACTCTGGTGTAAGCGGAAGAGCGGCTCAGAAGATAGGAATCAAGCTAAGGGAAATATCAGTTAAGCATCAGGTAATATGTGTAACACACTTGGCTCAGATTGCAATTATGGCTGATGATCATATGCTGATAGAAAAGCACGAGTCGGGAGAGAGAACAGTCACTGATGTGACTCATCTTGATTTTGACCAGCGTAAATACGAAATTGCACGAATATTGGGCGGCGACAATATTACAGAAACAGTGCTTAAGGACGCCGAAGAACAACTGATTAATGCTACGAAAGGTGAATAACTCATGATACTTTGTTTTCTTGCAGACGGATTTGAAGAGGTAGAGGCTCTTACTCCTATTGATTGCCTCAGAAGATGTAAAAAGGAAGTAAAAACTATTGGAATCGGCGGAAAGACCCAGATTCACGGCTCACATGCCGTCACAGTAAAGGCTGACATCGCAGATATTGACTATTATCTGGCTGACGACATTGAAATGATTATTCTTCCAGGTGGAAAAACCGGAACAGATAACCTTGAAAAGAGCGTACTCGTCAAGCAGGCGATAGATATTTGTATGACAAAAAAGCTTCCCATTGCCGCTATCTGTGCCGCTCCTTCAATTTTAGGGCACATGGGACTGTTAAAAGGCAAGAAGGCTGTTTGCTACACCGGCTTTGAGAAAGAGCTTATCGGTGCTGAGGTTCTGGACACTGCAGTTGCTGTTGACGGAAATATCATCACTGCCTGTGGAATGGGCGCGGCACTTGAGTTCTCATATGCCATAGTCTCCAAGCTTATTTCCAAGGAAAAGGCTGACAAGCTGATGGATTCCCTCAACGTAAGACAACGTAAAATCGATATTCAGGTTTAACTTATAGCTTTCGACATAAAGGTGAAATATGAGCGATAAAAATAACTATGATAATATAGACGAGCTTCTTTCCTCTATATTGAATGAATCCCGCTCGACGCAGGCGCAGAATACCGCCCAGGAGCAGGCTTCTCAGGAAAAAGAAGTGAGTGCTGACTCGTCGAAAACCTCGGTGATAAGCACAGCAGTTCACATTGACGATGAAATTGACACTGACGACATTTCCGGTCAGACGAATGTATTCAACTTCGGAACGTTCCAATCTCAGCACAGTCATACTGCTATGATTCCTGATGAGGAAGATGAAGAGGCGGCATCTGATATAAACTTGGAGAAGCCTCGCAAGAAAAAGAAGAAAAAGCGCAGAAAAAGAAACTATACTGCCTATGGCGGCATAGTTTTGGCTACGTTTGTTTTGTGTGCGTCAATTCTGATTTCCCTTTTCATAATAGTCGTTATAAGGGATGTATTGGGAATTGAAGACAACGACAACGAGTTTACTATCTATATTGAAGAGGGCTCTTCGACATGGGACATCGCTGACCAGCTTTATGACGAGGGTATTATCCAGTACAAAGAGGTATTCGTTGCTTTTGCCAGGATTATGGGAGCAGACGGCAATATGTATCCCGGCGATCTCGATGTTGCCTATAACATGAGCTATGCCGACATTATTAACGACCTCATGGAGGCGCGCGAGTCAAAGGAAACGGTAACCATTACGTTTATTGAGGGCATTACTCTCTATGAAGCCGCACAGCTTCTTGATAACAACGGCGTGTGTGATGCGGATGAATTTATCTACACCTTCAATTCGACAGTGTTCGGCTATGACTATGAGCAGTACGTATCTTCTGAAAGCCTGAAGCTCTACAAATATGAGGGCTTCCTGTTCCCGGACACCTATGAATTCTACGTCGGAGACACCGCTTATAACGTCGCCAAGAAGATAAGAGAAAGAACAAACGAAATCTTATCTTCAGAGGTTATTGCCCGCGCCGACGAAATAGGCTATTCACTCGAAGAGGTCATAATACTCGCTTCAATTGTTCAAAAAGAAGCGGGTAGTACTGACGACATGGCATCTGTGGCATCTGTCTTCATAAACAGGCTCAACAATCCTGAACAGTATCCAAGACTTCAATCTGATGCTACCACAGCATATATCGATAACATCATAACTCAGGTAATGACCGTCTCATCTCAGAGCATGTGCGACGCTTACGACACATACACCTGCCTGGGACTTCCTGTAGGAGCGATTTGCAATCCAGGTGAAGACGCAATAAACGCTGTCCTCTATGCAGATGAAACCGGTTATTACTACTTCTGCACTGACCCGGAGACAGGTGTTGCGTACTTTGCTACGACATATGAAGAGCATGTTGCAAACTGCGAGCTCTTAGGAATTATGTGAGGTGGATAATTTGTCTGAACTTGAAATTCTTTCTCCTGCAGGAGATAAAGAGCGGCTCGACGCGGCACTGCTCTTCGGAGCAGATGCTGTATATCTTGCCGGAAAGAGCTATGGTATGCGTGGTGCGCCCGCTAACTTCACCTTGGAGCAGTTAAAAAAAGCATGTGACAAGACACACGCTCTTGGCAAAAAGGTCTATCTGACTGTAAATACTCTCCCGAACAACTCGGAAGCAGACCAGCTTGAGGGCTACATCTGGGACGCCTATGCCTGTGGAATCGATGCCGCAATAGTCAGCGACATCGGCTCGTTTGCACTCATAAAAAAAGTGGTACCGGATTTGGCTCTCCACGTCTCGACGCAAGCCGGCATTGTTAATTACCTCACTGCCCGGACATTCTACGAAATGGGAGCTAAAAGAGTTGTTTTGGCAAGGGAGCTTTCACTTGAAGAAATTGCCGAAATAAGGGTTAAGACTCCAAAGGACTTAGAGATCGAGTGCTTTGTCCATGGCGCAATGTGCGTCTCTTTCTCGGGAAGATGCCTTCTGTCGCAGTACCTGACCGGCAGAAATGCAAACAGAGGCGAGTGCGCTCAGCCATGCCGATGGAGCTACAGCCTCGTCGAGGAAACCCGACCGAATGAGTATTACTCTATATCCGAGGACGAGAAAGGAAGCTACATTTTAAACGCAAAAGACCTCTGCATGATCGAGCATCTTGACAAGCTTGCAAAAGCAGGCGTCACAAGTTTCAAAATCGAAGGCAGAGCAAAGTCGGCTTACTACGTTTCTGTCGTCACCAACGCCTATATAAAAGCCAAAGAGATTCTACTTGAGAATCCTGACAACTATGAGCTTCCCGATTGGATCAAAGAAGAAGTCTTCAAGGTCTCACACCGCAAGTACTGCACCGGCTTCTATTTCGGTCATCCGAACGACTGTCAATACTATCCCACAAGTGGCTATGAGAGAATCTGCGATGTCGTTGCTGTAGTTGAAGGCTATGATAACGGAATGCTCAAGTGCTCCCAGAGGAACAGATTCTTTGAAGGCGACCAGCTTGAGCTCCTTATTCCTGACAGTGAGCCGATTAAGTTCACAGCTAACGAAATTTATGATGAGCTCGGAGAACGTGTTCAGAACGCCAACAAGGCTACCATGAAGCTTTCGATTCCATTTGACAGGGAAGTACCTGCCGGCTCAATCTTAAGAAAAGAAATCACCTCAGAAAAGGCTGAGAAGATATAATCAAAAGGAGTGTTTTTCGTGACAGATTCCAATTTCTATCCGCTTATACTGAAAGCCCCCCTCAAAGACTACATCTGGGGAGGAAACAGACTTAAAACAGATTTTGGCTTTGAGAGCGACCTTTCCAAGGTCGCTGAAGCCTGGGTTGTGTCCTGCCATAAGGACGGACCGAGCGTTGTCTCTAACGGTTGTCTCAAAGGGAAAACTCTTGAAGAAGCATTGGAGGTTTTGGGAGCTGACGCCTTGGGTGTAGCCTGCAAGGATTTCGACAGATTCCCGATTCTCGTCAAGCTCATCGATGCCAAGGACAGGCTTTCTATTCAGGTTCACCCGAGTGATGAATACGCAAGAGCTAACGAGGGCGACAATGGCAAGACAGAAATGTGGTACGTTATCGACTGCGATGATGGCGCACAGCTTGTCTATGGCTTCAAGCACAGCATCGGCAGCGACGAATTCCGTGAAAGAATCGAGTCGAATACACTTGATGAAGTGCTGAACTATGTCGATGTCCATAAGGGAGACATATTCTTCATTCCTTCTGGAACAGTCCATGCAATAGGGAAGGGAATACTTATAGCTGAGATTCAGCAGAATTCAAATGTTACCTATCGTGTATCTGACTATGGAAGACTCGGAGCTGATGGCAAACCGAGACAGCTCCATGTTGAGAAAGCTATCGCCGTTTCAAATACGAATCCTCCATCTGACCCTTATGGAAACGTTGGAGAAGTTACCGTTTGCGAAGATTCAACTGTCCGTCACCTCGCAAAGTGCAAATACTTTGATGCTAATTTGATTGACCTTGACGGTAGCTGTAAAATCAAAAACACCGAAAGCTTTGTCTCGCTCGTCGTGATAGATGGCAATGTTGAACTTGAATCAGACCAGGGGAGCTATGACCTTGAAAAAGGAGATAGCGTATTTATTCCTTGTGGGATTGAATTTACTCTGAAGGGAAACACCCAGATTCTTTCAGCGTCCGTCTGAATCGATTTCAGGCAGTAACCCGAATAAGCTTTCCTCCATACTATGCTAAAAGTAAAAAGCAAATGGAGGTAACAGCTTTATGGCTACTGCTAATACTGATAACGATTTCAAAAAGACGTACTTCATGGGCTATTCAACGCCCAACGGCTTTGTCACTCATTTAAGAGATGACATCGAGTCGGGAAAGTTTACTACTTACATCATCAAAGGCGGACCCGGAACGGGAAAATCCTCAATGATGAAAAAGATCGCATCTCAGGTTTCAGACTTGGATGAGCCTGAAATCTATTACTGCTCATCTGACCCGAATTCTCTTGATGCGGTTTTGTTTGATAAGCTGAAGGTTATCATCGCAGACGGAACTGCTCCTCACGTAATCGAGCCGACATATCCGGGTGCAAGAGAAGTTTTGGTCGACCTTGGTGAGTGTTGGAATTTAGAATCTCTGACCGCAAATAAACTCAATATTATAGACGCTACAAACAGAAATCAGAAGTATCACGCGCTCGCTAAAAAATATCTCAGTGCGATTATATCTGTGAACGAGGACATTATGTCCATCGGCGATTCTGCCTTGGATAGTTCAAAAACAGATGCTTATATCGAACGTCTCTCTTCAAGGCTTTTCATGAAGAAAAAGGAATGCGATGATGAAAGTGGAAAAGCCAAGTTCAGGCAGATAACGTCATTTACTCCTGAAGGAGTATTGACTTTCTCTGAACTGTTTGAAGGACTTAACGTGTATAGGATTGAGGATGATTGCTTCGCGGTGACTGACAGGTTTCTGAAAAAGCTGGCGCAATGCGCATGTGATAACGGCTATGATGTCCTGATAAGCAATAATGTATTCCTGTCAGGGAGCACATATCAGCATATGATAATCCCTGAAATCAAAACAGCTTTCGTCTCTGGAACTTTTGGCGAACTGATTGGCTCAACTAAGATAAACTCCATGCGTTTCTATGACAAGGACGTTTTGAGAGATAAGCATAAGAGACTGATGTTCGATCAGGAAATCGTAAAGGAATTGACAAACGAAATGATCACGGCACTTAAAACCGCCAAGGAAATTCACGACGAGCTTGAGAGTTATTACATCAAGACCATGGATTTTGACAAGGTAAACGCCATTTGTGAGAAGCTGATTAGCAGGGTAAGAAATCGTTGAATGGCACTATGATATAAGGAGATACTCAAAATCAGAAATCTGTGCAAAATTACAGCAAATTACCTCACTTCTTTCACATTACAATACTTGATTTTTGTCTGGGTTTAAGGTATAATAATATCAAGGCAGTTTGCCGGACTTGATTATTTCAAGGACTATGTAAGAAAGGAGTGATCGGAATGCCAGGACCAGGTGGACCCGGAGGCGGTCGTGGACCAGGTGGACCAGGCGGTGGCTTCGGAGGCGGACCAAGAGGCGGCATGGGACCGAGAGGTGGCATGATGCCCCCGCCAAGAAGAAGACCGATGATGAGACGCGGTTGCGGCGGCTGTTGCATGCCTTATGTCATGAGTGTTGTCGGTGCGATTACCGCTCTTACTTTAGGCACTGCAGTAGGCGTAAAATCCGCAGGAAAAAAGAAGCAGAACTGATCCCGCTTTAAATTCACCAAACAAAAATCCTCAAGTTTGTACTTGGGGATTTTTTTGTGCTATCACACATTATTATTTGAAGATAATTAATTATCGGCAGGGGATTTGTCCGTATCATCACTACCGCTATCGTGAGTCTCGCTTTTATTACCATTTGCCTTCATATCCGCAAGAGGAGAGCTCTCAACAGCGTTTTTTCTGTCCTTATTTGATAAGTGAGTATAGATTTCGGTTGTGGAAACGCTGACATGTCCTAAAACGTCCTTTAGAACTATTGGGTCGACATCGCCGTATTCATACATAAGCGTTGCCGCAGTGTGTCGAAGCTTGTGCGGAGAAATCCCAAGGTTTCCAAGACCGGCGTTGTTAAGCTGATCCTCGACGATACGCTGAATTCTGCGCTTAGACAGACGGCGGTGGTCGTGATATGATGACAAAAAGATTGCGTCCGGGTCTACTATGGACTTAGGTCTGACTTTGATATAGGCATTCAGAGCTGATATGCAGGCATCGTTGAGATACACAATCCGCTCTTTCTGACCTTTGCCGAAAACCCTCAAGGTTCTTGCGCTTTCGCTGTAGTCGCCGATGTCCAGTCCGGCAAGCTCACTGAGACGCAATCCACAGTTCAAAAATATCGTGAGAATGCAGTAATCCCTGAGGTAGTTCTCGCTTTTAACGTCATCTAAGAGCTCCTTGCTCTGGTCAAGCTCAAGGTATTTGGGAAGCGTTTTTTCAGGTTTCGGACGCTCCAATTTATCAAGAGGATTTGAATCCAACCTGTACGGTTCAGGAGACCTGTAGGACGCTAAAAAGTCGTAGAACCTCCGCAAGGATGAAGTCTTCCTGGCACGGGTTTTATTGGAGTTGTTGCGCTCATTAATAAGGTAATTCATGTACTCATAGGCATCCATAAGAGTGAACTCCTTGACATAGGAAAAAGGTACATTCTTAATAGGAATCTTCTCAAAAGGAGTTTCTTCGAGATTGACATCAGCATGTTTAATGGCAGCCAAATATCTTAAAAATGTACGGATGTCAACATAGTAAGCTTCGACAGTCCGGTCAGTGCGACCAACAACAGAGCCGGCATATGTAAGATAGCCGGCAAGATATGCCGGGCAATCTTTTCTATATTCTTCACGCATTATAAACACCACACTTTACAAAACGACTCAGGCGCAGAAACGTCCCAAAATCGCAGATTTCTCTTCCCCGATGTGCGCTAAATTTTGATTTAGCGCACATCGATATATATTTATTTCCGTACTTCTCTTTAAAGCTCTTCTTCAGAATGGCTTTCCAAAGTCAGGCATCCAACCAGCACCTCCCCCGAAATAAAGCCACCCATTCACTATGGAAACACCAAAGCTATGGATTTCAGAACTATCCACAATCACTGACCACTGACAACTATTTCAGCTCCACAACCGTGACTCCGTCTTCGCCTTCGCCATAAACACCTTTCCTCATAGACTCCACTGAAGGATGCTTCCTCAAGTGATTTCTGACTGCGGTCTTTAAAGCTCCGGTACCTTTGCCGTGGATTACCATAACGGTTTTGTTGCCGCTCATTATAGCCTTATCGATAAACGAATCAAGCTCGTATAGTCCCTCATCGACAGTGTAGCCGCGAATGTCAAGCTCGGTCTCAGCCTTTCTCGTTGCTCGGCTCTCTGTTGAATTGCTTACAGTTCCCTGTTGCTTCTTTTTTATCGATTTATTATTGAAAGTAACTTCTTTGTTGGCAAGACGCAAAAGCGAGACGTGAACCTTTGTCTTCATGATTCCCATCTGTACAACGCAATTGCCGGAAGCATCCGGAAGCGAAATAAGAATTCCGGTCTTGTTTCCGTCACGGATAATAACGTCATCGCCTTTTTTGAATGGTCTCGGTGGAACGTAGTCCTCATCAGACAGCTCGCCAAGCTTTGAAGCTTCATTATACATACTGTCGATTTCAGACTTGTACTTCTGCCTCTCCTGCTGAACCCTTGCGGAGAAATCTTCCTTGTCGCGAGACTTCTTAAGCTCCTCAAGCTCATTCATAAGCCTACGCGACTGCATATTTACACGTTCGATGAGTTCCCTCGCCTCTTTTTTTACCTTGTTGAGCTCTTTGTCCTTTTCAGACTGATACTTCTCGTGCTCACTCTTGAGCTGATCGCGAAGTACGCGCACTTCCCCTTCATACTTTTCGGCAAGTACTGTCTTCTCCTCATACTCCTGCCTGGCGGCTTCAAGTCGTTCGATAGTGTCCTCAAATTTCTGAGCCTCAGCAGACATGAGCCCTTCTGCACGGGAGATAATTCCATCATCGATACCAAGCCGTTTCGAGATAGCAAATGCATTGGATTTGCCGGGAGAACCGATTATAAGCCTGTAGGTCGGCTGTAGGGTCTTGATGTCAAATTCGCAGGAAGCGTTCTCGACGCCCTCAGTCTCAAGGGCATACATCTTAAGCTCCTGATAGTGAGTAGTAGTGACGAGCTTCGCCCCAGTCATCTTGATTCTCTCAATAATAGCAACTGCCAAAGCCGCACCCTCGACCGGGTCAGTTCCGGAGCCAAGCTCATCTATAAGAACCAAAGAGCTGTAGCTGACACGATTAAGAATATCCACAATATCGGTCATGTGTGACGAGAAGGTTGAAAGGCTCTCCTCTATGGACTGCTTATCACCAATGTCAACCAAAACATCACTGAAAACGGTGATTTTGCTTCCATCAGAAACAGGAATCAGAAGCCCGCACATGGTCATAAGCGTAAGCAACCCGACTGTCTTGAGTATAACTGTCTTGCCGCCGGTATTTGGACCAGTGATTATGAGAGCATCGTAGCCGATACCGATGGAAAAATCAATCGGCACTACCCTGTCTTTATCTATAAGCGGATGACGGGCTTTTTTAAGTACAATCTCGCCATCATCGGATATTACTGGCATAGAAGCTGACATCTTCGCGCCCAGGTTCGATTTTGCAAAGTACAAGTCAAGCATTACAGCGGCATTATAGTCAGAAATAAGCTGTTCTGCAAACGCCGCGCAGTCGCTCGAAAGGTCTGCGATAATTCTGTGGATCTCGTCCTGCTCCTTGCCTTTGAGTATTCTTATCTCGTTGTTTGCCTCAACAACAGCCATCGGTTCGATGAAGTAGGTCTGACCACTCGCTGATGTATCGTGAACGAGTCCGGGAACGCTGTTCTTAGCCTCGGATTTAACGGGCAGGACGTATCTGCCGTCACGCATAGTGATAAGGGTGTCCTGCAAATAAGTCTGAGTATCTGCAGAGCGAATCATCTTATCAAGAGTATCGCGGATCTTTGAGCCGGCAGAGATAATTTTCCTTCTTATCGAAGCGAGCTCCGGGCTTGCACTGTCGGCTATCTCCTCTTCGCTTACTACAGCGTTCGTTATCTTGTGATTCAGCTCTCTGTTAGAAAAAAGGCACTCAAAGAGATAATCAAGGCTGAATTCCTCATCGGAAAACTGCTGTCTCCAGGACAAAAGAATCTCTGTCTGTGACAGCATTCTCGATATGTCAAGTAGTTCTCGCAAAGAAAGCGTAGCACCGCTCTGCGCCCTTTTTGCGATTACAGAAACGTCGGGAAAGCGCATAAATGTCGGGCTTCCAAACCTTGTCGAAGCGGTGAAGGCATCAAAGGTCTTGTTGACCTCGGTGCGAACAGTCTCTAAGTCTGCCGACGGCTCAATTTCAAGTGCCATATTCTTGGATGCTTCGTTTGAGCACTCCTCCGACAGCATTTCAAGAATTTTATGTAATTCAAGTGTTTTGTATTCTTCTCTCATTAATTCTCACCCATTTTGATATTTTGAAGTGATTTGTAAAATTCAAGCGTCTGAAAGCTATGTCCAAGCTGAAGCTCAGTGTATCTCTCGGTTATGTTTGAAAGAACCGGCAGGTAGTCATCCGGAATCCTGAAGCTGAAAATCTTTTCCTGCTCAGAAAGTGCTATGTGCCTTATCGCGTGAAGCGTTGTCATGTCGACAATCTCGCACACGCTCAGGTCTCGCTTGCCACAGCAGTTTTCGCAGTAGAGCTTTCCCTCGCTCAAATCAAACTGCATCTGGACGTCCGAATACTTGTAGCATTTACAGCAACCGATGAGATTCGGAGTAAGTCCAAGCTCACAAAGAAGCCTCAGTTCAAAGACAGACTTGATAAGCGTCTCGCTCTTTTCACCCTGTGATAGAAAATGCAAAGCATTCAACATCAGTCTCAACACTTCCCCGCTCGGCTGTTCGCTGACGCAGGTATAGAGAATCATCTCGCAAAAATAGCTTGCAAGAGAAAACCGCGAAACATCCAGCCGAATGTCATAAAACAGCCTTATAGGTTCCGCAGAATTCAGGATATATCCGCCGTCTTTACCCTCAGAAAAGCAGAAATTCGCATAACAAAAGGTCTGCGAAACAGAGGCGTTCTTGGCATTCTGCTTCTTAACACCCCTGGCATATACGTCGAGTAAACCGTTTGAGTCGGTAAGTATACTCAAAAACTTGTCGTTATCGCCGTACTGTCGCTCTCTTATTACAAGACCCTTCACTGTCAGCATTTTTATTTCCGCCTTGCATCAATTTGTATTTGTATACTAAGTAGTCGGCAATCTTGCCGCTTGAATAAAATACCTGCCAAAGCTTGTCCATAACATCACCTGCCGCTTGTCTTAGGTTTAGCAGACAGGCAGGAATTATGAATGGTAAAATCAGTCGCCGAGACCGAAGTTTTTAATCAGAGCGTCTCTGTTGCGCCAGTTTTCTTTCACCTTGACCCAGAGCTTGAGATTGGTCTTTATCATGAAGAACCTCTCAATATCCTCCCTTGCAAGCTGTCCGACTTTCTTTAGCATTTCTCCGTTTTTACCGATTATAATCCCCTTGTGAGACTCTTTCTCGCAATATATCGTAGCACTTACATCCATGATGCTCTCACCAGAGCGGGTATCTCTCTCCTGCAAACTATCAATGCTTACAGCTATTCCATGAGGAACTTCGTCTGAAAGAGCTTCCAGAAGCTTTTCTCTGATCATCTCAGAGATTATGACTCGTTCCGGCTGGTCGGTGAACTTGTCATCCGGAAAATAGTGCGGACCTTTTTCTGTGAACTTGGAAATGGCATCAAGAATGATGTCAAGACCGTCTGAATTTATCGCACTGATTGGTATTACAGAATCAAAGTCATAAAGTGCCGCATACTCAGCGATAACAGGTATCAAAGCCTCCTTGTCCTCGAACAAATCGACTTTATTGATGACCAAAATAACCGGCGTTTTGGACGCATGAAGCGACGCGAGAAGGGTTTTCTCCGCTTCTCCTGCCTTCTTCATGCAATCAACAACCAGCAGGGCGCAATCCACCGAGCTGACCGAGTTGTCGATAGCCTTAAGCATATATTCAGAAAGCTTGTCCCTTGAGCGGTGCATTCCAGGCGTGTCCATGAAGACATATTGAATATCCCCTCTTGTGAGAACTCCGGTAATCTTGGTTCTCGTTGTCTGCGGCTTTGAGCTTACTGCCGCAATCTTTTCGCCGACAAGAGCGTTTATAAGGGACGACTTCCCTGCATTCGGTCTCCCGACTATCGTTACAAATGAATTTTCTGTCACTTATTTTCTTCCTCCATAGCTATTGCATCGTCCTTTGAGTGAACAGGATGCTTGAGTATTTCTCCGCTTTCATATCCGAGTGAACGCATGATTTCCTTCTCTTTCAAGCGCATTTCCTTGGTTTCGGGTCCGTCCTCGTCCGGATGATCATATCCTAGCAAGTGGAGCATCGAATGGACAACCAAAAAAGCTATTTCCCTCTCGGTAGAATGGTTGTTGTCTACAGCCTGTTCCGCCGCCTTTTCCGTGGAAATAATTATATCGCCGAGCATATAGCAATCGCTGTCGGGATTCAGGTCGAACTCGCAGTTATCGGCAAGTGGGAATGACAATACATCTGTGGGCGCATCAATATTGCGGTACTGAGCATTCAGTTCTTTTATGACGTCATTCGTGACGAAGGAAATACTGATTTCGCAGTTTTCATCGAACTGTGCACAGTAAAGAGAGCATTTACAGCAAGAGCGCAATAGCTTTCTGAATTCCTTTGTGATTGGTATATACTTCTGCTCGTTGTTGAATGCAACTCTAAGTCTTCTCACGGGTTTTCTTCATCCTTTCCCTGTTGTTATACTGCTCATATGCCTTGACTATATCCTGAACAAGCTTATGCCTTACTACATCCTTCTCGGAAAAGTGGATAATCCCGATGTCCGGGACGTTCTTTAAAACCTTGACAGCCTCGATAAGCCCGGATTTTCTCGGGTCAGGCAGGTCTATCTGAGTTACGTCTCCTGTTATAACCATCTTGCTGTTGAAACCAAGACGGGTCAGGAACATTTTCATCTGTTCGGGAGAGGTGTTCTGTGCCTCATCCAGAATGACAAACGCTTCGTCAAGGGTTCTTCCTCTCATATATGCAAGAGGAGCAACCTCAATATTTCCTCTTTCCTGATACTTTGCAAAAGACTCAGCTCCGAGCATTTCAAAGAGAGCGTCATAGAGCGGTCTTAAGTATGGGTCAACCTTAGTCTGCAAATCTCCCGGGAGGAATCCAAGCTTTTCTCCTGCCTCAACAGCAGGGCGCGTGAGAATAATCTTGTTTATGCTGTGAGACTTGAATGCTCTTACAGCCATTGAAACAGCGAGATAGGTTTTTCCTGTTCCTGCAGGTCCGACGCCGAAAGTGATTGTATTCGAGTCAATAGCATCAATATATTTTTTCTGACCGAGGGTTTTTGGCTTTATTGTCTTGCCGGTCGCAGTGACGCAGATTCCGCCGTCTGAAAGCTTTGCTATCTCCTCGGCAGAGGTCTCGTCGCCCATGGAAAGGACATATCTCACCTGCTGAGTCGAAATCTCGTCGCCATTTTCCAAAATCCCGATAAGCGCAGTTACGCATTTGTAAGCCTTCTCAACTTCGTTATCAAGACCGATAATCTTTATGTTGCCGCCACGAGTGACGATATTGACTCCGAGTTCATCCTGAATCAGGCGGATATTCTCATCCTGACTGCCAAACAGCCCTTGTATAAGACTGACATTCGTTACCGCTAAAGATTTCTCCATAGGAACACATCCTTTCTTCTACGCTAATTCGCATCCCTTTTCATCTTTATTATACCAGATAAAGCAGGATATTTCAATATCCCGCCCCAATTATTTCGCAAATATCGGGCTTTCCGTTCCAATATCGCCCTGCAAAGTATAAGTACAAGTGAGTGTAACAGAACTATCGGTCTTGTTGACGGTAACATCTCTACCAATAACCTCATAATCACCTATGAGATTCTCCTCATAATTTTCAAGCTTGTCATAAACAATTGCCTCTGCCTCATCCAAGCTGTAGATATTCAGCTTATAAATCTGCTCGGTGTATTCGGTTGTGGTGATTCCAATTGGTAGCTCTATTCCAAAAAGCCTGAGATTAGTGGTATAGGTATCGGTTATATATGAGCCATCAAGCACCGTGAGATTCGGAAGAGGAATATCAATATCAAAAATGCTCAGGCTTTTGGAGTAGAAGGTCTCGCCGTCAATTACCTTTCGCTCGTAGATGCTCTGTTCAAAGGTGACAGTCCTCTCAAAAATAGCAGTGATATTTGCAATAGAGTGGTAGTAATATACTCTTCCGTTTCCTCTTTCAACATATCCGCTGACAAGTAAATCGCCTTTCGCAACAGCATCACCAATAAGAATTTCAAGCTGACCCACAAGGACATTGATACCAATAATCTGAGCATCCTCGGTGGCTACTATGTTGCATGGAATTCTGCCCTCATCTGTTTCAGCTTTCTCGGTTACAAGTCTTAAGTTAACAGTCACAACAGAACCGCTATTGCCTATCGACACCCAAGAAATATCGTCATCAACGGCAAATAGCCTTGCTGAAAGTTTGAGAAAGTTGAGATTAGGGATAAATGCACCCGCTTTCAAGCCCTCCTCCTCAAGAATTTCTCTGACCTCATAGACAATCTCTTCGTCGTCAGTTCCCACTATTCTGATACTGAAAACTATATTCGACAGATAGAATGAGAGAATAATTGAAGCTAAGATTCCAACCGCAAAACCATAACGTTTCCTGTACTTATAAATATGAAAGTAAATTCCCTTGCGGGATATTATCTCTAAAACACAGCTTCTTTCAGAAACAATTTCCTGAAGCTTCTCCTCACAATAAAAAGGTAAAATCGCATATACAGTATCACCTTTTGTGTTAAGTGATAGTACTTTACATTCTCTCCTTATCCGGTTTATTACAATGCCCATGTCAAAGCCATCTATTCTGACAATAATAATCCCGATCAATCGCATAAAAAACAGGTTCATAGCATCCTTGCACCTCCATTTGAGATTTCTGCTGACGAGATTTTACCCGTCAGCCTGATCGAACGGTCGGTAAATGCCGAAACCTTAAGGTTCTCTCCCCAGATAACTACCTCATTCCCGCCAGCCCTGACTCTCAGCATGATTTCATTGCATTCGAGTACATCGGTGACGTTCTCAATCAAAGCCTCATCATCGCCAGATATTGTGACATAGGATTCGTAATAAGCATATTTTCTCGCCTTGTCCTCTATAAACGGCAGTATGGATTTAATATTCAATAGAATCACTCCCTTCAATTATACTGCCAAAAAGTCAAGCATAGAATTATAAGAACGAAAAAGGAGGCAAGCATATTGAAAAATAAGTTGCAGGGAGTGTTTACAGTATCAGTAATTGTAGTTTTGATACTGTCGCTGATATATATCGATGAAGTCAAAGATGGAATCACGAAAGCAATAGAAAATTGCATTACAGGAATTGTGCCCTCACTATTTCTCAACAGTGTACTGTCAGGAGTGCTGATAAAATGTTCCACCAATATGAAGCCTAAAAGAATTTCATCATCAGACTATGGAATATTACTTGCATTTCTCCTTGGAAATATATGCGGGTATCCGATAGGTGCAAAAATCCTCAGCGATCTTGTAAAGGAAAACAACATCACGCATGAACAAGCCGAAAAAGCAATTTGTTTTTCATTTGCTTCCGGTCCTGCATATGTACTTGGAATAGTGAGCACAGTCCTATTTCATGCAAAGCTCTTAGGCTTTACAACATTCGTTTCAATTTTTCTTTCAAACATGGTTTTATATATCGCATACATATTTAGATGTAGGAAATCAGACTGTACGAATAGTGCCTGTAAAGCTGTTTGCTTTACAGAAGCTGTAATGGAATCAATTAGCTCTTCTGCTAATTCTATGATCTCAATATGCTCTGCAATAGTGTTCTTCTCAGCAATGATTGCCATTTTGAAAGTTATCGTGCCATCAGTTAATGCTAAAATATCTGCAATTTTGGAAATATCAAATATAACGTCGCTTCAAGGAAATGGATTACTATTCTTTGTATTGGTTACGTTACTATTGTCATTCGGTGGACTATGCGTTCATATGCAGATTATCTGCCTTGCTGGTGGAAGCTTTAGCTTCAGGTGGTTCTACTTAACGAGACCTATTCAACTTTTACTGACAGCTCTGTTTTCCTCGCTTGGGTATCTTATTGTTAGTGATCACATCAGTATAGAAACTAGTTTGAACTCTGATAATATTGAGCTCACAAGTGCCGGAAATATAATCCCTTTTATTTGCATCTGCGGAATGGTTCTCATTGCACTTACATATAAAAAAAGCGACCGCACTTAGCAGTCGCTTTATCTTTTGATTTTACTCTTCAAGAAGCTTCAGAACAAGCTCCTTCATGACAGCCGGATTTGCCTTGCCCTTGGAAGCCTTCATGCACTGACCGACAAGATAACCAAGAGCATTGGTCTTGCCGTTCTTGTAGTCGCTGACAGACTTCTCATTCTGAGAGACAACCTCCATGGCAATCTTCTCAAGAGAAGATACATCCGAAATCTGCGAAAGAGAATTCTTCTCGATGAAGTCGTCAATATCAGCGTTATCGCTCATGACAGCGTCAAAGACCTTCTTGCCAGCGGCAGTGGAAATCTTTCCGGAATCAATGTAGTTGACAATTTTCGCAAGCTTTTCGGGGGTGAGATTGGTGTCCGAAATGTCGGTGCCGTCATTCATAAGCTTTGAAATCTCGCCCAAGATCCAGTTCGAGAGAAGCTTGCCAGACTTGCATCCTGCTTCGAGAGTACTATCGAACAGCTCAGCCTTTTCGGGAACATCGACAATCATCGCGGCATCGTTATACGAAAGTCCACAGCTCTCCATATACCTCATGATTCTTGCATTCGGAAGCTCCGGAAGAGTTTCCTTGAGATACTGAACCTTCTCCTCAGAAACTACTATAGTCCCGAGGTCTGGCTCAGGGAAGTATCTGTAATCCTGTGCGTCTTCCTTTGAACGCATGGAGACGCTTTCGCCCTTGGCATCGTCCCATCTTCTTGTTTCCTGGGTTATCGTTCCGCCAGCTTCAAGAACCTCAATCTGGCGATTGGCTTCGTAGTCAATTCCATGAACGACCGCGGAGAAGCTGTTGACGTTCTTCATCTCGCATCTCGTTCCAAGAGGCTCTCCCGGCTTATGGACGGAGACGTTGACGTCGCATCTGATAGAACCCTCCTGCATCTTGCAGTCGGAAATGTCGATATATCTGAGGATTGAGCGGATGGTTTCAAGATAAGCCTTCGCCTCATCAGAGCTTCTCATATCCGGTCTTGAGACAATCTCGATAAGCGGAACTCCGCAACGGTTGAAGTCAACCAATGAGCCATCGAACTTGTCCGAATGAAGGAGCTTTCCAGCGTCCTCCTCGATGTGTATTCTCTCAATGCCGATTCTCTTGGTCTCATTGCCGACGATAACGTCAAGGTAGCCGTCATGACAGAGCGGAATGTCAGCCTGAGAAATCTGGTAGGACTTCGGAAGGTCGGGATAGAAATAATTCTTTCTGTCCTGCTTGCAGATTCTGTTGATTCCGCAGTTAAGTGCGTGACCCATTTTTATAGCATACTCTACAACCTTCTCGTTGAGAGTTGGAAGAGTTCCGGGCATTCCGAGGCAGATAGGACAAACCTGAGTATTGACTTCAAGTCCGAAAGAGTTTTTGCAGCTGCAATAAATCTTGGTTGTGGTGTTGAGCTCGGCATGAACCTCCAAGCCGACAACTACTTCATAGCCTTTTATCATAGCTCTACCTCCCCTTTCGCAATTGCCGGTGCTTTAAATCCACCGAAAGAAAGCTCATGAGCATATGCTGTGTTCAGAATAGTTCTCTCATCAAAGCTTCTTCCGATTATCTGCAAACCATAAGGCAGTCCAGTATCAGAATATCCGCAAGGAACGCTTACAGCAGGAAGACCGGCTATATTGACAGTGACCGTGCAAATATCCGCAGAATACATTGCCAGAGGGTCATCCATCTTATCGCCGAACTTGAATGCCTCAAACGGAGAAGTGGGCGTAATAATCACATCAACATCGTTAAATGCCGAATCAAACTCAGAACGAATCCTTTTCTGCAGGAGTTTTGCCTTCTTGTAGTATGCGTCGTAGTAGCCGGAGCTGAGAACGAAGGTGCCGAGTATGATTCTTCTCTTGACTTCTCTTCCGAAGCCCTCGCTCCTCGTTCTCTCATACATATCCATAAGATTCTCGGGATTCTCACAGCGATAGCCATACTTGACTCCATCGAATCTTGCGAGATTAGAAGAAGCCTCAGCGCAGGCGATTATATAGTATGCAGAAAGTGCGTACTCCGTTGACGGAAGGGAAACTTCCTTCACAACCGCTCCCATGCTTTCGAGAGCCTTGACAGAATTCATAACAGACTCTTTTACTTCCGGCTTGATTCCTTCGCCGAAATATTCTTTCGGAATGCCTGTTTTAAGCCCGCGAACGTCGCCGTTAAGAGTTCCACTGATGGGAGAATAATCTCTTCTTGCACTTGTTGCGTCCATTGGGTCATGACCGCATATCGCATCATACAACATCGCCGAATCTTTGACACTTCTTGCAATTGGTCCTATCTGATCCAAGGATGACGCAAAAGCCACCAAACCGTATCTCGAAACAGAGCCGTATGTAGGCTTAAGACCAACTACTCCGCAAAGCGAAGAAGGCTGACGAATCGAGCCACCGGTATCTGAACCAAGAGCCATTACAGCCTCCATAGAAGCTACTGCCGCCGCAGAGCCACCTGATGAGCCACCGGGAACACACGAAGTGTCAAACGGATTCCTGGTCGGCTTGAAGTAGGAGGTCTCAGTGGACGAGCCCATCGCAAATTCATCCATATTGAGCTTTCCGGTTATGATTGCTCCGGCGTTCTTGAGCTTGGTAATAACTGTCGCATCAAAAACAGGTGTATAATTTTCAAGCATTCTTGATGCACAAGTTGTTCTTATCCCTGCAGTCGAAATGTTGTCCTTGATTCCTATCGGAATTCCCGCAAGTGGAGATAGCTCCTCGCCAGATGCCCTTCTTTTGTCTATCTTCTCGGCATCTAAGAGTGCCGAATCGCGATTAAGCGTCAGATAGGCGTCAACCGAAGGTTCAGTATCCTCGATCCTGTCAAACACAGACTTGGTGAGCTCAACGGACGATATTTCGCCCTTACTGAGCATTTCGCTCAGCTCACTCGCTTTATACTCATAAAGTTCCAAATTGCTTCCTCCCCCTTTATTCAACAGTCTTCGGCACGACTACACAGCCGGCAACGACCTTTGGAGCATTCTTAAGGATTTCATCGCGTGAAAGCTTAGTCTCCGCTAACTTGTCCTCTCTTAAGTCCATAACTCCGCTCTCGTCAACCAAAAGCTCGTCGTCAATCTCCGGCATAGCCTCAACCATTCTGATGATATTATTCATTTCCTCGGAATACTTCGGAAGTTCATCATCAGAAATTTTGATTCTTGCAAGCTTTGCCACGTGCTTAATATCTATATTTGTATTTTCTGTCATGTCGTCCGCCTTTCTCTCGTAAAAATATATAACATGTCACTCAATCAGTCCCATAAGACCGTTTTCGTCAATAATACTGATTCCAAGCTCCTGAGCCTTAGTCAGCTTTGAGCCGGCTTCTTCACCGGCTACCAAATAGTCGGTCTTTTTGGAGACAGATGTCTTGACCGTTCCGCCATTATCCTCGATGAGCTTTTTGGCTTCATCTCGAGTGTAAGTCGGAAGTGTTCCGGTTATAACAAAGCTGAGTCCTGAAAGTTTCTGGGACTGCATCGCTCTTACATATTCGGTATTCACGCCATAGCTTTTCAGAAGCTCGATTGTAGCTCTCATATGCGGCTCTGACAGCGTTTCATAGACTGTCTCAGCAGTGAGTTCTCCGAATCCATCTATTGCTTCTATCTCATCTACTGTAGCTTCTAAAATCCTGTCGATGCTTCCGAACCTCTCACATAAAAGCTTGCAGGAAGCGGAGCCGACATTTCTTATGCCCAAGCCGCAGAGAAGCCTGTCCAAAGGATTCGATTTCGATTTCTCAATTGCAGAGATAAGCTTCTCTGCTGAACGCTCCTTGAAGCCGTCAAGAGTCATTATATCAAAAGTGGTCAATGAATAAATATCCGGAATTCTCCTTACAAGACCGCTGTCTAAAAGTTGCTGTGCAACCGCAGGACCCAATCCGTCTATATTCATCGCAGGCTTTGATGCAAAGTAGATAAGCGACCTGAGAAGCTGTGCCGGGCACTCGATATTCGGACACCTGAGAACGCTCTTGTCGTCCTCTCTGACAGCCTTTGTCCCACATACTGGACAGCACTCCGGGAGCTTGAAGCTTCCGCTTCCGTGCTTCTCGGAAACGCTCAAAACCTCAGGAATGATGTCTCCTGCTTTTCTTACAACTATCTCGTCGCCAATTGAAATTCCGCGCTCGTCAATGAAGTCCTGATTGTGTAAAGTAGCTCTTGATACGCTTGTTCCAGCCAATGTGACCGGTTCAAACACTGCTACTGGTGTAATCGCACCGGTTCTGCCGACATTTACTTCAATGTCAAGAAGCTTAGTCTTCTTCTCTTCCGGTGGGAACTTATACGCAACAGCCCACCTGGGAACTTTGGAAGTATATCCAACAGCTTCCCTGTCAGAAAGGTTGTCAAGCTTAATAACAACGCCATCTATGTCATACGAAAGCTTGAATCGCCTTTCACCAAGCGAAGCTATTGCATTCTCTATGTCAGAATTCTCGCTCAGAAGCTTGTACTCTGGAATTGTCTTGAAGCCAAGCTCTCCGAGAGTGTCAAGCGACTGCTTGTGCGAGGTGAACTCTATTCCCTCGCTCTGCTGAACATTGAACACGAATATGTCAAGCTTTCTCCTTGCCGCTATCTTGGGATCTTTCTGACGAAGTGACCCAGCGGCGGCGTTCCTCGGATTCTTGAATGGTTGTTCGCCTGAAAGCTCCATCTCCATTGAAAGCTTCTCAAAGGAAGAGTGAGGCATATAGACCTCTCCCCTGACCTCTAAAAACGGAATCGCCTCGTTCAGCATAAGCGGAATAGAGCGAATGGTTTTGAGATTTGCGGTAACATCCTCACCGACAAAGCCATCGCCTCTTGTAGAACCTCTTACAAGCTCACCATCCCGGTATTCAAGCGAAACCGACAAGCCGTCAATTTTCGGCTCGACAGTAAAGCTTGCATCAGGTATCTCAGCCTTGATTCTGTCGACAAAGTCCTTGACCTGCGAATATGAAAAGACGTCCTGAAGGCTTCCCATCTGGATGGTGTGAGGGACTTTCTCGAATCCAGAAACAGGTGCACCCCCGACTCTCTGTGTCGGAGATGTGGGCTTGATGAACTCCGGAAATTCTTTTTCAAGAGCTATCAGTTCCTCCATCAATGCGTCAAACTCATAATCCTCGATTTCCGGGTCGTCGTCAACGTAATATTTCTTGCTATAATAATCGAGCAGGCGACTTAGCTCCTCTATACGCTTTTCAGCATCAGATTTATTCATCATTACTGCCCTCTCTTTAATCTATCCTATATCAGCGTATCCAGAAGGAATATCGCCGACAATTATTGTCTGTGCTATTACAAAATCCTGTGTGAGGGAAAAGCTTACCTTCCTCGGCGGGAGATATGCATCACTCTCAACAGTGATTCTTATTATAATGCGGTGCAAAACGGTATTTATACCTTCGCTCTCAAAGGATGAAATCACTTCAATAACCGGCACCGAAGATTGCATTATCCGAAGCCTCAGGCTCAGTCCCCTGCCGCTCAGATAAGCGTTGCCGGTGATACTACCTATAGGCACTTTAATCTTTGAAGCCCGAAGCTTTTCCAGGCTTGAAACCAGGCTGTTGCTTAGTGCAAGCTTGATTCTGTTTATCTCAGCAGAATTATATTCTACCGCTGTGACAAATCCAGAATCGCTGAATGTGAGCTTCACTAAATCGGAATATCCGATGTCTTCACGTTCAAAAAGCTCACTGACCGCTCCGTCAACTGCCTTTGCAACCGACATTTTTCCATACGACTCCGCCATGTTCATGATAACAGGCTTGAGTGCGGAGTTAATGAATATGAGAAATGCGATAACAAACAAAACAAGCATCACAACTGCGCCTGTATTACTGTTATCTCTCATGGTTCTATGTCTGCGTCTTTGCAAAATATCGCCTCCCGTCCCGATAAGACATACTATGCTTTCGGAACGGGAAACTGAATATTTCTTAAAAATTATTTGCTTCTTACCGCTTCTTTGACTTTCGCAACGATATTCTCAGAGCAAAGTCCGAATTCCTTCAGGAGCTGTACTGCAGGACCTGAGTAACCGAATACATCGTTTACGCCAATCTTTACGACCTTGGTCGGGCAGTTAGCGGAAAGTGTATCGCATACTGCAGAGCCGAGTCCGCCGATGACGCTGTGCTCCTCTGCGGTAACAACGAGACCAGTCTCGCGAGCCGCCTTGACGATGATTTCCTCGTCCAAAGGCTTGATGGTGTGGATGTTGATAACTCTTGCGCTGATGCCGTCATTCTTGAGTTGTTCTGCGGCAACGAGTGCCTCATAGACAAGAAGTCCGGTTGCTACAATTGTTACGTCGTTTCCTTCGGTGAGCTGAACGCCCTTGCCGAGCTCGAACTTGTAGGTTTCCTTGTCATTGAAGACAGGAGTTGCAAGTCTTCCAAAGCGCATATAAACCGGTCCGACATACTGGATAGCCGCCTCGATAGCTGCTCTTGCTTCAACATCATCGGCAGGATTGATAACGGTCATTCCAGGGATTGTACGCATGAGAGCGATGTCCTCGTTGCACTGGTGGGTAGCACCGTCTTCACCTACTGAAATACCTGCATGAGTGGCACCAATTTTAACGTTGAGATGAGGATAGCCGATGGAATTTCTTACTATCTCGAAAGCTCTTCCAGCGGCGAACATTGCAAACGATGAAGCAAAAGGAATCTTTCCTGTTGCGGCAAGACCGGCGGCAACGCCCATCATGTTGGCTTCCTGGATTCCGCAATCGATGTGTCTGTCGGGGAACTTCTTCTTGAATATACCAGTCTTGGTTGCGGCGGCAAGGTCGGCATCCAAAACATAAAGATTTTCGTACTTATCGCCGAGTTCAGCCAAGGTTTCGCCATAGCTCTCTCTTGTAGCCTTTTTAATCAGTTCTGCCATTTCTTATTCCTCCTCCAACTCTTTGAGCTGAGCCTGAAGCTCACTCATAGCCTGTTCATACTGTTCCTTGTTCGGTGCAGTTCCGTGCCATGAAACCTGATTCTCCATAAACGAAACGCCCTTGCCCTTGACACTGGACATAACAATCATAACCGGCTGATTAACGACGGTCTCAGCTTCCTTGAATGCGGCATCAATGCTGTCGAAATCATGCGCGTCCATTGCAATTACATGCCAGCCAAATGCGGAGAACTTATCGGTGATAGGATAAGGAGAGCAGACGTCAGAAATCTTGCCGTCAATCTGCAAACCATTGTTGTCGACTATTGCAGTGAGGTTGTCAAGCTTCTGCTGAGCCGCGAACATAGCCGCTTCCCAGACCTGTCCTTCTTCGATTTCGCCGTCACCTAAAACGCAGTATACATGATAGGTGTCACTTGTGAGCTTAGCGGAAAGAGCCATTCCGCAGGCGGTGGATATTCCCTGACCGAGAGATCCGGAGGACATATCTACGCCCGGGATATGCTTCATATCAGGGTGTCCCTGGAGCATAGAGCCAATATGGCGAAGTCCCTTGAGCTCTTCGACATCAAAATATCCTCTGTTTGCCAGAACCGAATAAAGAGCAGGTGCAGTGTGTCCCTTCGAGAGGACAAAACGGTCTCTGTCAGGAAGGTCGGGCTTGTCGGGATATACATTCATCTTTGCGAAATAAAGGTAGGTAAGAAGGTCAGCAATAGATAAAGAGCCCCCTGGGTGACCGCTTTTTGCGTTATAAACACCCTCGATTATGCCCATTCTAACCTTGCAAGCAGTTATACTGAGCTGTTTCTTTAGTAATTCGTCCATAGAAAAACCTCCAAATTATAATGTTGCCAATATAGCTAATGCTTCTGCCATAGTGTCCTCAGAGCAGGTGGATTTTAAGATATAATCCGCCGCTTCCTTCACAGCAGGCTGTGAATCCGATGGGCAAAAGCTTATATCGGATGCCTTGAGCATCTCAATATCGTTGTCATAATCTCCCGCGGAGATGATAGTTTTGCTGTCAAGCTTTATTACTTGACATAGCTCTCTGAGAGCACTTCCCTTTGAAACGTCCTCAGGTAATAGCTCTAAGAAATAAGGACAGCTTCTGACGAATCTTACTCCCATTCCGTCGAACTTATTAACGTAATTCATGAGCTTGTCGATAACCTCTTCGCTGTCTGCAAAAAGAAGCTTGCACCAGGGTTCTGTAACCTCATCGCCGGAAGTTTTTTTGATGTAGCTGACCTGAAGGATCTCGTGATGCCACTTTTCGGCATCATTCAGGTTCAGATAGTACTGACCTTCAAAAGTAAATATCTCAGGAGCAATACCGGGAAAAGTTGAGAAAATATCCTTAAGAATTTCTCGTGCGCAATCCGGTAGATAAGTCGCCGAAAGAATCCTGTTCAAATGATGGTCGTAAACAATACATCCATTGTAGAGAATCAACGGCAAATCTATATCAAGAATACTGAGATATTTTCTCATGGTATGAATCGGTCTGCCAGTTGCAACTCCAAAGAGACCTCCTGCTCTCCTATATTCAGAAATTGCACGAAGGTTGCCTTCGGTCACCGACTTATCGGGAGCTAACAGCGTGCCGTCCATATCTGTTACAAAAATTGTTTCGTCAAATTTTATCATGTGTTGTCTCTCATTTTCTCAAGAAGCCTGGAGAAGTATTCGGGAAGCTCACTTGTAAATTCAAGATATTCGTTGGTTATAGGATGTACGAATCCTATCTTTCTTGCATGAAGGCATTGACCTTCACAGCCTTTATATGGTTTGCCGTAAACATCATCGCCTAAAATCGGGTGTCCGATATAAGCGGAATGTACCCTTATCTGATGGGTTCTTCCTGTTTCCAGCCGAAAATTCACATAAGAACAAACGCCGAGCGTTCGTTCATGCAATTCCTCTAAGACAGTATAGTGAGTTATGGCAGGTCTCGAATTGGTATCAGTTACACACATACGCTTTCGGTTATTTTTGTCCCTACCAATCGGAGCATTTATGGTTCCTGATTGCTCTTTAAACCTTCCGCCTGTGCATATCGCCTCATACTCACGTGTAAAGCTATGTGCCTTTATCTGTTCAGCAAGTCCCAGATGTGCCTTGTCCGTCTTGGCTACAATCAGAAGTCCGCTTGTGTTCTTGTCGATTCTGTGGACAATTCCAGGTCTGATAACACCGTTGATTCCGGAAAGCTCGCCCTTGCAGTGCCAGAGAAGTGCGTTCACAAGTGTTCCCTGATAGTTTCCTGCGGCAGGATGAACAACCATCCCTTTTGGCTTATTTACAACGAGCAGGTCGCTGTCTTCATAGACTATATCAAGAAGAATGTTTTCCGGCTCAACAGAAAGTCCAACAGGATCAGGTACAGTAAGATTAATCTCGTCGCCTGGAGTAAGCTTAGTGCTCTTAGAAGCCGTTTTGCCATTCACAAGGACATTACCGTCTTGAATCAGCTTTGCCGCGAAAGAGCGCGTCAGGTCGACTTCATCCTGCGACGCAAGCCAACTGTCAAGTCTTTTGCTTTCACAATCGGAATCTGCAATCAAATCGTATCGGGTCACTCTTGCTCACCCTGTGATTCTTCCTCACTTTCACTGATCTCGGCGGTTTCATTGGCTTTAGCAAGCTTCTTAGCCTTGGATTCCTTCGATTCCTGGAAGATATAGATGAGACAAACTCCGATTCCTCCGACGACAACGCACATATCTGCAAAGTTGAAAACGGGAAAATCGATAAAATCAAGTGCGATATAATCAACTACCCCAGTGAACTCTGTGTCTATAAGCATCCTTAATCTGTCAATCAGATTTCCTATGCCGCCGCCAATTACTAACGAAAGAGCCAAATATTCAAGAGTACCGATTGACTTTCTCTTGATGACCATATAGATGAATATACCAATCAGGACAATCGAGGTAAAAACAATCAGAAAAGTGGTCTGACCGCCAAGAATACTCCAGCCTGCACCGTCATTTCGGATGTGAGTAATGCTGAATATATCAAAGTCCCCTATTGAGAAAGTCCAATATCTGTGGATAACTGATGTACAAAGCTCAAAGTTAGTGGATATATAAAGCTTCAACAACTGGTCAAGCAACACAAGCAGTCCAGCTAAGACTAATGAAAGAATCAGCAAGTAAACACATCCTTAACTACAATGACCGGCTGCCGCTATCAGGCAACAGCCGAGCAAGTTATTTCGCTTTACGCTTCAATTGACATCTGAGATACCGTCTCAGCGCAACGCTTACAGAGTGTGGGATGTTCATGCGAGCATCCGACCTCGTCAGAATAAATCCAGCAACGTTCGCACTTCTCACCTTCAGCCTTCTTAACTGTGAAGCCAAGACCGGTTGTTTCGCCGGCGTACTCAGGAGAACCTTCGCGCTCAATCTCAACCTTGGAAACGATAAGAACAGTTGGTAGAAGTTCCTTGACAGCCATAAGCTTATCGTAGCTGTCACCGGCTGTTATCGTCACGCTTGCTTCAAGAGATGAACCGATAACCTTCTCAGCTCTCTTTAGCTCAAGTGCCTTCTTTGCGTCAACTCTGAGATTGTAGATATAGTCCCACTTTGATGTGAAGGCTTCGTCAAACTCAAGTCCCGATACCTTCGGCATATCGTTAAGGAATACGCTTTCAGGGTTCTCAGAAGAAGAGTGCTTCATGTAAGACCAGATTTCATCCGCTGTGAACGAAAGAATCGGTGCCAGAAGACGGGCGAGTGCAGAAAGAATCATGTACATTGCAGTCTGAGCGGAACGTCTTCCTTTGGAATCAACAGCCTCGCAATAGAGCCTGTCCTTGATGATGTCAAGATAGAAGTTACTCATATCGACAACGCAGAAGTTGTGGATGGAGTGAACGACGATATGGAAATCGAAAGCGTTGTATGCCTCGTCAACCTTTGTGATGAGGTTGTCAAGCTTCATTATAGCCCACTTGTCAATCTCTTCGAGTTCAGAAAGCTCAACAGCCTGAGTATCGAAATCAAATCCGCCCTGATTGGAGATGTTACCCAAGATGAATCTTGCGGTATTTCTTATCTTCTTGTATGAGTCGGAAAGCTGACCCAAAATCTCCTTTGAGATTCTTATATCTGCATGATAATCGCTTGATGCCGCCCAGAGTCTCAGGATGTCGGCACCGTTCTTGTCGTAAATCTCGTGCGGCTCAATACCATTGCCAAGAGATTTGTGCATAGCCTTGCCTTCGCCGTCAACAACCCAGCCGTGAGTGCAGACTGCCTTATAAGGTGCCTTACCGTTTACTACGACCGATGTGAGGAGCGAAGACTGGAACCATCCTCTGTACTGGTCTGCGCCCTCCAAATAGAGGTCAGCGGGAGAAGATAGTCCTTCTCTCTGGTCAAGAACAGCGGTATGGGTTACACCTGAATCGAACCATACATCCATGATGTCAGTTTCCTTGGTGAATTCATGGCAACCGCACTCGCACTTGACAGTATCGGGGATAAATTCGTTTGCCTCGTGCTTATACCAGCCGTCAGAGCCTTCACGCCTGAACAGGTCGGAAATAGCCTTTATTGTATCATCATTGATTATCGGTTTACCGCAATCCTTGCAGTATATAATCGGTATGGGAACACCCCATGTGCGCTGGCGGGAAATGCACCAGTCGGAACGATCCATGACCATTCCCTTGATTCTGTCCTCGCCCCATGCAGGAATCCACTGAACGTCTTCAATAGCCTTAACGGTCTCTTCCTTGTAGTCTTCAACTGAGCAGAACCACTGCTCAGTAGCTCTGAAGAGAATCGGGGACTTGCATCTCCAGCAGTGAGGATACTGGTGGACAATCTTACTTGAAGCGAACATTGCTCCGGTTTCGATTAAATGCTTTGAGATAACCTTGTTAGCCTCGTCAGTAGTGAGCCCGGCAAACTGCCCGGCTTCCTCAGTGAGCACGCCCTTGCCGTCAACTGCAACTATTATTCCGACCTCGTCGTACTTCTTCGCGATCTCAAAGTCGTCAACACCATAACCAGGAGCGGTATGAACACAGCCGGTACCACTGTCAAGCGTTACATGGTCGCCGACAATTACTAAGGAAAGTCTATCCATAAACGGATGTTGAGCTGTGCAATATTCAAGTTCCTTGCCGGTGAACGAACCAATAGTAGTGTACTCTGTAATTCCAGCCGCGGCAAGTGTAGGCTCAATGAGTTCACGAGCCATAACATAGTTCTCACCGTTTGCCTGGACAATTGTATATTCATACTCAGGACCCAAGCAGATAGCCAAGTTGCCAGGAAGAGTCCATGTCGTGGTTGTCCAGATTACGAAATAAGTGTTATCAAGACTTAAACCAAGGGATGTGAAGAGATCCTTGTCATCAACAACCTTAAACTTTACATAGATAGAAAGGCACGGGTCATCCTGATACTCGATTTCAGCCTCCGCAAGAGCAGTCTGGCACTCAGGACACCAATAAACCGGCTTCAAACCCTTGTAGATGTAGCCCTTCTTTGCCATCTCCCCGAAGACCTCAACCTGTCTTGCCTCAAACTCAGGCTTCAAAGTGAGGTACGGGTCGTCGAAATCGCCCAGAACGCCAAGTCTCTTGAACTGGTCTCTCTGAGTTCCAACATATGTCATTGCAAATTCGCGGCAATGCTTTCTTAGCTCGAGCGGAGGAATTGCACCATTTTCTACGCCGATCTTCTTCATAGCCTTAAGCTCAATAGGAAGACCGTGAGTGTCCCATCCGGGAACATAGTTGGAGCAATAACCGCTCATATTCTTCTGCTTGACGATTATATCCTTGAGAACCTTGTTAAGAGCGGTTCCCAAATGAATATCACCGTTTGCATACGGAGGTCCATCGTGAAGAATGTACGAAGGACGACCTTCATTCTTTTTGAGTATCTTTTTGTATAAGCCTTCATTATCCCACTTCTCGACCATCGGAGGCTCTTTTGTTGCCAGATTGCCTCTCATCGGATAGTCAGTCTCCGGGAGATTCAAGGTCTTGTTGTAGTCCATATCCTTTACCCCTTAATAGTGATTATTTCTTATTATGTGAATTGCTACCGAACTTTAATTCTTCGGATGAAAATTCTTGCTTTTTGTACATGGATTCATCGAATCCAAAGGAATTGCGACGCTTTTCCTGAGCAGGCTTGGCTTGCTGAACAGGCTTTTCTGTAGCTTCCGAAGCGGCTGGAACAGTCTCGGCGGGCTTTTCTGCAACTTCAGGCTGAACCTGAACCGGAGGCTTGACCTGACCGGAAACGATCTTAGCGATTTCTTCGTCAGAAAGCTCAGGCAAGCTGGAAACAACCCTTATCTGCTCATTCAGAACGAGTAAAATCTTCTTCTTGAAATCTGTTACCTCAGCTTTAAGATTATTTAGCTTATCTGTCTGCATCTCGACCTGGGTCTTTGAAGCCGCTGTGACAGCATTGAGCCTGTCGCTCTCTTCTTTGATGACAACGGCTATCTTCTCAACCTCGGAGCGTTTCAAATTTTCACAATCGTTTGATATATCCGCAAGAAGCGAATCTCTCTTATTCTGTGCTTCAGCAACTATTCTGTCTGCTTCAGCACGAGCGTCAGCAAGAATCTTATTGCCTTGCTTCTGAGCATTCAGAATTGCATCGCGAATGGCGTCTTCATCATTTCTGTATTCGGTTACTTTTTTAGCAAGTACTTCAATCTTCGCTTCACACTCTTCCTTTTCCTTGACAGCATTGGCGAGAGCAATGGCAACATCCTTTAAGTACTCATCAACCTCTTCTGGCTTGTAACCTACAGTAGATTTCGCAAACTTTTTCTGAGCGATGTCTTTGGCGTTCATATTAGTCCTCCTTATTTATACTTATGTATTGTAATAAAAATTCTGTCTTTTTTTGACATACCACCGACGCGATTAAGCATAAACTTGCCTCTTCCGCGCAACGAAAACACGTCTCCCTCATTTACCCTTTCACTCGGGTCAAACGTCATAAGGTGATTCAATAGCACACCTTCAGACCGGATAAAAGCCTGTGCTTTCTCACGTGAAACTGAAATTGCGTCTGACAAAACAGCATCAATCCTGAGGGACTTGACGGTAGCGTTTATTATCTCGAATTTTTTCTCCGGGACATACGACTCATGAAAATCATGGTCAATGGTAACCCCAACTCCACCAACCTTGGTTATCTCCTCGACAACCGGCAGGACTGAGTTCATAACAAAGACGACAGTCTGCTTTTCTCCTACGAGAATATCACCTATCATCTCACGTTTTATATCCAGTGACATAAGTGTTCCGAGGAAATCGCGGTGCGACAGCTTGCCAACATCTCTTCCTCTGAAAACGACAGGAGAAAAAGGCACAGTATACCCATATCCGGAAAAGACAATCACTCGTCTTTCCGCTTTATCGTATCCTCCCAAAAGCTCATATTCAGGAATGTCTCCACCTTCACTCAAATGCTGTTCAAGCGAAATAGTGCAGAGAGCAAGCTGCCTTTCATCCAAAAAGCAACTGTACCTGGAGCGTCCGGAAAGCTGGCTGTTTTGCCCGAGGTCGACGATATGCCTCAGTAAAATCCTCTCGTCATCACTTATTGACTGTAAGAGCCTGAGCCTATGACCAATATCATTGTCCATTATCAGAAGCTATAGCCACTGTTCTCGATTTCGCTCATCAGGTCAACGCCGCTGAATCCGACATTCTTAGGCATGATGACAAAGGTATTTGTGGCAGTCATTTTGATAGTAGCACCATTTGCATATGCAACTCCCGAAATGAAATCCAAAATTCGCTTCGCCTCATCGCCCTTAACTTTTTCGAGATTAAGCAGGACTGTCTTCTGACTGTTCAGGTCATCTCCGATGGACTTGACCTCAGAATAGTCGGTAGGACAAGCAAGAACAATCTGTACTGTCGCAGTAGTATTGAACTTGAATTCCCTGTTTCTTCTCTCCTGAGCGACATCAACTGTTTCCGCTTCATTTTCCTCATCGACAAGAGGCTCGTAGTCTTCATTTTCCCCATCGCCGACAAAAAAGTTTTTGATAGAATCAAACACACTCATAATGTACCTCCGCATTTATTTATATAGCGATAAAATAACAAATATCTATACTCCTCTATTATCATATATTTCGTCGCAAATGTCAAGTCAAAATAAGAAAAAATGATACAAGTAGGTTCAATTACCACTGTCCACTTCTGCGGAAGTGTCATCCAACTCGGAATCATTATTTTCTTCTGCCTCTTTCCCTGTGTCCTCCGAGGAGCTTTGACCCTCGGTGGTTGAAACCGGATCTAAGAGAACGCTGTCATATAAGCTTAAATATCCATCCTCGGTGGTAACCGCCGACAGAACATAGTCATCGCCCTCGTAAATTACATCGATAAGCCTGAATTCCGTCTGCCCGCCGCTTACAACATAGACGCCCTTCTGACCATTCTGGAATCTTATAGCACTTCTTGACACCTTGATGCCTGAATATGTACCGAAGAGGATTTCAACATCGACGACTCTTGAAGCGGCGACTGTTTCGTCCATCTGGTCACAGGACAAAACAATTATCGCTTCGTTGCCATTGCCTGTCGCGGTTATCGACTCAACTGTAACTGTGTAGGTCTTTCCGACTGAGGTAAACGTCAGATCAAAGCTCTCATTGACGAAATATCTGTCATCGGTATAGATAACTCCAACCATCTGCCAGGTGTAGTCGGAAAAAAGCTTTCCGATTACGTTTGAGCTCATGGTAGTATTTTTCTGAGGAGAAGCAATAATGGCATTTATATCGTCAACAGTCATACCAGATATTCCGTCGGTAGTCAGGTCGGACTCATATCCATCGACAACTGATGTGAAGTAGCCGGAAGAAGACGCACTGACCGTTGCGACTGCATTTACCAAAGACACCTCAAGCGAATTAAGACGTTCAGTGAGAACGCTGATTCTGTCGGTATAATCGCTTTCAACATTCGACAAAACATTGAGGATGCACATGAGCTTCAGAAGCTCGACCCTTTCAGAATTGAGATCCTCTAAATCCTGATTCTTTACATCGGCAATAAGCTCTTTATACTGCTCAGCAATCTGGGTGGAGATAAACTCCGGCTGAACATAATCTGTCGTTCCATTGTCCTGTGCCTTCTCTAAAGCCTCTATTTCCTCCTCAAGCTTCTCGATTTCATGCCTGTTATAGATCTGCGTATAGGAATTGTACACCTTAGCTATCGAGGAGCCGTTTGAAACACGACTTCCGTCATCAATGTCATATGTAAGAACGCCGTCGCCGATATAGCTTGAGTAAACAAGCGACTCGTCCCGGATAATTACTCCCGTAAAGCTGAGAGTCTTACTGGTTGTAAAGAGTGTGACATCCTCTGTGTCGGATTCAGATGACAAAGTGAGATACACCTGTGACCCGATTATCGCAACTATGCACAAAACGATAATTGCACAGATCAAGATGTCTCTTAAATGCCTTAATCTCACTTGTCAGCCCTCCCTCTAATGCCTAATTGAAATCCCGCTTTTCATGATTATATCTGACGCCAGAGTTACCTCGCTCTCGCCTTCAGAAAGCCTATCTCTATATATCCAGTTTATTCTCTCATCCCGCCGAAACCAAGTAAGTTGTCTTTTTGCGTATCTTCTTGAATCCTGCTTGACACTCTCCACACATTCTTCAAGCGGCTTCTCACCATCAAAATATGCCTTGAATTCCTTGTAGCCGATAGCTTGTCCTGCAGTAGCAACATCTTCCCGCGATAAAACCATCCTTGCTTCTTCCAGAAGTCCCTTTTCAAGCATCCTGTCAACTCTTCGGTTCACTCTTTCATACAAAAGCTCTCTGTCGGAATAGTTAAGCCCAATCATGACAGGCTCATACGGGCTTTCATTTCTTGATAGCTTATTAGCCTCAGTCATCGTAATGCCGGAGATTTTGTAAACCTCGATTGCCCGGATTATCCTCATAAGATTATTCGGATGAAGTCTGTCGGCAGATTCCGGGTCAAACTCTCTCAGCATTTCAAGCAAGTATTCCCCGCCCTTTTCCTCAGCAAGCTTGCTTAATTCCTCTCTTAATTCAGTAGACGAGCAGGTTTCATCAAAGCTTATGCCGTTTATGAGTGACGAGATGTAGAGACCGGTTCCGCCGCAAACAATAGGGATTTTTCCTCTGCTCGCAATATCTTCGATGCATTTTCCGGCAAGCTTCACATAGTCAGCAACAGAAAACTCCTCCGAAAGCTCAAGAAAGTCCACCAAGTGATGCCGGATTCTTCGCATCTCTTCAGTGGTCGGCTTTGCAGTTGCGATACTTATGTCTTTATATATCTGCATCGAATCAGCAGAAACAATCTCACAGTCAAAAAGCTCCGCCAATGAAACCGCAAGCTCAGTCTTCCCTGAAGCCGTTGGACCGCAAACTACAATCAACTTCTGTTTCATAGATTATACTATCCTTCGGAACATCTTCTCAATCTCGCGTTTTGAAAGCTTGACGAGTATAGGTCTTCCATGAGGGCAATAACGAATATCCTCCTCGGTTATAAGCTCCATAAGCTTTTCGAGCTCAACGATATTTGTGTCGCTGTTCGCCTTTATCGCCGCCTTGCACGCAAATGTATGGTATAGATCGTCGAAAATATCTGTACCCTTGTTTTTCTTGCCGTCCACGATGCTGTCGGCAACCTGAATAGCGACATCGATAGGATCCATATCCTGAGCTATCATTGGCGAACCGGTTATAACAACCTCGGGCGCGTTGCTAAACTGAATTCCTATTCCAATTCTCTGACAAACATCCTGATTTTCATTAAGAGCCTCATACTGGTCGTATGTCAGGGCGACCTTTACAGGATTGAGAAGCATCTGAGAGTCAAGCTCTGTGACATTTCGCTTGAGTCCCTCATAAATCAGTCTTTCGTGCGCGGCATGTTTGTCGACAAGAAGAATGTCTTCTCCGCATTGCGCCACAACATAGGTCTTGAATGCCTCGCCTATTACCCTTATCTCAAGTGGAGTGCTCTTAGAATCAGGCTCTGACGAGACAGGCTCGTCGGGAATCGGTCTTGACAAGGACTGCTCGTTGATATATGTATAAGATTCTTTGGGCTTTTCCTGGTTCAGAGAGTCGTCGTCAATAGAGTTATCAATCAATTCAGGAGTCTTGTCTTCCGGCTCTTTGGTCTTATAGGGAGCTATGTAGTCCTTCATGAATGTCTTCACGAAATCGCTTCTTAAGACAGTAGTCTTATGATAGCCTGCTGGTGTTGAATCAGAAGTAGAGCCAAAAGATAACTGCTCGCTATTTTCCTGCGGTGCTACCAAGCCCGAGTATAACTGCCGGTGAGTAACAGAGCTGTTCGCAGAAACCCTTGAATGATCGGCGTTAATCTCCTCCGGAGAATCATATTTCAGAAGTGCATCCTTCACAGCGTAGTAGATTGCGCTGTACATTGTGTTATTATCCTGAAACCGGACTTCCATCTTGGTGGGATGAGCATTGACGTCCACGTAATCAGCGGGCATAGAAATATTCAGAACGCATCCAGGATGCTTTCCAACCATTACTTTGTCCTTATATGCCTCTTCAAGAGCGGTTATGAGAGTCGGACACTTGATATATCTTGAATTTACAAAGTAGTTCTGATAAGCCCTCGTTGACCTTGAAGCAAGAGGCTTTGTTACATAGCCTTTGACGGTAACATACATATATTTGTAATCGACCGGAATACAGCCCTCATAGAACTCCTTGCCAAGAATAGTGTAAATCGCAGAGAGGAGCTTTCCATCGCCGGATGTTACAAACTCAACCTTGTTGTCTCTGATAAATTTTATGGATATTTCCGGGTGAGAAAGAGCTATCTTCTGCACGATGTTTGCAATAGAGTTTCCCTCGGGGGTGTCCTTCTTGAGAAACTTCTGCCTTGCGGGAGTGCTATAGAACAAATCCCTCACAATAATTGTTGTACCGTCAGGACAGCCGGTGGATTCAGATGATGTCTCAACACCGCCCTCTATCTCATACCTGAAGCCAAGTTCGTCTCCCTGCCTCTTTGTCATAAGCTGAACCTTTGAAACGGTGCAGATGGAAGCAAGAGCCTCGCCACGAAAACCAAGAGTCATTATTGAGTCAAGGTCTTCCTTGGTGGCAATCTTACTTGTCGCATGGCTCACAAATGCTAAGGGCACGTCCTCAGCAGCAATGCCACAGCCGTTATCGGTGACGCGAATATAGGTCTTCCCGCCATTCTTAATTTCAACTACAATATTATCCGCACCTGAATCAACCGAGTTCTCGACAAGCTCCTTTACAACTGAGGCAGGTTTGTCCACCACTTCACCGGCGGCAATGAGGTCATATATAGATTTATCCAAAAGATGAATTCTGTTCATTATACCGCTCCTACAGTAGTGTAATCATATATATCTCACTATATCCGAAATCAGCTCTCTGAGCTCTTTGTCAGACAGCTCATCGATATTAGTTTTCCTGAGCATATTTATTACAGCTTTTTCGTTTATGCCTTCAAACGACACCTGGTCGCTCTCGGCAAATGCCTGAACCGCCGGTTTGACCTCAAGCTCTTTCAGTATTTCTCTCGAACGCTTGAGAATAGACTCAGGAAGACCCGCAAGCTTTGCAACCTCGATTCCGTAGGATTCGTCAACGCCTCCGCGAACAATCTTTCTTAAGAATCTTATTCCGTCAGAGCCTTTCTTGACTGCGACGCTGTAATTCTTGATTCCTGGCTTCTCGTTTTCAAGGGAAATAAGCTCGTGATAGTGAGTAGCAAACAATGTCTTACAGCCGACCTTCCTCGGGTTCGCTATATACTCCGCAACGCTCTTTGCGATGCTCAATCCATCATAAGTCGAGGTTCCCCTTCCGACCTCATCCAGAATTACAAGGCTCTCCCTCGTTGCGTTCCTGACTATATCGGCAACCTCGCTCATCTCTACCATAAACGTCGACTGACCGGCTGTCAGGTCGTCGGAAGCTCCGACACGAGTAAATATCTGGTCACAAATGGAAACCTTTGCGTAATCAGCAGGGACAAACGAACCAATCTGCGCCATGAGAGTTATAAGTGCTACCTGGCGCATATATGTAGATTTTCCTGACATATTCGGACCGGTTATTATCGACATGCGATTATCGGTGAGGTCAAGATAAGCGTCGTTCGGGACAAATAACTCATCCCTCAGCATAAGCTCAACCACAGGATGTCTGCCGTTTCTTATATCAATAATTCCGTCAATCGCAATTTCCGGCTTGGTGTAATTATTCTTAATAGCAACTGACGCAAACGAAGCCAAAACATCAACAGAGGCAACAGCAACGGCTGTCTTCTGAACCTCAGAGAGTTTATTTGCAACATACTCTCTGACCTCGTTGAATATTTCATTTTCAAGAGCTAAAATGCGCTCAGATGCACCTGAAATCATGTCCTCGGCATTCTTAAGCTCTTCAGTTATGTAACGCTCTGCGTTGACGAGAGTCTGCTTTCTTATAAAGTAATCGGGAACCTGTTCGATAAAGGAGCGTGTAACCTCCATGTAGTAACCGTAAACGTGGTTATAGCCTGACTTGAGATTCTTGATTCCGGTCTTCTCGCGCTCTTTCGCTACTATTTCTTCAATGACACCCTTGCCATCAGAGGCGATCTTTCTTAAATTATCAAGCTCGTCATTGAAGCCCTCCTTAATCATTCCGCCGTTTTTGAATGTGGCGGGGAGGTCGTCGGGAATAGCGTTGTCAATGAGATTTGCTATATCTTCAAGAGTGGAAATATCGCTGTTCAGGCTCTTGATGAGGTCGGAGCCGAGCTCATTTAAAATATTCTTGATCTCTGGAAGTCTTGAAGATGTGCTTGCAAGTGCCTTTAAATCTCTTGGAGTGGCGGTCTTGTAAATGACCTTAGTCATCAGGCGTTCAAGGTCGTAAACGCCGCTGAGCTCGTCCTCCAGGCGTTGCAAAAGTGCGGAATTTCGATAGAGCGATTCGACTGCATCGAGCCTCCTGATTATGCGGGTCGGATTGCACAAAGGCTGTTCAATCCAGGACTTGAGCATTCTTTTGCCCATCGAGGTCTTCGTCATGTCCAAAACCCACAGGAGTGAACCCTTCTTCTCACCGCTTCTTATTGTCTTTGTAAGTTCCAAATTAGTCCTTGCTGTATAGCCAAGAGCCATCACCTGGTCGTCAGAATGACGCTCAATAGAAGAAAATCTCGGAATGATTCCTCTCTGGGTATCTGCAATATAGCAAAACAGTGCGGAAACAGCCTTTGCCTCGGCGTCCTTTTCCGAAAGCTCAAGCTTCAAAAACGAGTCGTTTGAGAACTGATCCAAAACCGTCTGCCGGTTCTTTGAAAAATCGAACGAGCTCTCGTCAAGTGTTTTGATTCCGGCTTTCAGCTTGTCAGAAATAAATTTAGCCACATCGCTGTCCATCGGGAATTTTCCCTGGCAGAGGATCTCAACCGGAGAATACCTCGAAAGCTTGTTTATAAGAAAAGCCTGTAAATCGCCTTCAGAAGATTTATACAGGTGCGCTTCTCCCGTGGACATATCCGCAAAGCACACAGCAACAGTTCCAGCCTCAAGATATATCGATGCAAGCCAGTTATTGTTGCCTTCGTCAAGCATACTGCTGTCAGTAAGCGTTCCAGGGGTTACTATTCTTATGACATCACGCTTGACTATTCCCTTAGCCGTTGCCGGGTCTTCAAGCTGTTCGCAAATGCATACACTGTAGCCCTTGTCAATAAGCTTCTTTATATATGAATCGCAGGCATGGTGTGGAACTCCGCACATAGGAGCTCTCTCAGAAAGACCACAGTCCTTTGATGTAAGAGCGAGTTCAAGCTCTTTTGACGCAACAACGGCATCATCAAAGAACATTTCATAAAAATCTCCAAGCCTGAAAAAAAGGATGCTGTCCATATGTTCAAGCTTTATCTCAACATACTGTCTCATTCCCTTCGACAGAGAATCTATATCAACGTCCTTGAGTAAAAGCGGCATACTTATTCATCCTTTCTCGTACTTTGTTATTTCAGAATCACTCAGTGGCAACCACCGCATGAAGCGCAGTTTCCAGTGCAGTTGTAGTTAGCATCGCAGGTATCGGGATCTTCCCCGTTTGCAGACATACTGATTATCGTAGTTATCTGCCTTAAGAGATTGTCCATCTCGCTCTTGGCGTCGTTATAAGCTGTCATATGCTCATTCGACATAATCTTGGAATAGAGCTCGCCAACGCTGGTCTTGAGGGCTTCAATCTTCTCCTCGTCCCTCTGAGGCTTGGAGACCTCGCTGTTAAGACTTGCCCTGCCGCGATTGAACTGCTCAATCATTTCCTGAAGCTCAGAATCGTTATCGTTAGCAACACGCGCTCTTACATAGCTTGAATATCTCTCGTCTGCCTGAATGGCTTTGCCGAGTTCCCTTGTAAGTTCTATAACATCCATCATAAATTCTCCTTGTATCTGAATTCTATATAGATTCAACTTTGCAATGTGCATTAGTCTCATCGCACTATGCTATTATACCACAACCCCTTGTAAAATACAAGTCAAAGAACACAATTTAGAGAGTGCAGAAACTGAAAAACTCAAGGACAAGAAAACGCCCCGACATTCGGGGCGTCTTCGTTACAAACTTCTTGAGTGAAGATTAGTGCTTCTTGGAAGCAACAACACCGGCAGCAGCAACTACCATAGGAAGTACGCAAAGAGCAATACCTGTGGTCGGGTTGGAATCGGTGGTCTCCTCAGTCTCCTCAGCATCACCAGTGTCATCGACATTGATGGTCTCGTCTTCGGTCTCAGTATTGCTGTCCTCAGCAAAAGCTACAACGGACATCATGGAAAGAACCATAACGAGGGAGAGAAGAAGTGCAACAATTTTTTTCATAAAGAAAAACCTCCTTTTTGTTAAGCAAACCGCTTAGTAGTTATATTATACATTATTCTTGCGAGATTTACTATTGCCAATTTATACAATCTTTTTGTTGCAAAAAGCTCCAAAATCGGCGTTATGCAAAAATTGCAAAAATATTGCATACCAAATGTAACTTTTTCGTGAACTTATTCGCTGAAATTCGGCAATATAGCTCACAAAACGCCCTAATCTTACTCAGATACGGGATAAATATTCATGACAAGAGTTGTGATGGAGTTAGCCGGAGACTCGATGCTGTAGTACTTAAGTGAGCCAAGGTACTGCATATACTCATTGAGCTCGGTCTCTTCCTCCTCGTTGTCGGTATCGATAAGCGACTGATAGATTTTGCCCGACTTAATCTTGTAATCGCCAAGCTTAAGCTTGAGCTTTTCGTCGTTATCTGAGCTGTTCACCAGTACCAATACAAGCTTGTCACCATCAGGAGATACAAACGCAGTAGCATTCGAGTAAGCCGCGTTGAGAGTTGTATCGACACGAGTATAACCGGCCTTTATAAACTTTGAGAAGTGCATCATCACATAGTGATTTCCGCGCCGAACAACATCGGAATTTGAGCTCCATCCATTGACCTGAATCAGGCAGTTTCCGTCATCCTCGACCCAGACTCCATTCCAATAAAGATATGCGTTGACATTTTCGTAGTTGAGCTCGTTGATGATAGTGTCAGCATGACCCAAAAGGTCGTTATTATACCACTCTGTCTGCCAGATAGTGTAGTCCGGGAATGCTTCTCTGACCGCGGCAAAGCTGAGCTTTGTATTCACACTACCATAGAGATGGTGCGCTATAGTTGTAAAGCTGTCGGACGCCTCCTCAATCAAAGGGTCGAGATAGTCCTCCATAAGGCTTGCAGTATCCGCCATGACCTCTGCGCCCATGATTTCAGGTGCGTCGTCGCCGAACGCTTCCTGGAACGCCTCATAAACTGCTATGTGGGCTTTCCAGTATGCGCAGTGATATTCGTCCTCGTCTGCTCCAAGGTAGAATCCGGCATTGTCTCTGGCATTTCCCTGCTCGTCCTGCTGTTTTCCCTGAAGCTCCGTCTCATTGGAGATAGAGAAGTAGTCGACGGGAATTCCAGCATCCAAGAAAAGCTGTACCGATTCGACACAGAACTGCGCCAATTCGTCATACATATACTCGCCGTTCTTATCTTTTGCGAGTGTGTAGTAGGAATAGCCGTTGTCGTCTTCCTTGACAAATTCGACGAAATCGAGGTCTCTGTCATACTCTCCCCAGCTTGTGACCATTACAATCGGGTCGATTCCTCGCTCAATTGCCGCTTCGTAGAACGCCTTGTAGGTCTCGTAACCGTCTAAGGCATCCTGATACTCGTCACCGACATGATTCAAGTCTCTGAATCTTAAGATATTGAATTCGCAGTCCTCAAAAATCCAGTCGTAAACCTCTTCCGAATGAATATTGCGGACAAACCAATCGGAATACCACGTATACGACGCTCCCCAGCCTTCTATTGTCTGGTAGGTTGTGTCAATATCAAAGGTTATCGACGGGCTACCGCTCACCGTCCACTTGACAACAACCGAGTAGACGGTGTTCCCTTCTCCGCCTATTCCAAAGTTCATCAGATTGTCAAGGCTGAGTGCTTCTCCGGTTTCCGGATGAGTTTTCGAGGTGTAGGCACTTATCAGCTTTTCAGCAGAAAATGACGCTACCTTCTTATTGCCGCTCGATTTGGTTGTGTGGGTTGAATAGTTTGCCCAGGGGTACTGTCCTCCGCCATAATCTCCGCTCTGTAAAAGAAGCGAGATGTCGGCAGTTCCTGTGTAGGTTACCTCAATTGTCGCGCCTGAATGACTGATGGCATCGATAAATCCGCTCATCAGGTCAGAATCAATCCAGCTTGTTATGAACGACGGATACCAGCCCTCAATCTCCTCCTCGCCCGAAAATACAGTAAAACTGAATTCGGTTGCGGCAAAAGAGGTTACGCTCAAAGACGTGACAAGAAGTACCACACAGATGAGCATTCCAATTGCTCTCAGTAGGGTGCTTGTTCTCTTCATAATGTTCACCTAAATGATCCAAGTATTTATTACAGCGAAAGCCAGGTCAGCCTCCGTTATAACCATATGGATTATGACTCTGCCAGTTCCAGGAGTCACGGCACATGTCGTCAATGCCATAGATAGCCTTCCAGTGGAGCTCTTTTGCGGCAAGAGTCGGGTCGGAATAGTTTTCGTCAAGGTCGCCGGCACGTCTCGGACCAATTACATAAGGAATTTCCTTGCCGCAAGCCTTCTCATAGGCCTTGACTACGTCAAGAACGGAGTATCCGATTCCTGTTCCGAGATTATAGATGTAAACTCCGCCGTTCTTCGACTCGTCAATCTTCTCAAGAGCTTTTACGTGACCGTCAGCCAGATCGCAGACGTGGATATAGTCGCGGACGCCGGTACCGTCATGGGTCTTATAGTCATTTCCCCAGACGTTGAGATGCTCTCTTCTTCCAACAGCTACCTGCGCGATATAGGGAACCAGATTGTTCGGAATTCCCTGCGGATCTTCTCCGATAAGACCTGACGGATGAGCGCCAATCGGGTTGAAGTATCTCAGCAAAACCACGTTCCACTCGTTATCGGCTGTGTGAATGTCTGTAAGGATCTGTTCAATCATGCTCTTTGTCCAGCCATAGGGATTTGTGCAAGTTCCCTTCGGGCAATCCTCGGTTATCGGGACTCTTTCGGGCGCACCGTAAACGGTCGCGGAAGAGCTGAATATGATATTCTTGACGCCGTGAGCCTTCATCGACTCAAGAAGTGTTAATGTTCCACCAATATTGTTTTTATAGTACTCAAGCGGCTTCTCTACCGACTCGCCAACAGCCTTAAGCCCTGCAAAGTGAATGAGAGCCGTAATATCAGGATTTTCATCCAGGATTTTGTCCATCGCTGAGCGATCAAGCATATCCGCTTTATAGAATTTTACCGGCTTGCCGGTTATCTTTTCTACTCTTTTTAATGATTCCTCGCTTGAATTCGCAAGATTGTCAAATACTACAACATCATAGCCCTTTTCAAGCAAAGTTAATACAGTATGTGAGCCAATATATCCGGCTCCTCCTGAAACTAAAATCGACATAGAAAATGACCTCCCTACTCGTAATTATGCTTATATAATAGCACATTCCGAGCGGAAGGTCAATCATTATTCAAGAAAATTTTAGCTCTCTGAGATTACAAAAGTGGTGATGCTGTAGGAATCAAGGACATATCCGAAAGTATTTTCGCTGTAGCTGATATTACCCGTTCTTGCAAGACTCTGAGTCTTGGTTGTAGTATAAGCCTCTATATAACCGATGTCGAAGCCCAAATCAGTAAGGCTGAATTGCTGTTCATAGTCGTTCTCGGAATTATTGATTACAACTACGACCACCTGATCATCCGTCTTGAATGCTGAAACGCTTACACCCTCAGCAGGCTCTTCTGTAGCATCGATTCTTATGTAACCAGGGCGGACATACTTGGAGAACTGCGCGATGCAGTAGCCTCGCTTTGTTATATCCCCATCCTCGTCAATGGCAGCATAGAATCTGCGGATGTACCACCAGACATACGCCTGGAAATTGCCTTCTGTCAGAGCGTCTGAGATATGCTCTGCAGTTTCGAGAGCTTCAGGCCACTTGTCCGCTACTGAGGTAGAATTCGGATATATCATCTCAGTGACCCAGAGCTCCTTGCCTTCGCCAAGCTCCTCAAAGAGCGGGTAACTGAAATTGGAGACCTTTGTGCCATAAAGGTGAGTTGCAAATATATCAATCTTCTCAAGAGCTTCCTCGTTATTAAGAATCTCATCGTAGTATTCTTTGTCGTAATTGAAGGATTCGGGAGTCATCAGCTTGCACTCAATGACATCGGAATAGTTCAGGATGAAGTCCATAATCTCTTCAGTTGTCCACGAAACCCAGCCGGAATTGGACAGGTCGGGCTCATTCTGGAAGGAGATGGCGTAAATCTCAATGCCGTTCTCAGCCATGAATGTAACGTAATCGTTAAGATGCTCAGCATACTCGGCGTATTTGTCGTGCTTGATACGAAGAGGACTGTCCTCACCTGCTTTTTCATAGGTTTCCATCATGTCATCGGGAGCAGTCCAGGGAGAAGCTATTATGATAGCACCTGCATCCTGCGCCACTTTTGCGGTCTCAAGGTCGTCAGCCCATTTCTCACTGTCCGGGTCAATATGAAGTCTCAGGATTGTAAATCCGAGCTCATCATCGCCGTTGCCGAAGACAGTCTCGCGCTGTTCCTCTGTGAGGTCGCCAACCCAGACCGGGAAGTTAGTTCCTCCGAATCCGATTATGGTCTGATATTCGATGCTCGCTGTAATCTCAATCACTTCTGACTCAACCGTGTCGGAATAATCAGGTGTGAAAAGTTCGTCATCGCGAATCTTAGTTACCTCTTCCTCAGCAGTTGTACTTCCACAGGAAACGAGCGGAAGAAGCATCAGTACTGCAAGCACAAGGCAGAGAGTCTTTTTAAGAATTTTTGTCATGTATATCCTCCATATTTATCTTTATTCTGAAACTACGAATGTTGTAACGCTGTAAGCACCAAGGGTATATTTGAAACTGTCGCCGCTGTAAGAGATATTCTCAGTTTTCTCAAGACTTACATTCTCGTCTGTTGTATATGCCTCAATTGAGCCTATTTCAAAGTCTAAATCGTTGAGATTAAACTTCTGCTTGTATTTCTCGCTTGAGTTGTTGATGACAACTATGACGAGTTTCCCATCATCCTTGTATGCTGAAACGCTCACACCCTCGGCAGGTTCTTCTGTAGCTTCTACTCTGACATATCCGGGGCGAACAAATTTGGAATACTGTGCCATGCAGTACCCGCGCTTTGTTATCTCGCCATCCTCGCCAAGAGGTCCGTAGTATCTCTTGATGTACCACCAGAGATAGGTCTGGAAATTGCCCTTTGCAAGTGCATTATGGACGCTCTCTGCGACTCCGATTGCATACTCCCAGTCATTGGCGTCGTACTGACTGCCATCGCTTGCTGTAGGCTCAATCAGCTCGGTCATCCAAAGCTCCTGACCACTGCTCTTAAGTTCAAACAGCGAGAAGCTATAATCAGATAACGAAGTGCCATAGAGATGCGTTGCGAATATATCGATTCTGCTCAAGGCGTCGGGATCTTTGAGAATTGCGTAATAAAGCTCTTTCTTGTACTGGAATGATTCCGGAGTCATGAGCTTACAGTCGATGGCATCAGAATAGTTCACGATAAAGTCGATCATTTCATCTGTCGTCCACCATACCCAATCGTAAGCATAATCTGGCTCATTCTGGAAGGAAACCGCGTAAATCTCTATCCCCTGCTCTGACATGTACTGGACAAAGTCATTGATATACTCCGCATATTCGGCATACGATGATTGCTTGACTCTTAGGGCGTCAGAATCTCCCGATTTCTCGAAGTTTTCGAGCATACTGTCGGGAGCACTCCAGACAGAAGCAATCACAAGTGCTCCGCTGTCATATGCCGCCTTTGCGGTGTCGACCTCCTCATACCAATTCTCCCTCACAGGGTCGATATGAATCCGCAGGATGGTAAAGCCCAAGTCATCCTCATCATTTCCGAAAACGATTTCCCGTTCAGACTCGGTAAGGTCTCCAGCGGCATTCCATGATGGGAAGTTCATGCCGCCAAAACCGATTATTGTCTGGTATTCTTTGCTTACTGTAATCTCAACAGCTTCTGATTTCTCCTGGCTTGTACATGAAACCATCGAGAGAAGCATGAGAACAGCAAGAACCAGGCATAAGGCTCTTTTAAGAAATTGAGTCATGGCAATCTCCTATATGTCAATATTCAGAAATCACGAATGTTGTCACGCTATATGCGCCAAGGACATATCCAAAGCTGTTTCCACTATAGGAAACATTGCCTGTTCTTTCAAGACTTACATTCTCATCCGTTGTGTACGCCTCTATGTACCCGATGTCAAAGTCCAAGCCGTTAATATTGAATGTCTGAGCATACTTATTGCTCGAATCGTTGATAACCACAATTACAAGCTTTCCATCGTCCTTATAAGCAGACACGCTGACACCAGTGGCAGGAGTCTCAGTTGCGGCTACTCTCACATAACCCGGGCGGACAAACTTTGAATACTGAGCCATGCAATAGCCGCGCTTGGTTATCTCGCCGTCTTCACCAAGAGGTCCGTAGTATCTCTTGATATACCACCAAAGATAAGCCTGGAAATTGCCCTTCACAAGCGAATTATGAATATTCTCTGCTACACCTATAGCATAATCCCAATCGTTTGCATCATACTGGTTGCCGTTGCTTCCGGAGGGTTCGATAATCTCTGTCATCCAAAGCTCTTTACCTGTTCCCTTGCTCTCAAAGAGGGCGTATTTGTAATTTGATAGTGCAGTTCCATAAAGATGAGTCGCAAAGATGTCGATTCTGCTCAAAGCTGATTTATTATTCAAAATCTTATCATAGATAGTTTTGCTATATTGGAACGTTTCCGGAGTCATCAGCTTACAGTCGATGGCGTCAGAATAATTGACGATGAAGTCGATAATCTCGTCAGCCGTCCACTCAAGCCATCCGGAATTCACTAAGTCCGGTTCATTTGAGAAGGAAACAGCATAAATCTCAATGCCTTTTCCCTCCATATATTCGACAAAATCATTGATATACTCGGCAAAATCAGCATATGCTGAAGCTTTGACTCTTTTTGCCTCACTGCCAGATGAATTTTTAAAGGTCTCTGTCATACTGCTTGGAGCATTCCAGACGGAAGCGACTACAAGCGCACCACTGTCATATGCCGCCTTGGCAGTTGCAACCTCCTTTGACCAGTTGCTCTTGTTCTCATCGATATGTATTCTCAGAATCGTGAAGCCCAAATCATCCTCATCATTTCCGAATACGGTCTCCCTCTCGGAAGCAGTGAGGTCGCCGGCGGCGTTCCAGGAAGGATAGTTCATTCCTCCAAAGCCGATGATGGTCTGATACTCTGTGCCTGCAGAGATGGTGATGGTCTTTGAAGACGTTGTGCCGGTGTAGTTCGGAGTGTACAGCTCATCATCGCGGATGTCATCGCTCGAAGTTGAAGCGGCGGTTGAAGCTGTTGTTGCCGCAGTAGTTGCGGCTGTCGTAGCGACTGTAGTTGCAGTGGTTGTATCGGTAGTAGTAGCCGCGGTTGTAGTGGTGACGGTAGTGGTTACAACAGGCTTTTCGGATACAAGGTAGTTATTGCTGACATAGCCCTCCCCGCCTTCAAAGCTGATACGGTACCATCCGGTAGACGCAAGTCCGGTAACTGTTACCTCTTCGCCCTCATCAAGATGACCGATTCTGTCATAGTCGGTTGAGGGACCTGAGCGAACATTAACTGAGGACTTGGCATACATTACAGCACTCATTTCTTCAACTGTATATGCCGCGGTTGTCTCCTCTGCTGTAGCGACAGTCGCTGTTGTAGCTGTTGTAGCGGGAGCGGTTGTCGCTTCGGTCGTTGTTGTAACTTCAGAGGTTGTAGTTACCTCAGTGGTAACCTCTTCGGTAGTAGTTGCTTCAGTAATCTCTTCAATGACCTCAGCATCTGATGTGACTGTTGCTGGTTCAGTAACTGTGTCGTCACTTGCCGTATTCGCACAACCTGCGAACATCGTAACAGTCAGTACTACAGCCGTGAGCAAAGCCACAAATCGATTGTAAATCTTCATAATATAATCTCGTCCTTTCAGATGACTTATGTTTATTTTAACATATACAAAGAGGAAAGTAAATTGCTGTACAGTTATTCATAAATTTTTGACTATACAATAGCAAGAATTTGCACAGCAGAAATTATGCGTTCACTGTGGTTGATTTCGCCTGAAAACCGTGCTATAATATCACTATCAAATCTTATGTCGAACGAGGCGCAATTATGGCGGAAAAGGTATCCCTGAAACTGAATAACTCCAAATGGAAAAGGTTCTTTTCCGTGCCGTGCGCACTTGTGGATGACTACATACGTCTTGCGGACGAATCAGCATTAAAGCTTCTTTTGTATCTATTGTGCGATGAATCGGATGAGATCGACAAGGCTGAGGTCTGCAGGAAGTTAGGAATCAAAGAAGGCTCATTCGATGATGCGGTTATCTTCTGGAAAGAGATGGGGGTAATGGAGTCTGAGGCTTCCGCTCCCGTAACAGCAAGCCATAATGCTACTGTAGAAACGAAATCTCCGGAGGTCTCGCCTGCAATTCCTTCCAACGTTAAGGTAAGACTGAACTACACTCCAAAGACTATTTCAGACATGATCGACACCGACGAATCGATAAGAGAACTTTTCTCGGAGGCTGAGAAAACGGTCGGAAGGCTTCTAAAACATGCCGAACAGGAGTTACTTATCAATCTTCGGGATTACTACGGATTCGATACTGGTTCAATAATTCTGATGCTTGAATACTGTCATAGCTGTGGGAAAACGTCGGCAAGGGCAATTGAAAGCTTTGCTACCGAACTGTCCACGAACAACATTACCACTTTCTTTGAGATAGATGCTGAAATCAAGCGAAGAACTGAATACAGCACCTTTGAGAATGAAGTGAAACGTGCTTTATTCCTGGAGACAAAGCCTACTGCCAAGCAGTCTCAGTTTATTTCATCCTGGCAGGAGCTGGGCTTCAGTGTCGAGATGATAGGCGAAGCGCGTGAAAGATGCGTGAACCAGACCAATAAGCTCTCCTTCCCTTACATAAACAAGATTCTGCAGTCATGGGCGGAGAAGAGAATATTCACACTTGAAGCATTAGAGGCTGACGAGGCTAAGAGAATTAAGCCGGCTGTCTCTCAGAGCGAAAGAAAGTCAGGCGAGAGCTCATTCGACTTAAGTGAGTTCGACAGCTTCACTCTTTCACAGTCCCATTCAAAAAAATAGCGGAGGTTACCCAATATGAAATACACTCAGGAAGCGGTAAATGCCGCGTATTCCGTTATCGAATCAAGGCGGCAGAAAGCCCTGACTACATACGATTCTCACGTCAGAAGCATAAAAGAGCACCATCAAGAGATATACGAAATACTTCTTAATATCTCCAAAACCTCTTCAAAGCTTGCAAACGTTGTATTCACAAGGGACAAGGACGGAAATCCGCTCGTGAATGTCTCAGAGGCTGTCGAGAAAATCAAGAATGAGAACCTGAGTAATCAGGAAAAACTTAAAAGTTCTCTTCTGGCATCCGGGTATCCTGAAGATTATCTCACAGTAAACTATACCTGCCCTATCTGCAGTGATACTGGCATTCACCTCGGCAACAGGTGCAAGTGCGCCGAAGAGCTTATGATTTCGTACACAATTTCCAAACTCAACGAACAGTGCAAAATCAAGCTCCATAGCTTTTCTGAATTCGATTTGAACTTCTATCCGGAATCCTATCAGTATAATGGAAATTCCTATAGCTGTAAAAGCATGATGGCGGAGATTCTTGATTTCTGCGTTGACTATGCAAACAGCTTTTCGGAGCATTCTCAAAGCTTGTTTATGCTCGGAAAAACAGGTCTTGGGAAGACGTTTTTGTCTTCCTGCATAGCAAACGCTCTCATCAACAAAGGCGTGAACGTCGCATTTGATTCAATTCAGAATTATCTGAGATACATCGAAAACGAGCACTTCGGAAGAGCTGAGGGAGATACCTTGGAACTTCTCCTGAATGCAGAGCTGTTAATCTTAGACGACCTCGGCTGTGAGTTCAGGTCGTCCTTCAATTCAGCCACAATCTACAACCTCATCAATTCAAGATGCAATATGGGCAAGCCGACTATTGTTTCTTCAAATCTCTCTATCAACGAACTGTCCGACAGATATGACGACAGAATCATCTCCCGGCTTATTGGAAACTATCACACGCTGAGATTCATCGGTGAAGACATCCGCCAGATAAAAAGGCGTGAGGGCATCTTCGACTGATTCAAAAAAGCCGCCTCCGATTTGTGGAGACGGCTATTTTTATGCTTGATTATTTCTTTTTAAGTCTGACTACCTGCTTCTTGCCTCTCTTTAGTATTACCTCATCAAACAAATCAATGTCAAGTGAAACATCGTTGACCTTTTCGTCATTAAGAGTAACTCCGCCTTGCTGGATGAGCCTTCTTGCCTCTCCTTTACTCGGCGCAAGCTTTGTCGCCACCATGGCATCGAGAATACCAATAAAATCAGTTTCAATCTCAAAAGTAGGCATATTCTCATTTGAGCCTGAGCCACCGAAAACTGCTCTTGCGGCGGCAAGTGCTTTGTCGGCTTCCTCCTCACCATGGACGAGCTTTGTGAGCTCATATGCTAAAATCTCTTTAGCCTTGTTGAGCTCGCTACCCTCCCATGAATCCATCTTGTCAATCTCTTCAAGAGGAAGGAATGTAAGCATTCTTATGCACTTCATGACATCCGCATCGCCGACGTTTCTCCAATACTGGAAGAAGTCGTAGGGAGAGGTCTTGTTCGGGTCGAGCCAGACTGCTCCGCTCTGAGTCTTACCCATCTTCTTGCCCTCAGAATTGAGGAGAAGAGTAATTGTCATCGCATAAGCATCCTTGCCGAGCTTCTTTCTTATAAGCTCAGTGCCGCCGAGCATATTCGACCACTGGTCATCTCCACCAAACTGCATGTTGCAACCGTAATGCTGGTATAGATAGTAGAAGTCGTATGACTGCATGATCATATAGTTGAATTCGAGGAAGGAAAGTCCCTTTTCCATTCTCTGTTTGTAGCACTCAGCTCTTAACATGTTGTTGACCGAGAAGCAAGCTCCGACTTCTCTTAAAAGCTCGATATAATTAAGATTGAGAAGCCAGTCAGCGTTGTTGACCATAATCGCCTTGTCGTCGCCAAATTCAATGAAACGTTCCATCTGCTTCTTGAAACAATCGCAATTGTGCTGAATTGTTTCAGCAGTCATCATCGAACGCATATCAGTTCTTCCGGAAGGGTCTCCAATGTAGCCGGTTCCTCCACCGATAAGTACAACAGGTCTGTTACCAGCCATCTGAAGTCTCTTCATGAGGCATAAAGCCATGAAATGTCCGACGTGAAGCGAGTCGGCAGTCGGGTCAAAGCCAATATAGAATGTTGCCTTACCGTTATTGATAAGCTCCCTTATTTCTTCCTCATCGGTAACCTGAGCTATAAGCCCTCTTGCCTTGAGTTCTTCATAAATCTGCATTAAAATTTCCTCGTTTCATCTCTTTGTAGTAGATAAACTATCTTAACACGGGAAATTAAAATTGTCAAGAGCTAAACCTTGGATTTTATCCTTGACAATGCACTTTTTTCGACTCTTGAAACTTGAGCCTGTGAAATTCCGATTTCATTCGCCACCTCAACCTGAGTTTTACCCTGATAGAATCTCAGGTACAGTATATTCTTCTCCCTGTCCGAAAGCATCTTAATAGCCTCCCTGAGCATAAGTTCATCTATCCAACCCTCATCGCTTGAACTGTCGCCGAGCTGGTCTAATACATATAGAGTATCTCCCGTACTTGAATAGACCGGCTCATATATCGAAACAGGATCGCTTATTGATTCAAGTGCGAATACAACCTCCGACTCCTTTACTCCTAATTCTTTTGAAATATCCCGTGGAGTCGGCTCAGTGTCGCTTGTAGCAGTCAATCGTTCCTTAGCTTGCATAGCTCTATAAGCTAAATCTCTGGTTGAACGGGATACTCTTATCGCGTTGTCGTCGCGAAGGTATCTCCTTAGCTCGCCGGTTATCATCGGCACGGCATAAGTCGAGAACTTCACATCAAGGTCGATATTGAAATTGTCTATTGCCTTTATAAGACCTACTACTCCTACCTGAAATAAATCATCTGGAGGAGTTCCTCTTGACATAAACTTCTGAATCACGCTTAAAACAAGGCGAAGGTTTCCTTGAATCAGCTCGTCCCTCGCCTTTTTGTCACCCTGTTTTACTTTTGCCAAAAGCTCCATCTTCTTGTCTTCACTCAGGACTATTAAATCTCTGGTGTTGAAGCCGCTTATCTCAACCTTACTGTATTGCATCATAAGTATACACTCCGAATAATGATTGATTCTTTCCGTGTGGAAAATCTTATATCATTATTGCCGGAGTGCATGTTTGCTATTCAGATAAAGTCTACGGCATTATCTGGAAATTGCAGTCAGCAAATAGCCTCCAATTCTTTTTTGAGTTCTTTTAAGATTCTCTTTTCAAGTCTTGAAATATAGGACTGAGAAATACCCACTACATCCGCTACCTCCTTCTGAGTCATCTCTCTTCCGCCATTCAGACCGAATCGCATCTGCATAATAAGCTTTTCCCTGCCGCTGAGCGAATCTACAGCTTTTATAAGAAGCTGAACCTCAGTTTCGCCCTCAAGCCTCTGGTATACCTCATCCGGTTCCGTTCCGATGACATCAGACAAAAGAAGCTCGTTGCCATCCCAGTCAATATTGAGAGGCTCATCAATCGAAACCTCGTTTTTCTGCTGGTTGGTTTTTCTCAGGTACATCAGTATTTCGTTTTCGATGCACCTTGACGCGTAGGTTGCAAGCTTGATATTCTTTTCGGGATTGAAGGTATTGACAGCCTTGATAAGACCTATAGTTCCTATTGAAATCAAATCCTCAATCCCGATTCCCGTTGACTCGAACTTTTTGGATATGTAAACGACAAGCCTGAGATTATGGGTAATCAGAATTTCCCTTGCTTTTTTAGGGTTAATCGAAAGCATTTCAAACACCCGCTTCTCATCTTCTGCTTTAAGCGGAGCTGGAAGCGTGTCAGAGCCGTTGATGTAGTCGACCGGAAGTGTAACCCCGAACAGCTTAAATATTTTTTCTTTTATAGTTTTTAATAATTCTGACATTTTCATATCGCAAGTCCTTTCATTCATGTAAAATTGCAGGATTGAACACTGCTCTTCTTTCTCCGTTATCTGTAAACGCTAAAAGCGCGTTGACGGTTTTTCTCTTTCCTGTTTCATCCTCTATGTATAATTCATCAGGAGAGAATGCATAGAGAAGCCCCTCCCCGTCTATTGTGGAATATGGAACAGCCGAGAAATGCTTGATGGACGGCTTACCATCTGAACCTGTGCAGATTATGACTGGTTTCCCGCTGAATAAATCTGTAACTGTATTTCCCGTGTCTGCGACTCCGTCGTAGCTATAACTGCTTCCGTCGGAAGTAAACATAACCCGATATGCATGATTTCGGTCGGCTTTTCTCTCAAGAAGACCTGAAATAATCACCGTCAGAACGTAAATAACTGCGGTGAAGAATATAAGAGTTCCCAGTGATATATCGAAGTAGAATGAAGCGTTGTTTATGTAGATTATGTCCGCACCTATCAGCGATTGCAGAAGATACACTGCTCCTCCGAAAACTATATTCACTCCCAAGAACTCAGCGCAAATAACCAGAAATCTCAACTTGCTCATTCCCTTCCTTAAAAAGGTTGTAACAATAATAAGCACGAAAGAGAGAAACTTCAGAAATATAACCCATATGCTCTCCGGAATGATGATTATGAGTGCCGAGAAGCCTCCTACGAACGCGCCAATCGCCATTCTCATCGGCTTGGAATACTGGTGCGAAAGCTTTGAAGTGAGGCTCAGAGTGAGCCAGGTTATGTATGCGTTTACTACTACAAGCGTGTCAAGATAAATACTCATGTCTGTCACCGGTTTTATTCTATACCTCTAAAATCGCGCAATTTGTCAAATATCGTATAAGCAGATACAAAAATAAAGGCTCCGCCGGTCAAGCGAAGCCTTTATGAGGTTTAAGTAATCAGTTCTTGAAGAACACTGCAAAGCCCTTGTAAGCCATGTAGACATCAAGCTTGGCGGCTACTTCATAAGGAGAGTGCATCGAAAGTACCGGAACTCCGACATCGACAACATCAACGCCGAGGTTGGCAACATATGCCGCAACTGTTCCGCCACCGCCGAGGTCTACTCTGCCCAATTCACAGGTCTGCCAGATAACATCGTTTGAATCGAATACATTTCTGACATGTGAAACAAACTCAGCGTGAGCATCGTTACAGCCGCTCTTTCCTCTGGAGCCGGTGAACTTGCACATTGCTACGCCATAGTTGCAATAGGAAGCGTTTCTTGGCTCATTAACCTCAGGGAAGGTCGGGTCGAATGCCGCAGAAACGTCGGCAGAAAGGCAGGACGAGTGAGACAAAACTGTCGGTGCACCAGTTCCTGCATTCTTTGCAATGTGGAAGATGAAATCTTCAAGATAATGGCTTTGAAGTCCGGTATTTCCCACGCTTCCGATTTCCTCTTTATCGGTAAGAACAGTGACACAGGTGGTCTTGGGATTCTCGCAATCCAATATTGCTTCGAGGGCGGTGTAAGCGCAAGAGCGGTCATCCTGACCATAAGCGGCAATGAGTCCTCTGTCGAGACCGACATCTCTTGCCTTGAAAGTGGGCACAACTTCAAGCTCAGCCGAGATGAAATCGTCCTCAACTATACCATACTTGTCAAAGAGAATCGAAAGAACATTGAGTTTGACCTTTTCTGAAACGTCATCATCCTTGAACGGACGCGAGCCGATGAGAACATTGAGCTCCTCGCCTCTGATACCGTCGCCAAGGGTTCTCTTGGATTGCTCCTGAGCAAGGTGCGGAAGAAGGTCGGTGATTATGAAGATAGGATCAGACTCGTCCTCTCCGATTGTTACGCTGACCTTTTCACCGTTCGCCTTGTAGATAACACCGTGAAGTGCAAGCGGGATTGTAGGCCACTGATACTTTCTTATTCCGCCATAGTAGTGAGTCTTGAGCAGGCAAAGCTCATTCGACTCATAAACTGGATGCTGTTTGAGGTCAAGTCTTGGGGAATCGATATGAGCCGCGGCAATTTTTACGCCGTTTTCAAGAGGCTCAGTACCGAATACGCAGAGGACAATGCTCTTACCGTGGTTATTCCAGTAAACCTTCTCACCTGCCGAATAAGACTTTTTCGGGTCATACTCCTTGAAGCACTTTTCTGTTGCAAGCTTAATTGCTGTATCCACAGCCTCGCGCTCTGTTTTGGAGCTGTCAAGAAAGCTCTTGTAACCCTCGCAGAAGCTGTCAACAGTCTCCTGCTCCTGGTCGCTTATCTTGAGCATCCCGTTCTTCTTCTGGGTAAATAGCTTCTCCTGAAGTGCTTTACCTGCAGACTTTTCTTTTTCGTTTTTAGTTTCTGACATGATGAAATCATCCTTTCTATAAAATCTCAGAATACTTTGAGTATGCTTTCATTATCTTTGTGACGTAGTGTCGGGTGTTGCTTCCTTCAAAATCAGATATGTCGGGATTCTCAGCAGAGACTATGCCGTCCTCAATCCAGCCGTCAACCTCGCCTATTCCCGAATGATATGCAGCCGCGGCGAGCTCGTAGCTTCCGTATCTATCATAGAGAAACGCAAGCATGTAACAGCCATACTTGATGCTGTATTCGGGAATGAACATGTCCTCATAGGTGAGCTCGTCCTCGTCAAGCTTATCGCTTACCCAGTCGAATGAATCTTCTATAATCTGCATGAGCCCTATGGCTCCGGCATCCGAAACTGCATCCGGGTCAAAATTGGATTCGGTCTTGATTACAGCAAAGACAAATGCTTCATCGATTCCGAATTCCTCGCTATATTTTTCAACAATATCCTGATAATCGGTTCTGTAGCTCTCCTTACCGAACCAGTAAGGCATATAGCCAAAAAGGAACGCACCAAGAAAGCAAATGAACAGTATCAGCAGTAAAAACGCGGCTAATCTCTTAATTACACTCATCAGTATATAACCGCCTTAGTTCTTCTATAACGCAGAGAGTTTTTTCTCTCAAGCTGTCAATGTCGGAATTATTCACAATCGTGAACTGGGATTTGCTTATAAACATATCATCAGACTTCTGAGAGCCGAGTCTCGATTTAACCATCTCTATTGGTATACCGTCACGTTCCAGAACTCTCTGGATTTTAAGCTCCATCGGTGCGATTACGCTTACCACTGATGAGCATATATCATCGAGTCCGCTTTCAAATAGTGTCGGAGCATCGAGGAGAATAAGTTTTTCTCCGGCTCTTCTGTAGGTTTCAATCTGCCGGAAAATCTCTCTTGATATGTACGGGAAAATCAAGTCGGTATAGGTCTTAAGCTTCTCGCTATCGCAGAAGACTATACCCGCAAGCTTTTTTCTGTCAAAGCCGTACAAAGATACACATTCCGGGAAAAGCTCACTCACTTCACTCAGGAAATCTTTATATGAAGACACCTTGTGCGAAACTTCATCGGCGTTTATAGTTGGAAAGCCCTCATCCGAGAAAATCCCGCTTACTGTTGACTTTCCCGCTCCACTCTGTCCGGTGAGCCCTATAACTCTTATATTTTCCGATTCAAATAGCCCCATCGGTTTGTCTCCTATCAATCAAAGCTTAATCAGGTTGAACCCCGCTGAGCGAAGAATTCTGTTGTAAACTGCGAGCCCGACTCCAGATTGCCCGGGACATCTTGCATAAACACGCACAGCACCCATCTCATCAAACTGTCTCAGCCTTTCAAAGAGATTATGTGCCTGTTCAACAGAGTCATCGCCATATGTGAGATACGGTATTCCCTCTATCGCTTCTTCATCATCAAAAAGCAGGCAGTATGTGTTTTCAACCCTGTTTTCAACAACGTATTTTCTGAAGCTGTCAATATCACTGTCTATAAGTATTACATCCGCCTTCGGCGAATAGTGCTTATATTTCATTCCAGGCGAGCGCGCAACTGTACCATTCGGAAGCTTTGAAGACACTCCCTCGTCGATGATTACGTTGTCGCAGACCTTAAGCAAATCCTCACGGGATATTCCACCTGGGCGCAAAATCCTTATTCCGTCATTCTCAAAAGTGATAACAGTCGATTCAACTCCGACATCCGATTCTCCACCATCTACAATGGCTGAAATCCTGCCGGACATATCCTCCATCACTCTTGCCGCGTTCGTCGGGCTCGGGCTTCCTGAAAGGTTAGCGGAAGGTGCCGCAAGCGGAAGACCACATTTGTCTATAATCTTCTGTGCTATCGGGTTGGAGGGGAATCTTATCCCTACAGTATCAAGACCGCCACTCGTAACAAGCGGGATAGTGTCTTTTTTAGGCATAATCATGGTAAGCGGTCCTGCCCAGAAGAGTTCTGCGCACTTAAAGGCAAGCTTTGGTACACTCTCAGCAATATCATAAACCATATCGAAATTACTGATATGGACAATAAGCGGATTGTCGCAAGGGCGATTCTTTGCCGCAAAAATCTTTCTTACAGCATCTTCATCAAATGCATTCGCCGCAAGACCGTAAACGGTCTCGGTCGGGATTGCAACGACCTCACCCTGCTTGATGAGCTCTGCCGCCTTTGATATATCGCTGTCAGTCGTCCCTAATAGAAGCGTTTCCATCATATTTCACCCGCCTGCTTAGCAAGCTTTGCCGCCTGGTCAGCAGTTGCAAGCGCGTCAATCACCTCATCCAGGTCACCATTCAAAATCGAGTCAAGCTTATAAAGAGTCAAACCGATTCTGTGGTCGCTTACCCTTCCCTCAGGGAAGTTATAGGTTCTGATTCTTTCAGAACGGTCACCTGTTCCTATCTGAGAGCGGCGTTCGCCGGCGATAGCCTTGTCCTGCTCCTCCTGCTTCATCTCAAGAAGTCGTGAGCAGAGAACCTTCATAGCTCTGTCCTTATTTTTCTGCTGACTTCGTTCATCCTGACACTCGACAACCATTCCGGTCGGTAGATGAGTTATTCTCACTGCCGATTCAGTCTTATTTATGTGCTGACCGCCTGCGCCGGAAGCTCTGAATACATCAATCTTCAAATCCTTGTCGTCGATATTGAGCTCGACGCTCTCCGCTTCCGGGAGAACTGCAACTGTTGCAGTCGAAGTCTGTATTCTCCCCTGAGACTCAGTCTCCGGCACTCTCTGAACCCTGTGAACTCCGCTCTCGTACTTGAAGCGAGAGTATGCTCCTGCTCCCTCAACAGAGAAGGACACCTCCTTGAAGCCGCCAAGTTCGGTTCTGTTTGCTCCCAAAACCTCCGTCTTCCATCTCTTGGTATCGGAGTACATCGTGTACATCCTGAATAACGAGCCCGCAAAGAGAGCAGCTTCCTCTCCGCCTGCGCCTGCACGTACTTCTATAATGACGTTTCTTGAATCGTTAGGGTCTTTCGGAAGGAGAAGAAGCTTGAGCTGTTCTGTAGTATTCGCTATTTCGTCCTTCGCTTCCCTTAACTGCTCCTCTGCCATCAGCTTAAAATCGGGGTCTGTTTCGTTTTTTAAGAGCTCTTCAGCCTCAGACTTGGCTTCATCGGCTCTCAAGTACGCCTTGTACATATCAATTATAGGTGTAAGCTGATTGTATTCCTTCATCAGGCTTCTGTAGAGCTCGCCGTTTCCCGCTGTTTCGGGTTGCATCAGACGCTCGTTGATTTCATTATATCTGTCGAGCAGTGCGGCTAATTTTTCAAGCATTCATATCAATCCTTTATTGTTTTTCGGGTGTTTCTCTTTCATCAGTGTTGATGCTTTTGACGTTCTTTTCTGCTTTTGAGCGGAGAATCATGAACTCATGCCCACAGCCTTCGCACTTAAGCTTGAAGTCCATTCCGGACCTTAGTACACGCATTTTATTCGAACCGCAGGGATGCGGCTTCTTCATTGTAAGAACGTCACCTTTTCTTATGTCCATGTCTCTTCCCTCCAAAATATAATCACAATTGAAAGTTTATTATAGCACAGTATCCGGAACTTCGCAATATCGAACTTTTCCTTACAGGTCTATAAAAATCACGATTGACATATTATTTTAACAGTCGTATACCGATAGGGAAAGGAAGGCACACTAATGATAAAATTTCCGCCGGAGGGCTATCTGATAAAAAAGTCAGAAAATCTCGAATATCAAAGTTCAATTGAAGGTCTCAGAAAAGCTATGGAAGAAAACATCATTCTTGAAACAAAAGCAGATATGTGCACATCTTCTCATGACCTCATAGTAAATCTCCCTTGCATGAATGCTCTTATGCCAAGGGAAGAATGTGCAATAGGCATAGCGGAGGGCAAAACCAAGGATATAGCGATAATCTCAAGAGTCGGAAGACCGGTTATGTTCAACGTTACAGGATTCATAGAAAAACAAGGCATACCGTCAGCTATACTTTCAAGACGAAAGGCTCAGGAAAAGTGCATTACAGAATACCTGTCTCAGCTTTCAAGCGGAGAAGTCATAGACGCAAAAGTTACTCACATCGAGCAGTTCGGATGCTTTGTTGACATAGGCTGTGGAATACCGTCAATGATCCCGATAGATGAGATTTCCGTGTCAAGAATATCCTCGCCTGCGGACAGATTTACCATAGGCGAAAGCATAAAAGCGGTCTACAAGGGCACTGACGGCGATAAGTTCTACATATCGCATAAGGAGCTATTGGGAAGCTGGGAGGAGAACGCAGACATGTTCTCGGCGGGTGAGACGGTGAGAGGAATTGTCAGAAGCGTTGAAAGCTATGGGATATTCGTCGAGCTTGCGCCAAATCTTGCGGGTCTTGCCGAACCAAAAGAAGGCGTTGAAGTCGGTCAGACAGCAAGCGTATACATCAAATCGATAAATCCGGAAAAGATGAAGATAAAGCTCATTATAGTCGACGTTTCGGACACTCCACTCCGGTTTGAAAACCGCTACTTCATAACAGATGGCATAATCGACCGCTGGCAGTACTCACCCGACAATTCGTCGCGGCTCATAGAAACAGTATTTCAGTAAGGCTTTTATTTTTTGCCCTTGATTTTATCCCAGTACTCCTTTGCGGCTTGCTCGGTTTTGTTGTCGCCATAGGTGTAGTACTTCTTATCCCTGAGATTGTCCGGAAGATACTGCTGTTCGACCCAAGAATTCGGGTATGAATGAGGGTACTTGTACCCCTGCGCTTTGCCGAGTGCCGCTGAGCCTTTGTAGTGACCATCCTGCAAATAGGCAGGAATATCCCCCGCACCTCCTGCCCGAATATCGGCGATAGCTTCATCTATGGCGCAGATTCCGCTGTTTGATTTTGGGGCGGTCGCAAGGAGAATCACAGCCTCAGCAAGCGGGAGTCGTGCTTCCGGAAGACCAAGCTGCATCGCGCTGTCTACGCAAGCCTTGACTATTGAAATTGCCTGCGGATAAGCAAGTCCTATGTCCTCGCAGGCTATTACAAGAAGTCTTCTTGAAAGCGAGATTATGTCCCCTGCTTCCATAAGCCTGGCGGCATAGTGGAGAGCCGCATTCTCGTCGGAGCCGCGGATTGACTTCTGAAGAGCCGATAAAATGTTATAATGCTCATCTCCGTCACGATCATAACGCATGTTGCTTCTCTGGGTGAGGAGCTTGGCATTTTCGAGAGTGACAGTTATGCAGTCGTCTTTCATATCGGCAGACAGAATGCACAGCTCGACTGTGTTTATCGACTTTCTCACATCGCCGCCACAGCCATGAGCTATGTGCTCGATAACTCCGCCTTCAAGCCTGAGTTTCTTCCCCATTTCATCCGCACAAATCTGGAAGGCTCTCTTGATTGCCGGAGCTATCTCGTCCGGTGAAACAGGCAGGAATTCAAACACGGTCGAACGGCTGATGATGGCGTTATAAACAGAGAAATACGGGTTCTCGGTTGTCGAGGAAATGAGAGTTATCTTGCCATTCTCGATATACTCAAGAAGCGACTGCTGTTGCTTTTTGTTGAGATATTGAATCTCGTCCAGATAGAGAAGTATTCCGTTATAGCCAAAAAGCGAGTCTGCATCTGTGATTATATCCTTGATGTCCTGCACCGAGGCTGATGTACCATTGAGCTTATACATCCGCATATTTGTATTGTCAGCGATGATCCTTGCAACGGTAGTTTTTCCGATTCCGGAGGGACCGTAGAAAATCATATTAGGGATATTACCGCTGTCGATGATTCTTCTTAGAGGTCTATTTTTGCCAAGAAGATGAGATTGACCGACGACATCGTCAAGGTTTGTCGGTCTTATCTTATCTGCCAAAGGTGAACTCATCTCATATCCCCTCTCTTATAAAATCAAAAACAAGGACGCATTTTCTCGGATAGCCGTGAAAGTGCGCCCTTATAATTTACTTCTTTTTGTCTGACGTAGACTTTCTTACTATTTCCGGTGCTTTTCCTTCGGTTACGCACTCAGGACCGATTATAATTCTCGAAATACTTGGGTCTGACGGAGCTTCAAACATCGGCTCCATAAGGATTCCCTCAACAATCGAGCGGAGTCCTCTTGCGCCGGTCTTCTGCTCCAAAGCCTTCTTTGCGATTTCAACCTTTGCCTCGTCGGTGATCTCAAGGTCTATGTTATCATAGTCGAAGAGCTTTTTGTACTGCTTCTCGAGGGAATTCTTAGGTTCTGAGAGGATTTGCACAAGTGCTTCTTCATCCAGCGGCGACAAAACAGACACAACCGGAAGTCTTCCGACAAGTTCGGGAATCATGCCAAATTTCACAAGATCCTGAGGAATCACCTGCTTCAAAACATCCTTTGTCTCAAGCTTCTCGCCTTGGTTAAGTGTTCCGCCGAAGCCGATCTTGGAGGTGTCAGTTCTTCTTCTGATGATTGTCTCAAGACCATCAAACGCACCGCCACAGATAAACAGAATATTCTTGGTGTTAATCTGAATGTACTCCTGTGTCGGGTGTTTTCTACCTCCCTGAGGCGGGACGTGTGAAAGCGTGCCCTCAACAATTTTAAGAAGTGCCTGCTGAACACCCTCACCGCTTACATCTCTTGTAATTGACTTGTTTTCAGATTTTCTTGCTATCTTATCTATTTCATCAATATAGACAATTCCGTGCTCAGCGGCAGTTACGTCATACTCAGCCGCCTGAAGAAGCCTGAGAAGAACATTCTCGACATCATCTCCGACATATCCAGCCTCAGTCAGAGTTGTAGCATCGGCTATTGCAAACGGAACGTTGAGAGTCTTTGCAAGCGTCTGTGCCAAAAGGGTCTTTCCTACTCCGGTAGGTCCCAACAGCAGAATATTTGACTTCTGAATCTCAACATCATCACCATTATCACTTGATATTAGTCTCTTAAAATGGTTATACACGGCAACGGACAAGGCAAGCTTTGCTTCATCCTGACCGATAACATATTTATCTAACTCTTTCTTTATTTCAATCGGCTTTGTGAGCGTAATGTCAGAAGACTTCTGCGGCCCATTACCGACCAAATTTCTTTCTTCAAGTATGTCGTAGCAGAACATGACACAATCGTCGCAGATATGGACATCACCCGCCGAAAACAGGCTTTTTACCTGACTTTCCGGCTTTCCGCAGAAATTGCATCTCTTCATCCCGCTACCATCGAATCCCGGCATCCAGGACTCCTCCTTCTTAAACATATCCTGCCGAACCGCATAGGTCTTAAGCCTTAACGCTATGCGGTTCGGCAGTGTTGTCTTTACTTTCTTACTGTCTTACCATTATCTTGTCGATAAGACCGTACTCCAAAGCTTCCTCGGGAGTCATATAGTTATCCCTTTCAGTATCTTTGGTTATCTCCTCTATCGGCTTGCCGGTGCACTCTGAGAGAATGCGATTAAGCTTTTCGCGAGTTTTGACCATGTGATCTGACTGAATCTTTATGTCGGTGCACTGACCGGAAAGTCCGCCACCACCGATAAGAGGCTGGTGGATAAGAATCTCGCTGTTAGGAAGAGCGATTCTCTTTCCCTTTGTTCCGCCTGCCAAAAGCACCGCGCCCATTGAAGCTGCCATGCCGACGCAGATTGTGGAGACATCGCACTTGACATACTGCATGGTATCGTATATAGCCATTCCTGCGGTGATGGAGCCTCCAGGACTGTTGATATAAAGATAGATGTCCTTATCCGCGTCCTGCCCCTCAAGGAACAGAAGCTGAGCTACAACTATGCTCGCAGTAACGTCATCGACCTGGTCGGATAAAACTATAATTCTGTCGTTCAGAAGGCGTGAAAAGATGTCATAAAATCTTTCGCCATGACTTGTCTGTTCAATTACGTTTGGTACAAGAGCCATTATATAACCTCCTTACTTATTCAATGGTTCATACATAAATATCTTATGTTTTCAGTGAGAAAGATGATTATGGATATGCTCCTCATCCTCGTCGGGCTCAGCCGTTACAGTCTCAATAACCGCATTATCCTTTACAAGCTCCGCCGCCTTGCCTACTGATACGTCAGCCTTGATGTCAGCAACTGAAATGTACTGCTTGACATTTTCGACAGGCATCTCATAGTAGGAGGCGATGTCGGCATACTCCTTCTCTACATCCTCATCGGTTACCTCAATATTCTCAAGCTCTGCTATCTTCTCAAGAGCAAGTCTTAACTTAACCTGCTTCTCAGCCGGTTCCTTGTAGGTAATCTTGAGAGAATCCTCAGTCATACCGGTATACTGCAGATAAAGGTCGAGCGGAATGCCCTGCTGCTGAAGTCTTGCAGAAAGCTGGTCAATCATCTCGTTGACCTTGTTCTCATACATAACCTCAGGGATTTCGCCCTCAATCTTCTCGATAAGAGCGTCCATAACGGCATCCTCAGCCTCTGCCTGAGCGTGTCCCTCCATGTGCTCCTCAATCTGCTTCTTTACGTCTGCTCTGAGCTCTTCAGCAGTGTCGAAGTCGGAAGTGTCCTTTGCGAAATCATCGTCAAATTCAGGGAGCTCCTTCTTCTGAATTTCGTGAAGCTTGATCTTGAAGGTAGCGTCTGCGCCAGCAAGCTCCTCGGAATGATACTCTTCAGGGAACTTGACATTAATCTCAAATTCCTCGTCAACGCTGTGACCGACAACCTGCTCCTCAAAGCCGGGGATGAACTGTCCACTTCCAAGTGACAGAGTGAAGCCCTCATCCTTGCCGCCCTCGAACGGAACGCCATCTTTGAAGCCCTCGTAATCGATAACGACATCGTCGCCCATTTCACAAGGTCTTGAATCGATGCTGATGGTTCTCTCTTCCTTTTCAAGCATATGCCCTATCTCATGCTCAACTTCTGCCTCGGTAACGGGATGGATAGTCTTTGTAGCCTTGATTCCAATATAGTCCTTGATTTCAATGGTAGGCTTGACGGTGCAGGTAGCCTTCATCCTGATACCGACCTCTTTGGAGATTTCGGTAATCTCAACGTCAGGAGTTGCAACAAGCTCAAGCTCTGCCTCCTTGACAGCCTCTTCTACAGCAGGACCATAAAGCTCGTTAGCGGCATCCTCGAAGAAGCAAGCCTCACCATACTCCTTTTCGATAACCTTTCTTGGAGCCTTGCCAGGACGGAAACCGGCAACGGTGATTTTAGATTTATTCTTTAGATAAGCCCTCTGAAGCGCGTCTTCAAACGCCTCAGGCGAAATCTCTATCTCCAATTCGTACTTGTTTGTTTCAACTTGATTCTTTGTTTTTAACATACTGAACCTCCGATTTTTTATTGTATATGTAAAACTGCAAGCGCAAATATCTGATAGCTCCTGCGTTTTTCATACGTCTTTTTATTATAGCACATATTGATTCCCTTTGCACCACATAATAAAACGGCAAAATTATTTTTTGCAATTGTGCACAATTTCTGTGATATTAAGAGGCATAAATTGTAAATAATCACTTGAAATCAGCCTGAAATTAATGCCATATTTATCGCCATTCACTGCCAGACCGTGTGCTCTTCCGTGAAGATGACCGTAAAAGCAAAGTCTAACCCCATACTTTTTCAGAACATCAATTATGTCCGGATTCTCTACTTCTGCATAGACAGGTGGATAGTGCATGAAAACTATAGGAATAAGACCTTCCGAAACGGCACTCTGAACTGAGAGTTCAAGCCTTATAACCTCTCTTGCTATGACCTTGGCATCTGCCGGCTCACTCCCGTCGTTAATCCAGCCTCTTGTTCCGCAGATTCCGAAATCCTCATAGCGATAGTGATTGTTATGAAGAAAGCTGATATTATCGATGCCGTTTTCTTTAAGAAACCGGTCAGCCTTGGTCTTGGTCGTCCACCAGTAGTCATGGTTGCCTTTTGATATAATCTTCTGTCCGTTCAATTTACTTATGAACCTGAAATCCTCAAGTGCACCTTCCATGTCCATCGCCCATGAAATATCGCCGGGAATAACAACGGTGTCTTCGGGCTTGACAACATTCTGCCAGTTTCTTTCAAGCCTCTCGACGTAGTTGTCCCATCCACCGAATATATCCATCGGTTTATCCGACGAAAGAGAAAGATGTAAATCTGCAATAACAAACAAAGACATCTTAAATGACCAATCCTTACAAAATAAGCAACGTTCAGGCAGAATATAATCCAGACAAAGAGGAATAATACTGTAAGTCCGTCTTTGTATGGATTAATACTGTCCGAAAGGAATAATACAGATGGAAAACGATAAAATCTACGGTATCAAGTGTGGCGTATCCGAATGTGTCTACAACAGAGAAGCCAAGGAGTGTGTTGCAGGAAAGATTGACGTATGCTCCTGCGGATGCTCACATCCCAACTGCTCCGCTCAGACAGAGTGCAAAACCTTCAAGCCAAGAAGCTTTTAGGGTTATTCAGCATCAGACTAAATCAGTCTGATGCTGATTTTTTGTCAGAACAGGAAGTTCAGAACAGCTTCGCTCATCTTGTCTGGTGCGACGGTATCAGTAAATCTTACCGTCTTATTCTTGATTGAAGCCAAGGACTCAGGTGCAGGAACTCCGCACTTCTCTTCAAGAAGCTTCACCATTTCAAATTCGTCCGCTCCGTCAGCCTCACAGCCAAGTGCACCCAACACAGATGCTGAGAACTTATATGGGCTCGCAGTAGACGCAATGACAGTCTTTGTCGTGTCACCAGTAGCCTTGACATAGCTGTCGTACACCTTTGCGGCAACGGCGGTATGGGTGTCCATGGTGTAGGAATACTTCTCGAATACGTTCTTTATTTCAGCCTTGGTTTCGTCATCGGTGCAGTAATCAGCGTAGAATATCTCGCTGAGCTTTGCCTTGATTTCATCCGAAACTTCAAACCTTCCTGTCTCAGAAAGCTCTTTATAGAGACACCTGATATACTCGTCATCTCCGCCTGAAAGCAGGAACAGGAGTCTTTCGATATTGGAGGAGATGAGAATGTCCATAGACGGGGAAATGGTTGTATAGAACCTCCTGTTCCTGTCATAGACACCGGTTCTGATGAAATCGGTGAGTACATTATTTGAGTTGGAAGCACAGATGAGCTTGCCAACCGGAATGCCCATCATCTTGGCATAATATGCCGCTAAGATATTGCCGAAGTTGCCGGTGGGAACGCAGAAATTGAGCTTGTCGCCCATATTGATCTCGCCGTCCTTGACGAGCTCTACATAAGAAGAAACATAGTAGACAATCTGAGGAACCAATCTGCCCCAGTTGATGGAGTTGGCACTTGAGAACATCATTCCGCCCTGGTCAAGCTTACCAAGAACCTCACTATCGGTGAATATCTTCTTGACGCCGGTCTGGGCATCATCAAAGTTACCGTCGATGGCGCAGACGGAAACGTTACTTCCCTCCTGAGTTGTCATCTGAAGCTTCTGCATCGCGCTTACGCCATGAGCAGGATAGAAGACCATTATGCTCGTGCCCTCAACATCCTTGAAGCCTTCAAGAGCTGCCTTTCCTGTATCTCCGGATGTTGCAACGAGAATTACTACTTTTTTATCAATTCCGAGCTTCTTAACTGAAACAGTCAGAAGATACGGAAGAATCTGCAGAGCCATGTCCTTGAACGCGCAGGTAGGACCATGCCAGAGTTCAAGCATATATCTGCCATCGAAAAGATGGGCAAGCTCCATTATACTCTCACTGTCGAAATTCTTGGTGTTGTATGCACCCTCTGTGCAATACCTGAGCTCAGCTTCCGTGAAGTCGGTGAGATACTTGGACAGGACGAACGAGGCTTTCTCGGGGTAGCTCATATTCTGAAGTGCCGTCAGGTCATCAGCCGTGAGAGCAGGTACCTCTGACGGGATGAAGAGTCCTCCGTCTGATGAAATGCCCTGTGAAATTGCCTCCGCAGAGCTGAGAAGAAGATTCTTATTTCTTGTACTTTGATAGAACATATTTTCTCCTTTCGTGTCTTCCTATGCTGTGAAGGCACGTTGAATGTATTTGAAGCCCGTGACCTTCGTTCCCGTTATTTCAACAACAGCGACGTCAAACACGCACGAGCAGTCAATTTTGTAGCGGTTGATATAGACCCTTGCAGTCTTGATAATATGCGCAATTTTGGCAGGTCGGATAGCTTCTTCACCGGTCTCAAGCGGATCAGGCTTTCGGGATTTAACTTCCACAAAGTGAATCACATCGCCTTTTCTTGCGACGATGTCAATCTCTCCGCCCTTTATGGTGAAGTTCCGGCTGAGAATTTCACAGCCGTTCTTTTCAAGAAATTTTGCTGTGTATTCCTCGCCGATATTTCCAATCTGCCTTGTGTTCATTATTTCTCACTCAGATTCTTTAAAAAGCTCTTTCTGTGAACCGGGCTTATGCCGTACTTCTTTATCATTTCATAGTGAAGCTTTGTGCCGTAGCCCTTGTGCTTTTCAAACTGGTACTCAGGATATTTTTCAGCAAGCTCCGCCATGTATCTGTCTCTCTGAACCTTTGCAAGGATTGAAGCCGCGGCTATAGATTGCGAAAGTGCGTCACCGTGAACTACAGTCTTACACATGCAAGGAAGATTTGGTGAGCGATTGCCATCAATAAGTGCAACGACATTATCGGAGCTTATTCCAAGACCCTCATATGCTCTTCGCATAGCGAGCATAGCGGCTTCCAAGATGTTAATCTCCTCTATCTCTTCAACAGAAGCGGTGGCTATCGAGTATTTCAGAGCTCTGTCTTTAATCACATCAAAAAGAATATCACGCTTCTTTGCGGACAGCTTCTTTGAGTCATTGATGCCCTCAATTACTGTATCTTTGTCGAAAACCACCGCGGCGGCATAGACATCTCCAGCAAGAGGTCCCCTGCCGGCTTCGTCTATTCCGACTATCACAGAAGATTCGCTGTCAAACTGTCTGTCAAACTCAAATAGTGTCATGGTGTCTCCAAAGATATTCTTCCAAGCTTTCCGGAGCGGAATTCATCAAGAAGCATTATAGCGGCTCTTTCGGTGTCGATTTCGCCGCCGGACACAAGAAATCCGCGCTTCCTGCCAATAAGCTCCAGAATCTCATAGTCTGTCATATTCTCAGTAACTGAGATTTTGTATCTTGTCTCAATAGGTGCTGTGCTGACGGCTCTCAGAGTCCCGATAAAGTGTACTGCGAGCGACTCCATATCCATTATGTCGTCCTTGACTGCACCGGTATAAGCAAGTGCGAGTCCTACTTTCTGGTCTTCAAACTTTGGCCAGAGAACACCCGGCATGTCAAGGAGCTCGAAATCCTTCGAGAGAGTCACCCACTGCTTGCCCTTGGTGACGCCCGGTCTGTCCTCAACCTTTGTACTTTTTGTACCCGAAAGGCGGTTAATGAGCGACGACTTTCCGACATTCGGAATGCCAACTATCATCAGTCTTACCGCCCTGCCGGTCATGCCTTTCTGGTTCCAACGCTCGATTGTGTCCTTGAGAGTTTCACGGACAAGCGGGAGAACCTTTGACACGTTCTTTCCGCTTTTGCAGTCTGTAGCAAGGGCAGGTATTCCCGACTCTTTATACTTCTGAACCCAGCGGCTTGTTATCGTTTCATTGGCGGTATCGCACTTGTTGAGAAGAACTATACGAGGCTTTCTACCAACCAAGTCATCCATCTCCGGATTTCTGCTCGACATGGGTATACGCGCATCGGTTACCTCGACAACAGCATCAACAAACCTAAGACTATCAGTCATAAGCCGGCGAGTCTTCGCCATATGTCCTGGAAACCACTGGATTGTTATATCTTTTTCTGCCACATAAACCTCCGTTATGAGAAAACTGTTATATCAGAGAACGGATAGAGCCGGAGAACTACTTTTCCCAAAATGTCATCTCTGTCAATAAGCCCGACCTTGGCATCTCTTGAGTCTCGGGAGCCCTGGCGGTTGTCGCCCATGACAAAGTACTGCCCCTCTCCTACTGTTACCGGATATGTAAATCCGCCCTCATCGTTGAGCGTGAGATTTCGGATATACGGCTCGTCCAAAAGTTCGCCATCAACATAGACGCTTCCGGTCTCAAAGTCAATATCAACCGTCTGACCCTCCGTGGCGATAATTCGCTTGACGATGACCTCGTCCAAGCCCTCACAATTCGCGGAAATTATGTCTCCCTGCTGAGGGGTATAGAACAGACTCCACAGTATCAGGAAATCCCCATCCTGAAGAGTATCGGTCATAGAAGTGCCGTTGACGACAGCCGTCCTCACTACGAACGTGAAGAGCAGAACAACAACGGCGAATGTTATGCAAAGCGACTTGAGCCAGTCAAGTGCGCTGTCCAATGTACTTGTCTTCTTTTCTGTTTCTTCCATCATCATGTCTCCCAAAAATAAGTATCTCTATTGTAGCAAGTTTTTCAGGAAAAAGCAAGTGGTCAGGAGGGAATATTTGAAGAATCGATGACTTTCCAAAGTAAATTCTACTTTGTCAGAATTTAGCCTGAGGAATTTCCCATATTATTTTAGATTGCATAGCGTTACCTGTAGACATTTGCCTCTGACTCCGTCTGCAAAACAGTAGAGTTTGAGCTTGTATCGACTTTCATGTCGTATCCGGGACTGGCTGCAACAAACTCCCAGGCATCGCCATCGAAAAGGATAACTTGCATCTTGAAAGATTCGTAATTATTACTCATGTCATTATTCCCTCAGTTATTGCCAGTTAGTTCCGTATGCAATTGACTCTTCACTGTAATAGTAGATAGCCTTGCAGAGATTTGCCAGGTTGGTATCTTCACTATCTACATAATTTTTGATGTAAGAATAGATGCTATAGGTAGTGTACGTTGTGCCATCTGAGTTACATATCGTAAATATTTCGCTCATTTCCTTTGCAGGGACTTTGAATTCAAGATAACCTTCTCCGTATACCACATCGTCAATGCCTTCGACATAATATGAGGTCGGATTGTCGATGTTAAGCCTGATGAATATGCCAGTTCCATCAAGCGCAAGGGTCTTTCCGGTTACTCCGTTGGCAGTTTTGTTATAGTCACTCAGGTTAACTCCCCAGGTTTCAGATAATGGGTCAGTCCACGTCTCGTCCAGGCTTAATATATTTATGGTGCTCGTCTCTCCCAGCCAGGTCTCCAGATAGTAGCCATAATTGAGTAAAGCCTCACAAAGCGGCTTTTCAGCGTTCCAAGTCCCGTCCTCGTTCTTAATAGCCTTTTCGCAGTAAGTATATACCGAGTAGTCTGGAGTCGTTACAGTAGTCGTCCCATACGTGAGATAGGCGGTTATGGACGAATCGAGCTCTGTCGGGCTGACGTACACCGTGTATCGATAATACTCCACGTTGTCGATGGTCCTCGGCTCAGCAAAAACTGTCTCCACAGAAGTGCCTCCAATAAATGCAATAAGTTCGTACTCCTCCGGGTCCTCCACTCCGGTCATATCAAAGTAATAGGTAACCCCAATCTCGCCATCAAGAGTGAGTGCCTTCCCATAAAGTGCCGGCGACACATTCGCAGTGACGACATAAGGATAATCAGCATCGCCCGATTCCTTGCAGGAGTAGCCGTCTGTATTGACGTATCTCGATACATCCGTGCTGTAGTGCCCGGCGGTGATATTTGTATTTGAGGACAAATTCTTTTTCACGGCAGACGCAAATTTTGAGCTGA
>JAJQDP010000017.1 GCA_021202155.1 Oscillospiraceae bacterium | reverse complement strand
TGTATATACCTTATCGCTAAGTGTACGCGGATGCCTGTCAAGGGGAGCTGTCAGCCGTAGGCTGACTGAGGGGTGCGCCGACCAAAGAGAGGCGCGTCGCCGGCAGAGCCGGCGACAATTCCTAATTCCGAATTAATCAATCAGCTCTCCCGTATCAAGGTAAGCGTCAATCTGCGCGTTCAGCTCGTCAACGTAATAGTTGAGTCTGTCGCCATAGGTTTCCTTGAGCTGAGCCCAGGTGTAGCTGCCACCGTTGCGGTTGATGCCCCAGTCGAACGAGTTGTAGGCTGAGTCGAGGCTTGTGCCGAGGTCGCCGGTGTAGTACATGACGACGTTCGCAACTGCAAGGTTGTAGCAAATGTCGTACATGTCGAGCATTTCATCAGTCCAGAGGTATGTTTCCTTGAGCTGTTTCTTGTCGATGTTGACAACTGTCGGGTCGATGGTCTTGAATCTCTCGCAAGCCGCCAAGAGCGCGACTCCCTCGGGATTCTGAGCACCGGTGATGAGCATGTAGCCGGTAGGAAGCGAGTTGAGGTAGTAGATGCCGTCGCCGTCCTGGTATCTCGGAAGCGGAACGAACATAATCTCGCCGGCTTCGATGTCGCCCCAGATCTGGTTCATTTCATCTACAGTGAGCTTGAGTCCGGTGGGAACGTCGCAAATCCAGAAGAGGCAAAGCCCTTCCTTGACGCCCGAGCCATAGACATAGTCGTTTCTTCCTGCCCAGTAGTCGTTGCCCTCGTGGTAAACACAGTCGTTCTTGACGAGGTCATAGATAAGGTTCTCAGCGACCTCGATAAGCGGATCGTCAAGATTTGTGTAGAAGTGACCGTCCTCATCCTTCTGGATGATGGTTCTGCCGGTGGACTCCTCACAGATACTGTTTACATAGTACCAGCCGTCAAGGGCATATCTGTCCTTGTCGGGATCACTGAAGTCCACGCACATTTCGTAGAAGACATCCCACGTCCACTCATCATTATAGTAGAGCTCGGCGGGGTCGTCGTAGCCGTACTCTTCAATGACTCTGCGGTTGTAGGGGACGATTGACTTGAAGGTTACGTCGGTGACGAACGCAAAGTGCTGGTCTCCCAAAGCGAAGTACTCCGCCGCTTCTGCCATGCCCTCCCAGAGCGGGTCGGTATAGTCGACATAGTCGTCAACCGGCTGGTACATTCCCTTCATACAGCTATAGGGGAAGGTAGCGGTGTTTGAAGTTCCAGCAAGCGCGAAGTCAGGCGAATTGGATGACAGAATGAGATTCGCGAGGTCGTCCGAATAGTTGTCGTATGTAGTTTCAACCCATTCGATTGTGCAACCATACTTTTCGGTGAAGGTGAAGTAACCGGTGTTGACGATTTCATCCTCACTGTAGTTGTGGAAGTCGTCGTACCATGAGAACCACTGAATTTCCGTACCGGCGGCTGAGGTTTCCTCAATGTCCGGCAGAGTGATTCCTGCGGCGGCGAGGATAGCAGTTGCGTCTTCTGTGGAGAGAGTCAGATAGACAATCTGTCTCGAAGAGCTTCCGCATCCCACAAGTGCCACAATCATGAGTACTGCGAGAGTCAGTGCCAAAATTCTTTTCTTCATAGTGATGTTCCTTTCCCGGCGCAGTGTGCGTCGTATTATCCGTTGCAGTCTTCAGCAACAGGATAAAAAGTGATGAAACCATTATACACGAATCTAACACAAATTGCAACAGAATTTTATATGAAATTATTGCACAAAACGCTCCCTGCGGTCGCGCGCCAGCTTTGCTGGCGCACCCCTCCACCACCGGCTTTCAGCCGGCGGTCCCCCTCCCCTTTCAGGGGAGGCTTTAACTGCCTCTTCCAGAAGCTATCGGGAGAACACAAAAAGGCTCCCCTGAAAGGGGAGCTGGCGCGGCTTTAGCCGCGACTGAGGGGTGTGCGACCAAAGGGAGCGCATTTGTGCTCTCCCGAAAGCCTCCGCGACCATCTTAAAAAATTTTTCAGAAAAATTGAAAAAAGTACTTGACAACACCCCATAATGGGGTATATAATAATCTCGTGGTTGGAAGGGCTTATAAAGTCTATACCACAAATTTCATTGCGGGGGGGTACTACCTCCGGTGGGTGAATTTTTCAGGGAATTTCTTCCTAAAGGTTGACCCCGAGGTGTGATGTACCCATACCAAACCTCCGACACTATTATTAAAATGTGCATCGGAGGATTTTTCTATATTTTCAATCCTCCAAGGTGCAAAATCTAAGGAGGAATTTTTTATGGCAAAAAGGCTTTTGTGCGTTGTCATAACAGTCGTGATGGTATTTACTGCGTTGTCTGTAGCATCTTTCGCTGCAATAATACAGAATGTATGCCAAATCGGAAACACCTATTATTCATCTTTGCAAGCGGCTTTTGATGCAGCTGAAGATGGTGATACAATCTATTGGATTCTTGGTGGCTCTAGTATTTCTACTAGTAGTAGTTATACTATCACTTTAAGCGGCAATAAAAGTGTTACATTAAATTTTGACGGAGATGAATATAAGTTTGCTCAAAATGTTTCTATTGCTGTAGAAAGTGGTTGTTCTCTTACTCTCACTAATGGAACTGTAAGCGGTAGTAGTGTGACATCGGGAGCACTGATTTATGTTTCTGAGGGTGCATCTCTTACTGTTGATGAATCGGCTACCCTGAAAGTGTCTAATTCTGGTGCTTACGCAATTTACAACGAGGGCACGGTTACCATTGATGAGAATGCAACTGTTACTAATTCATCATCTTTGGGCTATGCTGTATATAATGACGGCACTTTGACGGCTGATGAAAGTGTTGAAGTATGTAGTGCCAGCGGCTCCTATAACCTTATTTACAACGCCAATAATGGAACAGGAGCTATAGTGGCAATAGCTTACGAGTCCGGTGAAGCTGCGACAGTTGCTTCCGGCGATAGCCTTTCATACGAAGGTTACACCTTCTCAGGCTGGAACACAGCTTCTGACGGAAGCGGAACAACTTATGCGGTTGGCGATAGCATTACAATCAGCGAAGATACTACCTTGTATGCTGTTTGGACAGCCGAACTTGACGACACCTGGGTCGAATACACAAATATGCGCAACGGTTATGATTTAGCAATCGGATTCTACATTCCTAAGGATAAGCTCGATGACACTTATACTGTAAAGATTACAGCTAACGTGGCTACATATAGTAGTGGCTGGGTTAAGACCTCGACTGTTACTGAAATTGATTCAGCAGATTGGGATGAAGATACAGTTGACGGTACAGAGTACTGGGTAGTCATTTACGAGGGAATCTGGGCTATGCAGTATGCAGAAGATATAACCATAGACATTTATGATGAAGATGGAAATGCAGTTTGCGAGAGCTACACAGATTCTATAAGTGCTTATGAGGCAAGGTATATCACAAAATACAGCGAGGACTCAAATGCTGTTGCGCTTGCAAATGCACTTTTGAGCTATTGCAGTGCCGCAAAGACATATTACGGCTATTGATTGGAGGCTTATTCATGGCTAATTATGAAGCTCCTGCAGTCGAGATTGTAACGTTCGGTATGAACGACCTATGGGACGATGTGGTTACCCTAAGTGGACCTTGGTCTGGTGTTGCATCAAAGCCGAACGAGTACAGCGATATGTAACTCTAATAACTATAGGCGGCGGCGGTCTGTCGTCGCCTATACTTATGATAGGAGGACTTATGAAAAGGGCATACATAGTATTGGCGATTGTCTTCTCGCTTCTTCTCTGCTCCTGCCAGAGCGTGGAGACCGGGTCGGTTGCTACTGGCGACGTGACGGAGGAGTTGCCGGTGACTACTTCGGAGGTTACTACTGCTGTCAGCGAGACTGAGGAGGTTACTTCGGAGGTTACGACGGTGACGGAGGCTACAACAGAAGTGACTACTTCCGTAACGACGGAAGCGACGACTGTTTCGACTACGACTGCAACCACAAAGGCTACGACAAAAGCCACGACAAAGTCGACCACTGCGGCGACAACTTCTGCAACTACCACAACTGCGGAAGATACCGTTGTCCTTGACGATGAGGACGAGGTGGTTCTGGACGAATCGGAAGGAGCGGTTACTACGAGCACAACTTCTGTTGTAGCAGGAACTACTACAACAACTAAGACAACAACTTCGACAACAAGCTCTACAACTGCTTCGACCTCAAGCACTTCTTCAAGTGGGCTTGACGGCTGGCAGGGAGCAGTACCGGTGAATTGATATGGGCAGAAGAAAATTAGATCCAGAAACAAAAGCCGAGCACTATCGCCGGAATAAGAAAATATCCCGCAAGAAGTACTACGGCAAGACCGCAAACCTCTACGCCCGCCATCCCTGGACGCCAGAGGAAGAGAAGATGGTCATGGAGCACTCCATCCCCGACAGCGAGCTGTCGGCGAAAATCGGTCGCTCCATCAAAGGAATCCAGGAAAAACGCCGCCGGCTCAAACACGAGATGGCAGAAAAACAAGAAGCCTGAGAGAAATCTTGGGCTTCTTCGCACCTTGCGGTGCGCCCTCTCAGTCACGCCTGCGGCGTGCCAGCTCTCCCAGAGGGAGAGCCAAGATTTGTGGAAGGGTAACTTCTTGGCTCCCCCTCCGGGGGAGCTGTCAGCGAAGCTGACTGAGAGGGCGCGCGACCAACGGGAGCGCGTTTTGTGTTTCTATGCAAGCTTTCGAGAGAACGAAAAAAGCCTCCCCCGAAGGGGGAGGGGGACCGCCCGAAGGGCGGTGGAGGGGTTTCCGCAGTAGTGGAGGGGTTTACCTGCGCTTCTTCAGCACAATCGCCATTGCCGCCGCGACAGCCGCAGGGACGAGTGCCAGAGCAACGCCAGTAGTGGGATTTGAGACATCGTCAAGGTCGTCATCAATCAGCATGATACCCGCGTTCGCATCAGTATCAGGAGTTTCAGTATCGACTGCCTCGCTGGCATCTTCGACAAGTGCCATGATTCCGCCATAGGTGGCGTCGATGTATACACCCTCAAATTCGGTGAGCTTCTCCTTGACAGCAGCCGCCAAAAGCTCTGCGTCCTCGACGATAGCCGCAACCTCGGGATTTTCGGTGTTCAGGTCAACGTGAACGACGTTCTGCTCTTGGTCGATTCCGACGCCGTAAATAGCCGCAATAAACGGGTCGTCGGAGTTCGGATTCATCTTCGAGACGATTTCATCGTTAGCCGCTAAGAGCTCGTTATAGCTGTAGGTTGCTTCTTTGATGGTTATTCCCTCAAGGTCGATAATCGAAGCAAGCTCAGCTTTTACTTCATCCGTGAGCTCGGTGACGAGAACGATAAGCTCCGAGCCGTCGAAGTAAGCTCCGGCATAGTAGTTGGGATAAATGGTGTTTCCGTCGGCGTCAGACCATGATTCGATAAGGTCTACAAAGGTGTCGTTGGCAATGCCCTCGGCAGTCGTTGAGTATACTCTGTCTCCGTTCTCGTCTACAACAGTGACAGCAAAGCAGGAAGTGGTCATCACAGCGCAGAGTGCTACTGCGAAGAGGGTCTTTGATAGTTTGCTTGTTCTTTTCATTTAGGAATCCTCCAATATTTTGATTTAGTTCTTTTTGAAGAGGCGTTTCTCACACGTCTCTGTAAGCAATACACTTTGGGAGCGGGAATTATTGCATTCAGAAAAAATTTTATGTTACACAAATTCTGCCTCTGAAAAGTTCGTTATTTTCGTGTAATATGGTGTTGAAATCTTCGGGATATCGCCATTGCCGCCGCGACAGCCGCAGGGACGAGTGCCAGAGCAACGCCAGTAGTGGGATTTGAGACATCGTCAAGGTCGTCATCAATCAGCATGATACCCGCGTTCGCATCAGTATCAGGAGTTTCAGTATCGACTGCCTCGCTGGCATCTTCGACAAGTGCCATGATTCCGCCATAGGTGGCGTCGATGTATACACCCTCAAATTCGGTGAGCTTCTCCTTGACAGCAGCCGCCAAAAGCTCTGCGTCCTCGACGATAGCCGCAACCTCGGGATTTTCGGTGTTCAGGTCAACGTGAACGACGTTCTGCTCTTGGTCGATTCCGACGCCGTAAATAGCCGCAATAAACGGGTCGTCGGAGTTCGGATTCATCTTCGAGACGATTTCATCGTTAGCCGCTAAGAGCTCGTTATAGCTGTAGGTTGCTTCTTTGATGGTTATTCCCTCAAGGTCGATAATCGAAGCAAGCTCAGCTTTTACTTCATCCGTGAGCTCGGTGACGAGAACGATAAGCTCCGAGCCGTCGAAGTAAGCTCCGGCATAGTAGTTGGGATAAATGGTGTTTCCGTCGGCGTCAGACCATGATTCGATAAGGTCTACAAAGGTGTCGTTGGCAATGCCCTCGGCAGTCGTTGAGTATACTCTGTCTCCGTTCTCGTCTACAACAGTGACAGCAAAGCAGGAAGTGGTCATCACAGCGCAGAGTGCTACTGCGAAGAGGGTCTTTGATAGTTTGCTTGTTCTTTTCATTTAGGAATCCTCCAATATTTTGATTTAGTTCTTTTTGAAGAGGCGTTTCTCACACGTCTCTGTAAGCAATACACTTTGGGAGCGGGAATTATTGCATTCAGAAAAAATTTTATGTTACACAAATTCTGCCTCTGAAAAGTTCGTTATTTTCGTGTAATATGGTGTTGAAATCTTCGGGATGATGTGCTATAATATAACCTGTACTGAAAACGAAACAGTAATTTATCCGCGACACGGCTTATTGCAATAGACCGTGTCTGTGTTTTGAAAGGAGAAAAACAGTAACAGTATGTTAAAAACATTTGCCAAGTGTATACGTGAGTTCAAGAAGCAGACGATTCTTACTCCGATACTCGTAAGCTGCGAAGTGCTTCTCGAATGCTACATACCGTTCAGAATTGCCAACCTCGTCAATGCGATAAGCGACGGTGCCGAGATGCCCGAGCTGATTTCAAACGGAATCATCCTGATTATCATGGCACTGTTGTCGCTGATGTTCGGCGCGCTGGCAGGCTATACCTGTGCCGAGGCGTCCTGCGGATTCGCAAAGAACCTGAGGCACGACCTGTTCGCAAAGATTCAGAGCTATTCATTCGAGAATATCGACCACTTCTCAACCTCTTCACTCGTAACGAGGCTTACAACCGACGTTACAAACATTCAGATGGCATTCATGATGATCATCCGAACAGCCATAAGATGCCCGCTTATGCTCATATTCGCATTCATAATGGCGTTTATCATGGGCGGAAATATGGCTTGGATATTCGTAGTGGTAGTGCCGATTCTCGGCGTCGGGCTTTACTTCATCTCATCAAGAGCAAACCCCCGATTTAAGAGCGTATTCACAAAGTACGATAACCTCAACAGCTCAATTCAGGAGAACATCAAGGGTATTCGCGTTGTCAAGTCATTCGTCCGTGAAGACTTTGAGCAGGACAAGTTCAACACTGCCGCCCGCGATGTCCAGAAGGACTTCACCATCGCTGAGAGAATCGTTGCTCTCAACAGCCCTCTCATGCAGTTCTGCCTTTATGTTGTGCAGGTCTTTGTTCTTTCCTTCGGCTCTTATACTATTATAACATCCGCGGGATTAGATCTCAATATCGGACAGCTTTCGTCGCTTCTTACTTATAGCTTCATGATGCTCAATTCGCTCATGATGGTTTCGATGGTCTTGGTTATGATAACCATGGCTAACGAATCCATGAAGCGTGCCTGCGAGGTTCTTTCGGAGGAATCAACACTCACCAGCCCCGAGAACGCTATCACCGAGGTCAAGGACGGCTCAATCGATTTCGACAACGTCAGCTTCAAGTATGCTCAGTCGGCAAAGAAGTATGCCCTCTCGGACATCGACCTGCACATCAAGTCCGGCGAGACGATAGGTATAATCGGCGGAACCGGCTCCTCAAAGTCGTCGCTCATTCAGCTTATATCAAGATTATACGACGCGAGCGAGGGCTCTGTCAAGGTCGGCGGAGTTGACGTAAGAGATTACGACCTCGAAGTGCTCCGAAACAACGTTGCGGTAGTACTCCAGAAGAATCTCCTCTTCTCCGGCACTATCAAGGAAAACCTCCGTTGGGGCAATAAAGAGGCTACCGACGAGGAGATTATTGAGGCTTGCAAGCTTGCATGTGCCGACGAATTCGTCGAGACCTTCCCTGACAAGTACGACACCCACATCGAGCAGGGAGGAACCAACGTCTCCGGCGGTCAGAAGCAGAGGCTTTGTATTGCAAGAGCTTTACTCAAGAAGCCGAAGATACTTATCTTAGATGACTCTACAAGTGCCGTTGACACCAAGACCGATGCGAAGATTCGCTACGGGTTCAGGCAGTACATTCCCGAAACCACAAAGATTATCATCGCCCAGAGAACAGCCTCTGTTGAGGATGCTGACAGAATAATCGTTATGGATTCCGGCAAGATTATCGCTGTCGGTTCGCATGACGAGCTTCTCAGGTCAAGTGATATTTACCGTGAAATCTATGTCTCCCAGAACAAGGCGAGCTCAGACGAAAGGATGGCGAGTATAGATGGCTAAGGATTATTCTAATGTTCAAGTCAAAAGAAAGAACGTCTTGGTGCGTCTGTTCAAGCTTCTTATGAGCTTTTATCCGGTCATGCTTCCCGTCATGCTGGTGCTTCTCGTGTTCAACGCGATAGTAAGAAGCCTGCCATCGGTATTCATGCAACAGGTTATCGCCATCATTGAAAACTGCACTGCCGATACGGTGTGGAGCGACATAAGCGGCGAGGTCATCTCGCTTGTCGCAGTACTCGCAACATTCTATATTCTCTCGATCATAGCAGATGTCACCTATACCCAGATGATGGCTGTCATCACCCAGGGAACGTTGGCAAAGCTCCGCGAGAAGATGTTTGCCAGAATGCAGAAGCTTCCCATCAAGTATTTCGATACAAATGACCATGGCGACATCATGAGCCATTACACCAACGATATTGATACTCTCCGTCAGATGATTTCCCAGAGTATTCCCCAGATGCTCATGTCGGGCGTCAGCGTAATCACGCTCGCGTTCATCATGCTTTACTACAGCGTCCCGATGACACTTGTCATCATCTGCGGAGTAGTGATCATGCTTCTCATCACCAGGAAGATTGGCGGAGGCTCTTCAAAGTACTTTGTCCGCCAGCAGAAGGCTCTTGGTAAAGTTGAAGGCTATGCCGAGGAGATTATGAACGGTCAGAAGGTCGTCAAGGTCTTCTGCCACGAGGAGGAAGCTCAGGCTGACTTCGACCGCCTCAATGACGCCCTCTATGAGGACTCGGCAAGAGCCAACAAGTATGCGAATACTCTCGGACCGATACTCAATAACGTCGGAAACATTCTCTATGCTCTGGTAGCATTTGCAGGAGGAGTATTCCTTCTCTACAATATCCCGAATCCGAGCATTTCCGGCGCGGCGATTTCAATCAGTATTGTTGTTCCGTTCCTCAACATGACCAAACAGTTTACCGGCAACATCAGCCAGGTTTCAAACCAGCTCAATTCGGTCATCATGGGTATGGCTGGTACTCAGAGAATTCTCGACCTCATGGACGAGACTCCCGAGGTCGATGACGGCTACGTTACCCTCGTCAACGCCAAGGAGAACGCAGACGGCAGTGTTACCGAGTGCGAGGAGAGAACAGGTCTCTGGGCTTGGAAGCACCCGCACACCGCTGACGGCACGGTTTCCTACAGACCTCTTAAAGGCGATGTCCGGCTCTATGATGTCGATTTCGAGTATGAAGAGGGCAAGCCGGTTCTTCACAACATCTCGCTCTATGCAAAGCCCGGTCAGAAGGTCGCGTTTGTCGGCGCGACAGGAGCAGGCAAGACGACCATTACGAATCTTCTCAACCGCTTCTATGACATTGCCGACGGCAAAATCCGCTATGACGACATCAACATCAACAAGATTTCAAAGGCGGACCTCAGGCACTCCCTCGGCATGGTTTTGCAGGACACGAACCTCTTCACAGGAACTGTCATGGACAACATCCGCTACGGCAGACTTGAAGCCACGGATGAAGAGTGTATCGCGGCGGCAGAGCTTGCCGGTGCAAGCGACTTCATTGAGCGTCTTCCCGACGGCTACAACACCATGCTCACCGAGAACGGCTCGAACCTTTCTCAGGGTCAGAGACAGCTTCTGTCGATTGCCCGTGTTGCGGTTGCAGACCCGCCGGTAATGATCCTTGATGAAGCGACCAGCTCCATCGATACCCGTACCGAGCAGATAGTCCAGAAGGGTATGGACGCCCTGATGATAGGAAGAACCGTCTTCGTAATAGCTCACAGACTCTCAACCGTCAAGAATTCGGACGTAATCATCGTCTTAGATCACGGCAGAATCATCGAGCGCGGCTCCCACGACGAACTCATCGCCGCCAAGGGTCAGTATTACCAGCTCTACACTGGTGCGTTTGAGCTTGAATAAGCTCACAGAAGCATAATAATAGTCCCACACAAATTGTGTGGGACTATTTAAAAAACAGTTGACAAAACGACTCGAATGAGTTATAATAAAGACAGAAGAGCGGAACTGGGTGCAAACAGTTCCGAGTCAATCTTAAAAGTGCGGATGAGAATCCTGCACAATGATTGGAAATTGACCGTTCCTTTTTACAACCGATTCAGAGGACGGTTATTTTCTTTTGTGGTTATCCGACCAGAGGTCAAACAACTTGAAAACAACTGTAAACACTAAATTGAGAAGTAACAAGACTTCAGAAATCGTCATGTTTATCGACCTCCCTTCTTTTATGTAGTCTCTGCAGAGCAGAAACTGCCGGAGCAGTTGCCTGCTCCACAGGAGAAGATCGACCTTTTTGGACTGCGAGTATGTGCACCTGCTCGTAACCCTCACTCTTCTGTCGACTTAATTGTACACTATAATAGAAATTTTGTCAACATAATTTCTCTGCAACAGTGGGGAAATTATTTTTTTGCAAAAATCGAAAATTTCCTCTTGACAACTACTACAAGATGTAGTATACTGTAATTACTACAAGCTGTAGTAATATTTCAGAGAGGTGCACACTCAAATGAAAACTGACGACAGAATCACACATGGGCTTTCCGAAGCCGAAAGAGAAATAATGCAGGTAATGTGGGAGACGGGCGAGCCGATGACGGCGTCCCAGCTTCTTTCAAGATTTGAAGACTCAAAGGGCTGGAAGCCCCAGACGCTCAATACGTTTCTTACGAGACTTGTCGCAAAGGGTTATCTCGAATCCCACAAGCGCGGCAACGCCAATATCTACTCAACCATGATTTCGAGAACCGAATTCGAGAGCCAGGAGGCAAGCGAGTTTGTTGAGAAGAACTACGGCGGCTCAGCTAAACGCCTCATCGCCGCCCTCGTCGACGGCGGGGCAGTCAGCGAGGAGGAACTAATTGAACTCAAGCAGTGGTTCAGCGAGAGGTGACGGCTATGCGAGATGTATTCCTGCTCATCCTCATATCTTCGCTGTTCACAGGGCTTGTGATGATGCTTCTTCTGGCATATGACATCCGCCTCGGCAAGCATCTTTCGCCAAAGAGGAGGACAGCCGTCGCAAGCTTCACACTCTTCCTGCAACCGGTGATACTGGCTGTTGCGGCGTTAATTCCAATGCCCGCTGTCAGTGATTTTTCCAACGAAGCCACTTCAACAGGGACGGTTGCCGGTAGCTTTGTCACTGAGATAACCATCTCTGGGACAGCGTCTGCAGTTTATGACGGCGCGACCGCCGCCTCAACCGGATTTTCACTTCCGGACTTCGGAATAGTTTTAGGCACTCTTACTCTGTTTTGGCTCGCCGGTATCGCAGTGACGGCTCTTTATAAGATGGTGTCGTACCTCCGCTTTGTACATAATCTCAAAAAGAGCCTCACCAAGTACGACTGTGAAGCCGAAGTTCCGGTGTTCACGAGTTCTCATGCTCAATCGCCATTCTTAATGGGTTTCTTCCGGTCGAAGATTATCCTGCCCGAGAAGCCGATGGACAGGGAAGAGCTCAAACTTGCAATACACCACGAGCTGATTCACCATAGGCGTCACGACATTCAGAAGAAGTTCTTTGCAGAGCTCCTGAAGTGCATAAACTGGTTCAATCCGGCGTTTTACGTGTTTGCAAATAAGTTCTCCGAGCTCAGTGAACTCGCGGTTGACGAGATTCTGTCGTCAGATTTAGACCATACACAGAAAAAGGCATATGGCGGGTTGCTTTTAAAGTTTGCCTCAGTAGGGGCAGGAAGCGTTTTCTGCTCCGAACTGAGCCGCGCCGCAAGCAACCTTGCCGCAAGATTGGAGGTTATTATGCAGGAAAGCAGAAATAAAATTACGAGAAAAGAAAAGATAGCTCTGGCAGTTCTGGCGGTGTGCGTTGTAGCAGTTGTCGGTCTCAGCATCGGCATCTGCGCCGCCGCTATGCCTGAGCAGACGGGCAGTGAGCAGAAAGTTATCGAAATCGACGAGAGCAAGACTATCGAAACCGTCGGCATTGAGCAGGAACCGGTGGATACCTATATACTTCTTCCCGATGTCGGCGAGAAGCTTGACGAGGATTCTGTTACCGGCGACATCCCGACAAGAGGAATGTATCTTATGAACCTCACGAAGGATAAAGACGGCAACATGACGTTCGGTGGAATAGCGATCACTAACGGGATGGTGCTTGTTATCTCTGATGACTGTGGCATCGAAATTTCTCCGGAAAATGAAGTCAGCATTCACTTAACGCCGAACTTCTCGATGGATTATTCCAACACCGACGGCAACGGCGAGCATATCGGAGTCGGCTATATCCTGAACGGCGAGGCTGTCGAGCTCTTCAACGGTTTTATTCAGGAGGAAGGTGTAAGAGTCTCGTTCACCGTCGAAGAAGCTGGCGAGTACCAGCTCTATGTTGCGAACTACTCCGCAGGTATGCAGAATTTCGAGAGTATTGAGGTTGAGATAGACTGACGTAAACGCTCCCGAAAAATCCGAAAGGCAAGGTGATAAAATATGGCGAATATCTTTATTCTGATGCTGATTTCTTCCCTGTTTACGGGGCTTGTAATGCTTCTGTTCTGTGCTTCCGACAAGAGGCTTGGGACTAAACTACTTCCGAAGAGAAGAACTCTTGCGGCGACTCTTATGCTTGCGCTACAGCCGGTAATGCTTGCAGTCGCAACAGCTCTGTCGTTTGCTTCCGACATTTTCGGCACTGTGGAAGAGGTCGCAACGGAAATAATAGATACCGGGGTTGTGGACGTTACCACTGCTCAGGTAACCGCCACTGAGGCGACTACAGCGGTCGACAGCTCGGTCGGCGTCACGGTCAGCTATGCGCCCGATTTCGGCACGATTTTAAATATCCTTGCCTTGCTTTGGTTTGCTGGCGTCGCAGTCACGGTTCTTTATAAGATAGTGTCTTATCTGAGATTCACCCATAGACTCAAGAAGTGCCTTACTAAGTGCGAGATTGAAGCTAAAGTTCCGGTGTTCACAAGCACCGAGGCAAGTTCCCCGTTCCTGATGGGCTTCTTCCGTGCAAAAATTATCCTGCCCGAAAAGCCAATGGAAAGGGGAGAGCTCGACCTCGCCATCCGGCACGAGCTGACCCATCACAAACGCCATGACATCCAAAAGAAGTTCTTTGCAGAGCTCTTGAAGTGCGTAAACTGGTTCAACCCGGCGTTTTATGTGTTTGCAAACAAGCTATCCGAGCTGTCGGAATTGACGGTCGATGAGATTCTGTCGTCGGATCTGGATTATACAGGAAGAAAGGCATATGGCGGGCTTCTTCTCAAGTTTGCTTCTTCAAAGCAGGAAAGCATCCTCTGCACGGATTTGAGCAAAGCCGCCGAGAGCCTTGCCGAAAGACTGGAGCTCATTATGGAAGATGAGAAGAGAAAGACCACAAAAGGAGAAAAAATTGCTCTCGGCATTCTGTCGGCGGTCACCCTTGCGGTAATCGGCGTAAGCGTCGGCTTCTGCATGACCGCCGTGCCGGAGCTCGAAATTGATTCCGGCAATTCCAACGATGTTATCAAGATAGATTTGAGCAACGAGTATTTCGTCTCCGCTCCTACCACTATCGAAGACGGTCCCGAGAACCCGCTTCTTGACGCCGACTTTACCGGTTGCTCGGTCTATGTCGAACGTTGGGTTTACGGCTTCTTCGACGAGCCGGCTCTGCTTGGTGACGAGAGTGCCAAAAATATCATAAGTATTATCGAAAGTATGGATTTAGACCGGCTTCCATCTGAAATTGATATTGAGGGATTTGCCGGATATTCCACCGCAAGCCTTTATACAATTGTAATGGCTGACGGAACTGAGCACGGTGTCGGGAAAGTATCGGCATATTACCATGTCAGCCCTACTGAGACAGAGGATTATTCCTGCCTGATAATCGACGGGTATTACTATCTTATGTCGGATGAGGGCAGTGAGCTTATGACTGAATTCAGGCAAAGCTTCCATGAACAATATTGCTATGACTTAGTCGTTCTCAGAATAAGCCGCAACGAGTACAAATATAACGTTGTTCATTCAATCGGCGAATGGGAATATGAGAAAAACAAGCAGGAAATGATTGATGGCGGCTCTGTCGAGTCGGAAGAGGAATACTACGAAATCTTAGCCGGCATCGACGATGTCACAAAATATGTCGTGCCTACCACCTGAGTCTTTCAGGATATAAAAAAGACCCACCCGGACTAATCCGAGTGGGTTTTACTATGCAATAGGATTATTTTATACCGTCGATGAGACCCTGCAGGTAGGTTTCCGCGGACTCGTAGACCGTGAGCTTGCGGCGGTTGAAGATGCCGAAGGCTTCGTTTCCGACCGAGTCGTAGTTGTTGTCCCAGACGACGCAGGCGATGCTGTACTTCTTGGCGGTTGAGACGAAATACTGTGCCCATTCGTAGCGGTCATCGTCGTTGTTCTTGTTGACACAGCCAAACTCGCCGATGACGACATAGATGCCATTCTTGACGTACTTGTTGTAGAGCTTTCTCAGAGTTGCGTCGATGGTGCTCTTGGCAGAACTGTCAAAGTCGGAGTAGGAGAGGTCGCTGTTCATGCAGAGATTGTATGGCGTGTAGGCGTGAACTGTGAGAAGAAGCCGGTCGGTGGCGGTGTCTGTGGGCATACTGAAATCGGACGAGAGGGCAGAGTCAACCGCTCCGCAGTATGTAGAAATCATCAGATACCTCGTCGCGTTGTTGCCGCCGGTAGAGCGGACAGCGTCGACAAATGCCTGGTTGCAGTCCATGATGGTCTTCATAGCCGCTTTGCATTGGGCGTTCGAGCTGTCGTACCACCATTCATAGTCGGTGTCAGCAAGCCTCGGCTCGTTCATTGGCTCAAAGATAAGGTGCTCGTCGTAGTCCTTAAAGTACTCCGCAACCTGAGTCCAGATTTTCGTCATATATTCAACAGCGTTGTCGTGATTAGCTGATGAAGGATAGTAGGTGTCGTTGTCATGATGGGAGTTGATGATGACGTACATGTCATTCTCCAAAGCCCAGTCGACAACCTCCTGAACTCTTGCAATGAAGTCTTCATCTATATTGTAGTTACTGTCGCAATGGTAGCTCCATGAAACGGGGATTCTGATTGTCGTGAAGCCGAGATCACTGATTGTGTCAATCATGGCTTCCGTGGTTTTAGGATTTCCCCAGGAGGTTTCGGATGAACCGGTGGAGTCAAACGAGTTTCCAAGGTTCCATCCCACGCCCATGGCGTCAATAAAGTCGTCGCCGTCCATCTCGATGATGGCGTCAACGTGAGCCTTGGAGCTTGTGGATTCGGTCGCGGTTGTGGCTGTAGTAGCCGTTGTAGCCGCAGTAGTGGCGGCGGTGGTCGCGGCTGTTGTAGCAGTCGTGGTCACGGTGGTGGTTACCGTCGGCTTCTCTTCCTGCAGATAGTTGTTTGAGACATATCCTACAGTTCCGCTGTAGTCAATCTGGTACCAACCGGTAGAAGCGATTCCGGTGACGGTGACCTCTTCGCCTTGGTCAAGGTGCCCGATTCTGTCGTAGTCGACAGACGGTCCAGAGCGGACGTTGACGGAAGACTTGGCATAGAGAGTCAGGTTGCACGCTTCAACGGTGAATGCCGCGGTGGTGACTTCCTCAGTCGTGACAACTGCGGTTGTAGCTTCCGTGGTGACCGTAGTCGCCGCGGTTGTAGCCTCAGTGGTTGCTTCAGTGGCTGTTGTGACTTCTTCGGTGGTTGTTTCGACGGTGGTAGTCGCCTCTGCAGTGGTTGTGACCTCAGGAGCGGAAGTAACCTCCGCGTCGGAAGTGAAAACCTCGTCAGTTCCACTGCTGGCGCACCCGCAGAAGCTCAAGACCATGGTGAGAATAAGTAAAGCTGATATAAATCGTTTCATAATCAATACCTCCAGGATAAATTGTAGCATAAATCGGGGAGAATAGCAAGATATTAATGCGTAATTCGTAATGCTTAATTCGTAATTTTTGCGTGGAGAAGAAAAAGCCTCCCCCGAAGGGGAGGGGGACCGCCGCCAACGGCGGTGGTGGAGGGGTGCACGACCGAAGGGAGTACATACGCAGTAGCACAAAAAATCCCGAACCAATTGGTTCAGGATTTTTTCTGGTGCGGCAAGTGGGACTTGAACCCACACGTCTATGACACACGCACCTCAAACGTGCCTGTCTGCCTATTCCAGCACTGCCGCATATATGTTAAGCTGTCTTTGAGGATTTTCACGAGAACTTGCCTGAGTCTACAAGAAACATGCGTCAGCATGTTTACTTGCCGAGACATGTGCGAAGCGCATTTCTCCGAGACACGTGCGAAGCGCGTTTCTCCGAGACATGTGCGAAGCGCATTTCTCCGAGACATGTGCGAAGCACATTTCTCGTGGACAGCTTCTACATTATAGCACCGACTCTCCGGTTTGTCAACCCCAAATTTCAAAAAAATTTTTGCAGGATTTTTTCTGCTATAAACCGACTTTTTCCGTGCTCGCTACTTTACATTCGGTGAAAATAATGCTATAATCTTTACATAATGCTCCGAGGGAGGACTTATAGTGTCTACTTTTAAAAGGCTTGAAAGAATTTTGTCGGTTGTCTTGTGCCTGACTGTCGTTTTGACCGCATTTTCTGCTTGCGGGGAGACAGAGGTTGTCCTTCCTGATGAGGATGGTTGGGTCACCGCGTGGGCGGCGGCTCCTGAAGCCTCCGACGTCGACACCATTCCCTCGAACCCCGGGCTCAAGAACAACACCGTTCGCGAGGTCATCCGCCCGAGCATTTCCGGCGACACCATCACCATAACTCTCTCGAATGAGTATGGCTCAATCCCGGTTGTCTTTGAAAGCGTCCACATTGCGAAGCTCAAGTCCTCCGGAAGCGATGCCATTGATACATCCACAGATACGGTTCTCACTTTTAACGGCTCAGAAAGCGTCACTGTCGAAGCCGGTGCAACCGTCACCTGCGACGCCGTCAGCTTTGAGGTCGACGCTCTTGAAGAAATCGCAATTTCGATTCATCTTGGAGACTACACCGGCGGAACAGTCACCTGCCACAAGCTCTCGAACTATTCGACCTGGGTGACCGAGGGCGACTGCGTCTCGGACGAAAGCTTCTCCGCTGTCAAGGTCATGAGCAGTTGGTACTACATCACAAGGCTTGATGTCTGGAGCGAGGCGGGGACAAAGGCTATAGTCTGTCTCGGCGACTCGATTACAGACGGTGCATGTTCGACATACAATCAGTACCAGTCCTGGTGCGACCAGCTTGCGGAGATGTTTAATGCAAATTCAGATACCGAGAATATTTCCGTAGTCAACATGGGCATTTCCGGCAACATGATAACCGGCGACAGCTCCGATTCCGCTGTAAACCGCCTTACAAGAGACGTTTTGGAGGTCTCGGGAGTCCGGTATGTCATACTGTTAATAGGTATAAATGACGTCGGAACCGCTCAGGCGGACATTTCCGACGAGATGATAGAGTGCTACAAGGAGATTATTTCCCAGTGTCACGCGGCAGGACTTAAGGTCTACGCCGGAACACTGACCCCCGTCAAGGGCAACTTCTACTACTCAGAACTTCATGAGAAGATCAGGACTGCCGTCAACGAGTTCCTCATGTCGGAGGATTCCGGGTTTGACGGAGTGATAGATTTTGGAGGAGCTATCGCGAGCGAGGAGGATTCCGCACAGATGGCGGACGAGTATAACGGCTCCACCGCCGACTATCTCCACCCCGGCGACGCCGGCTACAAGAGAATGGCGGAGGAAGCCTATGAAAGCCTCCTCAGCTTCTGGTCGATAACCTGATGCCTCGCAGAGGCTGATATTTGAAGAGCAAGACACCGTGTGGATTTCCATGCGGTGTTTTGCTGTATTTGATATTTACATTTCGTGATTTTTATGCTACAATATACTTTACATTACATTTGAAAGGAACGATTTATATTATGACAAAGAAATTACGTCGCTTTCTGGCACTCTTTCTGGCTACTGCAATGACACTAACCATGCTGACAGCCTGCGGGGACACCGGGAACGACAACGATGCAACGGAGGAAGAGGACAATATGGAAGAAGTAATCGACGAGACTGTTGAAACAGAATCCTGGCTTGCGGCTTGGGGAACGTCCATGCAGACTGTATGGTCGTCTGACAGCATCCCAGGCGAAGCGACAAGCGGCGAGACTGTCACCATCCGCCAGCAGATTAGACCCTCGGTATCCGGAAACGAGCTCAGATTCACGCTTTCAAATCAGTACGGCAGTACAGATCTGGTCATCGACAGCATGGAGATAGCCATGCTATTGGATCCGACAAGCTACGAAATCGACACCGACACATCAGTTGCCATCACCTATGAAGGAAGCACCCAAATAACCGTTCCGGCAGGGGAGACCATCGTCACCGACGCGGTCGAATTTGGCTATTCGGCTCTTGATGACATCGCTGTTTCTATGGAGATAAGCTCGATGCCGTCGACTATCACCCTCCATCGTGCATCCCGTTGCACCAACTGGATTATAACTGGCTCTCACGTCTCAGACAACGACTGGTCGGGAGCTTCCACCTATGCGATGTGGTACTTCCTGGCGATCATGGACGTCAAGGCGGATGAGAATTCCGGCAGTGCAATAGTCTGCCTCGGCGACTCACTCACCGACGGCGCGAGCATCACCGAAAACTCATTCACAAGATACACCGACGCGCTCATGGAGCTCATGCAGGAAGACCTCTACCTGCAGTACTACTCGGTCATCAACATGGGTGTCGGCGGAACCAATTTCTTGGGCTCGTCCGATAACTCGACCGGATTGGGAAGAGTAACCCGTGACATTATAAACATTTCCGGAGTCAAGTACTGCATAGTCCTCATGGGCGTCAACGACATCGGCGGCGCGACCACCGACATTTCTGCGGACATCATCGCCGGCTATGAGACCCTTGTCGAGCAGTGCCACGAGGCAGGAATCACCGTTATCGGTTGCACAATCACCCCCTTCAACGGCAGTAGCTACTATTCCGAACTCCACGAGGAGATTCGCCTTGCAGTCAATGAGTACATCATGTCTGAGGACTCCGCGTTCGACGGTTATGTTGATCTGGCGTCGGCAGTAGCATCCGAGAGCGACTCATCCAAGATGGATTCAAGCTACGTTTCCAACTGGAACGACTACCTCCACTTCAACGCAACCGGCTATGGGCTTCTTGGCTCAACCATTTACGATTATCTGACAATGTTTATCTGATAGATTGAAAGGAACAAACTATGAAGAAACTAAGAAGATTCCGCCCGGCGGCTCTCATAGTCGCCGCGATAATGGCAATTTCTATGTTCACCGGCTGTGCGAACAGTTCGACCGATGACGAGGTCACAAGTGTAACAGTCGCTTCAAGTGACGCCGAAGTCACAGAGGCAGTCACCGAAGCCACCACAGCGGAAGAAGTAACAACCACAACCGAGGCTACGACCGAGGCGGTTACCACCACGACAGAAGCAACTACCGCTGTGACTACAGAAGCAACGACTGCAACCGTCGCCACAACGGAGGAGACAACCGCGGCGTTCACCGTTGAGGAAATGAGTGCCACAATGTATGCAAAATCCTCTGTCAACGTCCGTTCGGGACCGTCCACTGATTATGACAGAATCGGACACCTTGACGAGGGCGAGGAGGTAACGGTCACCGGACTTGCTTCAACCGGCTGGTACAGAATCAGCTTTGAGGGCGGTGAGGGATATGTCAGTAATAACTACCTCGTCACCGAGAAGCCGGTAACCACAACCGCAACCACCACGACAGCCGCTACTACCGCCGCAACAACAGCGGCTACCACTACGGCGACAACCGTCGCCACAACTGCGGCTGAGGAAGATACAAGCTCAAGCGAAATCTGGATAGCATCATGGGGAACTGCGATGCAGACTGCATGGTCGTCTGACACTATCCCGACTGAGGCTACGAGCGGTTCAACCGTCACCATCCGCCAGCAGATAAGACCTTCTCTCGGCGGCGACGAGGTCAGGTTCACCATCTCCAACGAGTACGGCACATCGCCTCTTGTAATAGAGAGCATGGAAATCGCAATACTTAACAGCTCTTCAAGCTACAAGATAGACACAGCCACCTGCACTACCGTCACCTACAACGGCAAGACAAGAATCACCGTTCCTGCCGGAAAGACGATTACGACCGACGCTATAAGCTTCTCGTTCGACGCTCTTGACGACATAGCCGTTTCAATGAAGGTGAGCTCGATGCCGTCAACAATCACACTTCACCGTGCTTCCCGTTGCACCAACTGGATTGTGACCGGCTCTCATGTCTCTGACAACAGTTGGTCGTCCGCGTCGACATTCACGATGTGGTACTTCCTTGCAGGCATGGAGGTAATGGCTGATTCGAGCGGAGGAGCGATAGTCTGCCTTGGTGACTCTCTCACCGACGGTGCGAGCATTTCGGACAACTCATTCGCAAGATACACCGACAAGATGGCTGAACTGTTGCAGGCTGATTCAAGCCTGAGCGGCTACTCGGTCATCAATATGGGCGTCGGAGCGACTAATTTCTTAGGCACATCCGACAACTCCACCGGCTTGGGAAGGGTCGAGAGAGACATTATAAACATCTCCGGCGTCAAGTACTGCATAGTTTATATGGGAGTCAACGACATTGGCGGAGCATCGACCGACATTTCCCAGAAGATAATCGACGGCTATGAAAAGCTCATCGAGGAGTGCCACGAAGCCGGAATCAAGGTTATCGGCTGTACGATCACCCCGTTCAACGGAAGCTCCTACTACTCAGAGCTTCACGAGCAGATCCGCCAGACGGTCAACGAGTACATAACCTCTTCCAAGTCCGCATTTGACGGATATATCGACCTTGCGTCGGCAGTAGCTTCCGGTACTGATTCCTCAAAGATGGCTTCAAGCTATGTCTCCACCTGGAACGACTATCTCCACTTCAACGCCGCCGGTTACAGATATGTCGGAACTACCATTTATAACTATCTTAAGAACTTTATTTCATAAGGAGTGCTTATTATGTTAAACAAAATCGCAAAAAGGCTTCTGAGCCTTGTCTTAGCGGCGATGCTTCTTATCGGAGCGACCGGTTGTGGAAGCAGTACGGTCGGCGCGAACATCGTCGAAGAGGACGGCTGGTTCACGACCTGGGGAACGGCAATGCTCACTGCAAGCGTCGACGAAACTCCGACGAGTCCTTCACTCAAGGAAAATACCTGCCGTCAGCAGGTCAGGGTTTCCATCGGCGGAGACAAGATAAGAATCACGCTTTCCAATGAGTACGGCGACATCCCGCTCAACATCGAGTCGGTTCACATCGCCCATCTCGTCGACAGCTCATCCTCAACTATTGACACCTCGACCGATACCGTCATCACATTCAACGGTGGTTCGGAGAGCGTCGACCTCTCAAGCGGCGAAAAGATAGTTTCCGATGAAGTTGATTTCAGCTTTGACGCACTCGACTGCCTCGCAGTCACAATCAAGTTCGGCAACTATGTCGGCGGAACTATCACCTGCCACACTGCCGCAAGATGCTCAACATGGATTGTCGAGGGCGACCATGTTTCTGACGAAACCCTGAGCGGTGCCAGTGTCATGACCTCAACCTACTATCTTGAGAGCGTTGAGACCTGGGCTGAAGCCGGAACAAAGACAGTCGTCTGCATCGGCGACTCGATCACCGACGGCGCAAGCTCAACAACAAACGGCTATTGCCGCTACCCTGACACCCTCATGGAGCTTCTTGCCGCTGACGACAGCGTCGGAAATGTTGCGGTCGTCAACAAGGGAATCGGCGGAAACGCAGTCTTCGGCGGCTTGGGCGACGCTCTTGTAGACCGCTTCCAGAGAGACGTTATCGATGTTCTTGCTGATACTACCGGCGAGAGATATTGCATCCTTCTCATCGGCATCAACGACATCGGCTATGAGTCGGAAGACCTTTCCGAGAGCATCATCGACGCCTATGAAGAGCTGATAGAAATCTGCCACGAGAACGACATCCTCATCTATGCCGGAACGCTCACCCCGATCGAGGGAAGCTCATATTATTCCGAGCTCCACGATGAGACGAGGGTCGCTCTGAACGAGTACATCCGCTCCAGCAAGTCGAAGTTCGACGGCTATATCGACTTTGATTTAGCTCTTCAAGACCCCGACAACACCTCGAAGCTCCTGGATGACTACGTCTCCGTCTGGAACGACTACCTCCACCCGAACGACGCAGGATATGCCGAAATGGGCGAGACAGCTTACGAATTCCTGAAAGAGATTCTGGCGGAGAGTGAATGAATTTAATTCGTAATTCGTAATGCTTAATGCGTAATTGCGGTCGCCAATGGCGACCGCACCCCTCAGGCGGTTCAGCTTGCTGAACTTCTGCGCTCCCCCTTAACAGGCATCCGCGTACACTTAGCGATAAGGTATATACAAGTCAAAAAAAGTCTGG
>JAJQDP010000022.1 GCA_021202155.1 Oscillospiraceae bacterium | reverse complement strand
TATCATAATTTCACCTCGCAGTATCATTATACGATACTACGAGGTGAAAATCAAGGGGTTTGATGCAATTTTCGAGATTATCTTTAAATCAGATTGCTCGGAATAAATGAGTTGTTTTCATCAATCGGCATGGGTTCTTCGCACATGCAGATTATGCCACCGGCACCTCGATTCAGGGATGCCCTGTCAAGAACGTCGTACTTTCTGACCTCACGGCGGTCGGGAGAGGCACTTTTCTTAATTTCAAGAGGGTGGATGACGTTATTTTCCTCGATGAAAAGGTCGATTTCCTTGGCGTTGGAGTCGCGGTAATAGGTGATGTTCGCCTTCGACTTCGCATAGGCGTAGTTCCTCACTAGCTCCATGACGACGTAGTTTTCGTAAAAGTGACCGTTCGCCGCACCGTTTCTGAGAGTATCGGGGGTCAGCCACATCGAAAGATACGCGCAGAGCCCGGTGTCGCAGAAGTAGAGCTTCGGCGTTTTTGAAAGCCTCTTGAGGGCGTTGTTTGAATAGGGCTCAAGGAGATAGACGATGTGCAAGCCCTCAAGAACGCTAAGCCACTGCTTCGCGGTCGACGGCGAAATATCCGCCGATTCAGCCAAGGTTCTGTAGTTGACCTGCTCGGAGACAAGGGAGGCGCACCCCGAAAGAAATCTCCGGAATTTCACCGAGTCGGTGATTCCTCCGGCTTCGGTCACGTCCCGCATGAGATAGGTGTCGATATAGGAATTGAAATACTCCTGCCTTAGCTCACCGTCAACGCCCTGAATCTGCGGCATTCCTCCCTCCCATATGTTCTCGAACACTCTGACAACGTCGTTTTTCGGGAGGAGAGATTGCCTCTTCCTGAGCGAATCAAGCGAAAAATCAAGCTCGTCCTCGAATATAACCCCCGACTTCTCCCGCTCTGAAAGGCTGTAGAGCTCCAAAATACCGATTCTTCCGGCAAGAGTCTCGCGGACATTACGCATCATCTCAAACTGCTCCGAACCGGTGAGCCAGATGAGACCTTTTTCGTCGCTCTCGTCGCAGATGACCTTTATCTGCTCGAAAAGCTCGGGTGCCTTCTGCACCTCGTCGATGAGAACAGGCGGCTTGTAGGTCTGAAAGAAGAGAACTGGGTCGGATTTTGCAAGCTCCCTTGCCATCGAATTGTCAAGGGTGACGTATGTCCTGCCGGGCTTCGCCAAGTGTCTCAGCATCGTCGTTTTTCCGACCTGCCGGGCACCGGTCACTAAAATTACCTTGAAAAAATCGTTGAGCCTTGAGAATTTCCTCTCAAGCTGACGGGTGATATAGTCCATCTTGCACCTCCAAATTTACGAAAATCGGTGATGAATCATATTTTATCATAAAATCTCCCCTTCGTCAAGACTGTTTGCCTGCTACAGGGAGATTTTTTCTACATCCTTTTCCAGCAATTACTTTTGAGAAAGTCTGCGGTGACAGACTCATCTTCGCCCTCGTAATACCTGACAAGAAGCTTTTTGAATTCTGGGACGGCTTTTTCTGGGATGACCAGGAAGCCTCCGCCATGGGCGATGAGATAGTGATTTGCGAATATTACCGAAGCCCGCTTGTTGCCGTCCAGGAAAATCTGCGTTTTCATGCAGTAGAGGCAGAGCCTGATTGCGACGTCGATGGCTTCATTCTCTTCGGCTGTGATTTCGCGGATTCTATCTTTTACATCAAGCTCAATCGGTAGCGGTGGAACATAGGAACTGCCGCCAATGGTGACTGGAACTCCGCGGATTCTGCCTCCGTCTGCGAAAACTCCCTCGTTTACGAGCCTCGCTATGTGACTCAGCATATAGTAGTCGTTTCTGCTGGCAATTACGTCTCTGTCAAGGATGAATTCCCATGCGTGTTTGAGGTTCAGAATCTTCTGAATATCCGTCGCGGTCATTCCGGAGACGATACCACCCTCAATAATTTCCTCCGTTTGCGGGAAGGAAGTCGCGACACCCTCCAAAACCGCCTGGTCGTAGATGTTCATCTTCATGTTTGCCCGGGCAAACTCGATGTTTTTTACGACCTCCGGAGAGAGCTCATCCTCCGAATACCCTGCATCCGCAAGCTGTTTTTCGATTTTTCGGAGCTCCCGACGAATCTCCCGGGCTTCTCTTGAATTCCTGAGGAGAAGGTTGTAGAGATCATCCGTGTACACTCCGACATAGGTTGAGGTGAGTTTTCCTGAAACACGCTTTCGCACATAGAGATACTTTCCATTGTTGAGCTCCTTTATTTCCGGTGTCCCGTCATAGGGCATAAGCTTAAGCCTTGCATTAAGATCTGCACGTGTTCTCAGAAGTTCCTGAATTTCGTTATATTGCGGCATTATATTTCCCTCCCTTAGGGAACAATTACTGCTAATATTATATCAAAAAGTTCCCTAAAAGTCAACGCTATTAGGGAACTTTTTATCCTGTATTTCACTCAATTGTTCCCTAAAAATCTCATCCTTATGTATTATGTGTGAGATTTGGGGGAATATGCACTGTAGCTCTATCTTCTCCCCACCTCAATCGCCTTCTGTGGGCAGAGCTCCTGACAGCAGAAGCAGCCGATGCACTTTGAATAATCGTACACTGGCGGCTTGTTTCTGCCGTTCGCGAAGGTTACCGCCTTGCCAGGGACGGGGCAGTGGTCGACGCAGACGCCGCAGAGGACGCACTTCTTCTGGTTTATGACCGGGCGGGAGGAGAATCTGTCCAAAATCTTCAGCCCCTTGAATTCGGGGTGAGCTTTCGTGCAGATGGTGTTGAAGTCGGATACACCGTATTTTTCGCAGAAGCTGTCGAAATCCGCTTCATGTGTTCCCGATTCGTCGGTGAGGATGATGTCAATCTTAGCCTTGTCCATCGTTCCGATTCCCATTGCGTCGCCCTGGAAGTTGGTCGGGACGTCTGCAGGGTCGACTCCGATAAGATGGCAGAAAACAGTGTCAATGGCGACCGGGTCTTCCGAGAAAAGAAGTAGATTCATCGGTCGCGGATTCCCCGCTCCTGGACCGTTACCTTCCATTGCGACGATTCCGTCCATTATGTGAAGCTTAATCTTGACACAGCGGTGAATGTCGACGAGCATCCTCGCGAAAAGTGAAGCGTTCGGGTACTTGACGTGTTGCATCGCCTTTCTGTGCCCGCAGATGAGCCCAAACGGGTTCTTGACAGCACCGGTGATGAGCATCAGAGCATGAGTCTTCATCTTGCAGACGTTTATGATGGCGTCGGCTTTTGTGACTTCTTCCGCAAAATAGAACTCCTTCTCGGTCATTCCGTCCGGGAACTCGGTTTTTATTTCCTTCGTCATCGGAACGAACTGAGCCCCATAGATAGGCTCGTTTCTGTCGATGTCAAGCTTGTCGGCGACCTTCGCACCCGTTCCGTTTCCTGGGGAATCTCCATAGACGGTATTCCTGCAACCGTACTCATAGAGAAGCCTTAAAACCGCCTTTAAAACCGCCGGATGGGTCGCAACCGCGCTGTCGACGTCGGCTGTCTTGAGAAAATTCGGATTTACAAGTATGCTTTCGTCCTTATCTATGAATTTCCCGATGCCGCCTAATGCGTCTACTCCTTCACAGACGGCATCGTAAACCGTCTCCTCGTCATATGTTTCGCACACGACAACAGAGACCTTCGATTGGTCTTCCATATTCTTTCCCTGCCTCGTATTGATTTTACTTCTGATAAACTACCCGTCCGTGTGCGACGGTATAAATAACATTGAGATTTTCATCCAAGATGGTAAGATTCGCATAGCAACCCGTTTCTATGCGTCCGAGATTCTTCCATTCCATCATCTCTGCCGGATTGACCGTCAGCCACTTTGCGGCTTTTTCAATCGGAAGTCCGGTGAATTTTACTATATTCTTAAGAGCCTCCGCCATCGTGAGAGTGCTTCCAGCGCGAGTACCGTCGGGGAGCTTTGCGTCGCCGTTCTCAACAATCACGTCGTTCACGCCAAGTTTATACTGCCCGTCCGGCATTCCCGCCGCCATGATGCTGTCTGTGATGGCTATCATACGGCTGTCGCCCTTTATCTTGTGGAAGAGCCTCACGGACGCAGGGCAGAGGTGTCTTCCGTCGCAGATGGCTTCGCAGTATGAATCGCTCTCCATCAATGCTCCGAAAATAGCCGGCTCGTGCTGGTGGAAGAGGCGCATAGCGTTCCCAACATGCGTTCCCGAAACCGCTCCCGCATCGATACAGCGCACGGTCTCATCATATGTAGCTCCGCTGTGCCCGAGTGCGACCCGTATTCCCTGTGAAGTGAGCCACCGGGTGAGTTCGTCCGCGCCTTCTATCTCGGGCGAAAGCGTGACATAGGTTATGTGCCCGTGAGCCTCTTCGATATATTTCTCGAAAAGCCGGATGTCGGCTTTTTTCATGAGAAGCCGTTCCGGCATCGCGCCCTTGTATTCTGATGAGAGGCACGGTCCCTCAAGGTGGATTCCAAGAAGCTCGGCTCCGTCCTGCTCGCCTTCGATTACTTTGACCGCTTCTTTTATGGTAGCAAGAGTCGTCTCTTCTGTATCGGTGAGGATTGAGCACTGCCAGCCGGTCACTCCCTGGGTGGCGAAAAAGCGGGAAATCTTACGTAAGCCTTCTGCGTCCGCGCCGTTCACGTCCACTCCGATAGCTCCGTGGGTGTGCAAATCGATAAACCCCGGCAGGACATAAAGCCCGCCGGCGTTTATTTCTATGTCGGAATTTTCAGTTTCTGAAAATTTTTCGCCCTCTGTAAAGAGGTCTCCGCGGATCCAACCGTCCGGCTTGAGGACGAGCCCGCCGGTGATTCTCATACTGTACCTTCCTCGTACGGTAGCTCCGCCGCAAAGTCGGTTGAGTAGATGATTGTATCCGGGTGATTCTGTAAAAGTGTCACCGGGAAGGAGGTACTCACCTCTCCGAATGCCGCATGTCTCAGAACAGCCCTATGCCAGTCGCGGAAGACTCCGAGGCGGATTTTTTTCGATGCCAAAATACTCTTCATCCCAAGGGTTATTGCCTTTTTCGGCATCATGTCGACAGCTCCGCTGAGCGAGGCAATGCCGTTCGCTATTCTTGTTTCGGGAGTGAGCTCGACGATTCTTGTCGGGAGGTTCTGATACTTCTTTGGCTTGAGTTTCGGCATCGGTTCGTTGAAGGCTATGTGCCCGTTGAGACCGATTCCACCGATGCAGATGTCCGCTCCGCCGAGCTCCTTAAGAATCTGGTCGACCCTCTCCGGGTTTGCCGGGTCGGGGAAGATTCTCTGCTTCTCAGGCATCAGAAGCTCAGGCTTTATCTTCGAGTAGACTTCTCTTTCCATGAAGCCTCTGAAGGAAAGGGGAGAGCTTGGATTTATGCAGGTGTTGTCGTCATTAAGGTACTCGTCCATGTTTATGAACCAGCAGTTCCCAAGGGGAATGTTCCTCTCGTTTACCTTGTCGACGAAGTACTTATACTGTCCGACAGGACCTACAGGGAGGATGATGACAGTTGGCTCATCATGAGCGTTGTTTTCTTCAATTACATCGATCATCTCTGTTGAGAGAGTCCGATAAAAGCCGCCATCACCCGTCTCAGGATCCATTTTCACTATCTGGATTTTTGCGTTTTTTTCTATATTTTCCTTGGTGACCCCGTAGTATTCCTTGGGTGTCATCACGAAAGAGCTCCATTCATAATATCAAATGCGACATAGGTTGAAACGTCGCAGACGTCGCTCTCCTCGATTGAGCCGGCGGAGAGGAAGTTGTCCTGCTGAAGCTGATAGAAGGCTTCCATTGTGCCGTCAGAAATAGCCTCGGAAATCATGTCGGCGGTATACCATTCACCGTCGCCGCGCTGTTCGTAAGCGGTCTCATAGTCGACTGCGCACTGCTCGGCAACCAGCTCGGAAACGTACTCGTAGTTAGCTTCGTCAGCACCGTAGGTCATGCCCTTTAAGAGTGCTCTTACGAACTTGATAGCCAATTCCTCGTTCTCAGAAAGATACTCGGGAGTTGCAATCCAGGAAGCGATGGAAACGGTGGTGTCTGCAAATGTGGAGTTGTCGCAGAGAAGTGTGCAGGTCTCGTCCTCTTCAAGGATGGTGAGTGAAGCAGGAGACCACACCGCGCAGGCGTCAACAGAGCCGGAAAGCATAGCTGTTACCATAGAGGTTGAGTCCATGTCCATAGCTGTTATGTCGTCCATCGTGAGTCCGACGCTATTAAGCGCGGAAAGAAGGATGGTTTCGGAGGATGTTCCGCTCGAATAAGCGACCGTCTTTCCTGCTAAGTCCTCAAGGGATGTGACATTCGCACTGCCGATAACTGCGTCGGCGTTACCGATGTGGGACATGCAGATGATGGTTGCGTTGCCCTGGACACAGAGCTTGTGAGCTCCCTGACCGATATAGCCGAAGTCGATTGAGCCGCCCTCCATAGCCGCAATGATTGTGGGTCCGTCGGCGAATTCGATGAGGTTGACCTCAAGTCCTTCCTCAGCGAAATAGCCCTGGTCGATGGCGGTAAGAACGCTCCAGAGTGAAGCATAGTTCGGCATGTAGGCGACGTTGAGCTCAATGAGCTCCTCTTCCTCGTCGGTATTGGTGTCGACTACAGAATCGTCGTCTGTTGAGTCGTCAGTAGAGGTGTCGCCGCAGGCGGTGAAGAGTGCCATAAGCATCATCATCGCTAACATGAGGCTCAATAATTTTCTGAATGTTTTCATAAGTGTACTCCTTAAAATAGGTTTTATTTTCAGCCGCATTCACGGCTAATAAACTACAGTATTTCCGAATAGACTTGTTTCCAGACGTCCATTCTTATCTCGTTGAATTCGGGACTCATCTTTAACTCCTGAGTCCTGGGATAGGGGAGAGGGACGTCGATTATATTCTGGATTCTTCCCGGATGAGTGCTCATGACGACTATTCTCTGGGAGAGGAAGACCGCCTCCTCGACATCGTGAGTGATGAAGAAGCAGGTTTTCCTGTCTTTATTCCAGGTTTCAAGAAGGTCGCCCTGTAAAACCATCCTCGTCTGCGCGTCAAGTGCTCCGAACGGCTCGTCCATGAGAAGTACCTCCGGCTCGGCGGCATATGCACGGGCAATGGCAACCCTCTGCTTCATTCCTCCCGAGAGCTCCTTGGGGTAGTGGTTGGCATAGTCCTCAAGGTGAACCCCCTCAAGGTAGCTAATAGCAAGCTCTTCTGCTTCTTTCCCCTTGATTCCGCGCATCTCAAGTGCGAACATGACGTTTTTCTTGACAGTAAGCCAGGGGAAGAGCGCGTACTGCTGGAAGACCACTCCTCGCTCTGTTCCCGTCCCTTCGATCGGGACGCCGTCGCAATAGGCTGTTCCGGAGGTCGCGTCGGTGAGACCCGCCAGGATGTTTAAGAGCGTCGACTTTCCGCACCCGGAAGGACCGACAACGCACAAGAATTCGTTATCGTAGATGTCAAGGTTTATGTTATCTAAAATCAGGCTTTCGCCGTCGCGGCTCTTGAAGCTCTTGCACACGTTTTCAAGCCTGAGTCTTACATTTCGCGTTTGTCCTGCCATCTGGTCAGCCTCCTTTCCAGATGTCTGATTCCTGTTTCGATAAGCATTCCGATAATTCCGATTATGATTATGTAAAGAAGCATCGGCGCGGGCTCAAAGCTGTTACTTAAGGAGCGTATTCTCATTCCAAGTCCAGCCACAGCTCCCGTCGATTCTGCCGCAATAAGTGTTGTAAGTGCCACAGACGCGCCAAGCCTAACTGCCGTCATGATGAAGGGAAGCGTTGCCGGGGTTATGACTCTTATGAAGATGTCCCTGTCGCTTGCACCTAAGACCCTCGCGGCTTTTATGAGAGTTTCGTCGACGTTCATGACGCCCTGATAGATGGTGACGCACATCGTCAGGAAGCAGGCAAGGGTGATAACAATAACCTGAGGTCTTCTTCCGACACCCGCGCAGATTACAACGAGCGGTACATAGGCAAGAGGCGGGATGTTACGGATAAACTGAATCCAGGGATTCAGGATTTTCCTCACCGGCAGATACCACGCCATCAGTATAGCGACCGGAAGTGCCAGCAGGAACGCGAACAGGAAGCCTAAGCCCACAGAGATAAGACTGCTCGCAAGGTCTGCAAAGAAGACACCCCGGTCAATCATAGTCTTAAGGCTTGAAATTGTCGTGATAACATTCGGAAACGCACGTGATGTCGCTGGTATGATTGAAAGAACATACCAGAATATCATTGCGAGTATCAGAGATATTAAAAGCCAGACTCTCCCCGGAATCTTCAGAAGAAAGTTATGCAGCCTCTTGTCCTTCTTTTTTGTTTTTTGATTTTTTGCCATGGAATTTACCTCAGTTATATATTCGCCTTGAGACCGGCAATCGTTTTCTCTTTGTAGCCCTCGACTCCCGGCTGGTCGAACGGGTTCACGCCCAATATTTTCGCTGAAAGACAGCAGGTGAACATGAAGAAGTAGAACAGCTCGCCGAATGTGAATTCATCAAGCGACACAACATCTATTCTCAGGCAGGGGAATCTCTCGGAATGTGTCGCAAGCGTCGCCTTGAATGCCGCACTGTTGACATCATTAAGGCTCTTGCCGTCAAGATATTCAAAACCGTCGGGAATGTCGGTTGAATCAATCTGCCTGTCCTCGGGGTTCATCACGTTTAAGAATATCTCATAGAGAATCGGTTCGCCCTGCTGGATGTACTGCCCGATTGAGTGGAGGTCTTCCGTGAACGACCCGACAACCGGGTATAAGCCTTTGCCGTTCTTTCCCTCCGACTCGGCAAACATCTGAACCCACCATTTCGAGAACCGCTCAAGCGAGGGCTCGAAGAAGGAGAGCATTTCAAGCTTGAAGCCATTCCCATAGAGATAGTTTCTTGCCGATGCGAGCATGAGTGCCGGATTGTTGTCGGCTTTCTGCAGGACCATGCGCATAACAGTCGCGCCGCCAAGCATCTCGCGGATATTGAAGCCCGTAACCGCAAGCGGGAAGAGTGCCACCGGCGTGAGAGCAGAATATCTCCCGCAGACATTTTCGGGGAACGGCAGGAAATAGTAGTCGTTGTCGTCAGCAAGTTTATTCAGATCGCTTCCGGGAGTGCCGGTGCAGATGATTCGCTGGGAATACTCTTCGCCATACTCGTCCCTGAGCCAGTTTCTTAAGACTCTGAACCAGAGTCCCGGTTCAAGGGTTTTGAAATTCTTGGCGATTACATTTATGTAGACGCTCTTTCCTTCAAGTCTTCTCAGGAGCGCGTTCATCTCACTCGCCGAGTAGTTGAGCCCCGCCCACTCTATCTTGACATAAGACTTGCTTCCGAGGCATTCGTAAACAGCCCTTGCCGCGCGGTTCGAGCCTCCGACACCAATCACAACCAGAACGTCGGCATTCTGCCTGACAATAGTGCCAAGCCATTCGCATTCTTCAAGATAAGCCTGCTTGCCCGGCTCAACCCAGCCGGCGGAGTCTTTGAATTCATCCTTGCCATTCAGCATTGCTTCAAGATAAGGCTTATTCTTCTCTGTGAGTTCCGAAAGCTTTTCATCTCCCAAAAGTCCGGAGTTATCGCAAAGTGTGAGTGTCATGACTTCTGGGTCTCCTTTTCACGCTTCCAGAGAAGCTGATATTTGAGCATACAGACGCCGTCGCCATAGAGCTGCCAGTAGTTCCCGGGGGTCTCGAAATAGAGGGTGTTGCCCCTGTCCATAAACGCAGTCGCCGGCATTTCCGGGAAGAGAAGCCGGTGTCCGCCGATTGTGAGACCTTCCTTGTCTCCCGTAAGCGTCCCCGATTCCACCTCGGTTCTGACATGGTCGGGAGTGATTTTATATAGTTTTACGTTGTTATCGGTAAATGTGATGTCGCCTGAGTCATAACGCTTGTTGAACTCTTCCTCCTGCCAGCGGGTCCAGTCGCGGACGTTGTCGAAGGGGAGCTGATAAGAAGAATCTGTGCTGTGAAGCCAGGCATACTCGTCGTATTCGCCCTCCATCCCGCAGTCGCACCAGAATTTATTATCTTTTGTGTGAAGAGTGGAGACCCTGCCGCATTTCGGACACAAGAATAAGTGGTTCTCAAGACCCTCTGCGAGACGCTCGCCGGTGTATTTCTCGGGATTCTCCCTCTGCCGGGCGTAGGCATCTTCATAAATATCTCTGTCGACCAGCTCGGCTACTTCTTCGCTGGTCATGGATTTCAGCTCGTCCGCCGAATAAGTCCCGACAACTCCGGCGGAGATTTTGCCCTTGCGGACAGTTTTCGCCCACCTCGGCTCGGCGAAATATCCGCCGGTGATCTTCATAGTGATAAGGGTGCACTTGCTCTGCCTGATGAGCTTTCCGAGGGCGGGAGTCGTCGGCATGGTGACGCCGTCAGCACTTCTGTGACCCTCCGGAAACAATAAAAGGCTGCTCCCGCTCCTCACACGGCGAAGCATTTCCTTGACAGAGCCGATGTCTGTCATTCCTTTCGCCCGGAAAACGGGGTTGAGCAGTCTCAATTCAATCTGTTTTAAGAAATTGCCGCGGGTAAGATGCTCGCTCGCGACTATGTACATGTGTCTGTGAACGACGTTGTAGGCTATAAATAAGTCTGTCTCTGTTAAGTGGTTGGAGACCAGGATGAACTGCTCCTTGGGCTTGAGCGGCTTTGTGGTAAAGCTACACTTCCTTTTAGCAATCAGGTGCAGAACGGGAGAAGCGATCGTGAAGACCACCTTGTTCCACGTTGGATTTTTACTGTTGCTGTCAGAGCTGCTCATCTCAAAATTCCTCTCCGCATACTGTTACGGCTTGCACCATCTTAAGTATACTATATTATATTACATCCTATGGCGATTCTTGTCAAGAGTTACTGCATGAAATTTACGGGTTTTGCGTCAACTGTTTGTACGAAGCCTTCTTAAGAAAAAAGATTGTCACAACAAGTGTCAGAGCTTCAGCGACTATTGCGGAAAGCCAAATGCCGGAGCTACCGATGATGGCAGGCAGAATTATCACGCATGGAATCTGAAATATTAGCGTTCTCACAATGGAGAGGATGCCCGATTTGACACCCTTGCTGAGTGCCGCCAGATACGCTATGGCGAAAATATTGAATCCACACAACAGGAAAGACAACCCATAAAGACGTATTGCTTCTGTCGTAATTCTCATAAGAGTGCCGTCATAGCTGACGAATATTGTTGCCATCTCTCTTGCAAAAATCAGAGCGACTGCAACGAGCAGAACTCCAAAGCCGCAGATAACCGCAAGACTCTGTCGGAATACGCTTCTGATTTCATCCTTGTTATCGGCACCTACGTTATAGCTGAAAACAGGTGCAATTCCCGTTGAGTAGCCGTTAAAAATGCCGGTTGCGATATAATTGACATACATGACAACGCCGTATGCCACAACGCCGTCTGAGCCGATGAGTGCCATCAGCCTGAGATTGAAGACCATTCCTAAGACGGAAGAGGAAGCGTTGCTGATAAATCCGGCAAAGCCGTTTCTTACGACCTGCCATACCGTATAGAAATTGAAACGGGCTTTTGTGAACCATAAAAGCCGGTTTCTGCGGGTAAGGAAGTAAACAAGAGGAACTATTCCGCCGACAACCTGCCCCATAACAGTAGCCATTGCGGCACCGCCGACTCCTAATCTGAGCTTTGCTACAAACAAGGCGTCAAGGGCAATATTCGTTACTCCTGACGATATGGCTATAACCATTCCCATCTTCGGCTGCTCCGCTACCACGAGAAAGTTCTGAAAAAGAATCTGGAGCATGAACGCGGGAAGGGCGGCAATCAGGATATGCCCATATATGATGCAATTTTCGTAGATTGTGCCCTCTGCGCCCATAAGCTTTGCGATAGTGGGGATAAGGAGGTAAACTATAATTCCTATCACAACTGAAAATGAAATGATGAGATAAACGATAAGTGAGAATTGTTCCCGGGCTTTATCTCCCTGCTTTTCGCCCAACGTTTTTGAAACGAGTGCACTGCCGCCCATTCCTGCCATGAATCCGAAACAACTGATGAGCATGGCAACCGGCATGATGAGATTTACAGCCGCAAAGGCGTCGCTTCCGGCAAAATTTGAGATAAACAGACCGTCGACAATGCTGTAGCAGGACGATATAACCATCATCAGAATAGACGGCATCGTGAACCGAAGCATTCTTGGGAAACTGAAGTGGTCGGAAAGCTGGATTTCCTTTTTTGAAGACTTCACTGCTCTTCACTCCGGATTCTGCTGATTTCGCTGTCAAGCCGTTCTACAAGGGTGCGATATGTCCCGATGAACATGTCTTTTTCCTCCTCCGTGAAAGAAGCACAGGCACTTTCTTCAGCTCTCAGAACAGGGATGATGAAGTCTTGTGAAAACTCTTTTCCTTTCTTCGTCAGGCTGATGAATTTGCCCGGCTTCGGCTTTGCCGGGCTGAGCGCAATATAGCCGTCACTTTCAAGCTTTTTGAGTGCCGAGTTGACCGTCTGCCTTGGCATAGAGGACAGGTCGCACAGCTCGCTTTGGGTGCATTGCTCTTCCGATTCGCTGAGAGTATAGAAAATCCAGAAAGCGCAGTCGGAGATCCCCAGTTTTACGGCAACGGAATGATATATCATGTCACATTCCTTGCTGATCTGATTGTATTCTGAAATGTAAGTACGGTTCGGCAGGTTTGTCACCGAATATTCTCCCTTCTGATCCGAAATCGGATTGAGAACATTATAAATCCGATTTCGGATTGTGTCAATGTATATTGTGTGAAGATTATGTGTTTTTGAAAAAGGATAAGTATTTCCCGGCGGTTGGCTCAGGAGCAGGAACTCAGTCCGAGGGTTGTGGGGCGAAAATCAAGTAATTGATGTTGATAACATGAGATAACTTGTGAAAGAAAGCGTTTATTCCTGAGGTTCTTCTTTTTGCTCTTCAAGTGACGGGTGTTGCAGATAAAACAATTCCTTTTGTCTCTCAATTTCTCTTCTTAGCTGTTCTTCGGTGGGCAGATTAAGCTTATATTTTGTTGCAAAAATCTGCTCGTTACCTTTGAGAATAGAATATTTGGCAATGTCAGCATCTGTTTCGGAGCAGAGAACAATTCCGAGAGTCGGGTTATCTCCTTCAGTAAGCTTCATTTCGTCATACATACGGACGTACATGTCCATCTGTCCGACATCCTGATGTGTTACCTTGCCGATTTTCAGATCAATGAGAACATAGCATTTTAGGACAACGTTGTAGAATACTAAATCTATGTAGTAGTCGTCTGCGTCTGTGCGAATGTGTTGTTGGCGGGCAACAAAAGCAAACCCTTTTCCAAGCTCCAACAGGAAGTCCTGCAAATGACTGATGATGCTTGCCTCCAAATCCGATTCCGAATAGCCATCGTCGGGTTTGAATCCCAGAAACTCAGCCATTACAGGTGTTTTAAGAATTTCGTATTTATTCGGCTTTACATCACTGTCTGTGAGTTGAGGTACGGAAAAGTGCCGCTCGTAGTATTGCGTTGATATATTTCTGTTAAGTTGTTTCACACTCCACCCTTGAGCACTCGCACTTTCCAGATACCATCGTCTTGCTGTGTCATCGGAAACACGAAGTGTAGTCAGAATGTGCGACCAGCTCAGATTTTGCAAACGTGTTTGCAAAATTTCAGGGTTCGGAATTGTGAGGAAAAATTTTCGGAAGTATGCAAGGTAACGTTCACTGAATCCGCTACCGTACTCTTCTTGCAACTGAGCGGATAAAAATTTAATCAACTTCTTCCCATATTGTGCACGTCCTTGACCTTGTTGCTCCTCTTCTACAATTCTTCGCCCGATATTCCAATATGTCATTATCATAATCGAGTTTATGGACGAATATGCGCTATTTCGTCCGTTCTCAATAATATCTTTGACATCATTAACGATTGGCTGATACATGGTAGATAGTTCTTGGTTGTCGTCTATATTTAACATTAAATCACCCCATAATATCATTGTACTACACTACAAGGCGAAAATCAAGGGATTTGCAAAATAGAGCAGTTAAATTTTGACTGTGTTTCTCCCATAAACCCTGCATTGTCCCCTCCGACAGTTGTTGACTTTCGTCTCACGGTGTGATAAAATAATTCCCAAAGTCGAATTTTGTCGAGGAAAGTTAAAATTATCCGACGGGTTTTCAAAGACTGTCGGAAAAGTTTTCATAGTGGAATATTGGAGGCATAAAGTTGGCAAATATAAATACAGATACACATTCAGACGTGCTTCTGATGGGCATCGACGTCGGGTCGACGACGGTCAAGGTCGTTGTAAAGCAACCCGATTCGGACGATGTTCTCTTCTCAAGATATTTAAGGCATAATGCAAGACAGCGGGAGACTGCGATAGGGCTACTCCGCGAAGTTTCGGAGAAGTTCCCCAGCGTGAAATTCTGCTCGGCTGTCTGCGGCTCGGGCGGAAAGCCGATAGCCTCTGCGGCAGGGATTCAGTTTATACAGGAAGTAGTCGCGAATGCCGCGGCGGTAAAGAAGCTCTACCCGAATGTGAGAACAGCAATTGAGCTCGGTGGGCAGGACGCCAAGGTTGTCTTCTTCCACAAGGACGAGCACACAGGCGAGCTCATGACCTCCGACATGCGAATGAACGGGAGCTGTGCCGGCGGAACCGGCGCGTTCATCGACGAGATAGCAAAGCTACTCGGAGTAAAAACAGAGGAGTTTGAGTCGCTTGCCGAGAAGGGCACGACCGTTTTCGACATTTCCGGGCGTTGCGGAGTTTTCGCGAAGACGGACATCCAGCCGCTCCTTATCCAGGGAGCAAAGAGGGAAGACATCGCACTTTCCAGCTTTCACGCAATCGCCAAGCAGACGATAGGCGGGCTTTCCCAGGGCTTGGAGCTGAAAGCCCCTATAATTTTCGAGGGTGGACCGCTGACCTTCAATCCGACTCTCATAAAAGTTTTCGCCGGAAGGCTGAATCTTTCTGACGACGATATAGTAATCCCTGAGCACCCGGAGACGATAGTCGCCTATGGCACGGCAATCGCCGCAGAGAGGCTTTCGGGAGATGAAACATACACTGCAGAAGAGCTTATCGCAAGGCTTGAAGCGGCAAAAGATGATGTAAACGGCAGTGAATCTGCGCCGCCATTCTTTAGGAGTGAAGCCGAAAGAGAAGAGTTCGAGACCCGCCACAAGGCAGAACTCCGCGAACTTGATTCTCCCATCACCGAAAACGGAGTACTCCGCGTCTACATCGGCATAGACTCCGGAAGCACCACCTCAAAATTGGTTCTCATGGATGAGCATGAGAGAATCGTCGACCGGTTCTACTCAAACAACAACGGTGAGCCCTTGAGAGTAATCTGCAAGGGACTCTCGGACCTTGAGGACAAATACGCCGAGCAGGGAATCAGGCTTGAAGTCTTGGGTGTTGGCACAACCGGCTATGGCGAACAGCTCTTTGCGAGTGCGTTCAACGCCGACTATCACATTGTTGAAACGGTCGCGCACTCTCAGGGGTGTCTGAAATATTTCCCGGACGCAGACTTCCTCCTTGACATCGGCGGTCAGGACATGAAGGCAATCTGGCTCAAAAACGGCGTCATCACCAACATGACCCTGAACGAGGCTTGTTCCTCCGGATGTGGGTCGTTTTTGGAGAACTTTGCGTCCTCTTTAGGCATCAAAGTCGAGGACATCGCGGAGGCGGCGTTCCGCTCGGAGCATCCCGCCCACCTTGGAAGCCGTTGCACCGTCTTCATGAACAGTACTATCATAAACGAGCAGAGAAACGGCAAGCTTCCGGACGACATAATGGCTGGTCTTTGCCGGTCGATTATTGAGAATGTATTCACAAAAGTCGTCCGAATCTCGAATACTGACGAGCTCGGCTCGCGGGTCGTCGTCCAGGGTGGCACTTTCCGGAATTTTGCCGTTCTGAAGGCACTTGAAGATTACTTGGGTAAGTCCGTCACACTTTCCCCATATCCCGGCGAGATGGGAGCTGTCGGCGCGGCAATTCTTACAAGAAGAAAGATGAAGGGCAAGACCCGCTTTATCGGTCTTCAAGCCGTCAGGAATTTCGACTACACCACCGAAACCGGCGTCGCCTGCCCGCACTGCGCGAACCACTGCAAGCGCACCATCACCCGCTTCTCCTCCGGAAGAGCATGGGTCACCGGAAACCGCTGTGAGCGCGGCGCAGAGCTTGAGGGCTCAGCCCCTCTTGAGAAGCCAAAGAAAGCTCCCGACATGTTCATTGAGAGGGAGAAGCTTCTCTTCAAGGACTACGACTATCAGCCGGTTCGCGGCGAGCAAAATGTCACCGTCGGGCTTCTGAGAGTGCTCGAATTCTGGGACAGTATGCCGTTCTGGAGCACCTTCTTCAAGGCTCTTGGCTACAATGTAAAGTTCTCCTCGCCGAGTTCACGCCAAATCTATGAGAGCGGAATCTCGTTCGTTGCATCGGACACAATCTGCTTCCCGGCAAAATTGGCGCACGGGCATGTCGCGGATTTGGCAGGCAAGGGAGTCGATCGCATCTTCATGCCCTATGTCATGCACATGCCGCCCGAAGGAGTCGACAAACAGAGCCCATACGTCTGCTCGGTAGTTCAGGGCTACCCGATGGTAGTCAAGAATTCGCAGAATCCCGCCGAACGGTACGGCGTCACATTCGACACTCCTATTTTCCACTGGTTCTCGGAGAAGAACCGCCATTCACAAATTTGCGAGTACGCTGTAAAAGAATTGGATGCCAGTGAAAAAGAAGCCGAGCAGGCTTTCACTCAGGCTGAATCAGCGATAAAGCTGTTCAGAAAGACGCTTACCGACAGGGCAACCGAGATTATGGATGAAGTCAAGCGCGAGGGCAAGTTTGCGGTAGTCTTGGCGGGCAGACCCTATCACACCGACAGATTTATAAGCCACGACATCTCGAAGAAGTTCACAGAGAAGGGCGTTCCCGTCCTCACTGCGGACAGTCTGCCAGGCTTGAACGAGGTCGATTTACATAATACAAGAGCCGAGATAACGAACGACTTCCACACCCGTATGCTTGCGTCGGCTGTCATCGCGGCGCGTGAGCCGGAGCTCGAATATGTTCAGCTCGTCAGCTTCGGTTGCGGGCACGACGCAATTCTCTCGGACGAGATAATCCGAATAATGACGACCACGAGCGACAAGCCGCCGCTTATCTTAAAGATTGACGAGAGCGACGCTTCCGGTTCACTCGGCATCAGGGTTCAGTCGTTTATAGAGACGGTCGACATAAGGCGCAACCTGCACCTTGACAACCCGCCGAAGCCGCTTCCCGAGCCAAGCCCGGCGAAGTTCTATAAAAAAGACAAGAAGATACGCACTCTCTTAATCCCGAATATATCTGAAGAAGTCTCGATTCTTTTGCAGGCAATCTGCGAGAAGGAGGGCTTCATGGTGAAGACGATTCCCGTCGGAGGACCTGCCGAGATAGCACTCGGCAAGAAGTATGTCCACAACGACATCTGCTTCCCCTGCCAGATGGTAATAGGCGAGCTTATCGGTGAACTGCAAAAGGGGAACTATAAGCAGGACGAAGTCGCAGTAGGAATGGTCAAGTTCCAGTGCGACTGCCGAATGTCCCACTATGCCGGACTCTTAAGAAAGGGCTTGGACAGCGCAGGCTTCACCGAAGTTCCGATTCTCACAACCGACGGTGGCGACTCGAAGGACATGCACCCGGGAGTCTTCCTCCTTGGGGTGAGTGCAGTCCTTGAAGCCGTCTGGGTATTCATGATGATGGATATTCTGACGGATTTAGCCCGCAAGATTCGCCCGTATGAGATTAACCCCGGCGAGACCGACAGGGCCTATATGTCTTGCGTGGGCAAGCTCGCCGACGGAATCAAAAAGAGCATTAAAGAAGCCAGAAAAGCCTTTTCCGAAACGATAGACGACATGGCGAATATCCCGTATGACAGAAGCCACTTGAAGCCGAGAGTTTTCGTCACCGGTGAGCTACTCGTTACATATCATCCCGGCTCAAACTTCCATATTGAGAGGTATCTTGAGAGTAACGGCATGGAAGCCGTCTTTCCGAGGGTCACAGACCAGCTCCGGAAGGACTTCTTAGCCACCATGAGCGAGATTAGCGACTTTGGGGCGAACATCTTCCCCTATCCGTTCGCGGTTGATTTCCTCTTCAACTACGTCCAGGACAAGCTCGAAAAAGTGGCTGTGAAGCATCCGCTCTATGAGAAAGTCCTCTCGCCGAATAAGCTCTACGATTCGGTAAGCGACATCATCCCGAAGACCCTGAGCTGTGGAGAAGGCTGGCTTATGGCGGCGGAGATTGACCACTACGCCGAGAAGGGCGTTAAGTCGTTCATAATCCTCCAGCCGTTTGGATGTCTTCCGAACCACATCTGCGGCAGGGGAGTTATCAAGAGTCTCAAAGACAAGCACCCGGACATTTCAATCCTCCCGCTTGACTTAGACCCCGACACGAGTTTGGCGAATGTGGAGAACAGACTGCAGATGCTGATTATGAACCAGTAAACCCCTCAGTCAGCCTGACGGCTGACAGCTCCCCTTTCAGGGGAGCCTATTTTTCTCCTCTCACAAGCTTTTGGCGGAGGCAGAGATAGCCTCCCCCGAAGGGGGAGGGGGACCGCAGGCGAACTGCCTCGGCTTCCCGAAAGTCTGCACAAACCATCGGTCTTTCTCCCACAAATCTTTGTCCAAAATTCACCGTTGATTTTTTAAGTTTAGTGTGTTATTCTTAATACAGTGGCAAAGACGTCCAAGGTTTCTTGGGCGTCTTTTTGCATTTTTTAGAATTGAGATGAATGCTATGAACACACCCGTTGCTAATACAAGCGAAATAAACGAGCTTCTTGCCCGGTACGGCGTCAAGTTCGGAATCTATAAAAACGGCGTCTTCAAGGAACAGCTTTTCCCGTTCGACGCCATTCCAAGAATCATTACACGCTCCGACTTTTCCGACATGGAGAAGGGGCTTATCCAGCGTGTTGACGCGCTGAACCTATTTCTGAAAGATATTTACTCCGAGAAGAAGATTATAAAAGACGGCGTTATCCCCGCAGATTTTGTCTACATATCAAAGGGCTATCTTCCGCAGTGCGAGGGGGTCACGCCTTCCCACGGCGTCTACAGCCACATTTCCGGAATAGATTTGGTACAAGCCAAGGACGGGACGTGGTATATCTTAGAAGACAACCTGAGAATCCCGTCGGGAGCTTCTTACCCGCTTATCGCGAGAGAACTCTGCCGGATGACCAGCCCGGATGTCTTCCATAACGTCTCTGTCGTCGACAACCGGAATTATGCATCGCTCTTAAAAGACACGATGGACAGCGTCAATTGCGGGGGCATCAACGTTATTCTCACTCCCGGAAGATATAACGCCGCCTATTTCGAGCACTCCTATCTTGCCGAGAGAACCGGCGCGGTGCTCGTTCAGAACAGCGACCTCTTTGTCGAGAACAACATCCTCTATATGCGCGACTATCAGGGCGGAAGAACCCGTGTAGGAACGGTTTACCGCAGAATTTCGGACGAGTATTTAGACCCGATGACATTTGTGCCCGAGTCGCTTATAGGAGTTCCGCACATCATGGACGCCTACAGGGCAGGAAACGTCGCCATCATGAACGCACCCGGAAACGGCGTCGCGGACGACAAGGGAATCTACTATTTCGTCCCGAAGATGATCAAATACTACCTTGGTGAGGAGCCTATCTTAAAGAACGCGCCGACATATCTGCCGTTCTATGAAGAGGACAGAAAGTACGTCCTTGACCACCTCGAAACTTTGGTTGTCAAAGATGTCTCGGAAGCGGGAGGCTACGGAGTTGTGTTCGGTCGGGATATGACGAAAGAACAACTCAGCGACTGGCGGACGCTCATAACCGAGCAGTCCCGCAGATTCATAGCACAGGAAGTAATCGACTTTATCGATCTGGATATTCTCAGTGAGGACGGCTCGACCGTTCCAAGAAAGGCAGACTTGAGAGCGTTCGTCCTCTCGGGCGAAACCACCAAGGTCTGGGCGAGCGGACTGACCAGGTTCTCGCGTAATCCCGATTCGTTCGTTGTAAATTCATCTCAAGGAGGAGGCTTCAAGGACACATGGGTACTATCACAAGACTAAACGGCTCTAACCTCTACTGGCTGGGCAGATATACAGAAAGGGTTTTCACCACCCTTGACTCGTTTTTCAACTATTTCGACCTCATGATTGACGTCGACAAGGATTCGTATGTCAAGTATCTGGAGAAGATAGGTGCGCCGAACATCTACACTGACGACAACGACTTTTTCGACAGGTACTTATTCGACAAGACCGACCCGAACTCCCTCCGCTCGAATTTGGAACGGGCGATGGACAACGGAATCGTTTTAAGAGAGGCTATCAAGTCATCGTCACTTTCGTACCTACAGCTTGCACTCAACATGTTCAAGTCGGTTCGCGGCACTCGAAAAGTCAGATATGATTTGCTCCCCGTCAAGGACGACCTTTATGCGTTCTGGGGAAGCGTCGAGGACAATATGGAGGATTTGGAGGGGCGCGACCTCATCTACATCGGGAAGGCTGTTGAGCGGCTCGATTTATATGTCAGATTGTCATATAAGGATGAAGATATACGGAGAGTATTTGACTATATGACCGTCATGGTGCATCCATACGAGAACGTATATAATCCTGTCCTGAATGTTGAGGCTTACAAAAGCTTAGAGAAGCTGTTGACCCGCGGAAAGGGAATTGAGAGCTGCAGAGGAGAGGCTTTAAGCCTTATTTCCCGGCTTGTTGAGGTGAAGACTGTGAATTTTGAATACAGCACCGAGTTTGAGTTCTCAAGCCCGATAAGCGCGCATTCCTTCACACTTCGGTGTCTTCCGCTTTCCGACGACCGGCAGATTATCAGCGAGCCGAGATACATCATCCAGCCGACTGGCGGAGTCATCTGGAACTCGCGCGACAGCTTCGGAAACTCACTTCTCTGTGGAAGAATCGAGAAGCCGCACGGAAAGTTCTCGTTTTCAGTAAAGGGCACGGCATCGATAACCAGTAGCTACACGGTTTCCGGAAAAGCACCGGTCATGTACGCCTATCAGTCGCCGCTCACTCATCCGGGAGAGGCTTTGACCGCTTTCTACAGTGAGCATCAGCCGACAGAATCCAATGTTTTATATAGAGCACTCGCACTTGCCGACAGCCTCTATGAGTATATGACCTATGAGAAGGGAGCAACCGACGTCCACACCACTGCTGAGGAAGCACTGACCCTCGGAAAAGGCGTCTGCCAGGACTATGCCCACATCATGCTCGCTCTCTGCCGCATGGGAGGAATCCCCTGCAGATATGTCGCCGGTCTTGCCTGCGACGAGGGCGAAACCCACGCCTGGGTCGAGGTCAACGACGGAAGTCGCTGGTACGGGTTAGATCCGGTCAACAATTGCCTCATAAGCACCCACTATTTAAAACTCTGCCACGGCAGGGACTATGCAGACTGCCCGATTGAGTCGGGGTGCTATGTGGGGATTACGGAGTCGACACAGACGGTGAGGTCGTGCGTGGCGCAGTAACCAATGCGTAATTCGTAATGCGTAATGCGTAATTGGTCGCCGTTTCGCGGCGACGCGCCTCCTGCGGAGGCGAACCCCTCCACCACCGGCTTTCAGCCGGCGGTCCCCCTCCCCTTTCAGGGGAGGCTTTTACTGCCTCAGGATAACTTTTGACTTATGCACAGTTTTGATTTTACAAACCCTCCTATTATCAGAGCCTTCGAGAGAAGGAAAATAGCCTCCCCTGAAAGGGGAGGTGGACGCACCGCAGGTGCGGACGGAGGGGTTTCCGAAAGGAAGGTATACTATGATAGAAACCATCGCCCAGGCGGCGTTAGCGGTGAACGAAAACCTCGTTATCCGCAAAAATCGTATTTCAAACATGGCGCGCTCCACAAAAAGAAAGAAGCGCGCTTGCATTGTCACGGGGACTCACGGGGATGAGCTTGAGGGTCAGCTTGTCTGCGCCCGGCTCGCCTCAATCCTCACAAAAGGCGCATCGAACCTTGAGGGAATCGTCGACATCTATCCGGCACTGAACCCGCTTGGGGTCGACTCCATCCAGAGAGGTATGCCGATGTTCGACCTTGACATGAACCGCATCTTTCCCGGCACTCCCGACGGAACTATGGCGGAGCACATCGCCTATGACATCATTAACGACATCAAGGGCGCGGACATCTGCATCGACATCCACGCCAGCAATATCTATCTCCGCGAAATCCCGCAGGTCAGAATCAACGAGATTACCGCGGATGAACTCGTCCCATATGCCGAAATGCTCGGGACGGACTTTATCTGGGTGCACAGCTCGGCTACCGTCCTTGAATCGACCCTTGCCTACAGCCTCAACTCCATCGGCACGAAAACCCTCGTTGTCGAGATGGGCGTTGGCATGAGGATTACAAAAGAATATTGCGACCAGTTGGTTGCGGGAATCTTAAATCTACTCAAGAACATCGGCATATGGACGGGGGAGACAGAGCCGGTCAGGAAGGCTATCCTCTCCACCGACCACGACGTTGCGTTCGTCAACTCCTCCGCGGCGGGAATTTTCGTCCCTTGCGTTGAGCACTGGGTCGACATCAGGAGTGGCGACCACATCGGCGACGTTCTTGACCCGTCGACCGGAAGGGTGGAGGAGTACGTCACCTCCCCGTGCGACGGCAGAATCTTTACACTTCGCGAATACCCCGTCGTCTACGGCGGCTCACTCATCGCAAGAATCTTGGGAGGTGTCCACAATGCGTAAAGAAACAATTTACTCGATAACATCCCCCTACAGAGAGCCGATGGACATCGTCGGCTACCGCTTCGGAGGTGGCGAGAGGGCACTTTGCATAGTCGGTTCGATGAGAGGAAACGAAGTACAGCAGATGTACGTCTGCTCGCAATTAGTCCAGAAGTTCAAACGGCTTGAAAAAGAGGGGAAGATAGCCCCGAATCACGAAATTCTCATCATCCCCTGCGTCAACTACTATTCGATGAACATCGGCAAGCGGTTCTGGACGATGGACAACACCGACATAAACCGCATGTTCCCCGGCTACGACATGGGCGAGACCACCCAGCGCATCGCCGACGGTCTCTTTGAGGAGATTCAGGGCTATAAATTCGGAATCCAGTTCGCGAGCTTCTACCAGCAGGGAGACTTTCTGTCGCACGTGAAGCTGATGGAGACCGGCTTCACCGACCACTCATACATGCTTGATTTCGGGCTTCCGTACGCTTTCATCCGCACACCCCGCCCGTACGACACCACCACCCTCAACTACAACTGGCAGATTTGGGAGACGAAAGCCTTCTCCCTCTACACAAACGCCACCGACCAGGTCGACCTTCCGTCCGCCAAAATTGCGATTGAGGCAGTCCTCAGATTCGCAAATAAAAATGGCATCACGACTCAGAAAATCCCCGGCGGAAGCCTCACCGAGATTATCTCGGAGAGTGAACTCCTCCAGCTCCACTCCACCAAGGCAGGAATCTACCGCCCCTACGCCGCCACCGGCGACTCTTTCGAGAAGGGCGACCTCCTCTGCGAAATCTTAGACCCCCTCGAAGGCAACGTTGTCGAGCGCATCACCGCCCCGACCGACGGAATAGTGTTCTTCCGCTACAACCGCCCGCTGGTGTTTGCGGAAGCGGTGCTGTATAAGGTAATTCGTAATGCGTAATGCGTAATGCGTAATTGACCCCTTCACCGCCCTTCGGGCGGTCTCATCCCCGTGGAACCCCTCCACCATCGCCGTTGGCGATGGTCTCCCTCCCCGCGGAAACCCCTCCACCGCGCTTCGCGCGGTCCCCCTCCCCTTTCAGGGCATACGCGTACACTTAAGCGAAATTGGCAACAAAGTCAACT
>JAJQDP010000013.1 GCA_021202155.1 Oscillospiraceae bacterium | reverse complement strand
TTTTTGCAAAAAAAACAAAGCCCTCAAAATTTCTGAGGACTTTGTCGACGGATTGAAGTTGCGGCGAAGCCGCAACTTGTTTAGTTCGCCACAGGCAAACTTATGGGTTCAGATTCCCGTCATCTGCTTATGTCAGTTAATCTTGCACTACAGGAATATCGGTATATCCGATTTGGATATATGCAACATTGTCAATGTCAATCGTCGCTGACCAGACGTATCTCCATGTTATAACAGGCTGTCCAAGTACCGATTCGGTCGTTCCTCCCTCGACAGGCTTGATTATAGTGCCGTCATTCATGACGATATATATCGAATCGAAACCGCCATCGTATTCGGTGTCTATATAGTACTTATCAACACCAAAAGTGTCGGGAAGAATAGCGGTATCATTGTCATAGGTGATATACATTCCACCTTCACTAAGAGAAATGGCGGTTACATCACGGGTGATTAAATCGTAGTATATTTCGTTTATCACACCATCTGTTGCAAATTCTTGTGCCCAGTCCATGTATCTCATACTGACGCTGACAGTCACTGACTCACCCTCGGGGATAACTTCGATAGTGGTGCTCGGAACTCTTTCAACGGTGAAGTCTATTGAGCAAATTTCTGTCTCGTCCTCACCTTGACCTTTGGTTATTTTCAATGTAACGTCCAGTTCTGTGGTATCGGGGTCGCCTATATAGTCATATGTGGTGCGTGCAACGTAGTAGGTAGCACCGTCACTATGAACGCCATCATAGGATAAACCTCCTGAAGCGAAATCTATGGACGAGCTGTACATCTTTGCGGTGCATCCCTCAAGAGGATACTGTTCATCACTGCCCTCGACCTTGAGAAGCGCATTTATTCTGAAATCGGTAATTGTTGCGGAGTCCACTGTGATAGTCAGGTCGTCAGCACTTTCGGTCGTGCCAATATACTGCTCCGACTCTATCATACCCTCGTAAACTTCGTCGCTGATTTCTCTGCCGGTGATAATCTCCTGCTCAGTTTTGAGCCATTCGGCAATTCCGTCACGCGAGACTAAGACCCCCGCCCCCATCAGGAGAACCGACACAGCCGCAATTACTGCCACTATGAGCAGTTTTGTGTGCCTGATTCTGTGTCCTGCCGACTGATATTCCACCGCTTCCGTCAGATACTTCTCATCCACCATGTCAATGGCGGTGGAAAGCTTTTCTACGTTTTTGTTCATACAAAAAATCTCCTTTCGCTCAAATAGTCTTTAAGCTTTTTCCGAAGCCTCACAAGCCTTACTGAGACCGTCTTTTCCGTCAGTCCGGTGAGTTTTGCTATGTCCTTCAGGCTGTCCGAGAACCAGTAGCGCCGCAGGAAGATGACCCGGTTCTCTTGGGTGAGCGTTTCAAGGAAGCTGTCGACCGCTTCTGAAAGCTCTTTGAAGTCGAGCTCGGCTTCAACGCTTGAGTCCCCGGGAAGGCACTCCTCAAGCTCCGAAAGTGCCACCTGATAGTGACTGTCCCGCTTCTGAGCACTTCGGGTTCTCAGGATGTTCAGCGACCGGTTCTTTGCGATTTTGAGGACATAGGCAAGAAGGTTCTCCGGCTTCTCGGGAGGAATCCTGTTCCAGACCGCTAAGTATGTATCGTTGACTGCTTCTTTGGCGTCCTCCTCGCTCGAAAGAACGTTTTTCGAGACGCTTCTGCAGAGACTGCCATACTTCCCATCAAGCTCCGAAATCGCCGACTCCGACCGCTTAAAGAACAGTTCGATAATTTTTTCGTCGTCCATCGCTCATTCCTCCTTTCACTATTACAGTACCCGAATTTTCCGGGATACTACGCCCCGAGGAAAGATTTTTTGAAAAAAGTGCCTCCCAGGTTCGGGAGGCGTTTTAAGTTAAAGTGATATTTGCTTGTTTACAGCAACCGTGCCGTCGTCAATGTGCGAAATTCTGAAAATAATGTGGTTCGCCCGGTCTTTATAGATAGTGTCAAGAAGCTCGCTTGCAAACTCCCTTGTATTCGCATCGAGCGCGTTTTCAAGCTCATCTAAGATAATAACCGACGAGCCCTGCCATCTTAAAATAAGATTTATCAGCATAAGCTTCTTTCTCTGCCCGCCCGAAAGGTTTTTGCCGCCCATTTCAATGTCCGGCAAATCCTCCGGCAGGTCAACCTGCTTAAGAAGAGTCGAGAAGTCGCCGTCCGAAAGCTCGATCCCGGTAATCTCTTCAATATAATTTTTCGCGCTGTCGTTTAAGAGAATCTCGTCCTGGCTGATGTAAAGAATATGCTTGTAGAGACTATCCCGCCTGATTTCCTCGGCAGGCATCCCGTTCACGAGAAGCTCGCCCTCGGTAGGCTTGAGGAGATTCACGAGAAGCTTGACATAGGTCGACTTTCCGCTTCCGTTCGCACCCGACAGCCGGACAATGTCGCCCTTCTCGAATGTCTGAGACTGATTCTTGATGACGTAATCGTCGCCACCGTTGTAGGAGAACGAGACGTTTTTAAGCTCAATCTTATCGATTCCGCCGATTTCAGTATCGCCATCTTCCCGCTTCGTTTCAAAAACTTTATTCACATTTCCGAACGCCGGAGCCATCCTCATCACCACATAGACCGCCGATTCAAGATTTGAGCTGTAGGAGATAATTTTCTGCGTCGCAAAGAGGAAGAAAGCAAGGCTTCCGGCATCATTTCCGTTGACAGTCATGCTGAGAAACGCCGCAACGCCTAAGTAGATAAGCTGATAGTAGTTGGTACTTAGGGTGTTGAGCCCGACCATAACGGCGTCGGCATCCAAAGAAGCGTTGATGAATCCCCAGAGGCTCTTCTTTTGCCTCTCCACGAAATAATCGCCGAGGGAGTGAGTCTTGACAAGTTCGATACTGTCGACAAAGTCGTTAAGCTCATTGTGGTCAGCCTTCATCATCTGATTTACTCCCGCAGACCGCTTCATGATAAGCCTTCTTGAGAACCACGAAATCGCAAACCCGACAATGGCGGCAATCAGCAAAAATACCGCCAAGCTTGCATTTACAAACGCTGACACTATTAAAAAAGATATGAGCAGTATCAGATTTAATAGGATATATCCGATATAGTTTCCGACAATTCTGAAAACGTCAAGGACGTCCGAGTAGAAAATGTGCTTGAGCTTGTCCTTGCCGATGGAGATGAGCGACTGATAATCCGCCTTCTCGACGGCTCTGAACATATCCGTTCTCATCGCTTCAAGGAACGCCCCGCCAAGCCTGTCCTGCGCCCGGTACTTTCCGATGGAGAGGACGCAGTCAAGCAAAAGTAGCAACAAGAATCCTCCAAGTGCAAGAAGCAGGAAAATAACCGTTCCCCGAACCTGCGCCTCTGAGATAATCCTGCTCATAAGTACAGTGAGCGAAGCTTCCAACGCCGTTATTGCCAGGACATAGACAATAACCGCTACAAACTGTTTCTTCGCCTTCGGCAGGTACTTCCTGATGGTTTCAAGCACCGTTTTCATGGTTTAACACTCCTCCTTGCTTCCAAAAAACTCCGGCACGAAGCACTTGTCGGAAGAGCTCCTCTCCTGCGAGTACCCCTCAAGCCCAAGCTCCCGTGCATAGTCCAGAACACTGTTATATTCAAACGTCGACACACGACGGTTTATTCTCCTGAATCTCTCCTCGGTTGTCGCCCGATACATCGGCACATACTGGCTCATAAGGCTTAAAAGTATCTCATCCGGCTCAAAGCTTTCTCTGAGAGAATTAAGAACCGCTATCGAATCATGCCTTAAAGTCGGGAGAACCATATGCCGGACAATAACGCCCCTAAGGAGCTTTCCGCTCTCGTCGGACTGAGGCTTCCCGACCTGATTTTGCATCTCGTTGACAGCCGAAATCGCCGTCTCAAAGTAGCCTCCCGGACAGCCGGAGAACTCACTCGCGTACTCATCCGAAAAGTACTTGACATCCGGCAGATAGATGTCGACATAGCCATTAAGAGCCTTAATCGTCTCAACACTCTCGAATCCTCCGCAGTTATAGACAACGGGAATCGTGAGCTTGCCCCTGACCATGTCCAATGCCTCAATAATCGACGGCACAAATGGCGTAGGGCTGACGAGGTTTATATTCTCAGCACCATCGTCCTGAAGCCTGAGAAAAATCTCCGCAAGTTCACTTGTAGTGACGGTATAACCTTTTCCCTCGTGGGAAATCTCGTGATTCTGGCAGAAGCAACACCTGAGAGTACAGCCTGAGAAGAATACCGCACCCGAGCCGGCACCAACGGAAATACACGGCTCTTCCCAAAGGTGGAGAGCCGCTCTTGCAATTCTTATCTTGTCGCTCTGCCCGCAGAAGCCGACGGCTTGGCATCTGTTCACCCGACACCTTCTTGGGCAAAGCTCGCACTTTTCATAGCCGGTCATGATACAGTTACTTCTTCTGAGGAAACCGGCTCATAAACGCCTATATTCTGATATTCCCGGCACATTCTTCCGACGTGTTTCGCCAGTCTGTCATAATCACAGATACTGTAGACGCATGACCCGCTTCCGGTCATAAGACTGTCATGCATGCCCATCCTGACCATCTCTTTTTTGAGTCCTGAAATCTCAGGATTTGCGACCGCTTTCTCAAGGTCATTCGACAAGAGCCCACAGACCCTTTCGCCGCTTAAGAGCTTACTTACCATAGCCGCAGAGGAATTGCCATACGGCAGTTTCTTCTCGTCAAAGAGCCGGTATGCCTCCGGTGTCGAAACCCAGACATCATGTGGCTTCATGACCAACACATAGTCGCTCAAGCCTTTTTCTATCGGTGTGAGAACATCTCCGATTCCCTCGCACAGCGCGCACCCGCCTGTCACTAAAAACGGCACATCCGCGCCGATCTCAGCACCAAGTGCTCTCAGCTCTTCATAAGATAGATTCGCATCAAACAGCCTGTTCAGAAGCCTTAAGACTGTTGCGGCGTCGGAAGAACCTCCGCCAAGACCAGCCTGCGACGGGATATTCTTTGTAATATGTATATCGACGCCGTCAGAAGCACCTATATGCTCCAAAAACACACTTGCCGCCTTGTGGCAGGTGTTTTTCTCGTCAAGAGGCATACCATCTGCAAATTTCCCACCATCTGAGAACAGCCTGATTTTGCCGGCGGAATTCTTCTCGACCGAAATCTCATCACAAAGTGAAATGGTCTGCATGACAGAAGAGATAGTGTGGTAGCCGTTCTCAAGAACACCTGTCACATCAAGCGTGAGATTAATCTTGGCATAAGCCTTGCCCTCAATCATTTTCGCTCCTCAATTCTTCCAAAAATTCCTTGATTCTTGAAATAGCTTCCATCAGATGCCGTAGAGAATAGGCATAGGAAACCCTTATGTAGCCCTCGCCGCAGTCGCCGAAAGCGGTTCCCGGAATCACGGCAACACGCTTTTGGTGAAGAAGCTTGTCGCAGAACTCATCGCTCGTCATCCCCGTCGACTTGATGGACGGGAAGACATAGAACGCACCCTCGGGAGTGAAGCAGTCAAGTCCCAATTCCCTGAAAGCGTTCACAAGATAACGTCTTCTTATATCGTACTCGGAAACCATGTGCCTGACGTCGTTCTCGGAATTGGTGAGAGCTTCAATAGCGGCATACTGGCTGATGGTGGGGGAGGACATGATTCCGAACTGGTGAATCTTCAACGCCTGCACGGTAATCTCGTGCGGGGCGCACATATAGCCAAGTCGCCAGCCTGTCATAGCAAATGCCTTCGAGAAGCCGTTGACATAGATGGTTCTTTCTCTCATGCCGTCAAGCGAAATAATCGAGAAGTGCTTCTTTCCGTATGTCAGCTCGCTGTAAATCTCATCCGTTAGAACGGCGATATTCGTGCCTCTTAAGACGTCCGCAATTTTCTCAAGATCTTCACGCTCCATGATAGCACCGGTCGGGTTGTTGGGGTAGGGGAGAATGAGAAGCTTGGTTTTATCGGTAATAGCCGCCTTGAGCTCCTCAGCAGTCAGCTTGAAGCTGTCCTCCGCCTTCGTCTCGATGATGACGGGAGTGCCGCCCGTGAGCTCGACAATCGGCTTGTAGCATACAAACGACGGCTCAGGAATGATAACCTCATCACCCGGTTCGATAATCGCCCTGATTGTAAGGTCAATTGCCTCAGATCCGCCCACAGTGACGATAATCTCGCCTGCCGGGTCATATCTGATTCCGGTGTGCTTTTCTGTGTATTCGCTGATAGCCTTTCTTAAATTCATAAGCCCTGAATTGGCGGTATAGAAGGTCTTGCCGCGCTCAAGTGCTACGATAGCCTCTCTTCTTATCTGCCAGGGAGTGTGAAAGTCCGGCTCGCCGACCCCGAGGGAAATAACATCGTCCATTGTGGCGGCAACGTCGAAATACTTCCTTATCCCGGAGGGCTTTATCTCAGCGGCTTTCCTGCCGATGAGCTTTTCATAGTCCATCAGTCCTGCCCTCTTTCGTCACGCTCAAAATCGGCAAGCAGAATGCCATTCTCTTTATACTTCTGCAGGAAGAAGTGAGTAGAGGTCGAGACAACCCCGTCTATGGTCGCAAGCCGTTGTGCTACAAAGTTCGAGATGTCACGGATATTTTTGCACCTGATGGTAACAGCAAGGTCATATCCTCCCGACATGAGGGAGACGCTTTCTACTTCCTCATACTGCGAGATATATCCCGCAATCTCGTCGTAGCCGACCTGAGCCTTTGGCGTGACAGAAAGCTCAATATATGCCGAAACACTGTCCTTGTTGACAATGTCATCGTCCATGATGGTGGTGTAGCCCTTTATAACACCGGTTCTCTCAAGCTCGCTTATGTCGCGGGCGACATCCTCCTCGGTTCTGCCAAGAAGGGTAGCAAGCTCCTTGTCTGAAAGACGTGCATTTGTCTTAAGAAGTCCCAATAGCTGGTTCATAAAATCACTGCCTTTAAAAAAATTTCATTTGGGTACAAGTTTATCATATTGCGTGGGATAAGTCAATCATGGACTGAGCGAAAAACCGTATAAAATCTCAATTTCAGCTTAAAAAGTCCTTGACAACTGTGAAAGACCGGTGTACAATATTGAATTCGTAAGGCAAGAAAGCTTCGCCTTAACTACCATGAAAGGAGCGGGAACAATGCGTATAGACAATCTTTACGTAGCAGTAGCTGTAGAGCAGGAATTTAACAGTGAATTCAAGATACCTCTGAGTGTCAAAGTTGTGCAGTCCCGATTCCTTGAAAACCGACGGTTCGGTTTTAGCGGATGAATAAGTGCCTTCGATACCTCATGTATCGAGGGCTGTTTTATTTTAGATGCTCTTAACAAGTATGTATTTAAATGACGTTTTGGATATAACAGGAAGGTGATTCTATATGAAGTATTTTGACGCTTTGCCCCCGCTTGTCGCAGACGAGCTTTGTAAGCGCGGCGTCAATCCGGAAAAGCTTCTTTACTGCGTCAAGGCTGACTTGGACGGCGAGGGCAAGTATTTCGACGTCTACGTCACTTTCGACGAAAGCGAGCTCTACATAATCAGCGGCTATGAGGACTACAGGCAAGCCACCACCAAGGAAGAGATTGAAGAGAAGCTTCATGGCACTCCCGTCATCAGGAGATTTTTCAAGACAGCTCCTCCGAAGGAGATGATCTCCTACCGCGTTGAGGATTTCCAGGAATACGAGATAGCGAAGATAAAGAATATCTATGTTGACCGTCACCAGAACACCGCAAGGCTGGTTATTGGAATGCTCCGCGAAGGCGAGGTTGAAGACTTCTCCGAAAAGCCGCAGGGTGAGCGCGGCGGTCACCGTCACCCGCCGATGGATTCAAGACCGGACGGCGGCAGACCTCCGATGGGACCTCCTCCGGGTGGACCTGGTGGACCTGGCGGACCTGGCGGCGGACCGGGTGGACCTCCACCAGATGGCGGCTTCGGCGGAGGAAGAAGCTTTGGCTGGTCTCCGAGCGAGTATGAGCACGACCGCGAAAATATCCTGATTGCCCGGTTCTCCATCGGTTACTGTGAGAAGTTTGAACGCTTCTGCGAGCGTCTCAACATGACTCACCGCCATGAGGAGATAGACGACACACTGTTAGACAGCAAGAACACCGTCTGCCCGATATGTCATCAGCCCTATCCGAACCCCAACCGTCCGGTGTGCCCGAGATGCGTCGACAAGCGTTCGATATTCGGCAAGCTTATGGGTCTTTTCAAGGACTTCAAGGTAGAGATAACGCTTATAATGCTGTCGATACTCCTGTCAAATGTCATGGCGATAATTTCGCCTTGGTTCAGCTCAAAGATGCTCTATGACGATGTTCTGAGTGAATCGGGAAGGCTCTATGGTCAGGTTCTCCTCATCGTCCTCCTGATGCTTTTCACGAACATTTTAAGCAAGCTCACCGGTCTTTTCTCTGGAATCGTCACAGCAAGGGTCGTCCCTCACGTAACTCACACCCTGAGATCTAAGATTTACGCCTCGATGAACAATCTGTCGCTCCAGTTCTTCACAAGCAAGCAGACTGGCTCGCTTATGTCAAGAGTCGACCGGGACAGCAACAACGTCTACAGCTTCTTTGTGGATATAGTGCCCTATGGAATCGCAAATGCCATCAAGCTAATCGGCATCGGTGCCATAATGATGTTCCTCAGCCCTGTTCTCACAGTAGGGCTCGTAATTCTTCTGTTTATCCTTCTTTTCGCCGACAACTTCCTCTATAAGAAGCAGAGAAAGCTCTATCGTAAGCTTGATGTCGCGATGAGAAGCCTTAACTCCGTCCTTTCGGATGTCATGAACGGTCAGCGAGTTGTAAAATCCTTTGCAAAAGAGCAGAAGGAGCGCGATCGCTACAGAAAGAAGAATCGCGACGCCTACGAGGTCAACGACAGAATTAACCATCGTATAACCAACACAATCCCGTTCGTCTGGGGTTGCTATAATATACTTAGCATTGGGCTTTTCTGCCTCGGTTGCTTCCTGATAGTCATGCAGGTCGAGGTCGGAGGAACAGTATTTACCTATGGTGTACTGACAGGACTCATCTCCTACACCGGTATGCTCTATGACCCTATCGATTTCTTCATGTGGATAGGTGACAGATGGGCTCGTTGCGTTGATGCGGCTTCAAGAATGTTTGAGATTCTTGAGTCAAAGCCGACGGTCGTCGAAGACCCGAACCCGGTTCGGCTTGAGCACCTTGATGGCGACATCGAATTCAGGAACGTCTTCTTTGAGTATGAAGCGGGGCACAGAATCCTCAAGAACGTCTCCTTCAAGGTTACAGCCGGTCACATGTTCGGAATCGTCGGCAAGACCGGAGCAGGCAAGTCCACCATTATAAATCTTATGGCAAGGCTCTATGACGTAACCTCAGGCGAGATTCTTATTAACGGAGTTCCCATCAAGAAGATTGCAACCGAGGATTTGCGCCGTTGCATAGGAATCGTCTCTCAGGAAACCTATATATTTGTCGGCTCAGTAGCCGATAATATCCGCTACGCCAGACCGAACGCCACTATGGAAGAGGTCATCGAGGCGGCAAAATCAGCGAACGCCCATGAGTTCATAACCAAGCTTCCCGACGGATACAACACCAAGATCGGCTCCGGCGGAATCACACTTTCAGGAGGCGAGAAGCAGAGAATATCTATTGCAAGGGCTATAATTCAGGATCCCGATATTCTCATCCTTGATGAAGCTACCGCCTCTATGGACACCCGTACCGAGCGGAAGATTCAGGTTGCAATCGACAGCCTGAAAGAGGGAAGAACCATCATCTCAATCGCACACAGACTTTCAACACTTCGCGATGCCGACATGCTCTGTGTCATAGAAAACGGCGAGGTCAAGGAGATGGGTACTCACGACAAGCTAATCCGCGAGAAGGGCAAGTACTTTGAGCTCTACATGCTCCAGGCGGACGCACTCAAGTTCATAGAAGACTGAGAAAGGAGATATGATAATGGCTAATAATACCGAATATGTTCCCGAAAAGTTTGAAGTAGACAGATTGGAGCTTTTAGACTGTTCAAAGCTCCACTTCTACCGCGACGATGCGGGGTTCATCTCACTTAAATATGAGGATCAGGAGTATTTCAACGTGAGGCTCACTCGTCTCATGCCCTTCTACTCCGCGACTACCTATATAAGTGTAGCATATGACAACGAAGAAAATGAGTTCAAGGAAATCGGCGTAATCAAGGACATGAAGGAGCTTTCGGAGGAGCAATACCAGCTCGTCGATGAGTATCTTGAGTACAAGTACTTTATGCCCGAGATAACGAAGGTCTATTCCATCAAGGACAACTCCCGCGGCTTCATCTTCGTCGACATCGACACCACCGCCGGGAGAAAGACAATCTGCATCCGCGACTGGTACTCAAACTTCCGTATGCTTTCCGACAAGTATCTCTATGCCAATGACGTCGACGGCAACAAATACTGCTGCAGCGACATAAATAAGCTTGATAAGAAGAGCCTGGCGGTACTTGAAATCTACATTTAAGCGGACATCCACTAACAAAGAAATGGGGGATAAATTACGAACCTACTAATCTCCGCACCAGAAGGGAAGACTTTGGACGATTTCGTCTTCTCGCTTCCCTTTAACCTGTACAACAAGGCAGATAAGGTTGACGGACACATCTGCGTCACTCATGACGATATATTCGTCTATATTGGCTCCGAGATTAAAGAGAGCTTTCCGATAAAGGCGTATGAGGAATACGCCTGCGAACAGCTTGTCGGATGCTCGATGATGGTCGGACGGCATGACGACACCGACGACAAGTGCATCTGCTCCTTCACCCAGGACAACTTCATCGCCTTTGCCGAGCTCTGTAAGCTCCTCAATCACTATCTGACAACCGGAATGTTCATCGAGAAGAGCGACATCGACGAGCCTAAGTGCCCGAAATGTGGGCTTCCGCTTGACGGCTACACCGAGTGCCCTTACTGTGCTTCAAAAGTAAAGGTCTTCATGAAGATTTTCAAGAGAATCGGTCCCTACAAAAAGGCATTCGGAATCGCAATCCTCTGCACGATTATAACCGAGATTATCGAGGTAATCAAGCCCTACATAAACCGGTATATCATCGACGACTATGTCATCCCTGTTCAGGACGGAACCATTTCCTCAGGAGACGTCAACATGAGTGGCTTTGCGCTTCTCTGTGGATTCCTCTTCATAACGGTTATAATCACGACGATTTTAGACCGCATAAATCTCAAGAACAGCTACTATGTCTCACTGAACTTAGGACAGGATTTACGTCAGGACGTTTTCGACAAGACGCTCGACCTCTCGATGTCCTCTGTTTCCAAGAAGACCGCCGGCGAGCTCATCTCCCGTGTCTCGAACGATGCGAACAAGATCCAGAGCTTCATCACCGATAACGGTAAAAACGCCATCGTGAGGATTCTGTCTCTCGTGATAGTTGCTGTGATTCTCTTCGTGATGAACTGGCGGCTTGCATTGATGGTCATACTTCCTCTTCCGTTCGTAGCAATTCTTGTCAAGAAAATCGGAGACATCATGCACAAGTACTTCAGCCGTTCCTGGAGATTCTCGAACGCCCATTCAAGGCTTCTTCATGACACCCTGAACGGAATCCGTGTTGTAAAGTCCTGCGGAACCGAGAAGGCGGAAGCCGAGAGATACGAAAAAGCCTCCGGAAACTGGGCAAAAGCCGCCACCAAGGCTGAGGTTGTCTGGAATCTTCTGAACCCGATTTCCGATTTCGTTTTAGTCATAGGGAACTATTTCGTCGTCTTCTTTGGCGCAAAGATGGTCTTGGGTCAGATGCCCCAGTGGGGAAGCATGACTCTTGGCGAGCTTACACAGTTCACATCATATGTAAGTATGCTCTATACTCCGCTCCGCTGGCTCATCCAGCTTCCGAAATCGATAGCAGACGTTTCGGTCAGCGCGTCCAAAGTATTCGAGATTTTGGAGGAGCAGACGGATGTCCGCGACAGCTCCGACTGCGTCGACCTCGACATCAAGGGCGACATCGAATTCAACCATGTCTACTTTGGCTATAAGGTCTATAACCCCGTTCTCAAGGACATAAGCTGTAAGCTCGAAAAGGGCAAGATGTACGGCATTGTAGGACATTCCGGCGTCGGAAAGTCCACGATGATTAACCTTATCTTAAGACTCTATGACGTCACCCAGGGCGAAATCAAGATTGACGGCGTCAACATCAAGGACATTTCCCAGCAGAGCCTCCGCTCACAGGTCGGAGTTGTTTTGCAGGAAACCTACCTCTTTGAAGGAAGTGTCCTTGACAACATCACCTATGCCAAGCCGGACGCTACTTTTGAAGAGGTTGTTGAGGCTGCCAAGGTTGCTCACGCCCACGAGTTTATAACAAAGCTCCCCGACGGCTACAACACACGTGTCGGAAGCAAGGGCTATACCCTCTCAGGCGGCGAACGCCAGAGAGTAGCGATTGCGAGAGCAATCCTTCACGACCCGAAGATTATAATCCTTGATGAAGCGACCGCCTCTCTTGACACCGAGACCGAGCGTCAGATTCAGGAGGGCTTGAATGAGCTTTGCAAGGGCAGAACGACGATAGCGATAGCTCACCGCCTCTCGACCCTTTCCCACGCCGACCAGCTCATAGTCCTGAATAAAGGCAGACTCGCCGAAATGGGCACCCACGACGAACTTATGCGCAATAAGGGCGTCTACTACTCCCTCGTTATGGCTCAGAGGCAGACTACTAAGATGAAGAAGACTCCAACCAGCACTCCGACAACCGCCTCTCAACCGGTATAAAGAAAAACACCGCTTATTCAAAATGCAACCTTGCGTTTTAAGGATAGGCGGTGTATAATGTATGTATGAGTTTTTAAAATGGAGGTTTTCTCATGAGTACGATTGAACAGACTGATAAAGCAAACCCTTTTTCTAAGCTTTCTGCAGATGAAATTCTCTCTCGATTAGCCATAGGACGTGAGCAAAATGAGGCGGGCTTGGGAATCCCGTTTGATGAGGCAATGGAAGAGATAAAACAATCGTTGGATCTATGATAATCAGGAGGCTGTAAATGCCCACCATAAAAGTCACCACCCTCTCTGACGAAAACCTGAAAGTGTATACGAGTCTGACGCAGGCTCAGCTTCGCAACCGGCTGGAGCCGGAGAAGGGGATATTCATTGCAGAGAGCCCGAAGGTTATCGGGACGGCTCTTGACTGCGGATATGAACCGATTTCGATGCTCACCGAGGAGAGGCACATAAACGGCGACGCAAGGGAAGTAATCGAACGTTCAGGAGATATTCCAGTCTACACTGCCGACCGGGAGCTACTCAGCAGTCTCACCGGCTATGAGCTCACCCGTGGCGTTCTCTGTGCATTCCGAAGACCGCTTCCGAAAGCTCCCGAGGAGGTCACCAAGGACGCTTCAAGAATCGCTGTCCTTGAGGACATTGCCGATTCGACAAACATCGGTGCTATCTTCCGCTCAGCCGCCGCACTTGGAATCGACGCGGTTCTGATAACCCCGTCCTGCTGTGACCCGCTCTGCAGAAGAGCAATAAGAGTCAGTATGGGAACGGTTTTCCAGATTCCATGGGCGCAGATAGGGGAGGACTATTCCGATTGGCACACCCACAGCGCAGAGCTCATAAGAAACCTCGGCTTCAAATCCGCCGCAATGGCACTCTCGGACGACTCAATCAGCGTTGATAACCCAGTGCTGAAGTCCGAGCCAAGGCTTGCACTTGTCTTAGGCACAGAGGGCGACGGTCTTGCCAAGCACACAATCGCCACCTGCGATTACACGGTAAAAATCCCGATGCAAAACGGCGTAGATTCGCTGAACGTAGCGTCAGCAGCGGCACTCGCATTCTGGGAGACGAGATCAATGCGTAATTCGTAATTCGTAATGCGTAATTATAAGCAAGTCCACAGGTTACAACATGTAACTTGTGGACTTTTTGTCAGTTCAGAAGATACGCCGCTACGAATACAGCGGGCGAGTTCCAATATATCGTGACTTCGTTGACGGAGTAGAGATCCTGGACATCCGCAAAGCTCTTCATCGGTGGTGTGCCTTTCGGAATGTATCGGTGCGCTATTTCTTCAACCGGTCGGCGGTTTGCGCCTCCGCTCACCATGCCTGGGATGCATTCATCAATTCCGTCAGCCGCGGCAGGTCGGAGATGGGGATTCCTGATAGCTCTTTCACCGTTCCCGGAAACATAGCTCATCCCGACAGCGTTGACGCCCATCAGGACGTCGAACTGCCTCTTTGCATAGACGCCGAATTCGTGCGCATCGCCTTCGGCGGAGCAGAGAGTGTCGCAGACGGCGAAAATCATTCCGTACTTCATGAGACCCATGTTGCTTCCCCAGCCGTAGTCTCTTTCGTCCATCGCCGCCATGTAACCGCTTCTGTCCGCAAGCCACCTGAGCCTGTGTGCCTGGTTCACAAACATGGATTTAAAAGCCTCGGCAAGTTTGTCATCTTCTGAGCTTCTCCCGCTTGTAAGATACGCAAGTGCACCCAATCCTCCGATAGAACCGACTCCAAATTCTGTCCTTGGGAAGTCGTAGACAAGAAGCTCTTTCGCTTTTTCGAGATATTTTTCATCACCGGTCGCCGCGAACATCTCGGAGTAAGCCCAGAAGCGGTTGTCCTTGTCGCCGCCTTCGCCATAGCCGCCTGTTCCACAGCCCTCGGGATTGCGGAATCCTATAAACTGCAGGTTCTCGTCGAGCCACTTGAGCGACAGCTTCGCCGTATCGAGTAGTTTTTCCGCATAATCCGAATCAAACTCTTTATAAACTCTATATCCAAGCGCACATACCGCCGCCAAGTCGGCAGTCGCCATCGAGGAAACCGGCAGTAAATAGAGCGGCTTCAAGTCTCTCTCCGGCATCACAAATCGCGCATGTTGAGCCGTAGAAACTTTGTGATAAACCGCCCCGTCCGCTTTCTGCATCTTCATCAGCCAGTCGAGCTCGTATCTGACTTCCGACAGAAAATCCGGCATATTGTTGCCACTTTCCGGAATGTTCAGATTGAGCTTCCCAAGCGCATTCGGGTATAGGATATACGCATACATCAGTTGTGCCGCGGCGCAAGCTCCCGGGGTGACGTATCTGCCGTAGTCCCCAGCATCGTGCCAGCCTCCCGAAACGTCCTTCTTGACGGAGCTATCGAACCACTCGGAAGCAAGAGTTGTGTGGCAAGCCCCATGCGTGAACTTCCCGGCATTCTCCGGCTTCAATTCACACCCGCACCTGAAATAGTAATAAGCCCGAACCAAGCCCCTGAGGGTCTTGTCAAGAGCATCTCTACCTATCTTAAATAGCGGAGAAGTAGCATCGTCCGAAACAACTCTGTATTCTCCCTCAGCCCTCAGCTCCGAGAAATCCGCCTTCCAGACGGTATCGCCCGAATTCTCGTCAAAGCCGAACCTGGCGCATGTTCCTTCAAAGACGGTTTTCCCGTCAGCGTCAACGACTTTAAAGCTTTCCGCCGGAAACGGCATAACCGCGATTTTCTCGCTTTCCGGGAGATACCCAGCCTGATTTATATGAATAGTCATAGCATTACCTACTTGAAATCATAGTTTTAAGCATATAATAGCTGAATCGTGCCTAAATGTCAATGAGCAATTTTTGCCCCACTTGTCTATGTTTTTGGCAAAACCTATGAAAATAATGATGTAAGCTTTCTAACACGCCTGAGGTATCTAAAAACTTTATATAAGATTTTTTCTAAAATACCTTGACAGCCAAGGTAACATGTGATATAATGCAAACAGAAAGAGTAAAGGAGGCGGATAAATTGTCGGTAGCATCTGAACTTATAAGAGGGCGAGTTGACGCAGTAATATTAGCCAACCTCATGCAGGGCGACAGCTACGGTTACGAAATCAACAAGAGCATATTAAGAAAATCGTCCGGAATGTATGAGCTCAACGAAGCGACGCTCTACACCTCCTTCAAAAAGCTCCTTGACAGCGGATATATCACCTCATACTGGGGAGATTCCGAATCGGGAGCCAGAAGGAAATACTACCACATTACCCCACTTGGCAGGGAAGCCTACTTCCGAATGACCGATGAGTGGGTGGAAGCCAAAAGCATCATGGACAGGATATTATCCATAAGCGGAGAGGGCTTAGAAAAAGACGAGGAGGCACAGCTATGAGAGACAAAATTGAAGCGTATGTGAATGAGCTCTTCAGAAACGCTCCGGATAACCCGCAGACAAGGGAACTCAAGGAGGAGATTTTAGGGAATACGCTTGACAAGTATGAGGAGCAGGTAAGTTCCGGCAAGGATGATAAGACCGCTTACCAGTTCGCAATCTCCGGAATCGGAGATGTAGACGAACTCATCAAAGAGTATGCAGGGGACAGCGGAGAAATCATTGAAGCAGAATCCACTCCCGTCGTAGTAACTGAGCCGGAAACATCCGAAAAGCAAAAGCCTTCATTACAGAAAATTGTCGTAGCGATTATGTGGTGTCTGATATTTGTAGTATATCTTGTCATCAGCTTCACAACCGGTGCGTGGAAGTTCACATGGGTGACATTCCTGATAGGCTTTGCAGTAAAATTCGTCATAGACGGAATATTTGAACTTATTAACCAAAAACAATAGTCATAATGACAAAATTGAAAGGAGCACTAACATGACTAACAAAACCAACTCTATCTTCAAAATCATCGCTGGCGCGGTAGCCGCAGTACTTCTTGTAGGAATACTCGTAGTCTTGGTACAGATTAACAACAACCTCGCTATAGCAAACTCCACCGTCGATACAGGTGAAGTTACAAACGGATTAACAGAATCCGATGTTGACGTTGCAAACTCTTACGACACCGAGAATGCAAATAACGGCATCGACGAAAATGCAGTAACCACAGTAGCGGAAGAAACAGCAACTCCCGAAGCCACCACTACCACCGAGGCTCAGGCTCAGGCAACCACCGAAGCCACCGCCCAGGCGGCTACCACAACTCAGGCTACAACAACTACTCAGGCTCAAACCACCACAGCCGCAACCACCACTACTCAGTCCACCACAACTGCCGCCGCGGCGAATACCTCCTCCTCAACCGGCGACTTCACTATGAGCACTACCGGCGTCACAGATATAGACATCGATTGGTACTCGGGAAGCGTAACTGTCATTCCGTACAGCGGCACAACCATCCAGGTCACTGAAACCAGCTCTTCCACCATAAGCTCTTCAAACGCTCTTTACTACAACCTCGAAAGAGACGGCGAACTGAAAATCAAGTTCACTAAAGCCAATAACTACTCTTCTGCGGGCATCTCAAAAGACCTGACCGTTTACATTCCGAGTTCTATGTATCTTGATGAACTCTCTATTGAGGCAACCTCTGCCACTGTTGTCATCTCCGACGCACAGGGAACTCTCTCGGTAAGAGACTTAAGCGTTGAGACCACCTCCGGAAGCTCCACCATCAAGGGCATCACCGCAACCGAAATGAGCGCAGACGCTACCTCCGGCACTATCTCCATCTCCTCCTGCACCATTTCATCCGAGCTCGACATCGAGATAACCTCTGGCAGTGCAACCATAGCACTCACCTCCGGAACAGGCTACACTCTTGAGTACGAGACCACCACCGGTTCAGTTACCGCAAGCGGCACCAAGCTTTCCGGTCAAGGCAGAACTACCGTCGGCACCGGCTCTCTCAAGATAGATGTCGAAACCACCTCCGGCACTGTCACCATAACAAACTGATTGGAAAAGTTCACGTTATCCCTCCGAACCCCGGAGGGATTTCTCTTTGCCCAAAAATTTCTCTGAACGCGAACTTTCCTATTGTAATTTCCCCGAAAATCTGCTATCATAATATGGATGAAACAATGCCGTCAGCCTTGTCTTATTCCGGAGGATCTTTTATTATGAAGAAAAAAATTTTTGCATTTGTTACAGCCGCCGTTATGTCATGCTCACTTCTCTGTGCCTGCGGGGACGAATCCACCGTCGACGATGAGATTTATATCCCAATCAACACCGGCTCTGTAAACTACAACACCGCCGATGCCTATGTCGGAACTATTTTGGAGACCGTTACCATTGATGGCACTGTTGATACGCCTTACTACACCAACCTGTCGTTTTCTCTGGTCGGAGGAACGATAGTTGAATTCAACGTCCACGAGGATATGACAGTGAGCGAGGGCGATGTCCTTGTCCGCCTCAGCTCGGATGAGCTTGACGACGAGATTGAAGTCCAGAAGGTAATCCTTGATTCCGCACAGGCTACCTACGATGCTCTCGTAGCCGCCGGAGATGAGAATGAAGCCGCCCTTGCGGCGATCGACCTCGCCATCGAGCAGGCTAATTATGACAATCTCGTAAAACGCCTTGACTACTTAACAATAACCGCTCCCTGCGACGGCAAGATAACCTCTGTCGGCAACTACTGGGTCGGTGCTACCGTCTCTGTTAACTCGACCGTCTGCACTATCGTCGATTCTTCAAAGGTCTATCTTACCGTGACCGACTCAAGAAACGAGCTCTCGAACGTCAGCTTCGGCACAAAGGTCGACATCGCCCAGGGAACCCTCGTAGTGACCACCGGTAAGGTCATTGACACCATAACTTCAAGTTCAAGCGACCGTTTCACCGGTGAAACCTCCACCATCACGAGCTACGTTATCCTTCCTGATGAAGACGTCGATTTCGAGGACTTCGGCACTATCCAGGTCACCTTCACGACCCTCCGCAGGGACGATGCCATAATCGTTCCGACGGATGCTGTCTTTGAGACCTCTGACGGCTATGCCGTGAATGTCCTCATTTCCGGCACCAAGGTTCAGATGGAAGTAACCGTCGGCATAATTTCCGGTAGCAAGACCGAGATTCTTTCGGGACTTGATGGCACAGAGACTATAATTCTGTAAGAGCAGGGGAGAGGTATGGCAAAGCTTTATTTCCGCTACGGTGCGATGGGCAGTTCAAAGACCGCCAACGCCCTTATGGTAGCGTACAATTATTATGAACGCGGCAAGCACGCCCTTCTCGTCAAGCCGAAGCTTGACAATCGCGATGGCGAAGGTGTGATGGCGTCAAGAATCGGCTTGAAGCAGAAGTGCGATTTCGTCGAGGATCTGGAGAATATGCCCGAGGACGAAATCAGAACCTACGACTGCATCATCGTCGATGAAGCCCAGTTCTGCACAAAATCTCAGGTCGAGCTTTTCGTCCATATTGTAGATGATTTGGAAGTCCCGGTCATCTGCTATGGACTGAGAACCGACTTCCAGAGAAATCTCTTCCCCGGAAGCCTCTGGCTTCTTGCCTGGGCGGACGTGATTGAGGAGATCAAGACCGTCTGCTGGTGCGGCAAAGCCGCCACCTGCAATGCCCGCTTCAACGAGCAAGGCATGGTCACTGAGGGGGATCAAGTTGTTTTAGGCGCAAACGACAGCTATATTGCGCTGTGCAGGAAGCATCATAGAGAGAAGAAACTTCACGAGTAAATCTCGTCACACCACCCCTCCACCGGCTACGGCGGGGGGTGCGCCAGCAAAGCTGGCGCGCGTCCCCTGCGGGGACGCACCCCTCAGGCGCGGCTAAAGCCGCGCCAGCTCCGGAAGTTCACTTGTGAACTTCATTTCAGAGGAAGCCTTTTTGTGCCTTTTTTACAAGCCTTTGAGAGAACTCAAATAGCCTCCCCTGAAAGGGGAGGGGGACCGCCCGAAGGGCGGTGGAGGGGTTTCCTCGGCGACAAAATGTCGGATTTATAGAAAAACCCCTTGACAACCTCCAAAATTTATGGTATAATTAATTGAGAGGACTAAAATAAGTGACTACTTACTTTTTTGAGATTCGTACTTTTTAGCCCTGTCTCAACAGAATTTAAAACCTAATTTCAAAGGAGGAAACCCCGATGACAAAGAAGCTTTTTATAATTTTCCTGACCCTATGCCTTGCGGTGGTGGGGATGACAGTTGTAGCAATGGCGAGCGCACTGGATTCTATTCAGATTGCCGGCGTAGATCTTGAAAGTGGGCATTATGTTAATAGTGGATTTGTTCAAGGTGATTCAGTTCAATCAGGAGACCCCACTTCTGGTTCTGGTTATGCCTACTACCTGAATGGCACTCTGTATCTGAACAATTTTACGGTGGATGCAGGCTATGTCTACGCCATATATGCAAACGGAGACCTAACAATAGAAATATCTGGGACAAATAGTATTTCATCAAATCTCGGTGCAATTTCCTTAAGCGGCAATCTTAGTATCACCGGTAGTGGCAGTCTGACAGCAAAAAGCGGCATTTACTCAAATTCCAGTATCATCGTCACCCCCGCCACTGGCGAAATATTGGAAGTTACCAAGGGTAGCACCACTTCTTATTATAGCGAAGCAACTTCGCTTGGCACTTCGCTGTCTGGCACCGTCACCATCCAGCCCCACACCCACACCTACTCTAACGGCTACTGCACCGCCTGTGGGGCAAAGGATTATGGGACGATTGAAGTTGGATATGTAACGCTGAAGGACGGGCAGTATGCACTCGTTGACGGATCTAGTATGACAGTCTATGACGGCACTCCGACCGGCACGAACTACGCTTATTTCAGCGGCGGTGTGCTGTATCTCAATAATTATTTATATAGGGATGGTATTTTCTATTCCTCCGGCGATTTGACTATAAATCTGACGGGAACAGGTTTTGTTACATACGTTGAAGTTTATGGGAACCTGTCCATCTGCGGAACTGGCAGTCTGACAGTGACGGCTGAAAACTATGATGATGCCGCAATTACTGCTGGTGGAGATATTACCATTGAGGGAGTTACCATTGACATTACCTCGAATGAAGGCTTAGCAACGGCTGCAACGGCTATAGAGTCTAATGGCAGTGTCACAATATCCGGGAGCGACGTGACCTTATCGGCTTCTACTACAAGGAATTTAAATGCGGCTAATGCGATAGATACATGGGGTGATATTATCATTGAGAATGGGAGCACCTTGACAGCTACAGCTTCTTCCACCGGTGAAGATGGAATAGCTCGCGTCTTTTATGCGTATGGGAGTATCTCCATCGCAGACAGCACTGTTACAAAGATTGAGGCATCCGGCTATGCTGGTCATACGATGTATGCCCAGACAGGCTCTATCACCATAACAAACAGCACAGTAAATACATCTGCTACAGCTACGGCTCAAGATTATTCCACCGACTATTTCTCTGGAAGAGCAATTTACGCGGAAGCAGGCAACGTCACTATAACGGGTAGCACCGTGACCGCCTCTGCCACTGCCAATAAGAGCTATGCAGTATATGCCGGCGGAGATGTTGCTATTTCAGATGAGAGCACCGTAACAACGACTGCGGCGGCTACTTGGTATAATGGATTTTCTTATGGAATTTACGCAGGCGGAACTGCCACGGTTACTGGTGAAAGCACAGTAACTGCTACAGCTACAGCTACAGCCACTTACGGCGGCAATTATACCTTTGGAATCTATGCATTCGGTGATATAGCCGTCACAGGCAGTAGCACTGTAAGCTCTACAGCAACTGGTGGTACTGGGGCTGAAGATAGTTTAGCTATCCATTCTTATACAGGAAGCATAGATATTACCGAAAGTGAAGTAACTGTCAATGTAAGCGGCTTCAACAGTTACGGAGCAATTTCAACTTACGGAGCCAACGCAGATATAACTATTACCGACAGTAAGATAACTGCAACATTAAACAGTACTGTTGCCAACTCTTGCGGAGCAATTGCAACATATGATGAAGGTAGTGACATCATTATCTCCGGAAGTGATATATCAATCACGTCAACATCCGAAGCCTGGGATTGGGGATCAATTTCCGCTGCTGATTTTGTCAGCATTTCAGATAGTAAGATATATGCAAAATCCACAGGCTTGGCTACTTGGGGCGTAATTTATGCGGGAAATGGTGTCACAATTTCAGACAGTGAGTTAGAGCTTATCGCAAGTGGAACCGAAGGTGCATATGCAATATACGTGCCAGACGGCGACCTTGAGATTGAGTCAAGCGACGTTACATTGACTGCGACCAGCACAACCAGGCAGAGCGCGATTTACGTAACGGATGGCGACATTATTCTGACTCCCGGCACGGGTGAGGCTCTTGAAGTCACTCTTGGTACAAACAACCCTGTTTACCACTATAGTGCTACGATCGTCAAAGATAACGCCTGGGCGAGCTATGGTTACGTAAAAATCGCAGTTTCAAACCACACCCACTCCTACACTTCAAGCGTAACCACCGAGGCTACTTGCACTACCGATGGCGTGAGGACTTACACTTGCTCCTGCGGCGATAGCTACACAGAAACCATCCCGGCAACCGGTCACAGCTACGAAGCGGTAGTGACTGCCCCGACCTGCACAGAGAAGGGTTATACTACCTATACTTGCTCCGTCTGCGGAGACACATATACCGCCGATGAGACAGCCGCACTTGGTCACAGTTACGACGAAGGCACGGTCACTCAGCCAGCCACTTGTACAGAAGCAGGCGTGAAGACTTATACCTGCACAGTTTGCGGGGAGACCTACACCGAGGAGATTTCCGCGACAGGTCATAGTTACGAAGCAGTAGTAACCGCCCCGACCTGTACCGAGACCGGCTACACCACCTACACTTGTTCAGCCTGTGGCGACACATATACTGCCGACGAAACCGCGGCACTTGGTCACACCTACGTTGACACAGTAACTGCCCCGACCTGCACCGAGCAGGGGTATACTACTCATACATGTTCGGTTTGCGGAGACAGCTATGTAGACACCTACACCGCCGCTCTTGGTCACAGCTACGAATTCCAGTACTTCACCTGGTCAAATGACCTGAGCACTGCCACGGCTACTTTCAAGTGCAAGACCTGCGGAGATTTGTACACAGTTGACGCGACAATCACGGGCGAGGGAAGCCTTGGGGTTTCAGCACACATCGCAACTGTAACATTCGAGGGCGAGACCTACACCGACACCCAGACCACCGGCACGAGCCTCACCCGGGTTTCGGCTGACTATACCGCCGTCAACGCGGCAATCAAAAAGGCGAACGCCCTCAACGCAAGCGACTACTCTAACTTTGAGTACGTAACCGCCGCGATAGACCTTGTAAACTGGAACCTGAATATCCTGAACCAGGAGACGGTCAACGCCTATGCCGAGCTGATAGAAGCCGCAATCGCAAACCTCACCCCAATAGCCGAGGAAACAGTAACCATCACCGAGCCGGTAGAGGACTCCACTACTGAAACCGAAATGGAGGAGGTCGAGGAGTCTGAGACCCCTGCGGAGTCAAACCCGACGACGGGAGTTGTGCTCTCGCTGATTCCGATAGCCTTAGCAATGGCGGGCTCTGTGGCAGGGAAGAGAAGGTAAATTTGTAGGGGCGGATACCATCCGCCCGAACGTTGTGCTGTTGCTATGTAGCGGGCGGATAATATCCGCCCCTACATGACAGCTACGGCGCGCCAGCTCTCCCTAACAAGGGAAGCCTTTTTCATTTTTTCAAAAGCTTCTGGAAGAGGCAGTTATAGCCTCCCTCTGAAATGAAGTTCGCAAGCGAACTTCCGGAGGGGGACCGCCGGCTGAAAGCCGGTGGTGGAGGGGGTTCCGAAGCTTCGAGGAAAATTTGATATAATTTTTGCCTTCCACTCTTGCAAAAGAGTCCAAGATATGCTATACTGTTAGCGACGGCAAACTAAAAGTTTGTCAAAAGAAAATATATCTCAAAGGAGACATGGGAAATGAAAAATTATTTTGACCTCACCGGCAACGTTGCAATAGTTACCGGTTGCTCGACAGGACTTGGTGTCCAGATGGCAAAGGCTCTTGCTAATCAGGGATGCAAAATCGTTGTTTTAGCTCGTCGTCAGAATCTTATCGACGAAGTAGCCGCTGAAATCACTAAGGAATTTGGTGTAGAGACTTTGGCAGTTGCTTGCGACATCACCAAGACTGAACAGGTTCAGGCTGCTGTCAAGGCGGCTATGGACAAGTTCGGACGCATCGACATCCTTATCAACAACGCCGGCACCGGCGGAGTTGCTCCCGCAGAGGACATCACCGATGAAGTTCTCCTCAACGAAATCAACATCGACCTCGTTGGAACCTTCAAGATGGCTCGTGAAGTTGCCAAGAATGCTATGATTCCCGCAGGCTACGGCAGAATCATCAACATCGCTTCCATGTACGGTCTCGTAGGAAACAAGATTGCTCCCGCTTCTCCCTACCATGCGGCAAAGGGCGGCGTTGTCAACCTCACAAGAGCTCTCGCTTGCGAGTGGGGCGAAAAGGGCATCACCGTCAACACCATCTGCCCCGGCTACTTCGAGACTCCTCTTACCAAGGAGACCCTCCAGAGCGAATTCTTCCAGAACTATGCTCACACCATGATTCCTGAAGCACGTTATGGCGTAGAAGGCGAGCTCGACACCGCCGCAATCTTCTTCGCATCACCCGCTTCCAGCTATGTCAACGGCGCAGTTCTTCCCGTCGACGGCGGCTACACTTCTCTTTAATTTATTGGAAACCCCTCAGGCGGCTACGCCGCCAGCTCCCCTTTCAGGGGAGCCTTTTTTTACCTCCTTGAAAGCTTTTGTACGAGGCAGTCAAAGCCTCCCCTGAAAGGGGAGGGGGACCGCCGGCTGAAAGCCGGTGGTGGAAGGGTGCGCCCACACAGTGGGCGCGTCGCCCAAAGGGCGACATATGTAGTACCTTGTCTCACTTAAAACTTTACATTTCATTTGCTTTGTGGTATA
>JAJQDP010000037.1 GCA_021202155.1 Oscillospiraceae bacterium | reverse complement strand
TATTAACACATTTGTCTATATCTACAGCTACAATTATGCCTATTATCAGATCCTGAATATGTACAGCGTTGGGCTGGAAATCCTTCAGGGTGTATCGGCAACGCTGGGAGTGATCCTTACGGTTCCGATGGTTTCATTTTTCACTGTCGGAGCATTAAAAGGCTTCCGGTCTGAGAAAAGATGGAAAGGTGGAGAACATGAAAAAGAAGAATGAAGCAGAAATCTCATCTGCTTTTGCGCTGAAAATGCGGGAAATTATAAAAACCGGTATGTGTGTGTTCTTTTTTCTTGCTACGCTGTTTTTATTTACCGGATGTGGTGCGGAAAAAGAGCAGGAAAAAGAAACAGTAGCCGGACTCGACGCGCTGGGCAGCGTCCAGGTTGTTTCCAGGGAAGAGGGCTCTGGGACCAGAAGTGCTTTTGCTGAGCTGTTGGGTTTTGACGAGAGTAATGAAGAGGGCGCACCGGACGTGACAACGAAGGACGCACAGATCGTGTCGGATGCGGAGGCAGTAATTGCCGCAGTGCAGGAAAACGAATCTGCGATCGGTTATATTTCAATGGGTTATTTCAGTGAGCTGGAGGAAGAAAAGGTACTGGCAGTAAATAGTGTTACTGGAACGACAGAGAATGTAAAGAGTGGCGATTACTCTCTTTCACGGCCTTTTATCCTCGCGTGGTCCGGAAGCCTCAGTGAGCTGGAGCAGGATTTTTTGACCTACGTGAAAGGGAAAGGTCAGGGGATTGTCGAAGAATCCTATGTTGTGGTTGCAAAAGAGACGACATTTTTATCCGGAAAACAGGAAGGGACGATTACGATACACGGCTCCACATCTGCCGCGCCGCTTTTGGAGGCACTTGCAGCGGAGTACATGGAGTGCAATCCCAATGCGACAGTAGAAGTCGTGGCTTCGGATTCTACTACCGGACTAAATGACGCCATGCAGGGTCTGTGTGATTTCGGTATGGCCTCCAGGGAACTGAAGGATTATGAACAGGAACTGCTTACCTATGAGACAATTGCGCAGGATGGCATCGCTGTGATTGTGAATGGGCAGAATCCGCTGGAGAACGTGACCGAAGAACAGCTGAAGCAACTGTTCACCGGAGAGATCACGGAGTGGGAAGAACTGAATGACAACTGACAACAAAGGAAGAAAAGCAGAATCAAAATGAACGATATAAAGGCAACAGCTGTGTTAACATTACGGAGGCAATGTTGAATCAGATGAATTTTGAATATTTTATCGGAAGAGAATCGTGAATATGGACAGTATTATGGTTACAATAGCAGGCTATCTGATCGCGGCTGCAGCTCTGGCAGTTATGATTTCCGTGGCCGCTGTGAAGACGAATCGAAAGTTTAAGAAAATGGAGCGGGACAAGGAAAATGCAGGGGAGTCCCCGGCTATGTCCCAAAAGGGTGAATTTCAAAAGGATGAGTTTCGGAAAGAACTGTTTCCGGAAGAACTGTGTCTGAAAAAGGAAACTTTGGAGAACGCGAAAGAAGATGGCTGTGCAAAGGATGTCGGGCAATCAGCAGAGACTGATCCAACTATGATTGCTGCGGTCAAATGGCAGACAGAGAAAAGCAGGAGAATGAAAATGAAAGATACCGGATGCTATCAGAACAGGGAACTATCTTGGCTGAAATTTAATGAACGTGTACTGGAGGAAGCGGAATCAGAACAGAATCCGCTGTGTGAAAAACTGAATTTCCTGTCGATATACCAGAGCAATCTGGATGAGTTTTTTATGGTGCGGGTGGGGTCGCTTCATGACCGGATGCTCTTGAAAAAAGAAGAGCGTGAGAATAAGACCAATATGACGGCGGAAGAACAGACGGAGGCGGTACTTGCCGAAGTCCATACGATGAATGAGAGGAAAGACAAGGCTTACCAGGAACTGATGGAAGAACTGGCCGGGCAGGGGATACGGATTCTGAAATTCGCGTCGCTGAATGCAGAAGAGGAAGCGGAACTGGGCCGGTACTTTGCACAGGAGATACAGCCCCTGCTGCTGACCATGGTTGTGGGACGAAAACAGCCATTCCCGTTTTTGAAAAGCAAGGATATTTATGCGGTCGCAGTGCTCAGCACAAAGAAAGAAAAAGGAAAGCTGGCAATCATTCCATGTGGAAATGAAGTCCTGAACCGGCTCGTCCCGATACCGTCTCATCCGGGGTGTTATATGCTTGCGGAGGAGCTGATTCTCCATTTTCTGCCGTTGGTATTTCAAAAATATACCATTACGCAGAAATCCCTGATCCGGATCACGCGGAATGCGGATATTGACGCGGACAGCATTTATGATGAAGAATTGAACTACAGGGATCATATGGCGGAAGTGATCAAGCTGCGCAGAAAGCTCTGTCCAGTGCGGCTGGAAATTTCGAGGGAACTGAATATCGAGATTGTCGCCCAGCTCTGCAGGGAGCTTGGACTGAGACCGGAGCAGATCTTTTCCACGGAGGCGCCGATGGACTTGTCCTTTTTATATCAGATTCAGGATAAGCTGCGCCAGAAACCGGAACTGTTCTATGAGAAACGGATTCCGCAGAAAAGCCCAATGGTTCAGGATGACAAGCCGATGCTTCGTCAGGTGCTGGAGCATGATATTCTGCTTTCCTACCCCTATGAAAGCATCAATGCGTTTCTGCGCATGTTGAATGAAGCGGCTGCAGATGGGACGGTAATGTCCATTAAAATGACGCTCTACCGGCTGGCAAAAAACAGCAAGGTAGTGGAGGCACTTGTGGCCGCGGCTGAAAACGGGAAACAGGTGGATGTCCTGGTAGAACTGAAAGCGCGGTTTGATGAAGAAAACAACATTGAATGGTCGCGCCGGCTGGAGGATGCGGGCTGCCATGTGATCTATGGGCTGGATGGCCTGAAAGTGCATTCCAAACTCTGCCTGATCACCATCCGGGATCAGGGACGCATTCACTACGTAACGCAGATCGGAACCGGCAATTATAATGAAAAAACTTCACGCCTTTATACGGACCTGTCCCTGCTCACCGCAGATGAAGAGATTGGAAAAGAAGCGGGCGAAATATTTACAGCATTGTTTATGGGTGAGACGGTCGACCATATGGAGCAGCTTCTGGTAGCACCGAAATGTCTGCAGAACCGGGTCATTGACATGATTGACGAGGAGATCCGCGAGAAGAAAGAGGGAAGGGAGGCTTACATAGGAGTAAAGATCAACTCACTGACGGACAAGCAGATCATTGATAAGCTGATCGAAGCGTCTGAGGCCGGGGTGCGTGTCGATATGATCATCCGCGGCATCAACTGTATCCAGTCCGGCATCGAAGGAAAAACCGACAATATTCATATCATTAGTATTGTCGGGCGTTATCTGGAGCATTCTCGTATCTATATTTTCGGATGCGGGGATCGTGAAAAGCTGTATCTTTCCTCTGCTGACTTTATGACCCGGAACACACTGCGCCGCGTGGAGGTTGCCGTTCCTGTGCGGGATCTGGCACTTCGGCAGCGGCTGCATGGCATGTTTGATGTGATGCTGCGGGATAATATCAAAGCGAGAGACCAGCTGTCCGACGGCACCTATGTGAGAAGGACCGTGCCGGAAACGGAAGAGGCGCTGAATGCGCAGGAATATTTTCTGGCGTGCGCTTATGGGAAGAAATAACAGTTTTCCGGGAAAAAGAGTTTTAATTTTATAATGCTCAAGAGGTGTGTTTGAAAGCCAGGACAGCAGGAAAGTGGTAAGGGAAAAATGATTTATACATTGGGAAGCCAGCTTGTGGAGACTGATATGGATACTGTGCTTCAGACTGGGATTTCAGCTGTGTTTGTTGTCAATGAAAATCAGAGTCGGAGTGTTTTAGATGAGTTGTCTTTAAACGTGGAACTGGACCGGTCGCTTTCGGATATTTGCTTCTGTAAGGTGGAAAGTCAGCAGGACTGTCTGTATGGTACACTGGCAATTCCGAGGCTGCTGGATGTGCTGGGGAGCCGCTTTCGTGTTGCTTTTATTATTACAGGAAAGTATATTGTTTTGATTGACGACAGCGGTTTTGTGCTGCGTCTGGTCAACCGGATTCGGATGAAACGTGTACATCAGGGAGACACGCGAGAACGATTTTTATATAATTTCATTACAGAGTTCATTTCACGGGACTCTGTACTTTTGGAACAGTATGAGCATGAACTGATGGAACTGGAGGATGAGACGGCAAAAGGAGACATTGACAATATCCAGAACCGGCTGCAGCCAATCAGGAAGCAGCTGCTGACACTGCGGAGCTATTACGACCAGCTCATGGATATGATTCGTGAACTGGAGGAAAACGAGGATCGTTATTTTGCCCGGAAGCAGCTGAAGTATTTTGGCACTGCGGCTGACCGTGCTGAACGTCTGAAAGACAGAACCAGTTACCTGCTTGAATATGCACAGCAGGTGCGCGATGCATGGCAGTCACTTGCGGATGCGCGCCAGAACGACAATATGCGGTTTCTGACTGTTATATCAACGATCTTCTTCCCACTGACTCTGATTACCGGCTGGTATGGAATGAATTTTGAAAACATGCCGGAACTTGCGAATGGATATCCGGTCGTGATTCTGGTCAGCCTGGTTGTACTGGTCATTTGCCTGCTGATTTTCAAAAAGCGGAATATTTTGTAAGGATAAGAAGTTCCGTATCCGAATGAGGATGTATAAGGAGAGTTTCTATCTACGTGGAGAACTGCAGCTATCATTATGAATTCTTGTATGATTATTAAGTGGGTGGTGTGCCGGAATTGACGCTGCCCATTTTTCATAATAAGATGAGAATATGCTTTTATTAGTGGGTACGGGATGGAGGCAAAAATCAAAATGCGAGGTGAA
>JAJQDP010000005.1 GCA_021202155.1 Oscillospiraceae bacterium | reverse complement strand
TCCCCGCTTTAGTTGACTTTGTTGCCAATTTCGCTTAAGTGTACGCGTATGCCCCTTCGGGGGAGGCTTTGACTGCCTCTTCCAAATGCTTATGAGAGAATATAAAAAGGCTCCCCTGAAAGGGGAGCTGGCGGCGAAGCCGTCTGAGGGGTGCCGCGACCAAAGGGAGCGGCGTCGTCCGAAGGGCGACAACTTGCCGGTGAAAGGAGGAAATCTCATGACATTCAACCCCGGCTCATTCTTAGGCGTGACTGTGGAGCTTCAGATGCTTGGCTTGGCGGCGATTTTGGGAGCGGTGCTCGGTGCGGGTTATGACCTGCTGAGAATATTGCGAATCAGCCTCAGGCACAGATTCTTTGCAGTGTTCGCCGAGGATTTTCTGTTTGCACTTCTGTTTGGCGGGGTCTACTTTCTCTTCTCGGTTGCGATGCTCGAGGGCAAGCTCAGGTTCTATGTCCTTGCCGGGATGGTAGCAGGATTTGCAGTTTATCTTCTGACCCTTGGTAAGATCATCTCCGGAATATTCAGAACGGCGGTAAATATTCTCAGAAAGTGCCTGAATTTCGTCTCATCAAGGTTCAGGAGAGCGATTCCCGCAAAAAAATTTTCGGAAAAATAAAAAAATCCTCATAAATGACTTGCAAGATGTGACTTAAATGATGTATAATATACCTTGCATAACTATCTCAGATTGGAGGGTGAGAAATGGCTACATCGACTCGGAATGCCAACAGTCAGAAGCCGAAGACAAGAGCTCAGATTATGTCCCGCAACAAGCAGTCGCATAAGCTGGGGCATTTTGCCGAATTGATCATTTTCTCATTTCTCCTCGTCTTTGCGGCGTCGGTAATTATCACCGCGCAGGCGGATATTGCGGAGCAGAAGGCAACCATCGAGAAGCTTGAAGCCGAAATCGTCGAGGCACAACAGGAAAATGACGAGTACACAAGGCTCTTAAGCGACGACGATGAGTATGAGTATATGCTCTCAGCCGCTATTGCAAGGGGATATGCCTATCCGCGCGAAACCAGATACTACGCCAAGTCTGCGGAATAAGCGGGTAAGGGCGAATTCTGCCAACACTATGCAGAAGCGAAAAATGTGGGGGTTATGGACATGTTCGGATAAATCCGGCGTGTAAATAAGTCATGAAAGAGGAAATAGTAAATTTATGCAGCTTGAAGAAGGTAGCATTATCGAGGGCAGGGTCACCGGTATTCAGAAATTCGGCGCATTTATCGACATCGGTGGAGGAAAGAACGGAATGGTTCACATTTCGGAGGTCTCCCCTACATACGTAAGTGACATCAACGATTTCCTGAAGGTCGGGCAGATGGTCAAGGTCAAGGTCATTTCAATTGACGAGAGAGGCAAGGTCGCGCTTTCTATAAAGAGGGTACTCCCCCCGAAGGAGCCGGCTCCCCATCATCCAAATCCAAGAGCCGGACAACCGGGCGGGCATCCGAACGGACACCAGAGCGGTCATCCCGGCGGACAGGGACAGCCCGGAGGCAGGGACAGCCGCGGCGGCTACAATCAGGGTGGTCGCGACAAGGGCATGTATGACAAGGACAAGGATTCCCAGCCGGCAAGGCACTATCAGCAAAAGAAGCCCGTGAAGAAGGAGGAGCCGAACCCGGAAGCACTCGTCAACGCCGAGTACGCCTATAAACCGAGCGGCACCACAACAGATGCCGGCTTTGAGGACATGCTCTCAAAGTTCAAGTCTTCAAGCGAGGACAGAATGTCCGACCTCAAACGCTCAATGGACGTCAAAAAGCGCGGGTCAAGGAGAAGGTAATTTTCAGGATAGGGTCAGATGATGGAGCAGATTGAGATTTTGGATAGTATGCTGAGGAAGGACGGACTTTCGGTCGAAAGGCTTGAAGCCTTGTCCTATCATTCCCAGCTCGGGATAAACCTCAAGAAAAATCTGCACCATTTTGATCGTGAGGAGCTCTTTGAGGAACTGTGGGCTGTCAATGACTGGTATGACGACAATGACCTGCTTCAAGGCATGGTTATAGACTACAGAGTGAAGAGTTTGCAGTCTATACAAGATAAGTACGAGAGATACTATCCCGACCATCAGCTCCGCAAAGTTTTTGATGACTTACTCGGGTTTCGTTGTCTTTGTGATAACTATGAGCAAGTTTTTAAGCTTGCTGGAATAGACAAAATCCGTGTAGCGGATATGAGCCAGGGAAAGGCTCATGACGACGGCTATCGCGGCGTTCACGTCTATTACCAGAAGAGCGAAATTCACTATCCCATAGAGATTCAGTACAACACTTATATTGACCGTCAGTTGAATAACTGGTTGCATAGTTATCTATATAAGAAGAATTATCCGGATGCCGTTGGCTGTGAAATGCGCAAGTATTATGAAGCCGGTAAAATCCGGACAGAAGCAGACTTTAAGGAGGTGCTTGAAAATGTGCTATCTGGTAGCGAAGAATGTCGATAAAATCGGCTGTATAGCGATGGAGACAAACCATGGCAGGCACTTAGTGGATTTTAAGCACAAGCTCTCCAAAGAGGTTGACATAAGGAAAATCCAGCTCGTCACCATCAGCCGACCTTCGGCTTATGGGGAGTATGAGCCGTATCGGTTTGTGGACTCGGAGAGCGAGTTCGAGGAGCAGGTCAAACTGCTATAAACAGCATTTGCAGGGATCGAAACCGTGCCGTTTCGCGCACGGTTCTCTTTTGTGGAGGATTAAGATGAAGTTAAAATCGTTTGTTAAAAGGTTTATGGCTGTGATGATGGCGGCGGTGCTGGCTGTTTCCCTGACCGCATGCGGGGAGGATTATCCGGTCGCTGGTGAGGACTATATCCTTGCGGCGCGGGCGGCTTACGTTGAGCTTGACTCCGCACGGGTGGATGTCATCAATGACAGCACCGGTGAGTCGGAACAGATATTCATCTATAAGTACGACGAGGTGGGGCTCATGACCTACTCCTACTATGCCGTCTCCGGCGACACCGTAATCGCCCAGTATAACAACGGCTATGAGCAGTACACCGAGGAAAACGGCGTCGTGACTTATCTTGACACCGGCGATGCCACTTTCACCTCCTACTCAAAAGACGTTCCCTATCCGCTCGCTGACGAGGGTTTGATAGTCTTCTATAAGAAAGCCGTTAACACCGAGACCTCCTACATCGCAACAAACGAGCTTGCGACTGAGGTCTGCCACTATTATGACATCTCGAAGCTTTCGGGAGTAGAAACCGCCGATGGCATGACCGGCTTCAAGGTTCTCTATTACTTTGACGCCGACGGAAACCTCCTCTTCCTGAAGGAGGTCACCGAAATAACTGGCGACGACGGCAGTATCACCGAGTACTCCTATTCCATTTATATAACCCAGCAGAACGAGATAACCACCGTCCCGAACTTTATTGATATTACAAGGGTTCAGACGGAGGAAGAGGCTGGGGAAGAGGTGTGATCGCAGGAGTCGGCGCAGATGCTGAATTTAGCTGATGCGCCACTTTTATGCGTGCCGTGTCATATGATTTCACGTAGATTTCATTGACAATTTGACAGAAGCAGTATATAATACAATTAGAAGGAGGCGAGTTTTATGAGTAAAACGGAAATAGTAGCAGAAAGAGTCAAGAAGCTTCGCAAAATATGGAATTTCAGACAGGAGGATATTGCAAGTTTCCTTGGGGTGGACACGAGTCTGATTTCAAGAGTTGAGTCGGGAGAGCGAGCTTTGTCAGTGGATATGCTCGAAAAGCTCGGAAATCTGTATGGGGTGTCGTTGTCTGACCTGGAGAACGGTAGAGAAGAAGGGCTTTCGTATACACGTGCCTTCAGAGCGGATGGAGTGAGTAAGGATGATATGGAGACAATATGCTCGGTAAACAAAATTGCTAAGAATGCAGTCTTTTTGGAAAATCTTTTGGGAGGCAGTGTACAGTGATAGATCGCATGGAACTGTCCGCAAAAGCTTTGCTTTTGAGAGAAAAATATGGCGAGGATTCGAGTTCACCTGTGAATATATTTTCGATGGTGAGCTCAAAGGATAATCTCACCATTGTTTTCTATCCGATGGGAAAAAACATCAGCGGAATGTGTCTGAAAAATGAACCAAGTAATATCATTGCGATCAATTCGTCAATGACTCTTGGAAGACAGAGATTTTCTATGGCACATGAGCTTTATCACCTTGAGTATGACGACAACATGAGATCTATTTGCGGGGTGCAGATTGGCTCAGGAAATGAGACCGAGAAAAAAGCTGATATATTTGCTTCTTATTTTATTATGCCGTCTGTTGCAGTTCAAAGGCTGAAGCAGAGTGGCTCTGTCTCTATTGAAGATGTAATCTGGCTTGAGCAGACCTACGGAATGAGTCATCAGGCGACTTTAATACGCTTGAAAGAGGAGAAAGCCATAACTGATGGTCAGTTCAGAAATTGGCAGACTACGTCCGTGAGCAAGCTGGCAAAGAGTCTTGGATATGATTCAAAGCTGTATCAGCCATCACCTGAGGATGAGCAGTACAAGACGCTTGGAAGATATATAGCGCAAGCGAACCTGGCACTTGAAGAGGGCTTGATTTCTGATGGCAAATACGAAGAGCTTATGCTCGACGCCTATCGTCCTGATTTGGTCTACGGTGATGACGGAGGGTACATAAATGATTGATCCTTTGTTCTTTGACACCGACGGATTATCGGCGTTCCTTTGGATAAAGGGAGAATCGCTTCTGACCAAACTCTATCCCGGAAGAATATTCATACCGGCACAGGTATATAATGAACTCTCAAATCCGTGTGTTCCTCAGCTTAAAAGGAGAATAGATTCGGTTGTTAATAGTGGACAGGCAAAGATTGTCCATATAGATTATGGCACAGATGCATCTGCGATGTATAGGGAGCTTACCGAAAACCCGAAGCCTGGGCATAAAATCATAGGAAGCGGGGAAGCTGCTGCAATTGTACTTGCAGTTGAAAGAGACGGAATTATAGTCAGTAATAATCTGAGGGATATATCTCAGTATGTGGAGGAATACAACATAAGAAACCTGACTACCGGTGACATTCTAAAAGAGGCACTTAACAGAGGATTCGCTTCGCAGGATGATTGTGAAACCATGTGGCAGGAAATGCGCTCAAAAAAACGCAAGCTTGGTTTTGAATCCTTTGCGGAATATCTGAGCCGAAATCAATGAATACAGAAAAGCGAATTTATGCACCCTGCACAAATCCACACCCATAAAATCCCCAAATTTTCTACACCATATTTTTAAAACATTTACCCGAAATCCTCTTGACGTCCGGAATTAAAAGTGATAATATAATCACTGCGTGACTGCAAAAGATATGCGTTGAAGCTGGAGGTTGCCGGCGGTTTGCCGGGTAATTTCAGCCGAGTATGTCCGATTTTAAACCGGGCGACTGTAATAGCAACACGGTACTGTGGTACTGAGTGCTTGCCGGGAGCGGTGCAGAGCGGGTGGCACACATGAGTGGAGACATGAGTGTGAGCGAGCTTGCAACTTGTAACTGCGAAAGGTGAAGCGGATGAAGGGCGATTTTGCGCCTTTGAGTCAGAACCAAAGCTCCGATGCGAATTATGTGTCCCGCCGAAAACAAGATTTTTCGGCTTTTTTCATGGAGGGGCACGAAACACACGGATTCGTGTTAAAAAACAGATGGGATAATCCCAGCCCCCAATAATCGTAAGCTTTAAGGAGGCGTTTTTAATGGCAGTCAATGAGAAAATCAGAATCAAGATCAAGGGCTATGAGCACACTAACGTCGATGCGGCAGCGGCAAAGATAGTCGAGGCGGCAAAGCGTTCGGGCGCACAGGTTTCGGGACCGATTCCTCTTCCCACTGAGAGAGAAATTGTTACCGTTCTCCGCTCTGTATTTGTCAACAAGGACAGCCGTGAGCAGTTCGAGATGAGAACTCACAAGAGACTTATCGACGTGCTTCACCCCACCAACGACACAACTGCGGCTCTGCAGAATCTTGAGCTTCCCGCCGGTGTGGACATCGTAATGGAGATCAAGTAATCTCCCAAGGAAATCGAGCTTTGATTTCTCAGCGAAGTCCCGCGACAGGTCAAGTCGGGTAGTCCGACCAATAACCATTAGGAGGAAACAAAATGAAGAAAGGCATCATCGGAAAGAAGATCGGTATGACCCAGGTCTTCGACGATAAGGGAAGAGTCATTCCCGTATCGGTCATCGAGGCAGGTCCTTGCGTGGTAGTCCAGAAGAAGACTGCCGAGAACGACGGCTATGAAGCCGTGCAGCTCGGGTTCGGCGACGCCACCGCAAAGAGCTTAAAGAAGCCTCTCACAGGTCATTTCAAGAAGGCTGACGTAGCACTCAAGAAGACTCTCAAGGAATTCAGACTTGAGGACATCTCTTCTGTCAACGTAGGCGACATCGTAAAGGCTGACATCTTCGCTGAGGGCGAGATAGTCGACGTTTGCGGCACAAGCAAGGGTAAAGGATTTTCCGGCACTATCAAGCGTTGGAACACCCACAGACTCAAGGAAACCCACGGTACAGGTCCTGTTCACCGCGAGGCAGGTTCCATGAACGCTTGCTCCAGCCCGTCAAGAATCTACAAGGGAAAGAAAATGCCGGGTCACTTGGGAGCTGAGAGAGTCACTATCCAGAATCTCGAAGTTATCAAGGTTGACGCCGAGAACAACTTAATCGCTGTCAAGGGAGCTATCCCTGGTCCCAAGAACGGTATCGTTACCGTCTGCAACAGCGTCAAGAAGGCTTAGTGGAAGGAGGAAGTACAATGTCAAAGGTTTCCGTATACGATATTAAAGGCAATGTAGTTGCCGACACTGAGCTTAACGACAGCATCTGGGGAATCGAACCCAACACCGCTGTCATGCACACAATGGTTGTCAATTATCTCGCAAATCAGAGACTGGGCACTCAGTCCACACTCACAAGAACAGAGGTATCCGGCGGCGGCAAGAAGCCCTGGAGACAAAAGGGTACCGGTCATGCAAGACAGGGCTCAATCCGTTCTCCGCAGTGGACACACGGCGGCGTGGCACTTGGTCCTAAGCCTCGTAGCTACAGATTCACAGTCAACAAGAAGACAAGAAGACTCGCTATGAAGTCGGCTCTTTCTTCAAAGCTTTTAGAGAACGAGGTAGTCGTAGTTGACAGCATCAGCTTCGACGAAATCAAGACAAAGAACGTCGTTTCGATGCTTTCGGCACTCGGAGCAGAGGGCAAGACTCTTATAGTAATGCCCGCATCCGATGAGAAGGTCATCAAGAGTGCAAGAAATATTCCCGGAGTAAAGACAACTCTTGTGAACACTCTGAACGTTTACGACATCCTTAACTGCAACAAGTTCGTTGTCGCAAAGGACGCCGTCACCAAGATCGAGGAGGTTTACTGCTGATGGAAAAGGTTGCTCAGGACATCATTCTGAAGCCGGTTATCACCGAAGCTTCTATGGAGGATCTTCAGGCTGGCAAGTACACCTTCAAGGTTGCAAAGACAGCCAACAAGATCGAAATCAAGGACGCCGTTGAGGAAATCTTCGGTGTCAAGGTTGCCAAGGTTCACACAATCTCCGTTCGCGGTCGCAACCGCAGAATGGGCAGAACTGAGGGCAAGACCTCAGACTGGAAAAAGGCAATCGTTACGCTTGCCGAGGGCTCAAAGACCATCGCCTTCTTTGACGGCATGATCTGATAGGTCGAGGGTCACGAAGACCGAACCGCAGGGAATGAGCCTGAGAGGGCGGAAGCACAGGGCGGACGCTTACTCTCACATTCCGGCAAACGTTACTGGTGCGGGGAGACCTGCACGGTATGTATGGGACACTGCATGGCAGTACCTGCCAGTGCAGCCCGCAAAACACTAATAAGGAGTGAAAAATTACATGGCTATAAAGAGCTACAAGCCGACTACCAACGGTCGCAGAGGTATGACCGTTACCGACTACAGCGGCTTGTCCAAGGTTAAGCCGGAGAGAAGCCTTCTTGAACCCAAGAAGAAAACCGCCGGCAGAAACAGCTATGGCAGAATCACCGTCCGTCATCACGGCGGCGGCGAAAGAAAAAAGTATCGTGTAATCGACTTCAAGAGAGATAAGACCGGCATGGATGCCAAGGTTCTTACCCTTGAATACGATCCGAACCGTTCCGCTCACATTGCACTTGTGCAGTATGAGGACGGCGAGAAGAGATACATCATCGCACCGAACGGGCTTAACGTCGGTGACACCGTAAGAGCTGGCGCGGACGCCGACATCAAGCCGGGCAATGCACTTCCTCTTATGAACATCCCCGTTGGTACGTTCATCCACAATATCGAGCTTTATCCCGGCAAGGGCGCACAGCTTGTCCGTTCCGCCGGCAACATGGCTCAGCTTATGGGACGTGAGAACGACAAGGTTCTCGTAAGACTTCCCTCCGGTGAAATGAGATATGTTCCTGCAAACTGCATGGCAACAATCGGACAGGTCGGCAACATCGACCATGAGAACGTTCACCTCGGCAAGGCAGGAAGAAAGCGTCACATGGGCGTAAGACCCACAGTCCGTGGTTCTGTTATGAACCCGAATGACCACCCTCACGGCGGTGGCGAAGGCAAATCCCCTGTCGGACGTCCTTCACCTGTAACACCCTGGGGCAAGCCTACTATGGGTTACAAGACTCGTAAGAAGAAGAACCGCACTGACAAGTTCATAGTCAAGCGTCGTAACGCCAAGTAATGCGAAGGGAGGCAGATGAATAATGGGCAGAAGCATTAAGAAGGGACCATTCGTACAGGAATCCCTTTATAAGAAAGTAGTTGCCATGAACGAGACGGGCGAGAAGAAAGCCATCAAGACATGGTCAAGAGCATCCGTTATCTTCCCCGAATTCGTGGGACACACATTTGCCGTCCACGACGGACGCAAGCATGTTCCGGTATATGTCACTGAGGACATGGTCGGACACAGACTTGGTGAGTTCGCACCGACGAGAACCTTCAAGGGTCACGCCGGTTCAAAGACTTCCAACAACGGCAAGTAAAGGAGGAGATTTAGATGGAAGCAAGAGCAGTATTAAAGACTGCACGCATTGCTCCTCGCAAGGTCGAAATTGTCCTCAACCTTATCAGAGGAAAAGACCTCGAGACAGCATTGGCAATCGTAAAGCATACTCCTAAGGCTGCCTGTGAGTATCTGGAGAAGCTCCTGAACTCGGCTACGGCTAACGCAGAGAACAACTTCGGACTTGACAAGAAGAATCTTTATGTCAAAGAGTGCTATGTCAGTCCGGGACCGACCATGAAGAGAATGCAGCCTGTATCAAAGGGCAGAGGACACAAGATTCTCAAGAGAACTTCAAACGTTACTGTAGTTCTCGGTGAAATGGAATAAGGCGGCAGGAGGTAAACTATGGGACAAAAAGTAAACCCGCACGGTATGCGTGTCGGAATAATCAAGGACTGGGATTCCCGCTGGTTTGCAGATAAGAGTACTTTCGGCGACACTCTTGTAGAGGACTACAACATCCGTAAGTACGTAAAGAAGACTCTGTATTCCGCCGGTGTTCCGAAGATTGAAATCGAAGGATTCGCTGACAAGGTGAAAATCAACATCTGGTGCGCCAAGCCCGGTATCGTAATCGGCAGAGGCGGCGAGGCTGTTGAGAAGCTGAGACACGATATTGAGGCTAAGATTGGCAAGACCGTAAGCCTTAACATCATCGAAATCAAGTCTCCCGACCTCAACGCTCAGTTGGTAGCCGAAAAGATAGCCCTCGATCTGGAGAACAGAATCTCCTTCAGAAGAGCTATGAAGGGTGCCATCAGCAGAGCAATGAAGCTTGGAGCTAAGGGTATCAAGGTCAAGGCAGGCGGAAGACTCGGCGGTGCTGAAATCGCAAGGAGCGAGAGCTACCACGAAGGCACCATCCCGCTTCAGACCATCAGAGCTGACATTGACTACGGCTTCGCTGAGGCTAACACAACCTACGGCAAGATCGGAATCAAGGTCTGGATCTACAAGGGAGAGGTTCTCAAGGGCGAGATTTCCAAGACCGAGGAGAAGGCTCCCGATAACCGCAGAAACCGCAAGCCGAGATCTGGCGACGACAGACGTCGTGGCGACAGAAACGGCAACTCAAGACCGAGACAGAATAGGGACGGCAACCGTAACTACGAAAATCGCGGCGAGAGACGCAATCAGAACAAAGAAGGAGGTAATAAGTAATGTTACTTCCAAAGAGAGTAAAATATCGTAAGCAGCAGCGCGGACGCATGAAGGGCAAGGCTACGAGAGGAAACAAGGTTGCATACGGCGAGTATGGACTTCAGGCTCTCCAGCCGGCATGGATCACCTCAGCCCAGATTGAGGCGGCTCGTATCGCAATGACACGTTACATCAAGCGTGGTGGACAGGTTTGGATCAAGATTTTCCCTGACAAGCCTGTAACGACCAAGGCTTTAGGACTCCGAATGGGTTCCGGTAAAGGTACTCCTGAGTACTGGGTAGCGGTTGTCAAGCCGGGCAGAGTTATGTTCGAGATCGCAGGCGTGTCCGAAGATGTTGCAAGAGAGGCTATGCGTCTTGCAATGCACAAGCTGCCCATCAAGTGCAAGTTTGTTAAAAAAGGCGAAGAAGAAGCTTCAGAAACGGGTGGTGAGCAATAATGAAGGTCAGTGAGATAAGAGAAATGACTCCCGTCGAGATGGACAAGAAGCTCGACGACTTAAGGAAAGAGCTTTTCAACCTTCGCTTCCAGCACGCTGTAAATCAGCTCGACAACCCCATGAGAATCAAGGCTGTTAAGAAGGATATTGCTCGTATCAAGACTGTTATTCGCGAGCAAGAGTCCAAGTAAGCCGCGAAGAAGGAGGATTTACTGTGAGCGAAAGAAAGCTTAGAAAGACAAGGGTCGGCAAGGTTGTTTCCGACAAGATGGACAAAACAATCGTAGTCGCTATCGAGGACAACGTAAGACACCCTTTGTATGGCAAGATTATCAAGAGAACGGTCAAGTTCAAGGCTCATGACGAGGAGAACGTCGCACACACCGGAGACAAGGTCGAAATCATGGAGACAAGACCTCTGTCCAAGGACAAGAGATGGAGACTCGTCAGGGTTGTAGAGCAGGCTAAGTAATTGAGGGCGTGGGTGCGAGTTTTGACGCTGGCAGAAGGAGCACTGTTGTGACTCCGGGCTGTGTTTCAAAATACGCAATCCCAAACCCGAAGAGTAAACGAGGGTCGGTGAATAACGGATCCGGCACTCAGATTTCTTTAATACTGAAAGGAGGAACTTGCTGTGATACAAATGCAGACAAGACTCAAAGCCGCTGACAACACCGGAGCCAAGGAACTCCAGTGCATCAGAGTTTTGGGCGGCACCCGCAGGAGATACGCCAACATCGGCGATGTAGTCGTAGCGTCAGTCAAGAAGGCTGCACCCGGCGGCATGGTCAAGAAGGGCGACGTAGTAAAAGCAGTAATTGTTCGTTCAGCATCCGGTCTTCGTCGTGAGGACGGAACCTATATCCGTTTCGACGAGAACGCAGCTGTTATAATCAAGGAAGACAAGACACCGAGGGGAACGAGAATCTTCGGGCCGGTAGCCCGTGAACTCAGGGACAACGACTATGTCAAGATCCTGTCGCTCGCACCCGAGGTACTGTAAGGAGGAGCCGAGGTAATATGAATAACAAGATTCACGTTAAGACTGGCGACTCAGTAGTAGTTCTCAGTGGTAAGGACAAGGGCAAGAAGGGAAAAGTTCTTGCTGTATCCCCCAAGGAGGGCAAGGTAATAGTCGAAGGCATCAACATGGCGACCAAGTCCGTGAAGCCCCGCAGACAGAATGATGCCGGCGGAATCGTCAAGGCTGAGGCAGCTATGTACTCAAGCAAGGTTCAGCTCGTCTGCCCCAAGTGCGGAAGAGGCGTAAGAACCGGCGTCAAGTTTGGTCCTGACGGCGAGAAGCTCAGAGTTTGCAAGCGTTGCGGCGCAGAAATCAAGTAGGAGGTAAGTTATGGCAAGATTAAAAGATCAGTATGTCAATGAAATAGCTCCTGCACTCATGAAGAAGTTCGGCTACAAGAACGTTATGCAGATTCCGAAGCTTGACAAGGTTGTCATCAACGTAGCTTGCGGCGAGGCCAAGGAGAACTCCAAGGTTGTCGACGCAGTTATGAATGACCTTTCACTCATCACCGGTCAGAAGCCGGTAGTTTGCAAGGCTAAGAAGTCGGTTGCAAACTTCAAGCTCCGTGAGGGTATGCCCATCGGAGTCAAGGTTACATTAAGATCTGACAAGATGTATGAGTTCATCGACAGACTTTTCAATGTCGCGTTCCCGAGAGTTCGTGACTTCAAGGGCATCAACCCGAATTCGTTCGACGGCAGAGGAAACTATTCCACCGGTATCAAGGAGCAGTTGATCTTCCCCGAAATCGAGTTTGACAAGGTTGACAAGGTCCGCGGTATGGACATCAACTTCATCACGACCGCAAAGACCGACGAAGAGGCAAAGGAGCTTCTGAGTATGCTCGGTGCTCCGTTTGCAAAGTAAGAGTGGAGGTAGATTATGGCTAAAAAAGCAATGGTTTTAAAGCAGCAGGCAAAGCCTAAGTATTCGACCCGCGCTTACAACAGATGCAAGATTTGCGGTAGACCTCACGGTTATCTGAGAAAGTACGGCATCTGCCGTATCTGCTTCAGAAAGCTTGCGCTTGAGGGTCAGATCCCTGGCGTCAAGAAGTCGAGCTGGTAATTAGCGAAGGAGGCAAAAGTATGCAGATTACTGATACAATAGCTGATTTGCTGACCAGAATTCGTAATGCAAGCTCAGCAAAGCACGCTACAGTTGATATTCCCGCGTCGAATATGAAGAAGTCAATCGTCCAGATTTTGCAGGATGAGGGCTACATCAAGTCCTATCAGGTAATTGAGGACGGCAAGCAGGGAATCATCAGAGTTACACTTAAATATGACGAGAACAGAACACCGGTTATCAGCGGCATCAGAAGAGTTTCCAAGCCCGGTCTTAGAATCTATTCGAGCTGCGAGGATATGCCCAAGGTACTCAAGGGTCTTGGAATCGCTATCGTTTCCACTTCAAAGGGAATCGTTACCGACAAGAAGGCAAGAGAGCTTGGCGTAGGCGGCGAGATTCTCGCGTTCGTCTGGTAAGGAGGGCTGAATTATGTCAAGAATAGGCTTAAAGCCAATCAGCGTTCCTGCCGGGGTTGAAGTATCCGTTGCAGAAGGCAACGTCGTTACTGTAAAGGGTCCCAAGGGAACACTTACACAGAAATTCAATCCGACTCTCAGCATTACAGTTGAGGACGGAACTCTCAAGGTAGCTCGTCCCAACGACGAGGATGAGTCGAAGGCTCTTCACGGTCTTACAAGAACCCTTATCCACAACATGGTCGAGGGCGTTGTAAACGGCTACTCTAAGACTCTCATCATCGAGGGTGTTGGTTACAGAGCAGTAAAGCAGGGCAAGGACGTCGTCCTTAACCTTGGTTATTCTCATCAGGTTACCATTTCCGAGACTGACGACATCAAGCTTGATGTCCCCCAGCCTAACCAGGTTGTAGTCAAGGGAATCGACAAGCAGAAGGTAGGTCAGTTTGCCTGCGAAGTTCGCGCCAAGCGTCCTCCTGAGCCTTACAAGGGCAAGGGAATCCACTACGACGGTGAAGTCATCCGCCGCAAGGAAGGCAAGGCCGGTAAGGGCGCAAAGAAGTAATAAGGGAGTAAAGAATCTATGGTAAAGACAATAGACAGAGCTAAGTCAAGAGCCAAGAGACATGCAAGAGTCCGCGCCAAGGTCAGCGGAACCGCGTCATGCCCGAGACTCAATGTCTTCCGCTCAGCGAAGCATATTTACGCTCAGGTGATTGATGACGTCACCGGAACAACTCTCTGCGCCGCTTCAAGCATGGATAAGGACTTTGGAGCAAGCGGCGGAAACGTCGAAGGTGCCAAGAAGGTCGGCGAGGCTATCGCCGAGAAGTGCAAGGACAAGGGCATAGAGGAAGTCGTATTCGACAGAGGCGGCTATCTCTATCACGGACGTGTCGCGGCTTTGGCAGAGGGTGCCCGTGAGGGCGGACTTAAATTCTGAGAGGAGGTAACGTATTTTGGCTATTATAGACGCTTCTCAAATGGAGCTTACCGAGAAGGTTGTAGCAATCAACCGCGTATCAAAGACGGTAAAGGGCGGACGTATCATGAAGTTCTCCGCACTCATCGTTGTAGGTGACGGCAACGGCACAGTCGGCTACGGTATCGGAAAGTCGGGAGAAGTTACCGACGCTATCAGAAAGGGAATCGCTGATGCGAAGAAGAATCTGATAAAAGTATCGCTCAAGGGAACAACTATTCCTCACGAGGTAGTCGGTGTCTACGGCGCAGGCAGAGTCCTTATGAGACCCGCCGCCGAAGGTACTGGAGTTATCGCCGGAGGTCCTGTTCGTTCCGTAATCGAGGCTGCAGGCATCAAGGACATAAGAACAAAGTCCCTGAAGTCAAATAACCCCTGCAACGTCGTAAGAGCGACATTCGCGGGACTTGCCGAGCTCAAGTCTGCCGAGGAAATGGCAGCCAAGAGAGGCAAGACCGTCAAGGAAATAATCTGAGGAGGAAATGATCATGTCAGTAAAAATTGAGCTTGTTAAAAGTCTCAACGGCAGACTCAAGGATCAGATCGCAACTGCAAACTCCTTAGGTCTTAGAAAAATCGGTGACGTTACCGTTCAGCCGGATAACGCACAGACGCAAGGTAAAATAAATAAGATCGTTCACCTTATCAAAGTTACCGAAGCATAAGAATTAAGGAGGTGCGAATAAATTGAAATTGCACGATTTAGCACCTGCTGAGGGTTCCGTCAAGGACGTCAAGAGAATCGGAAGAGGACATGGCTCCGGACAGGGAAAAACAGCAGGAAAGGGACACAAGGGTCAGAATGCGCGTTCAGGCGGCGGTGTAAGACCGGGCTTTGAAGGCGGTCAGACCAGACTCGCGAGAAGAATCCCGAAGAGAGGCTTCAACAACATATTTGCAGCTAAGTTAACGGCAATCAACGTCTCCGATCTCGAAAAGTTTGTCGACGGGACTGTCGTCGACACCGAGCTTCTTATCGCTGCCGGTATTGTCAAGAACGAGGGCAACGGAATTAAGGTACTCGGAAACGGAGAGCTCACCAAGAAGCTTACCGTTAAGGCAGCCGCTTACTCCGCTTCAGCTAAGGAGAAGATTGAGAAGGCAGGCGGAGAGGCAGAGGTGATCTAAGTGTTAGAGACTCTCAGAAACGCTTGGAAGGTGCCGGAGATAAGAAAGAAGTTACTCTACACATTCCTTATCTTCATCATCTACAGACTCGGCGGATATATTCCCGTCCCGTTTCTTGATTCAACCGCTATCGCAGAGATGATCGAGGGCAGTAACAACCTGTTCAGCTACCTCAACACTCTCTCCGGCGGTACCTTCTCAAGAGCAACACTTCTGTGCTTGTCGGTTTCACCGTACATCAACGCGCAGATCATTATGCAGCTTTTAACCTTCGCGATTCCCGCGCTCGAAAGAATGGCAAAGGAAGGCGAAGAGGGCAGAAAGAGACTAAGTCTTATCACCAAGATTTTGGCTCTCGTTATCGCTGCGTTCCAGTCATGGGCTTATTACCTGACTCTTAAGAATGCAGGAGCTCTTACCTACACTACCGGTTTCTCAAAGGTTCTTTCCGAAATCATCATCATAGCCTGCTTCACCGCTGGTGCTATGCTCGTTATCTGGCTCGGCTCTCTCATCGACAAGAACGGAATCGGCAACGGCATGTCAATGCTCATCTTCGCCGGTATCGTCGCAGAGCTTCCGCAGTCGTTCGGAAACATCTTCGCAACACTCGCAAACACCGGTTCTGCAGGATATATCATCCTCATCCCGATCATAATCATCATCTTCATCGCTATGATTATGTTCATTGTCTTCATGGACAACGCAGAAAGACGTGTTCCTATCCAGTATGCAAAGCGCGTAGTAGGAAGAAAGATTTATGGCGGACAGTCAACCTATCTTCCTATCAAGGTATCTATGGCAGGAGTTTTGCCGATAATCTTCGCGATGAGCTTCATGTCCATCCCGCAGACTATCGCAATGTTCACAGGCGAGCCCACCCAGGGCACTGTCTGGTACGCCATCTACAACGCGTTCAGCACAACTCATCCCGTATACGCAACACTCTACTTCATCCTCATCATTCTGTTCAGTTACTTCTACATTTCGATGCAGTATGACCCGGTTGAGATTGCGAATAACCTCCGCCAGAATAACGGCGGCATCCCGGGTATCCGTCCCGGCAAGCCTACATCGGACTACATCCAGAGAATAGTCAACAAGCTCACTCTCGTCGGTGCACTCTTCTTAGGCGTTGTAGCAATCTTCCCGATCATCTTTGCTCAGATTACCGGCATCTCGAACCTGGCTCTCGGCGGTACTTCGATCCTCATCGTAGTAAGCGTTGCTCTTGAGACAGTCCGTTCGCTCGAATCTCAGCTCATGATGCGTCACTACAAGGGATTCTTGGATTAAATACGTTGCGGCTCGGTTGCGGGACAACTCGCAACTGAGGCGGACGTTGTACTGTACGTCAGTGAAGAAAGACATAGAAAGGAGATACCACATGAATATTATTTTGCTCGGCGCACCCGGTGCCGGAAAGGGCACCCAGGCGGAGGTCATCTGCAAGACCAAAAGCATCCCGGCTATCTCGACCGGAAACATGCTCCGTGAAGCTGTCGCAAACGGCACAGAGGCAGGACTTTCGGCTAAGAGCTATATGGACAGAGGCGACCTCGTCCCTGATGAGACCATCATCGCAATCCTCAAGGAGAGAATCCTTATGGACGACTGCCGAAATGGCTTCATCCTTGACGGCTTCCCGAGAACTGTTCCCCAGGCAGAAGCCTTGGAGCAGATGGGCGTCAATATCGATAAGGTTATCGAGATTCACGTTCCCGACGAGAAGATAGTCGCAAGGCTCTCAGGCAGGCGCGTCTGTGAAAAATGCGGAAACTCCTATCATGTAGACTATAAGCCGACCAAGGTGGAGGGCATATGCGATGCCTGCGGCGGCAAGGTGGTCATCCGCAAGGACGATGAACCTGCTACCGTTCTTGACAGACTTAAAGTCTATCATGAGAAAACGGCTCCTCTCAAGGACTACTACGAGGCAAAGGGAAAGCTTGTCACGGTAGAGGGTCAGGAAGAGGTAGCCGACACAACAAAGCTTACACTTGAAGCTTTAGAGGCTTAAGATCGTGATAAACATAAAGTCATCTAAAGACTTACTGAAAATGCGCAAAGCGGGAGAGATAACAGGCGGAGCGTTGGTCGCCGCAGGGAAGGCAATTCACGCCGGAATGACGACCAAGGAGCTTGACAAGGTAGTCAGGTCCTACATCACCTCCCGTGGCGCGAAGCCCTCGTTTTTAGGGTATGGCGGATTTCCCGCTTCGGCGTGTATATCGGTTAATGATACCGTTATCCACGGTATACCCTCGTCAAAAGAGGTTATCCATAACGGAGACATAGTTTCCGTTGATGTGGGCGCATATATCGACGGATTTCACGGCGACTCGGCGTATACTTTTAAGGTAGGAGAGATTGATCCCGCTGTTCAGGGGCTTCTTACAGCCACTGAGGAGAGCCTGATGGTAGCCATTTCGATGGCGAAGCCGGGCGTGAGAATCGGGGATCTTTCAGCCGCCATTCAGGAATACGTTGAATCCCGTGGCTACGGAGTAGTCAGAGATTACGTCGGTCATGGAGTGGGGAGTCAGCTTCACGAAGAGCCGGAGGTCCCGAATTTTGGGAAAGCCGGTCACGGACCGAGACTGATGAGCGGAATGGTCATCGCGATTGAGCCGATGATTACGCTTGGTAGCCCGGCTGTAAAAGTCCTTGGGGATGGCTGGACAGTCAAGACCAGGGACGGTAAAGCCGCCGCCCACTTTGAGCACACAATTGCGATAACTCCCGACGGTGCCGTAATCCTTACGGCTCGCGAATAGGAGGGAATCCGTGAACGTCGTCAAAGGCTCGGTGGTCAAATCCACGGCTGGTCGAGATCGGGGCGGCTACTTCGTTGCTGTAGACGTTACCGACCGCTTCGTTACGATTGCTGACGGCAAAGAGAGAAAGCTCCAGAGTCCCAAGCGAAAGAACGTAAGACACATTTCACCGACCAACCACGTGATAGACCTTACCGGCATGACAGATAAAAAGCTTAAAAGGCTTCTCAGGGAGCTTGAACCCGAAGCTTCCGGAGAACCGTTACGACCGGACGAGAATAAGAAATGAGGAATTTTATTGTCCAAGGAAGATGTAATCGAACTTGAAGGCACCGTTTTGGAGGCACTGCCGGGAGCTAAGTTCCAGGTTGAGCTCATGAACGGGCACAAGATTCTCGCCTATGTCTCCGGTAAGCTGGGACTCAATCACATAAGAATAGTCCCGGGTGACCGTGTGACGGTCGAGATGTCGCCCTATGACCTGACCAAGGGTCGGATCACATGGCGGTCGAAATAAAACACGTTGAGCCTTCGGCTCAAGTGGGTAATTACCACAGAGAGACAGGCTCTATGTACAGTGTACAGTTTAAGAGGAGGTATTTCAATGAAAGTCAGACCTTCAGTAAAGCCTATGTGCGAAAAGTGCAAGGTTATAAAGCGCAAGGGCAAGGTAATGGTCATTTGCGAAAACCCCAAGCACAAACAGCGTCAGGGATAATAACGTTAGTTAATGGAGGTGCCACTAAAGTATGGCTCGTATAGCAAGTATAGACCTTCCGAGAGATAAAAGAATTGAGGTTGCACTCACCTATATCTACGGAATCGGTCAGCCCACGGCGACAAAAATCTGCAAGGAAACCGGCGTAAATCCCGACGTTCGCGTCAAGGATATGAGCGAGGACGATGTCACAAAGATCCGTGAATACATCGACCATCATCTCATTGTTGAGGGCGACAAGCGCAGAGAAGTCCAGCTCAACATCAAGAGACTCATCGAAGTTGGTTGCTACAGAGGAACCCGTCACCGCAAGGGTCTTCCCGTCAGAGGTCAGAGAACCAAGACCAATGCAAGAACTCGCAAGGGTCCTGTAAAGACGGTCGCCAACAAGAAGAAGTAAGGAGGGATAGAACATGGCTCAGAAACAGGCAAGCGGCAAGAAGACGGTCATCCGTCGCCGCAGAGAGAGAAAGAATATAGAACAGGGACAGGTTCATATCCAGTCCACATTCAACAATACCATCGTAACCATCACCGACATGCAGGGCAACGCGATTTCATGGGCATCAGCCGGAGGACTCGGCTTCAGAGGCTCAAAGAAGTCCACACCGTTCGCCGCTCAGACCGCCGCTGAAACAGCCGCAAGAGCTGCCAAGGAGCACGGTCTCAAGACGGTTGAGGTTTATGTAAAGGGTCCCGGACAGGGAAGAGAAGCAGCAATTCGTGCACTCCAGGCTGAGGATTTGGAAGTAAGACTCATCAAGGATGTTACCCCAATTCCCCACAACGGATGCCGTCCTCCCAAACGTCGTAGAGTTTAGAAGATTGCTCAGCTTTTACTTCGTAAAAGCATGGCAACTTCGCAAGAAGCTAAAGCTTCTTGCAGGGGACTTGATCCTGTGCAGGAACTTGCTTTTTGCGCACTATGCAATAATTGGGAGCCGAGTTTACCAAAGTTGACTCGGAGTCGGGATTCAGTCTCGATACTATTTAAAAACGGAGGATATAATTATGGCAGTAAATAAGGAGCCTATACTCAAGAAGTGTGCAGCTCTTGGAATCAGCCCGATGGTTATGGGTGTTGGCAAGGAAACCAAGCGCAACCCCAAGGCCAACGTAAGAAAGAAAGAATCAGAATACGCTAAGCAGCTCAAGGAGAAGCAGAAGCTCAAGTTTATCTATGGCGTTCTTGAAAAGCAGTTCAGACATATCTATGAAAGAGCTGAGAAGATGGAAGGTCAGGCTGGTGCCAATCTTCTGACGCTTCTTGAAGAGAGACTTGACAATGTCGTCTTCAGAATGGGTCTTGCAACCACAAGACGTGAAGCAAGACAGCTCGTTTCCCACGGTCATTTCAATGTAAATGGCTCAAGAGTCGACATTCCTTCATACAGAGTCAAGGTTGGCGACGTTATTTCCTTAAGAGAGAACTCCAAGAAGAGCGAAAAGTTCAAGGAAATCGTCGAGGATACCGACAAGAGACTCGTTCCCTCATGGCTTGACAAGGATAAGGAAAACCTCAGTGCTACTGTAGTCAGAGTTCCCGTTAAGGAAGACCTTGACTATGAGGTTGAGGAGCATATGATTGTCGAGTTGTACTCCAAATAATCGGCTTAAGATTATTCATTGGGTATACCCTGTTCTGCTGGTGTGGATGCCTGGACGTGTTGCATGTTATGTGTACGTATGCATCCACATGGTGGCAGTATCAGCGGGAGGGCAAAGGACTGCGCCGGGGTGGTTCTGTGTGAAGGTTCATGCGGCACTGCAGGCGTGAGTCACCGATAGTAAATGGAGGCTAAAATGCTAGAAAAAATCGAGAAGCCGGATATAAATATAGTCGATCTTAAGTCTAACGGTACCTATGGCAAGTTTGTCCTTGAGCCGTTGGAGCGTGGCTATGGTACGACTATCGGCAACAGTCTTAGACGTGTATTGCTTTCATCGCTTCCCGGCGTCGCCGTCACCTCAGTCAAGATTGACGGTGTACAGCACGAATTCTCCACCGTTCCCGGAGTCAAGGAGGATGTCGCAGAGATTATCCTCAACCTCAAGGGACTTACAGCCAAGCTTTACTGCGACGGTCCGAAGACCGTTTATGTTGAAGCCGAGGGTGAGCGCGAGGTAACAGCGGGCGACATCAAGACCGATTCTGAGGTTGAGATTTTAGTTCCCGACATGCATATCGCGACGCTTGGCGAGGGCGCAAAGCTGTACATGGAGATAACTCTCGACAGAGGCAGAGGCTACGTTTCAGCCGAAAAGAACAAGACCTATATGGTCAACGCCCCCATAGGCGTAATCGCAGTAGACAGTATTTACACGCCCGTTCTCAAGGTCAACTATAGCGTTGAGAACACCCGTGTAGGACAGATAACCGACTTTGATAAGCTCACATTAGAGGTGTGGACAGACGGCGTAATTTCCGCCAGGGAAGCCGTTTCGATGGCAGCCAAACTCCTCAACGAGCATCTTAATCTGTTCGTCAACCTCTCGGAAGAGACAATTGTTGACGAGATTATGACAGAGAAGGAAAACAAGACAAAGGACAAGGTTCTTGAGATGACCATTGAGGAACTTGACTTGTCGGTACGTTCATTCAACTGCCTCAAGAGGGCAGGAATCAACACTGTCAGCGATCTGGCTGAGAAGACTGAGGAAGAGATGATGAAGGTCAGAAACCTCGGTAAGAAGTCGTTTGAGGAAGTCAAGACAAGGCTCGCTTCACTCGGCGTCGAAATGAACTCAAGCAATAACGACGAATAACAAAGTAAGGAGTGAAATTCAATGCCGGCAAGAAAGTTGGGCAGAACCACTGACCAGAGACGGGCAATGCTCAGAGCTATGGTAACGTATCTGCTTGAAAACGGTAAGATAGAGACCACAGTAACCAGAGCTAAGGAAGCCCAGAGCGTAGCTGAGAAGATGATTACTCTCGGCAAGGCTGGAGACCTCCACTCGAAGAGACAGATTTATGCATACATCACCAAGGAAGACGTTGCAAGAAAGCTGATTAACGAGATAGCTCCGAAGTATGCTGACCGTAACGGCGGCTACACCAGAATTATCAAGACCGGTCCCCGCCGCGGCGACGCAGCTGAGATGGCGATAATTTCGTTGGTCTGATAGAAGTATTCACGCATGTTAACACCCCGCCAAGAGTTCTTGGCGGGGATTGTTTAAATTTGCTCTTGATTAGTACTTAAAAATGTGGTACAATAATAATGTAAGGAAATATTTATCTTATCAGGTGTGTCAGATATTTCAAAGAAACTGAAGGAGGACAAGAGCATATGTGCAAGATAATGGAAGATTTCAGGAGCGAGGTCGCAAAAGATTCGGCGATCACGTCAGCGGTTGATACTGCAAGAGTTTATGGAATAGCGGATGAGGCAATCCTTGCTGATATTATGAAGAGATTTGGCTTGACCGAGACCGAGGCTAAAGGCTATCTGCTCAAAAAATCAGCTTAACCACAAAATAACGCAACCCCGGCGGAATTTCTGCCGGGGCGTGTTTTTAGATGCTGGCGTTGAAGAATAAATGAAGAAGCACCCTTTCGGGTGCTTCTTCAGCAGAAAGCAAGTCCGCAGGACTTGCTTTCTGTGGTGCAGGTAACAGGACTTGAACCTGCATGAAATTGCTCTCACATGGACCTGAACCATGCGCGTCTGCCAATTCCGCCATACCTGCATATATTTCCGACGCGTCCCTCGGCGAGTCGCACAAGCCAACAGCCAATCGCATCACGCGTCGAGCCGGAAAGGCTTTCGCCTCATTCCAGCTCAATTATTTTACCACAATCGCGGCGATTTGTAAAGAGGTCTTGACACGAAAATTTTATATGTGATTTCTTTCAGAAGTTAGTTGTGAATTTTGCAAAATTTTTTCGCACCAGGGGTTGATTTATTGTTGGACTTATGCTATAATAAAAATGTGACTTGGATTTGTCCACATCTGGCGATGTGCCGCGCAGGTTATCTTCCCCGCCGGTCATTTCCAAAATTAATTTTTGATAGTTCCGTGCTTATTTTTGTTCTTGGGGCTCCCCGATCTTTTTAGTCGTTTTGTCAGTCGGGGAGTCCTCCTTTTTTATGTTGCATTTTTGTGCAATTTGTGGTATAATGGCTTCATCCAAAACCGAAAGGCTTGATAAAAATGATAAAGGCTGTCCTTTTCGACCTTGACGGAACGCTTTGGGACGCTTCCACGAGCGTCGCCGAGAGCTTTAATATAGCACTTGCAAGATTAGATTTGTCAAGACGCATCACCCGGGATGAAATGATGCACGAGATGGGGAAGACTCTTGAGGAGATAGCGCACGTCTATTTCGACTGCGTCGACCCCAAGCAGGCTGTCGGCATCATGCGCTACTGCACAGCTTACGAGAATTCCTACATCGAGACCCATGGCGGGAATCTCTATGACGGGCTCAGAGAGACCTTGGAGAAGCTTCACGAGATGGGGCTTATGGTCGCCTGCGTCTCCAACTGTCAGTCGGGCTATATCGAGGCGTTCATGAAGTACCACAAGCTCACCGATTTGTTTGACGACAAGGAATGTTGGGGCGACACCGGGCTCTTGAAAGCGGACAATATCGCTCTTGTCGCAAAAAGAAACGGGTTGAAGCCCGAAGAGTGCATATATGTCGGCGACACGATGGGCGACTACAATTCAGCGATGACTGCCGGAACGCACTTTGTCCACAGTGCCTATGGCTATGGGAATGTGCCGGAGGGGACGGAAAGCATATCTGCGATAACCGAGCTCCCCGAAAAGATAAAAAATTTCTGAAATAACGCAATAATTTCTCCCTGAAATTTGTATTAGAAGTAGAGGGATTTATCCCGAAACTTTAGAAGGAGAGATTACCATGAAAAGACTTACAGCATTACTTATGGCAATAATTTTAGGCGCAACTATGCTCTGCGGCTGTGCGAGCACTGCGGAGGAGGATATTCTCGTCAGTGACGATTCTGCGGTCACATCTGTACCGGTGACGGAGGCGGAGGTTGAGACCACCGAAGCCGAAACGACCACCGCGGTCACCGCGGACACAGCACCTGTTGATACGGAGGCAACCACAGAAGCAACAACCGAGGCTGTCACGGAGGAAACCACAGAAGCTTCCGAAGATACGGCTTCTTCGCTACCGTCATTCACGGTTGAGTCGCAGAGCCTTACCATGTACGCCAAGTCAACGGTCAACGTCAGAAGCGGTGCATCGGTCGACTATGACCGGATAGGACACCTTGACGAGGGCGAGGAGGTCACGGTAACGGGCGTCGCCTCGACCGGTTGGTATCAGATAAGCTTCAAGGACGGCGTTGGTTACGTCAGTAACAACTATCTCACCTCCGAAAAGCCGGAGGAGTCTTCCAGCGTGAACTACGCAAGTCTTAATGCCGATGAAGCTGTTCAGAATTTCTCTTTCAACATCTTCTCGGAGATTGTGGAGGATGGCGAAAATAGCGTATTCTCGCCTTTGTCGGCTTACTATGCGCTTGGAATGCTCTCTTTGGGCGCGACCGACGAATCGGCTGAGGAGCTTCAGGACTTACTCGGCATGACAGCCGAGGAGGCGGCGGAGTGGTGCTCCGGTATTATGGCTGAGTATTCGGCTCTTTCGGACGACTCCACGACAATTTTAAGTGTCTCAAACGGCGTCTTTATCGACGACCGTCTTGAACTGAGCGACGGGAGCGACGTCGCGCTTACTAATCTTGAAAAATACTATCAGGCTGAGTGCAAGACAATGCGACTCCCGACCGACGCGGCTCGGAAGTACATCAACAGTTGGATTTCCGAAAGCACCGATGGCTTGATTCCGAGCTTCTTAAGCAATAATCTTGATGATTCGACTGTGATGGTTCTCGTCAATGCGATTCTCTTGGACGCCGAGTGGGAGAGGCAGTTTGACTTCTTCGGGAACTACTGGACGACCGACTTCACAACTTCTTCGGGTGAGGTTGTGACTGCCGAATATTTCGGCGACGAGAGAAACTTCGACTACATCAAGTACGACGGCGTGACCGGAATCATCATGGACTACGCCGATGGCAGACTCAAGTTTGTGGCACTGATGCCGGATGACGGGGATATAGAGGGCTTTATTGACAGCCTGACCGCCGAGAGGTTCAACGAGCTTCTTGATAACGTTCAGAACGGCTTGTGCAATATGCATCTTCCGAGATACAAGATTGAGTCAAACTATGAGCTTGACGAGGCTTTGACTGCTCTTGGACTTGGTGCAGTTTACTCAGGCGGCTTTGACAACTTTGGCGAGGGAATCGCCCTGAGCCAGACCATTCAGAAGGCTGTTATAGAAGTTGACGTCTGGGGAACAAAGGCGGCGGCAGTCACGGCGGAGGCAATGGTCGGTGCGGCATTAACCTATCCCGAGGTCATCATGTTCAATCAAAGCTTCTTCTATGCCGTCTATGACAGCGAAACGGGAGTCCCGCTCTTCATGGGAGTGGTCGATAACCCGAGTTAAACAAGGGAAAATCGGAGGTACAATTTACCGAAAAGTTGGAACGCCGTTTTCATAAAATCCAAACAGAAAGGATGACGATTATGAAAATAATAACCGTTAGCAGAGAATTCGGCAGTGGCGGAAGAGAGGTCGGCAAGCGTCTTGCAGATGAGCTTGGCTTCGCCTACTATGACAGGGAGATTATTTCGGCAATTGCCGAGAAGAGCTCTTTTGACGAGGAGTATGTCGAGAGAGCCGTTGAAGGCGGGATGAGGTTCAACTATCCCATGACCATCTCACACACCTTCTCCTACATTCCGTCCATCAACACTGTAACTCCGAACCTGATTTCCCACCAGCACGAGGTAATCGAGGAGCTTGCCGCAAAGGGCAACTGCGTCATAGTTGGGCGTGGAGCAGACGTGATTCTGGAGGACAAGAACCCCTTCAAGCTGTTCGTCTATGCCGAGATGAGCGATAAGCTTGCCCGGTGTCGTGCCCGCGCCCACGCAGGAGAAGACATGAGCGACAAGGCGTTGGAGCGTTCCATCAAGAAGATAGACAAAGACCGTGCCTCCAGCCATGGAGTCTTAGCTCGCTACCCCTGGGGCGACCGCAGAGGCTATAACCTCTGTCTCAACACAACAGGAATAGATGTCGCAACAGCCATCCCGCACATCGCGGCTTATATTGAGAATTGGTTTGAGCATCAGAAATAAGTAGGGGCGGATATTATCCGCCCGATGTCGCCAGCAAAGCTGGCGACGCACTCGCCTTTTAGGCTCGCGCACCTCTCAGTCAGCCTACGGCTGACAGCTCCCCTTGAAAAGGGGAGCCATTTTCTTTCTACCAAAAGCTTGCAAATAAGCACAAAAAGGCTCTCCTTTTCAAGGAGAGCTGGCTGCGCCAAAGGCGCAGACTGAGAGGTGCGCCCCGTCAGGGGCGCGTCGCCCGTAGGGTGACAATTACGCATTGCGCATTACGAATTCCTAATTGGAGAGCCTCAGCTCGCCCAATTATCCCCTCCATGGAGTTTATACCCTTCACCAAACACCTCATTCGCTGTCGTTACAATCGTGAAAGAACGGTCGTCTTCGGCTTTGACTATTTTGAGGGCTTTCGAGATGACCGACTTCTTTACGACGCAGATGATGACTCGCTTGGCATTCTGGGAGTATGCCCCGTGCCCTTCAAGGAGGGTGACGCCGACATCAAGCTCTTCCATGAGGCGGGAGGTAATTTTCTCCGAAAAGTCGCTGATAACAATCAGCAGTTTCGCCTCGTTCGTGCCGTTCAAGATAAGATTTGTGACGACCGAGGAGATGATTATGCAGAGAGCCGCATAGAGACCCTTGTCGATGTTTCCGGTGGTGATTATTGCGAGCAGAACCACCGCGCCGTCGACCATCAGGAAGAGTGAGCCGCCAGAAATGGCGGTGAATTTTTTGCTTAGAAGCTTCACGATGATGTCTGTGCCGCCGGTTGTCGCACCCTGCATCATGACGAGCTGAAGCCCTATCGCCATCAGGCATCCTCCCGCAACACAGCACAGAAGCGGGTCTTCGGTGAGAGGACCTAAGGGTTCAAGAAGATTCATTGCTACTGACGACAGGACAACCGCAAATACAGTCGAGCTCAAGAATTTCGCCCCGAACTTCCAGATTCCTATTGCTAATATCGGGATATTCAGGATGAGCACAACAGTACCAGTCTGCACCGAGGGGATAAAGTAGCCAATTATCATCGCGATACCGGTAAACCCTCCCGGCACAATCTCATTCGGATCTAAAAACAAGCTGACCGACACAGCGTAAATAATCGACCCGATGGCGATGAGGACGTATTGGTAGATGTAAGTGGAGATTTTCTTTCGAGTGTTCATGGTGTTACCTTTCAAAATAATTACGCATTACGCATTACGAATTACGCATTTTTTCTTGCAAACTCCGCCAATATAAGCTATAATAGTGTAAAGCGTGAGTTTTATTTGCGTTAAGTTTTGCCGCGGAGGTACCTTACTATGAAAAAGCACCTTGTTCGACCCTTCAGGATTCTTATTACTATGATACTCATTTTTTCGCTTTCTGTCAACACTTTCACGGTCGAAAGTTTCGCGGCTAAAAGTGGGGTCTATGCGCTTGTCATAAATGAAGTATGCGCGGATAATGACGAGAGTCTGACTGACTCTGACGGAGACAGCCCCGACTGGATTGAGATTTACAACCCCACTTCAAAGGCTGTAAGCCTTGAGGGCGTCGGCGTTTCCGACAGCAAGAAGAAGCCCTTCAAGTGGACTCTTCCGGACGTAACGATAAAAGCGGGAGGGTATCTTATCATCTACTGCTCCGACAAGGACACGACAGAAAACGGCGAACTTCACACAAACTTCAAGCTCTCCGGCGGAAGCGAGACGGTCTACTTAACAGCCGCGGACGGCACTCTTATCGACAGTGTCGAGCTCCCGGATGTCAAGACAGATTTGACCTATGGCAGATACCCGAACGGAACGGGTGATTTCACAGTCCTCACCGCAACCCCCGGAAAGTCCAATGCGAATGCCACGAAGATAGTCTCCGCTCCGACCTTCTCGAAAGAGAGCGGCTTCTATGATGAAAGCTTCAAACTGACTATAACTGCCGAGTCTGGCACTACGATATATTATACCACCGACGGGAGCACTCCCACGACCTCATCTACGAAATATTCCGGCAGTATCAACATAAAAGACCGTTCAAGCCAGAGTGCCACCTACATGTACATAAAGGGCACGACGGTTGATGAGTCGTCAGAATTCTTCCCGTCGACCAAGTTCGAGCAGGGGACGGTAGTCAGAGCTATTGCCGTCGATTCGAGCGGAAATGTCAGCGACGTCGCGACCGCCACATATTTCATCGGCGAGGACATCTCGGAAAAGTATGACAACGTTTCGGTCATCTCGGTTGTAATCGACCCCGATGACCTCTATGACGACGAGACGGGAATCTATGTCGCCGGAAACGTCTTCTCCGAGTGGAGAAAGTCGAACCCGACCGGCTCTCTTGACGGAAGCACTCCCGCAAACTATAATCAGCGCGGAATCGAATGGGAGAGAGACGCGCACATCGATTATTTTGAGGACACTGCTCTTTCGTTCGCAGTTGACTGCGGAGTGAGAATCCACGGCGGATGGTCGCGTGACAGCCAGCAGAAGAGCCTTAAGTTCTATATGCGCTCGGAATACGGCGACTCTACCCTTGAATATGACCTCTTTGAGAATAACACTTCCGAATATGACGGCACAGAAATCCTCAGCTACCGCAAGTTCGTCATCCGTAACGGCGGAAACGACAGCTTCAGCCTCAAGTTCAAGGACGCATGGACTCAGTCACTTGTCACCGACTTCAACTTCGCAACGCAGGCGGACGAGCTGGTTATCTGCTTCCTTAACGGCGAGTACTGGGGTGTTTACACTCTTAACGAGATATACGACGACAACTATGTTGAGTCACACTATGGAGTCCCCTCCGACGATGTCATCATGATGAAGGCTGGCGAGCTTGAAGAGGGCGAGGATGGCGAGGAAGACCTCCTTTCTGACGCAATCAAGTACATCACAAGCCACGACATGAGCGTTGACAAGTACTATGAAGAGGCTTGCGAGCTCTTCGATATGGAGAGTTTCGCCGACTACATGGCGGTCGAAATTTACATCGGCAACCAGGACTGGCTCTGGGGCAACTGGGCTTGCTGGCGGTCGCGTTCGACGGATATGACCGACTCAACTTATCAGGACGGCAAGTGGCGGTTCATGCTCTATGATACAGAATATTCGATGGATTTATACAGCTCCGGTGCGGACTATAAGTATGACCTTTTGTCAAGCCTTCTCTCAGGCGACGGTTACTTCTCGAAAATGCTCACTTCTCTTCTTGAGAGCGACGACTTCATGAAGATGTTTATAGTTTCGATGGAGAAGACTGCGAATATCGCATTTGATCCTGATACCGCGGCAGACGCCCTGGATGAATACTACGACGAGTATTCGCCCTACCTCGCTCAACACTTCAAGAGATACATCGGCTGGCAGAGCCTGAACGGAATCAAGAATAATGTCTCCTCCTGGAAGACCTGGCTTCAGAACCGTTATGACTACTACCTGACCCTTCTCAAGAACAACCTTGGAATTTCGACCACGACAAAGAGAATTCGCGTCTCTGTCTGGGACGGCGAGGGCGGAACGGTCTATATCGAGGGAGTGGAACTGACCCTGGACGAGGACGGCGACTGGTACGGCTACTTCCTGCCGGGATATTCTATAACAATAACCGCTGTTGCCGATGAAGGCTATGAATTCACCGGCTGGACGGGCTCATACAAGAGCACCTCCACCACGATAAAGGTGAATCCCAAGGGAAACTACGGCTTCACCGCAAACTTTGAAAAAATAGAAGACTAATCGCAAAACCCTTATGGCGCGCTCTGCTCTCAGGGCGCGCCACTTTACCTCACGGAATGGAGATTTCAATGATAAGATTCAAGCAAACTAAAAGACTCATTTTCGGCATCATCGTCGCACTTGTGGTACTTACACTCGCACTCGCAAACTATTCGTCATTTGATTTCTCCTCGCTTCTGAAATTCACATGCGTATATATCCTGATGCTCTTTACGCTCCTCACCGATTTTCATATCAGCGACCGGGCAAGGAGCATAATGTCGCTTATATTCTTTTTGGCGGCACCGGTGCTCTGCTTTGAGACAGTGAGAGTTATTGTCGGAGCGGGCGTTTATGCAGACTATTTCTACTTTGACAACCTTATTTTCTATGCAGTCGTTCAGGTGGCTGTTTTCGCGCTGACCCAGTCGGTGAGGGTTTCGGTCACCGCCATGGTCGGCGTGAGCTATGTTTTACACATCGCGAACCAGATTATTTTAGAGATTCGCGGCACTCCTCTTGTACCTACTGACCTCTATGCGATTCAGACCGCGATGAGTGTCACCAAGCCGGATGACTGGCACTTCGACTCAAATATGCTCATCGGCACTGCCGCATGTGTGCTATTGATTGCATTCGCGATGAAGTGCAGGATAACATATCCAAAGAAGCTGGTAAGAGCAGGAGCAGGCTTGGCATCTCTTGCATTGACTGTCGCGGGTGTTATATTCATCTGGAACATCGACTACACGTCATTCTCCACTTCGACCTTCGATACAGAATCAACCAATAACGTCAACGGCATAGCCCTCAACTTCTACATCGGCTTCCGGAAGATGAAGTTCGACGAGCCAGAGGGCTATTCTGAAGAAGCACTTCTGCAGTATCTCTCGCAGTATACGGATGAGGAGCTTGAGGGGGAATTAGATGACCTCCCGAACATCATCGTTATCATGAACGAGAGCTATTCCGACCTCTCATATGTCGGCAAGTTCAAGACCGACGAGAGCTACAACTCCTATTTTGAGTCGCTTATCGACAACTATCCGCACGGAAGGGTTTTAGTTTCCGTACTTGGCGGAGGAACCTGCAATACCGAGTTCGAGTTCCTGACCGGGCTTTCGATGATGTATATGCCGAACGGGTCGTATGTCTACTTGCAACACATTACCGACGACATCCCGTCCTTGGCTACATATCTTCAGGAGTACGGCTACAGTGCGATTGCTATGCACCCGTTCTACGAGATTTGCTGGAGGAGAAACTTGGTTTACGCCTGGATGGGCTTTGACGACTTCATAAGCGGCGAGGACATGACCGACTATCAGGCAAAATATGTGAGCGTTTCCCGCTGGGAGAAGGGCTTTGGCGACGATGTCGAATATATCCGCACCCTCATCAGCGACAGCTATTTCTACCAGCAGATTATAGAGCAGTATGAGAACAAGACGACAGACCGAATCTTCATCTTCGGTGTGACCGTCCAGAACCACTCCGGCTATGAGTACGACGGCGACGACTTTGAGACGACAGTTCACCTCACCAGCACCGAGGGCGACTATCCGAAAACCGAGCAATATCTCTCATTAATAAAAGCCTCAGACGAGGCTTTGGAGGAGCTTATTACATACTTCGAGAATGTCGACGAGAAGACCATCATTGTTTTCTTCGGCGACCACCAGCCGAATGTCGAGACCGAGTTCTTGGATGAGATAGCCCCGAACCGGAACACAACCGTCAACGGATTCCTGACAAGATACGAGACCCCGTTCGTCATCTGGGCGAACTACGACATCGGCGACGACAACTTAGGCATAGTCAGTGCGAACTACCTGAGCTTGCTCACTTTGGAGTACGCCGGCATCCCCCTCTCCGCCGAGTACCAGCTAATCGAGGACGCCTCAGAAATCGCCACCTCAATGAACACCTGGGGCTATTTCGACAAGTATAATATGTGGAATAACAGGGAAGAGACATACGATGATGAAGTGCTGAATATGTATAACTTCTTGACTTATTATACGTTGGAGGGGTAAATCCTACTGGAAAACCCTTTGTCGCCGACGCACTCCGCGGAATTCCCTGTCGCCGGCTTTGCCGGCGACGCGCCCACTGCGTGGGCGCACCTCTCAGTCAGCTTCGCTGACAGCTCTCCTTAAAAAAGGAGAGCCATTTTCGTTCTATGCAGACTTTGAGTGATGTACAACTTGGTTTTGCTACTTTGTGCTTTAGTAGAAGCTTTCGGGAGAAGACTACTGGCTCCCCTTTTCAAGGGGAGCTGTCAGCCCAACGGGCTGACTGAGAGGTGCTATTTCAGGCGAAGCCTGAAATAGCGTCGCCCGCAGGGCGACCAATTGCGCATAGAAGTTACTGTGTAACTTCCGCATTACGCATTACGCATTACGCATTCCCCCGAACTCCCTCGGGCTCAAGCCGGTAACTTCCTTGAACGTCCGGGCGAAGTGGGTGTAGTTATTGAAGCCGGTCGAGAAGCAGGCGTCGGTGGGGGAGACTCCCTGGAGGAGGAGCTTTTCTGCCGCGATGATCCTTTTTGCTGTGGTGTACTGGCTGATGGTGAGAAGGGTGCTCTCGCGGAAACGCCTTGAGATGTAATCGCTGTTGTGGTGGAGGGCTTTTGAGATAGAGTCAAGAGAAACCTCCTCGGTCAGGTGCTCGTTGATGTAGTTGAGAGTGTTCAGAACTATTTCCGGCATGGCACTGCTGTCCGAGCTGACGACATCCGATGTCCGGTGGCGGTTGATGAGAACCATCAGCTCGGTAAGGTACGCGCTGACAAGAGCATCAGAGCCATAGCCGCCCGTGTGGATCTCATCCTCAAGCATGTCGGAAATCTTCACGAATTTGCCGGTTTCCTGCTCGCTCAGCTTGTAGAGGTTGATGCTGGAGCGGTCGGAGTCGAAGCACTTTGAAAGATCGGTTCCGCCAGCGGAAATCTTCTGTAGCGACGCTCTGTCGATATTGATGACGATTCTCTCGTAGTCGCACTCGCTCATGAGCTGTGAGCAGTGGAAGCTGTAGGGGTTGCACAAAATCAGGTCGCCGCGCTCAAGCTTTTTGCTGACTGCCTCGCCGTGATATGTGATGTCCCCGCTCAGGAAGAGATAGATTTCGTACACCTCGTGGAAGTGGAACTTGAGGTTCTGATGACTCCGCCCGCTGTTCACGTTCTCGATATTGTAGGTGCCCGATTCAGATGAGGACGAGTGCACACACTCAATCGATTTGTTTATAATTACCATCTGACGATTCAGCATTTTTACACCTCCGGAAAAGTATTTTTGTCTATTATCATTATACATTTTGCGACAGGTTCTTGTCAATGACTTTATTTGATATTAGAAAGTCGGATTTTGTGTAGTTGCGGTCGAAATATGTGTTGAAATATTCCTAAAGCAGAGGTATTATATACATGTAAAGAACATCGTAGCTTTTACGAGAACATTATGAAAGGATGTAAAGTACTATGAAAAAATTATTTGCGCTTTTGCTTGCACTTATGATGGTGCTCACTCTTGGAGTGGTTGCATTCGCAGACGAGGAGACAGAGGAAGCTGAGGAGGTTGTCCTTGAGTATCCTACGTCCGACGACGGAGTCATGACCACCGTTCCGCTTACCGCTGAATACATTGGCGTATTCTCTGCTGATGGTACATATGCTGACGACGGAAGCGTCAACTTTGTCGACATCGAGCAGGTTTGCTACGTGCTTCCCGAGACCTATGCAGTCGGCGAGACAGTCCTCGTCCACGTTGCCGGCAACACCGAGGACAGCACAAGACTCTTCATGGTCTCTTCTGACGGCTGGTCAAGAGCTTCCGAAATCACCGTCATCAATCCCGGCGACTTCGACCTCTGGCTTGAGATTGCAGTAACTGATGCTGAGTCCAAGGGCGTCACCGAGACCTATCAGCTCAACTTCAAGGGCTCGTCCTATGGAGTAAACGTCGCTGACCTGACAATCACCACTATTGAAGTGTTCGGCGGAACAACCGATGATTATATCGCCGCTGGCGGAGCTAACTGCGGTATCACCGGTCACACCATCACCGAGTACGTTTCCAACAACGACGCTACCTGCACCAAGGATGGCACCAAGACCGGCGTCTGCTCAGTATGCGGCGAGGAAGTGACTGTCACCGACGAGGGCTCTGCTCTCGGACACAGCTTCACCAACTATGTTTCCAATAACGATGCTACCTGCACCGAGGACGGAACCAAGACCGCTGAGTGCGACAATGGTTGCGGCAAGACCGACACCATCACCGACGAGGGCACAGCTACCGGTCATAACTACGTGAAGGGTGTCTGCACCAACTGTGGTGCTGAGGATCCCGACTACTCAAGCTTCCCGACAGCAGTTGTAGTAGTTGTCATCGTCGTCATCGTAGTGGTTGCGGCAGTAGTAATTGCAGTCGTAGTAGTCGGCGGCAAGAAGAAAAAGAAGTAATTATACGTAACAGTTAATACCAAGCCAATTTGCCTTTCATAGTGATTTGGCGGATAAGTTACTCGGGTTTACCTGTGAACGGGGCAAAATCTTTCCAAGATAAGCCCGAGTGATTTTCTGCCCGATTTTGGCTACCAGAAAAAGATAATATGACAAAAAAAGCCCCATATTGTCGCATAAATTTCACTCCACAAAATCCTATTATCGCGAAAGGAGAAACGAATTCATGAGAAGAAGAATTTTAGCATTAGCCTTCGCTATCGTCATGGTCATCGCCATGGTTGGATGCGGAAGCACGTCAAGAGAGATAGTTTATCTTACCCTCTCAAGCTCCGATTCGGAAGCCATCTTAGCCGCCGCCGGAATCACTCTTCCCGACGCCGCCGAGACTTCCGCCGCAGGAACAACAGTCAAGTGGTTCAGTTGGTTTGATTCGTTCCACAACTACAGTGAGGACGAAATAGTCAACACCGGTTACTACACCTTCACCCAGAAGTATGGTTGCGAGGTTGAGTGGATTGAGACGAGCTATTCAAACCGCAATGACGACCTTGCGAACCTGATTCTTTCGAGCCAGTCGCCCGACTTTGCCCCTGCAGGAACCTCCAACACAGCGACCTTCCCTTATAACTGCATGAAGGGAATGTACCAGCCGATTGACGACTATATCGACTACACAGAACCTCTTTGGGCGGGAGTTGCGGATGCCGCAGAGTATTTTGCACTTGGAGACCTGCATTTCGGAATAGTCACCGACATCTCGCCAAGAATGGTATGCCCTTATAACCGCAGAGTTATCGAGGAATGGGGCTTCGACGACCCGGCAGAACTCTACTACAACGACGAGTGGACCTGGGAAGTATTTTACGAAATGTGCATCGAGTTCTCAGACGAAGATGAGGACAGATACGCTCTCGACGGCTGGTACTACCACAGAGCAATCTGTGAGGAGTCTACCGGAAGAACGATAATCATGAAGGACGAAGACGGACACTTCTATGCAAATCTTGACGACCCGCTCATCGAAATCGCCGAGAACCTCATGTATGACCTCGTAAAGAACGGCTGTACATATCACCAGGGTTCAAGCTACTCTGTCGGAAGAAACGATCACCAGTGCGGTGCAGGCGTCAAGGAGGGTCTTTGCCTCTTCTCAATCTGCACAATAAGTGACCTGACAATGCCTGTTGATGAGATGAACTCCATCTGGGGCGACATCGAGGCAGGAGAAGTCATGTTCGTTCCGCTCCCGAGATATGAAGACGGCGACGGAGTCTATTACCTCAACTCCATCCCGACCGGATATATGATGGTCATGGGTGCTGAGAACCCCGAGGGAGTTGCGCTCCTGGCATCTTGCGAGAGATTCAAGATAATTGACCCGACGGTTATCGACATCGACACCAAGCAGCTCAAGGAAATCTACATGTGGACTGATGAGATGCTTGAAATGGTTGAAATCTGCGACGAGATAATCGCCGAGAACACAATCATGTTCTATAACGGCAACCTCGGCACAAGCCTTGACAGTGCTTACAACCAGTTCGACCAGGGCATAAAGTCAGGTGCCTCCTCCACCTGGGCACAGCTCAAGTCGACCTATACCGACCAGCTCAACTACTACCTTGATGAGCTCAACGCCATCATCGACGCCTATATCGAAACAGGCGAGCTTGTAGGATAGCCCACCGGTCAAAAAATTACTTCGGAACATTTGAAGAGAACGAGACAAGCCGCAACGTGGTCAAGACTGCGTTGCGGCTTGGTCTATTATGGTCAGAGACTGACAAAACCTGTCAGAAGTTTTTGCATTTCAGTGCAGAAACTCCGGAAATAAAAAAGTTTTTGCACTGGAGTGCAGAAAGTGTTGACAGATAATTGAAATTGTGCTATGCTATTATCAAATGGGAGGCGATTTCATGATAGATTCTCGTAATTTAAAGAAGAGAGATTTGTATTTGCAAAAGTTAATAGCATTTCAGGACACAGAGCAGGTTAAGGTTGTGACCGGTATTCGCAGGTGCGGAAAATCGAGTTTGCTTAAACTGATGGCGGCACACTTAAGAAAGGCAGGTATTTCAGACGATCATATTGTTGAAATGAATTTTGAATCGTACGATTTTAAGGATATGACCGTCGACAGCTTTTATAACTATGTAAAAAAACATATGCTTTCTGATAAGCGGATGTATCTTTTCTTTGATGAGATTCAGCGTGTCAGCAAATGGGAGGATGCCATAAATTCGTTCAGGGTAGATTTTAATTGTGATATTTATGTCACAGGCTCTAATGCCTATATGCTTTCATCGGAATATTCGACTTATCTGTCAGGAAGATGCGTTGAAATCCGTATGCTTCCGCTTTCTTTCAGTGAATTTTTGTATTTCCATGATTTTGAGGTTGTTGAATCTGAAAGTGCTTTCGGTGGAATTCATAAGCAGGTGAGAGATAAAAATGGTGCAGTTTACGATTTGAAAGAAGCATTTGAGGCATATATGCGCTTTGGTGGAATGCCTGGTATCGCGGAGGTAGGCTTGAATCAAGAGAAAGCACTGATGCTTCTTGAGGGTATTTATTCAACGGTTGTCATGCGAGATATTTTAGAACGCGAAAATCGCAGAGGAGGAAAAAGGATAACAGATTCCATTCTCCTCAACAAAATAGTGATGTTCCTTGCTGATAATATCGGGAGTAATATTTCCGTTTCGTCTATTGGAAATGTCCTTGCAAACGAAGGCTTACTTGAAACCGGAAAGAGGGAAGCTCCGAGTGCTCACACAGTGTCGCTGTATGTCAACGCATTGACCGAGGCGTACTTCTTCTATGAAATCAAGAGATTTGACATTAAGGGCAAGGAGTATCTTCGTACACTTGGAAAATATTACATCGTAGACATGGGTTTGAGAAACTATCTTTTGGGCTTCCGGGATCGTGATAGTGGTCATGCTCTTGAAAACGTTGTTTACTTTGAGCTTCTCCGCCGGGGATATGATGTTTCAATAGGAAAAATCGACAATATGGAGATAGACTTTATCGCGACGAACGCCGATGAAAAGGTTTACATTCAGGTCACAGAATCAATGACAAGTGAGGATGTCCGTCGAAGAGAACTTGCGCCCTTGAGAAAAATAGGAGATAATTATGAAAAGATCGTTCTGTCGCTGAATACCGGTTTGGACAATTCTTATGATGGGATAAAATCGGTGGGTGTGATAGATTGGCTACTTGGATGGAGCTGAATATTAAGAAAGCGGAGCACCAGTCTGCTTCGCTTTTTTATTTTGTCAGCTCAATCTCCGCCCCATCCGTCGCCACCATGACCTCGCCATAAAGATTCGTCACACAGACGCCGTTTGCAATGTAAATATAATACCCGTCTTCCGGGATGGTCGACTCGGTGACAGTGATGGTTTTATCGCCGATGGTGACGGTGGTCTGGTCGCCTGACAGAAGAAGCTCGGCATCACCGAGGGTGAGGGTCGTGCCATCGGTGAGCTTGAGAAGTTCGGTTTCAGCGGTACTTTTCGTTGAGGCGGTTGTGTCGAAGAGAATGATGTCGGGAGAGACCGACAGGCTCAGATAGGACGGATAGTTCGCGACACCGTTACTTAAGATTGCGACCGCGTCGACCGCGGTGATGCCCTCTTCGGAGAGAATATAGCCTAAATTACTCCCATATGAGCCGTCAGAGTCGACCGCGACGCACTCTCCACCCTGAACCACGGCGACGAGATAGCCGTCGCCATCGGAAAGTATTCTTAAGTGAGTAGTCCCCGAGTCGGTTGCTCCCAAAACGAACATGAGAGCGAGAGTCGCGCAGAATGCCGCAAGCGCAGAAAACGACGCCAGCCGGACATTCTTTGAGATTATGAGAATCAGAGCCACAGCTATTGCGAGAGACAATACAAGAATCGGGACAGCGGCGAATTTCACCGGCACATATGTGAAGCCGAGGTCGCTTATGAATCCGCAGATTTTTATCACCCATCTTGCGATGAATCCGGCGATTTCTATCAGGAACGACAGTGCCGCGGGAGTTCCCGTCGCCGCAAATATGAGTGACAGGACGAGTGCCGTGGTACAAAACGGCGTCAGCACTACATTTGTGAGGACTGAGACGAAGGAAATCTCGTCAAAGATGAACACCGAAACGGGGAGGATGCAAAACCAGGCACATATGGCGGACATTGCCGTGCGCGGGAGCTTTCCTCTTATTCCGAAGGCTTTCGACACAGCAGGCGCGGCGACACTGATTCCGAAAACTCCCGAGATTGAGAGCAGAAATGAGCCGTCTATCACGCTGTAGGGCGAGACTGCGAGCATGGCAATAATTGTGACTCCAAGAGCCGATTCTGCGTCGAACTCCCGCCGGATTATGAACGAGAAGAGGTAGATTGTCATCATGACAAACGCCCGAACCGCTGATGTTCTCATCCCGGAAAAGACGACGAAGAGAGCCATTATCGCTTCCGAAACGGCGAATGTGACAGGTCTTGGAGCTCTGAGAAGTCTGAGTAAGAAGGCGACCAGAGCCGCCACGATGCTGACGTGGAGACCGGAAACAGCCAAGAGATGACCGATTCCGCTTCGGTTGAGGGAAATCCTGACCGAGTCATCAAGGCTCTCGCTCCTTCCGCAGAGCATACTTGAAAGAAGCTGACCCTCGTCGAGCCCGACATACGAGCAGAAGGTGGTAGTCAGCTTCTCACGCATGTCACGAATCTCTCCATAGAGCGCGTAGATTCCGGTGGCTTTATCGACGATAACTTCGCCGGTCTGACTGCAACGGACGAAAATCCCTTTCGGGTAGTAGTAGGACTCGGCGTTGAAAATTCCACTGTCGGAAAGCTCCGAAACGGTCGCCTCGAATGTGATTCTGTCGCCGGAGGAGACGCTGACGCCGCTGAGATACACGACAACCTTGCCGCGAACTCCGCCGATATTGCCGCTCACTGTAACCTCGGCGTAGTCGCTATCATCGCAGTCGGTGACGATTCCTGAGACGGTGACCGTCTCTCCCGAAAGAGCAGTAAGCCGGTCGACTCTGACATAGTGCCAGACAGTTCCGTAGATTCCGAAAATGAGCATAAATAAAAAAGCGGTCGAAACCGCTTTGCGCAATTTTCCCGTCAAAAGAAGGAGACCCGAAATAAAAAGAGCCGCTGAGATAGCTATAAACGCAATTCTCATCGGCAAATCCGCACAGAAACAAAAGAGAAGCCCCGCCAATGCGCCACCAGAAGCCACCATAGCTTCATGCCGCATACGAACACTTCCTTTCATTTTGTGATGGTAATATTATAACGGATTATGAGACAGTTGTCAAGGAAAAGAAATCAATTTTTGAAAAGACGATTTGACTGTACCAAGCAAGTATGTTTTTGCGAAAGAAAAATGCTCCCCATGTGGGGAGCGACCGACTGAAAATATCATTATTGAATCTGACTGCTTGGCAACGGCTTGAACTCAATTTTCAGACTCATGTTCATACCGGCAGCAAGGCGTTTCAGCGTTTTTATGGAAGGGTTGCCGTTCCCGCACTCAAACTTGCTTATATCGCTCTGAGAAATGCCAGTACGTTTAGAAAGCTCATTCTGAGTGATACCGCTCTCGCGTCTTGCATCTATTATCGCCTGCATTAATGAATATTCCGCTTCAAGGGCATCATATTCTGCCTTGAATTCCGGATCTTTCAGTTGTTCATTCAAGAAATCATCGAAGTTGGTCATTGTTATCCTCCCTGCTTGCATACTCTGCTCTATAGCGTTTTGCCTTGTCGATTTCTGAGATTGGTGTTTTCTGCGTTTTCTTTATAAATCCATTTGTCAGGATTGCCTTATTTCCTACAAAGAAGAAGTACAACACCCTCGTTACATTGTTTCCAAATTGGGCTCTTAATTCAAATATACCGTCGCCGAGATGCTTTGAAACGGGTTCTCTTGCATCAGCACCATTTGCCTCTAAAAAGGCAATAGAGCGCAACATTTTCGCTCGCATTTTCACGTCAAGACTCATAAGAAAATCTTTTACAGGTTCTGTTCCATCTTGCAAACTGTAAAATTCAATCGTTATTTTTCCCATACTTATCCCCCGCATTTACTCTACGATACTATTATACACGATATATCCGATATTGTCAATGACTTTTTCGAGTTATGTAGGAGATACGAAAGGAATATTTCGGCACGTCATCACCGTGCACTACCATAACTTAAGCTTGACATCCCCGCCATTTAGGGCTATAATTACTATTTAGAAAAGTAGAAAATGGCGTAATATTGTATTTTAAAAAGTGGGGTATAGAATGAGGATACTTGGAATCGACCCGGGATATGCGATTGTCGGGTACGGAGTTTTGGATTATGACGGAAGAGATTTCCTGGTTAAGGGATATGGTGCTATTACAACTACTCCCGACCATCAATTCGACGAGCGACTTGGAGTCATCTATAACGACATGAATGAGCTCTTGGAGACCTACAAGCCGGACGCTATCTCCCTTGAAAAGCTCTACTTCAACACCAACCACACGACCGCCATCGACGTGGCGCAGGCAAGGGGAGTTATCCTCCTTTCCGCAAACACGCATGGTGTCAAAATTTACGAATATACGCCGCTCCAGGTCAAAAACTCGGTTGTCGGCTACGGCAGGGCGGAGAAGAAGCAGGTTCAGGAGATGACCCGCTCAATCCTGAATTTGAAGGAAATCCCGAAGCCGGACGATGCCGCCGACGCCTTGGCTCTTGCCATCACTCACGGTCACTACGCCACTTCAAAGGTTTTCGGACTGAATTAACGCCGGTTTCCGGCAGAACGGAACTTAAAAATGATTTACAGCCTTACCGGAAATATAATACACACCGAGCCCGACCTCTGCGTCATCGAATGCGGGGGAGTCGGCTATGCCTGCAAGACAACAATGAACACGATAACATCCGTCTCGAACCTCACCTCCTGCACGCTCTATACCTACATGGCTGTTCGGGAGGACGCAATAGATTTGTTCGGCTTCTTCACGAAGGATGAGCTTGAGTGCTTCAAGCTTCTCACCTCTGTCAGCGGAGTCGGCGCAAAGTACGCTCTTGCGATTCTTTCAAGCCTGACCCCAGCCTCTGTCGCTCTTGCGATAGCGTCGGATGATACAAAAGCATTTTCAAAAGTCAAGGGAATCGGCGGGAAAATCGCTCAGAGAATCGTTATGGAATTAAAAGACAAGGTCGCAAAGGGAGCAGTCTTGGACGAAACCGGAGAAGTCGGCGCGATTACTGCCGCTGTCGGTGACAATAACAAGGCTGAGGCGATTGCCGCCCTGGTGGTACTCGGCTACAGCCAGTCGGAGTCGGCGCAGGCAGTCGCGAAGTGCCCGGGAGAACTCGAAACAGACGAAATCATCAAGAGAGCACTCAGGACTCTTGCATCGGGAAGATTCTGAGGAGGTGAAGGAATGTGATCGAATCAAAGGAATTTGACCTTGAAAAAAGGCTTGTCGGGACCGAGGTTTTAGCCGAGGATGTCGACGAGGCGGAGCTCTCCCTCCGACCGAAAACCTTGAACGAGTACATCGGTCAGGAAAAGGTCAAGGAGAACATGAAGATATACATCGACGCCGCGAAAAAGCGCGGAGAGCCGCTCGACCATGTCCTTCTCTATGGACCTCCCGGACTCGGAAAGACCACTCTTTCGGCGATAATTGCCCACGAAATGGGCGTTAATATACGCATAACTTCAGGACCGGCTATCACGAAGCCGGGCGACATCGTCGCAATCCTGACGAACCTTCAGGCGGGCGACGTCCTCTTTATAGACGAGATTCACCGGATTCCTCGCGAAATTGAGGAGGTTCTGTACCCCGCGATGGAGGATTTCGCGGTCGACATCATCATCGGAAAGGGCGCGGGTGCGCGTACTATCCGCCTTGATGTACCGAGATTTACGCTGATAGGAGCTACCACGAGAGCGGGACAGCTCACGTCTCCCTTAAGAGACCGGTTCGGAATCTCACAGAGACTTGAGCTCTACACTCACGAAGAGCTCTGCGAGATTATCATGCGCTCGGCGACAATTTTGGGCGTCATCTGCGACCGTGAAGGCGCGATGGAGATTGCAAAGCGTTCAAGAGGAACGCCAAGAATCGCAAACAGGCTTCTCAAGCGAGTCCGCGATTTCGCCGACGTCATGGGTAACGGAACTATTACCCTTGAGATTGCGAAAATCGCTCTTGACCGGATGGAGATTGACTCCCTCGGGCTTGACACGATGGATAAGCGTATGCTCAATATGATTATAAAGGGCTACAACGGCGGACCGGTCGGTCTTGACACCCTTGCCTCCGCAATAGGAGAAGAGGCGGTAACGCTTGAAGATGTCTGCGAGCCGTACTTAATGCAGCTTGGCTTCATCGCAAGAACTCCAAGAGGGCGTTGCGCCACTGATTTGGCATACAAACACTTGGGCTTATTGCGCGACGGACAGACTATGCTATAACTCAAAAAAGACTGGGGCTGATATTATGGGAAGATTATTCGGTGCTGATGGTGCTGTGAAGGGCGAGGCCCTTGGCGACATAAGCTGTGAATTAGCCATGGCCATCGGAAGAGCCTGTGCAAGTGAGCTTTCAAAGAAAAACCATCGCCGGGCGAAAATTCTTATCGGGAAGGACACCCGCTCCTCCTGCAAGATTTTGGAGTCATCGCTGATTGCCGGAATCTGCTCTGTCGGAGGGAATGCTGACCTCCTTGGAGTCGTCCCGACGCCGGCTGTAGCGTACTTAACTGTCAAGTACGGTGCTGACGCCGGAATCATGGTCTCCGCTTCCCACAACAGCTACGAATTCAACGGCATCAGAATCTTCTCTGCCTCGGGTGACAAGCTCCCCGACAGCATCGAGAATGAAATCGAGAGGCTGGTTCTTGATTCTCCCGAAGAGATTCCCAATGCAAGCCCTGAGAACTTAGGCGACATCCTGACTGAAAAGAACGCCGAGTGGGACTATGTCAGGCATCTCCTGCGGGACATTCAGTCGGATTTAGGAAGGCTCAGAATAGTCGTCGACTGCGCGAATGGCGCGGCATATGATACGGCTGAGAAGTTCTTCAGAGGACTCGGAATCAACGCGAAATTTATAAATAATGCGCCAAACGGAGTCAACATAAACGCTGACTGCGGGACTGAAGACCCGACAGCCCTCAGCAAGGCTGTCACAGATTCCCGCGCACACTGCGGAGTGGCACTTGACGGCGACGGCTCGCGTTGCCTTATGGTGGACGAAAAGGGCGAGCCGGTCGACCCGGACAGGATGCTTGCGGCACTTGCATATTTCATGAAGCAGGAGAAGACACTTTCCGCCAACACCTGCGTCGTCACGAGAGCCACGAACCTTGGCTTCTTCCGCTGGGCGAAGGACAACGGAATCGTCACTTCTACTGCGTCAGGAGTTTCGGAGAGATGTATTCACGACAGGCTTATGACCGACGGCTACAGTTTGGGCGCGGACGCGAGCGGAAGGTTCTTATTCGGAAATGTTCCCGACATCGCTGACGGCGAATTAGCCGCCGCAAGGATGCTTGAGGTGATGGCTAAGACGGGCAGGAAGCTCTCGGAAATCGCCGCGATATTCACACCTTACCCGACGATAGACGTTGATGTGAAGATAAGGCACGAATGCAAGAATATGTGGGAGCAAGTCCCCGAGATAACGGAGATGTTAGATTATTGCTCCGAGAAATTAGCGGGCGACGGAAGAATTTACATAAGGGAATCGACTGCCGAGCCGCTGATTCGTGTTACGGCTGAGGGCAGGGACGAGCAGATGATTTATCAATATGCCCAAGCCGCCGCACAGACGGTCGCGAAGCATATCGGAGAGCAGGGTAGCAATGAGAACAGCTAACGGCTGGAAGGATTATAGATTACTTGACGCATCTGACGGAGAAAGGCTTGAGAGCTGGAAAGATATTCGGCTCATCCGACCCGATCCGCAGGTCATCTGGAAAACGGATAAGACTGCACTCTGGCAGAGTGCGAACGCAGTATATCACCGCTCAACCAAGGGCGGCGGACAGTGGGAGTACTTAAAAAAGCTCCCCGAGAGCTGGAACGTGAGCTACAGCTCGCAGTATTTCGGAAGCCTTAAATTCAAGGTTCATCCGACCGGCTTCAAGCACACCGGGCTCTTTCCCGAGCAGGCTGTAAACTGGGAGAAGACCGGAGAGCTTATCAGCGAAAGAGCGAAGACCGATAAAGTCAGGGTTCTGAACCTTTTCGCCTACACCGGCGGAGCGACACTTGCCTGCTCAGGTTCGGGCGCGGAGGTCTGCCACGTCGACGCCTCAAAAGGCATGGTTCAGTGGGCTCGCGAGAACGCCGCATTGTCCGGTCTCTCCGAAAGACCCATCCGCTGGATAGTCGACGACTGCGAGAAGTTCGTCAGGCGCGAAATAAAGAGATCCAGCCGCTATGAGGGAGTCATCATGGACCCGCCAAGCTACGGGAGAGGTCCTTCCGGCGAGATATGGAAGCTTGAAGACAACGTCTATGACCTCGTCAGGCTCACAGCAGGAGTCCTGAGCGAAAAGCCGCTCTTCTTTGTCCTCAACAGCTACACTACAGGATTATCGGCATCAGTCATGGGCTACATCCTCTCAAGCGTCTTAGTTCCGAAATTCGGAGGAAAAGTTGACAGTGATGAGATAGGACTCCCTGTGGAGTCGACGGGACTTACGCTTCCGGCGGGGAGTACGGCTATCTGGCATGTGTAAACCCCTCCACCACTGCGCTTTGCGCGGCGGTCCCCCTCCCCTTTCAGGGGAGGCTATAACTGCCTCTATCAAGAGGCTGTGATAGGAGGAAAATAGGCTCCCTCTGAAATGAAGTTCGCAAGCGAGCTTCGGGAGCTGGCGGCGAAGCCGCCTGAGGCGCGTCGCGCAAAGCGCGACTAATTACGCATTACGCATTACGAATTACGCATTCAACTTAAAGGGGTTATAATGAGTTTTATAGATATTGACAACGTTACATTCACATACACAACCGAGGACGACAACGGGAATGTCGAGAAAAACGAGGTTCTGCACGGGCTTTCGCTCTCTATCGACAAGGGCGAATTTGTCGCGGTACTCGGGCATAATGGCTCGGGAAAGTCGACGCTGGCTAAGCTTCTGAACGCCATAAACCTTCCTGACTCGGGAAAGGTCACGGTCGCGGGAATGGATACCGCCGACGAGGACAAGCTTTTCGACATCAGAAGTAACGTCGGGATGGTCTTCCAGAATCCGGACAACCAGATAGTCGCGACAATAGTTGAAGAGGACGTCGCATTCGCGCTCGAAAACATCGGCGTTGAGCCGTCGGAGATAAGGCGCAGGGTTGACGAGGCTTTGAAGACGGTCGGAATGTATGATTACAGAGAGCACTCGCCCTCAAAGCTTTCCGGCGGACAGAAGCAGAGGGTTGCAATAGCGGGAGTTTTAGCCATGAAGCCCGACTGCATAGTCTTAGATGAGCCGACCGCCATGCTTGACCCAATCGGCAGGCGGGAGATAATGTCCACGATAACTGAACTCAACAAGTCCGGCGTCACCATAGTTTTAATCACCCACTACATGGACGAAGCGGCAAGAGCGAAGCGGGTTGTTGTCATGGACTCGGGCAACATCATCATGGACGACTGCCCGAAAAAGGTCTTCTCACAGGTTGAGAAGCTTAAATCTCTGGGGCTCGACGTCCCGCAAGTAACCGAGCTCACGCATGAGCTGATAGAGTGCGGAGTGAATCTACCCGAAGATATTATTTATGAAGATGAGTGCTATGAGGCACTGTATAAGCTACTGAAAGTAGGCTCAGTCAGCCTGCGGCTGACAGCTCCCGAAGTACGCTTGCGAACTTCATTTCAGAGGGAGCCTATAACTGCCTCTATCAAGGCTTCTGAGAGAAGCAGTAAAAGCCTCCCCTGAAAGGGGAGGGGGACCGCCGCAAAAGGCGGCGGTGGAGGGGTTTCCGCGGCTATGAAGCTGTAAAGAGAGGACAAACCATTGAGTATAATCAAAACCGAACACCTGAGTTACGTCTACGGCGAGGGTACGCCTTTTCGGAAGGTAGCTCTGGATGACATAAACTTAGAGATTGATGAGGGAGAGCTTATCGGAATTATCGGGCACACCGGTTCCGGGAAGTCCACCCTTATTCAGCATTTCAACGGTCTTCTGAAAGCCACCACCGGCAAGGTATTCGTCGACGGTGAGGAGCTTTTTGCGGATAAGTCGAGACTCCGCGACATCCGATTCAAAGTCGGACTCGTTTTCCAGTACCCCGAGTACCAGCTTTTCGAGGACACCGTCTATAAGGACATCTCCTACGGTCCGAAGAACATGGGTCTTGACGAGAATGAAATTGACCGGCGGGTGCGTGAAACCATGCGCCTGGTGGGCTTGAAAGAGGAATTACTCCAGAAGTCGCCGTTCGATTTGTCCGGCGGACAGAAGCGGCGGGTTGCCATCGCAGGAGTCATGGCTATGGAGCCAAAGGTTCTCATCTTGGATGAACCGACAGCCGGGCTTGACCCTCACGGACGCGACCGAATCTTAGGCATGATTAAAGAGTACCACGAGGAGAAGAAGTCGACCGTTATGCTCGTCTCCCACTCGATGGAAGACGTGGCGAACACCGTACAAAAAATACTCGTTGTGAACGATTCCAAGATATTCATGTTCGACACCCCCGAAAAAGTATTCGCCAGAGTTCGCGAGCTTGACAGCATGGGGCTCACCGTCCCGCAGATAACGAGAGTTTTCGACAGGCTGAAAGAAGCTGGAATCGATTTTGACGACGAGGTATATTCAACCGGGTATGCTAAGAAGCTTGTTTTAAGGCTTTTAGAGGAGAAAAAGGAGAAATAGGACTTGATAAAGGATATAACTATCGGGCAATATTTTCCGGGAAAATCGGTTTTACATCGCCTTGACCCGCGAATTAAGCTCTTGTTGACGGTTTTATATATAGTGATGCTCTTTTCGGCGAGCGGATTTGTGGGGCTCGGGATAGGCATTGTGTTCCTGATATTTGCTTTTGTGATTTCGGGAATCCCGATTAAAATGATGGTGAAGGGCGTCAAGCCGATTCTTCCGGTCATCATTTTCACGGGAATTCTGAACCTCTTCTTCATCACCACCGGAAACGTCATTTTCAGCCTCGGATTCATAAAAATTACCGATGACGGGCTCTCAACGATGATATTCATGGCGGTGAGAATCATCTTCCTCATCTGCGGAACGTCGCTTCTCACGTACACAACCTCCCCGATAGCTCTTACCGACGCCATCGAGAGGGTTCTTTCGCCGCTACGTGTTTTCCACTTCCCGGCGCACGAGATTGCAATGATGATGACGATAGCACTCAGATTTATTCCGACTCTGATTGAAGAGACCGACAAGATTATGTCGGCGCAGAAGGCAAGGGGAGCGGACTTTGAGTCCGGCTCAATCATCAACCGCGCGAAGGCTCTTATCCCTGTTCTCATCCCGCTGTTTGTTTCGGCGTTCAGAAGAGCAGAGGAATTGGCTCTTGCGATGGAGTGCCGTTGCTACCGCGGCGGTGAGGGAAGAACACGTATGAAGCAACTCAAGACCACACACATAGACTATATTGCCGTTGCGGTTACAGTGCTTTTCTTGGTGCTGATAATTCTTGCAAATATATTTATTCCGATATGACAAACTACAAAGTAACAATGTCCTTTCGCGGGACTAACTATCACGGCTTCCAGAAGCAGGCGGATAACCTGAGGCTCAGAACCATCCAGGGGACGGTCGAGCAGGGGTTCTGTAAGCTCCTTGGCGAGAAGGTCTCAATCGACGGCTGTTCAAGGACGGATGCCGGGGTTCACGCAAACGAATATGCCTTTTCATGTGCTCTTGAAAACAGTATCGACGAGAGAGGGATAATATTCGGGCTTAATGGCGTTTTGCCGAAGGATATAGCCATCCGGGGGTGCGAAAAAGTCCCCGACGACTTCCACGCGAGGTACTCCTGCAAGGGAAAGGAGTACAAGTACATCATCCACAATTCGGAGATTCGCTCGGCTTTTCATGAGGATTTATGGTTCAGAAGCTGGTATCCGATTGATGCGGAGAAGCTTGACAAAGCCTCGAAAGATTTTATTGGCACGCACGACTTCAAGTCGTTCTGTTCGACAGATACCGACAAGAAAGAGACAGTGAGAACCATCTATGATTTCTCGGTCGGGCGCGAAGGGGATTTGGTTATCTTCAAGGTCAGCGGCGACGGATTCCTTTACAACATGGTGAGAATTATGGTCGGGACGCTTCTCTTTATCAACGATGACAAGCTTCCCCGGGACTCCATCCCCAAGATTATCGCCGCCTGCGACAGAACAAGAGCAGGCAAAACAGTTCCCCCACACGGGCTATATTTAAACAAAGTTTTCTACTGAGAGGAGGCACCCGGGTGTCCTCGATAAATTCCTATGAAACCGACATAAAGAAGCTCCGCAGAAGCCGCAGAACCAAGCGGATTTTCAGAAGACTTACCGCTGTTGTGGCGATGCTCGTCGTCGTGCTTTTGGTGTATATTTCCCGCGATGGCTGGTTGCCATACTTTGAGAATATCCTTGAAGAGAGCTACGAGTCAGCCACCTCGACCACATTGGAGGAGGAAGAGGAGGAGTCGAACTTCCCGTTTGACGTTTCCAGCCGTTCCAACGTCTCGATTGGTGCTATGCGCGATTGCTGGGTGATGTTCTCCGATACCTCCATCACAACCTATGATATATCCGGTGCTACCATCCAGTCGGTCTACGCGCCATACGGCACACCGACTGTTGAGGCGACCTCGACGAGGGCACTCGTCTATGACATGGGCGGCTATAGCCTGATGGTCATAGGTCGCCGCAACGAGATATTTGAAAAGAAGCTTGAAGACCAGATCCTGTTCGCAGAGCTTGGCGAGAAGGGCAACATCGCGGTTGTGACCTCGACCGACAAGTACGTGTCCTACCTCACAATCTACGACAAGAACGGAACCGAGATTTTCCACTGGGCTGACGGGAACTATATCATGGCAGTTGCCATGAACGACTCCGGCTCAGGCTGTGCCGTTGCGAGTATCTATGCCTCCGGCGGAATCATCAAGACTGTTGTCAACGTCCTTGATTTCAGCTCGACCGAGATTCAGGCGAAATCCTCCGCCATCGAAACCTTGGTACTCGACATTGAGTTCACCGATGACGACGAAATCTGGCTTGTCGGAAGCGATGAGATGTATCTTCTTTCGAGCGACTGCACCGTGAGCTATACCTATGATTACACCTACGACATAAGTGGCTTTTCCGCCAAGGACGACGTCTGCGTGATAACCTTTGAGAAACCGGGAAGCGATGAGAACGTAGTAGCTATTTTTGAGGCAGGACTTGACGAAACGGCGGAAATTACTTATAATGAAGAGGTGAGATACGTCTTGGTGGACGATGGGGAAGTGTATCTCAATACCGCGTCCGAGCTGTACCGCCTCGATTCCTCGGGAGAGCTTAAGAGCACAACCTCTCTTGGTGGGGAGTACACGTCGTTTGTCATCTACAATGACAACGCTATACTTCTGAACTACCGGAGTGTCGTGAAGGCGGCTCTTGACTGATAGAAAAAGCTAAGGAGACCAAATGACTGATTACCTTTATATATTCTACGACGTCTGCGTAGTGGGAATAATCCTCATCGCGCTGTATCAGGGCTCAAAAAGGGGCTTTCTCAAGAGTGCCGTCTATGCTATCCTGATTGTTGCGGCGTTCTTTGTGAGCTGGTTCGGAGCGGAGGCTTTGTCGCCGCTCATCTACGATAACTTCATCCACGAGACGGTTATAGACACGCTTACCGAGACTGCTTCCGAAAAAGACCCGGTAACGGTAGTTTCCGAGGCTCTGACAGACGGAGACTACGGCACGACAGTGTCGGACAGCGAAATAGGAGACCTCATCGCGGAGGCTTCCGACTTCTTCAATGAGCTTGCGGACACCCTCCGCGAGAACGGCTCGCAGGATTCCAAGTCCACAATCGCTTCGGGAGTTGAGAGCTCTGTCACGAGTGAGGTTGAGAGCTTCCTGTTCAGCGATTACATCATAAACGCTCTTGAGACCCTTGGAGCGGCGACAGGCGACATGTCGGAGGTTGTGAACGTCTTCCTGACCGGCTCAGCCGAGGAGACAGCCGCCACGGCAGAAGAGGAGATAGTCCGACCTATCATCGAGTTCGCACTCAAAATAGTTGTGTTCTTGGTACTTCTCTTCATCCTGAGACTGGTTATAAATCCTGTCTCGAACCTGTTTAAATTTGCAAATAAGATTCCGATACTTGGTGCTCTGAATGTGCTTTTGGGCGCGGTCTTAGGCGCGGTTGAGGGTCTTGTCACGGTATACGGACTGGCACTACTGCTCAAGCTGATCGTCAACGTCAGCGGCGATTCGCTCATCTTCCTGAATACCGATACAATAGAGCTGACGTATATATTCAAGTATTTTTACGAGCTGAACTTTTTGGCATAAAACACGACGCTTCGCGTCGCCCTCTCAGTCGCCTGAGAGGGCGCGTAGCGTGAATTGACTAATGGAGATAAAAGTATAGATGATTTGTACAAGATGCAAAAAAAGACAAGCCTCGGTGTTTATCACCACTATGAAAGGCAATGAAAGAAAAAATGAGGGGATATGCCTCGTCTGCGCCAAGAAGATGGGTCTTGCCCAGATTGACGACTACATGAAGCAGATGGGTATAACCGACGAAGACCTTGAAGCTATGAGTGAAATCAGCGAAGAGGATATGAACCCCGACGGCGATTCATTCGAGATGGGCGGAATTTCCAACGCAATGCCGAGCTTTATCGCCGACCTTATGAGTAAAATCGACCCTAACATGCTGAACCAGAACGGAGTGCAGAACACTCTTCCCGATTCACAGCAGGGGAGCCCTGAGCAGACCTCCGGACAGACCAAGAAATCCCGCAAGCAGGAAAAGGCTGATAAGAAGAAGGAGCTCAAGTACTTAGGTACCTACTGCACCAATTTAAACGACCGTGCCGCTTCCGGAAAGCTTGACCGGATTATCGGAAGAGAGAAGGAAATCGACCGCGTCATCCAGATTCTCTCCCGCAGGCAGAAGAATAACCCCTGCCTTATCGGCGAGCCTGGTGTCGGAAAGACCGCAATCGCCGAGGGAATCGCACAGAAGATTGTTTCCGGCGACGTCCCTTACAGCATCAAGAATAAGCAGATTTACCTTCTTGATTTGACCGCTCTGGTTGCAGGAACTCAGTTCCGCGGACAGTTCGAGTCAAGGATGAAGGGGCTTATTGAAGAGGTCAAGCGGGAAGGAAACGTCATCCTCTTCATCGACGAGGTACATAGACTCGTCGGGACGGGCGACAATGACGGCACGATGAACGCCGCGAATATCCTTAAGCCCGCGCTCTCAAGAAGTGAGGTTCAGGTCATCGGAGCGACCACCTTCGAGGAGTACAGAAAGTATATCGAAAAAGACAGTGCTCTTGAGCGCAGATTCCAGCCGGTCACCGTCGCCGAGCCTACTGTTGACGACACCGTCCAGGTGCTTTTCGGAATCAGAAAGTACTATGAGGACTACCACCGCGTGAAGATAACCGACTCGGCACTCAGAATGTGCGCAGTTCTGTCGGAAAGATACATCAACGACCGCTTCCTCCCGGACAAGGCTATCGACCTTTTGGATGAGGCTTGCGCCGGCGCGAGTATCCGCTCCCCCGAAATCTCAAGAGTGGCGGAGCTTAACGACCAGCTTGCCGCAAAGAAGGAGGAAGTAAGTAAGCTTGAGGAGGCTGAGAACCCCGATTATGAGAAGATAGCCGAGGCGAAGGCAGGACTCTCACAGCTTGAAAACGACTGCGCCCAGGCTCAGGAAGCCGCCGACAAGGTTTACGTAAACGAGGAAGACCTCTCAAGAGTGATAGAACTCTGGACGGGTATTCCTGCAAACAAGATAGTGGAGACCGAGTACGACAAGATTCGTGGGCTTCACGATGCACTTTCAGCGAAAATTGTCGGTCAGCCGGAGGCAGTTGACCTCGTCTGCAACGCAATCAAGCGCACACGCGTCCAGCTCACGTCCCGCCAGAGACCTGCATCCTTCATTTTCGTAGGTCCTACAGGCGTCGGAAAGACGGAGCTTGCAAAAGTCCTTGCGGCTGAGCTCTTTGACGCGACAGAGCCGCTTGTCAGGATTGACATGTCCGAGTATATGGAGAAGCACACGGTTTCAAGGCTCATCGGCTCGCCTCCGGGTTATGTCGGCTATGACGAGGCGGGACAACTGACAGAAAAGGTCAGAAGAAAGCCTTATTCAGTAGTTCTGTTCGATGAGATAGAGAAGGCTCATCCGGATGTTATGAATATACTTCTCCAGATTCTTGACGAGGGCAAGGTCAACGACGCGCAGGGCAGAAGCGTCTCATTTGAGCACACAGTTATAATCATGACCAGTAACGCCGGTTCGACCGACAAGAGCTTTGGAATCGGATTCGACAGAACCCAGGCGCAGGCTTCAAAGGAAAGGGCTATCAAGGGACTCCGCGAGTTCCTTCGCCCCGAGTTCATCAGCCGTGTTGATGAGATTGTCGTCTTCAATCCGCTCACAGAGAAGGATTACGCCGACATCGCCCACCTCATGCTCGGCGAAATGGTCGCGCCTCTCTCCGAAAAGCTCATCATGTTCAATTACGATAGAGCCGCCGAGGAAGCGATAGCCCATATTGCCATCTCCGAGCAGTATGGTGCGCGTGATATAAGAAGAATCATCCGCCGTGAAGTCGAGGACAAGATAGCAAATCTGATTGTCGATTCCGGAGAGATTAAGATCAGGACGATTAATCTGACGGCTGAGGATGGAAAGTTAGTGGTAATAGGGGTCTAAAAGCCTCCCCTGAAAGGGGAGGGGACCGGCGAAGCCGGTGGAGGGGTTTCCTCCGCAAATTGTAAATTTTCTGTGAACAATCCCTCTTTTCGGTTGCATTTGACCCCGCAATGTAGTATAATTTTTAAGCCGCGTATGGTCGGTTGTCAAGCAGAAAGCTCTAAAGAGTTGCAGTTCCGAAGGAACTGCTCAGATCCGAAGGATCTGTTTCTCACCGCCGCATAGCGAGTTTTATAGTAAAGGCAGGTGCCGAGAAATGTATGCAGTAATTGAAACAGGCGGAAAGCAGTATCAGGTTCACGAGGGCGATATTGTCTTTGTTGAGAAGCTTCCCGTAGAAGCTGACGAAGAGGTTACCTTCGACAAGGTCGTTGTTCTCTCCGATGGCGAGACAACTTCTGTAGGTACTCCCTATGTTGAGGGCGCAACCGTTGATGCCAAGGTTCTTAAGAACGGCAAGGCTAAGAAGATTACCGTTTTCACCTACAAGCCCAAGAAGGGCTCTTCTCACAAGAAGCAGGGTCACAGACAGCCCTACACTCAGGTGAGAATCGAAGCTATCAAGGCGTAATAAATGATAACGGCGTTATTTAAAGTTTCCGGGGAGGGGAGCTACAGTGGCTTTTCCGTCTCGGGACATTCGGGATATTCGGAAGCGGGGAGCGACATAGTGTGCGCCGCCGTTTCCTCAGCAGTCATGCTGACTGTGAATATGAGCATTGACGGCTTCAATGTGAATGGCAGTACCGAGGTCATTGACGACACGGTAAAGTTCACGGTAAATGAGAAGTCGGAGAATGCAGACAGGCTTATAGGAGCTCTTAAAGAGCACTTGGAAGCCTTGAGTGAAGAATACCCCGACAACGTAGCTGTTGTGGTGAAATAGCCACAGAGCGGACTTCTATTGAATTCAGAAAGCGGTGAAATAAAATGTTAAGATTAAGTATGCAGTTCTTCGCTCATAAAAAGGGAGCAAGCTCGACCAAGAACGGACGTGAGTCCGAATCAAAAAGATTAGGCGCAAAGAGAGCTGACGGTCAGTTCGTACCTGCGGGCAACATCCTCTATCGCCAGAGAGGAACGCATATCCATCCCGGTCACAACGTAGGCATCGGCTCAGACGATACCCTCTATGCAAAGGTAGACGGTGTAGTAAGGTTTGAAAGATTGGGTCGTGACAGGAAGCAGGTAAGCGTTTATCCTGTAGAAAAATAAGATTGTCCCCCAAGCTCCTTGCTTGGGGACATTTTTTGGATGCAAAATTCGCGATGGGGTGTAGGCTTCGCTTGCAGAAACCCCTCCACCACCGCGCTTTGCGCGGCGGTCCCCTCCCCTTTCAGGGGAGGCTATGACTGCCTCAGGTAAAAGCCTGCGAGAGACTACAAAAAAGGCTCCCTCTGACGAGAAGTTCGCAAGCGAACTTCCGGAGCTGGCGCGCGAAGCGCGACTGAGGGGTTTCACGTGGGTCGGCTTTGCCGACGGATTTGAAGCTCAATAATTACGAATTACGCATTACGAATTACGCATTACGAATTATGAATTACCCCGGAGGTGTTAGAGTGTTCGTAGATGAAGTTAATATTTCCGTTGAAGCCGGAGACGGCGGGGACGGGTGCGTGTCTTTCCACAGAGAAAAGTACATCGCGGCAGGTGGTCCCGACGGCGGCGACGGCGGCAAGGGCGGCGACATTGTCTTTAAAGTGGACGACAACATGAACACCCTTATCGACTTCCGCTACAAGAGAAAATTCTCTGCCGAAAAGGGCGGTAACGGAGGCTCGGGAAACTGCTTTGGCAAGAGTGCTCCCGACCTCGTGATAAAGGTTCCGAGAGGAACTGTGGTCCGTGAGCGTGAAAGCGGCAGAATCATCGCAGATTTGTCGGGCGATGAGCCGGTTGTGATCGCAAAGGGCGGCAAGGGCGGCAGAGGAAATGCTCATTTTGCCACCCCCACAAGGCAGATTCCAAGGTTTGCAAAGCCCGGTTTCAAGGGGCAGAAGTTAGACCTCAAGCTTGAACTGAAGTTACTGGCGGACGTCGGCTTGGTCGGCTTCCCGAACGTCGGAAAGTCGACGCTTATTTCTGTGGTTTCCGCGGCAAAGCCGAAGATTGCGAACTATCACTTCACGACGCTCACCCCTGTTTTGGGAGTTGTCAAGGTTGACGAGGGCAATTCGTTTGTCATGGCAGATATTCCGGGACTAATCGAAGGTGCAAGCGAAGGTGTCGGGCTTGGGCACGAGTTCTTAAGACATGTCGAGAGATGCCGTTTGATAGTCCATGTTGTGGACGTTTCAGGCTCAGAGGGCAGAGACCCCATCGAGGACTATGAAGCGATAAACAGGGAGCTCGCCAATTTCAGCGAGGATTTAGCGAACGCACCTCAGGTCGTAGCCGCAAACAAGTGCGACATGGCAACTGAGGAGCAGATGGCAAGGTTCAGGGAGTATATCGAGGACTTGGGACTGCCGATTTTCGAGATTTCCGCCGCAACAACCAAGGGCACGAAAGAGCTGGTTGCCTACTGCGCCGAGGAGCTTGCAAAGCTTCCACCGCTCAAGGTCTTTGAGCCTGATTCAGTGCCGGAGTGGAATCCGGAGGAACTGGCGAAGGACAGAAGCTTCGAGGTCACTGTCGAGGATGGTGTCTACTTTGTAGACGCAGACTGGCTTGAAGGAATCATCCGGATGATTGATCCGAACGACTACGAGTCGCTCCAGCATTTTGAGCTGGTATTGCAGTCGAGCGGAATCATCGCGGAGCTTGAAAGCTTGGGAGTTTCGGACGGCGACACCGTTTCCGTCTGCGGCTATGAGTTTGACTACGTCAAGTAGCTTTGGAGGATGGAATGTCGTTCAAGGCTTTGGATAAAAAGGAAGCAGGGCTCTATAGCCCTTTGGCTCTCGCGTTCATGGGCGACAGCGTCTATGAGCAGTTGGTAAGAGAAAAGCTGATTTTAAGCGCGAATATGCCCGCGGGGAAGCTCCACAGTCTTACTGTAAAGTACGTCTGTTGCGAGTTTCAGTCCGCCGCGTGCGAGAAAATTCTTCCGCTTCTCACGGAAGAGGAATCGGACATCTTCCGCCGAGGAAGAAATGCCGGAGGGATAACTCCCCCGAAGCATTCAAGCGTCCGTGAATACAGAACAGCTACTGCCCTCGAGTGCCTTTTCGGGTATCTGTATCTGATTGGAGAAACTGAGCGGGTTCGCGAACTATTTGACACTATATGGACTTTAGCGTAATTACGCATTACGCATTACGAATTACGCATTATACATGAATTGGAGAGATTTACATGTCAGGACATTCAAAGTGGAACAACATCAAGCGCAAGAAAGAGATCGCTGACGGCGCGAAGGCTAAGGTCTTCACACGTATGGGCAGAGAGATTACCGTCTGCGTCAAGGAGGGAGGTCCTGACCCTGCGTCCAACTCCAAGCTGAGAGACCTGATTGCCAAGGCTAAGGCGAACAACGTCCCGAACGACAACATCGAGCGTGTTATCAAGAAAGCCGCCGGCGACAACGACAAGAATAGCTACGAGACGATGGTTTATGAGGGCTATGGTCCTGGCGGAGTCGCAATCATCGTCGAGTGCCTGACGGACAACAAGAACCGTACAGCCGCCGATGTCCGCCACTATTTTGACAAGTTTGGCGGAAATATGGGCACTACCGGCTGTGTTTCCTTCATGTTCACTCGCAAGGGCGTTATTGTCCTTGAGAATGACGGCGTTGACGAGGACAAGCTGATGGAGGACTGCTTCGACGCAGGTGCGAACGACTTCAATGTAGAAGACGAGATGATTGAGGTCACAACCGACCCGAACGACGTCTATAAGATTTCGGAAACCCTCTCAGGACTCGGTTATAAGCTCGTTTCAGCAGAGGACACAATGATCCCCTCGACCTATACCACCCTTACGGACGAGAACCAGCTCAAGTTCATGGGACTCCTCTTAGACGCCCTCGACGACAACGACGACGTCCAGCAGGTGTATCATAACTGGGATATGCCGGAGGAGGATGGGGAAGAGTGAGGGAACTTGTAAGTTTTCGTTCATAGAAAATTTACAAAGATTCTGATTGCTTTTTCACTTCCTATTGGGTATAATATAAGTAGGAAGGCGGGCGACATCCCGTCGGTGCGACTGGCACCTAAAATCCGAAAGTGATGCCGGGCTTTGGACCGGAGAGTTGGCGGGCAACGGAAAAACCCGAAGCGATGCAGTAGAACGGTTTGTGCCGGAAGGAACTGAGAGTCGGCGGACGACAGAAAAACCAGTTATTAAGGAGAAAGTCGAGCGATACCGCGGTATCGTGGGCTGTCTCCTTTTATTTTAGTTTTGGAGACCACAATGCAGTATTCTAAGAAAGATGCTATCGATACGGTAGTAAGTTGTGCTGAAAAGTATCGGGATGAACTGAATAATCGGAATCTCTTATTTGTTTGCATGGACAAGCACAAGCGGATTTCCTATGTTGAAGTGACATTTCACGACTACAGTTATATGCACATGACCGGTTTGAGACCAACTACAAATAATCAGAATGGTATGCCAATGTTTTCTGCGGCGGAGTTTTATGAGCGTTGTCTGGCGCATAGGTTGAGCCCTGATGATTTTGAGTTTTCGGATAAGGGAACAACGCCGATGAAGCTTGATATTCTCCCATATATCATAAACAAAAGCCTGATGGCTAACATGGTTGGCGATTTCAGCTCAATGCGTCCGAAACTGTATACCGAAAAGCTTGCAGGGGGTACAAAAGCATGTGTGGGGTTTGTAAAGGATGAAGAAAGCGGAGAGTACATTCCCAATACGGTTCTTAAAGAAGACCTCAGAAATAACGTCTCAGACTATGTCAGAGTAATTGCTACATACAGAAAGAAGATAAGTGAAGAAAAGTATTCTGAGATAGTTTATTTTGCAAGAAAGATTGATTGGTCGAAAGTGGTGTTTCCGGAAGAGTATTCGTATCTGCCTGTACCGGAAAATACAGCGACGGCAAAGATGTGACTCTTATTCCCTGCAAAAAATGTAGTCACCCACACTTTTTCCTTGCAAAAAGTGTAGTGCTGGCTACATTTTTCGTTGCAATTTTTGTAATGACGTGTTATAATGTACATATACTATAACTGCGAGGTGAGATTATGTACAGAGTAGCTATCGAAAAGCTTTTGAAATGGAAGGAAAGCGCGCACCGTAAGCCTTTGATTATCGAGGGCGCGCGGCAGGTCGGGAAGACTTGGCTTATGAAGGAATTCGGGCGGGTTGCCTATGATGAAACTGTCTATATAAATTTTGATTCAAACTCACGGATGGCAGAGCTGTTTGCGAGCGATCTGAACACTGGGCGGCTTATCTTGGGAATCGAACTGTATTGCGGCAGAAAGATAAATCCTCAGAATACGCTCCTGATTTTTGACGAGGTTCAGGAGGTTCCGAGGGCTTTGTCGTCTCTTAAATATTTCCGTGAAAACGCACCAGAATATCACATCGTCTGCGCCGGCTCGCTTTTGGGGATAGCCTTGCACGAGGGAACTTCATTTCCGGTCGGCAAGGTCGATTTTCTGAAGCTCTACCCGCTCTCTTTCAGAGAATTTCTGATGGCAACCGGCAAAGAGCAGTTTGCTGAGCTTCTTGAGAGACAGGACTTTGAGATGGTGACTGCGTTCAAACAAACATATATCGACGCTTTGAAGCAGTATTATTTTGTTGGAGGAATGCCCGAGGCTGTTCAGAGCTTCGCTGAAAATCACGATTTCAATGAGGTTCGTGAAATTCAGAAGAAGATACTCACGGCTTATGAGCAGGATTTCTCGAAGCACGCTCCTGTTGATATTGTACCGAAAATCCGAATGGTGTGGAACAGTATTCCTTCTCAGCTTGCGAAAGAGAACAAGAAGTTCGTCTATGGTCTTGTCCGCGAAGGGGCAAGAGCGAAGGATTATGAAACAGCCATCATGTGGCTGTGCGACTGCGGGCTTGTTCACAAGGTCTCAAGGGTGAATTCAGCGGGGATTCCGTTAAAAGCGTATGAGGATTTGAAGGCGTTCAAGTTATACTTGGTTGATGTCGGTTTGCTTGGATGCATGGCGGGACTTCACCAGTCGGTGCTCCTTGACGGTAACGATATGTTTGTGGAATTCAAGGGTGCACTCACTGAGCAGTATGTCTGTCAACAGTTGAAGACCATTGATGATTTGGGCATTTACTACTACACCAATGAGCGAAGTACATGCGAGATTGATTTTGTTGTTGATTCCGGCGAGAATATTATTCCTGTTGAAGTGAAGGCTGAGGTTAACCTCAAAGCAAAGAGCCTGAAAGCCTATCAGGAGAGGTTCAAGCCGGAGCTTGCAGTCCGTACGTCGATGTCTGATTTTAAAGTTGAGGAAAGTCTTGTGAACCTTCCGCTATACGAAATAGATCAGATAGTCAAGATATAAAAACAGCCCCACCATACCGGTGGGGCAATTTCATACCAAAATCTTAACTTACTTCTCCGCCAACGCCTTTTTATGAAGCATCCATGTTGCCAGGAGGAACGTTCCCTGTCCTAAGATGTTGGTGAATTCCGCTATCCAGTTCATCGAGGCTTCGGCGAAATCTTTCGACGAGAGGTAGCCCATGCCCATTACGAAAACGAACGAGATTCCGTAAATTACTGCGGCGAGGGTTTGCTTATGCTTAGCCGAGATGATGATGAGTCCGACATCCAAGATGAGTACGCCCAGAACCATCAGCATGACGAAAATCATCGTGCCGGAGTATTCCGACGGTGCCGCGGCGGTGAGGATGACTCCCAAAGCCGGGATGATTGCTACAGAATTGAGCTTCTCAGCATCGTCACCCTGCTTGTGGCAGAGGAGTGCGAGCATTCCGAGCGCGGCGAGGACAAAGCCGGTCGTCTGCATCGGGAAGAAGGATTTGTTTAAGGGTGTGAAGTCGCAGACTCCTGCGGCATAGAGGAGCTTCCATGTCGCCTTGTAGAATCCGGCGACGAAAACGGTGATGGTTCCTGCCGAGAAGAGCGCGAATGCACCCTTGCTCATGCTTTTGTAGAGGTCTCTTTGCAAGATTACAGCGGCTATGAGAAACATGCATACCGGGATGTAATCGACGATTGCCATTGGAATGGTCATATATTCTTTCCTTTCGTTAAACGTAGTTAAGAAACACCTGTAGGGGCGGATATTATCCGCCCGTTGTGGTGCAGATTTCGTGGTTCGGGCGGGGCAGTTGGCAAAGCCAACTGTGTATCCAGCCCCTACAAATTTATTTGTATTTCCCTACATGATAAACTGGTATCAGCGGAATGATAATCGGCGTGTGGTCGGCGTAGTCACGATATTCCTTCATGTCGCCGTATCTCTTTTCCTGGCGGCGGTCGAGACGCTGTGCGCCGTTGAACATGATGAAGACGATGAGAATCCAGCCTATAACCGCTGTCAGCCACTGTCCGACTCCGTGGAGAGCGTTCAGCGAACCGACAAGAACGCCAGTCCAGAAGATAATCTCGCCCAAATAATTCGGGCATCTTACAATCTTGAACAGCCCCTTGGTAGCAACCATATTCGGGTTTTCCGCCTTTTGCGCACTCTTTTGCTGGTCTGAGATGGCTTCAAGAATTATACCTGCGGCACTGATAATGATGCCGACAAGCTGGACGGCATCTGAACCCTTGCCATTGTAGATTCTGAAGAAGACAGGCGAGGTCTGCGCGAAGTAGAGAATACCGACGCAGAGCCAGATTGCGATCTTTACGAAGACTGGCATCGGCTTTTCGTCCTCTTTCGTGGCTTCTTTGAGAACCTTGCGATAATTGCCATTTTTAAGCTCTCTTTTGATCAGGAAGCCGGAAAGCCTTGCACCGTAAATCATGAACAAACAACACTGGAAGCATGATAATACATTCCAGTCGAAAACTCTCGCAAGTGAGATGGCAAAATAGGCAACTCCCAAGCCGATTATCGAAAATCCATAGCCGACCGACAGGAAGTATACATACTTCTTGAATCCGACCGCACAGCAGATAAGGCTGACGAGATAGAATATTCCAACGTATCCCCAGATTCCCATAGATTAGCCCTCCTTCTTAAAGCTCTCGTTAATGTATTCCTTGAAGCTTGATTCGCCGACGCAGGTGTCGCCGACCATCTCTTCTGTCAGAGTCCACTTCGAGAACTTGAGTATTGCCTGCTTGCCGTTTTTCTTGTTCTTAGGGAGGCTTCCCAGAACGTCGAAGAGCCAAGCCGGAGCGCGCTTGATGACCGGCTCCTTGCCAGCCGCGGCGAAGCACATTCTTGCGATCTCTTCATAAGACCAGGTTTCCTTGCCGCCTACATCATAGGTGACGTTATTGTCGCCGATGTGATCTACTATAAACTCGGCGAAGTCGGGAGTGTGGACGACGTTCGCGTGAACCGGCTCTTTGCCTAAAAGCGTAACCTTGCCGTTTTCAATCATGGGTCTGAAAACTTTTACGATGTCGTAGAAATAGCCGGTCGGGCGGTGGATAACATAGGAGATTCCGCTTTCCTTGAGCTTCTCTTCAAAGAGATACTTTGCGTGGAGCATCGGGACATCGGGAGCCTTGTCAGCCTTGATGACCGAGATGTAGACAAACTTTGTGACTCCGGCTCTCTTGGCTTCCTCCAAAAGGTTGAGGTTGCCGTTGTAGTCGATGTCATAGTTTGTGAGGGTCGCGCTTGTTGCGGTCAGACCAACAGTCGTGATGACCGTGTCTGCGCCGTCGCAAAGACCCTTCAACGCCTCTTTATTGGTGACATCAAGCTTTTTGAAGGTGTATTTTGACTTGTCGAGACCTTCAATGTCTCTTTCAACCATGTCAGCCGCGACCGTTTCGATGTCTCTTGAGACGAGCGACTTGAGGATTTCACTGCCGAGCTTTCCATAAGCTCCTGCCAAAACTACTTTCATACTGTTTCTCCTCTCTGATTACTTGTTCTTTTCTTTGGAACGCTTGTCGTTGATGATGTTCATGTGCTCCTCGGTGATGAGGGTGACACCGTTCTGCTTTGCCCAGTCAACACAGCCCTTTAAGGCAGTCGGGAGGAAGATTCTCGGGACGTTGATTAATTTCATGCAAGCTTCATCGGTGAACTGTACATCCGGGTCGATTCTCTTTGCGGCATACTTGACCGAGTCAAGGTTGCCCTCACGGATAGGCAGAAGTTCAGGAATCGGGCGGGAGAAGTGGGTATACCAGAAGTTCTTTGAATCGCGGTAGCCGTAGTCAACAGGAACCTTCGGGAAGCCGGAAGCCTTGACGCCGTTGATGATTGCGTTGTAGTGCTTCTCCTTCATGAGAATCTTCTCGATTTTGAGGATGAAGTGCGCACCGAACTCGGAGGTGATTCCGTTGAAATCGTGGTAGGGTCCGGGGTAGCCGTGGAGCTCGCCCGGCTGGTCGTCCTGCGCATTGTCAAGAGTGTCCATCCAGACGCACTCAAACACCTGGAAGCACTCCTTGATGACCTGCGGGTATGTCCCGTTCGGGTCGGCTTCCTTGAGAAGACCGTCCTCGAGGGTGAACTTGCAGTCCTTCATCTTCTCCTCGGGAGTGTCGCCGGGCCAGCCCATTCTGACAGCCTCCTTGAAGAGCCTCTTGTCGTCATAGATGAAGTTAAGTGTGCATCTCTTTCTCTTCAGGATGTTCTGCGCCGTATTCGACGAATTGCGGCAATTGAGAATCATTGCATAATATCCCTTGCCCGCGACATAGTAGGGCGAACAGAGGGAGTAGGGACCAAATGTCGTGCTTCCGTCGTCAGCAATGGTGCCAATCATCATCGTCGGCATCGGGAAGAACGCCGAGGTCTGGTAGAAGTTATCTACAATTCTTAAATCCTTGTAACTGCTCATGAGTAATGTTTCCTCCATAAAATATTTATTTTAGACATATCCAATATTACATAATATCATTTTTTGTGCAATTTGTCAAGATAAAATATAGGTAAAAGAAGAATTATTGCAACGCCCAAGGCTATAAAGCAGACTGCCGTCCCCGCTCCCGACAGTGCGGATGACACTAAAAGCATCGCTACCTCGGGGAGGCTTCCGCCCATGCTGAATACCGACAAGACGGTCGCGCGGTTGCTTTCGGCACCCATTTTGTCGATGAGGTCGTTCTCATACTTTGAAAGTATGACAGACGGAACGTCCACCAGAAGCGGCAGAACGAGCATGAGAAGAACGACCGGCACAACTCCACTCACAATTCCGAACAGAATCAAGCCGACGCTCAGGATAATGGCTGATGCCGCAAAGAATATTCTCTGATTATCGGAATTTATCCGCTTGGCGATTCGAGCGTTTATGAGTTCGACCACCGAGTAGCCCAAAATTATCGGTGTCATCAGCTTTTCATCCAGCCCGACAGCCATCAGCTTGTCGACATAGAAGAAGTTTATAAACAGCATCGCAATTGTGAGACACGCCGAGACGAGCATCATAACCCAGAGTTCCCGGCTCTTTAGGAGAGTCCCAAAAGCATCTGCCGAGCCTTTCTCTTGCTTTTCGGGCTTGGATTTCTCTTTTTCGAGTCCGAACGAGCAGACAGCAGCCGCAAGGCTTGAGAGTGTCGAAGAGACTAAAAGTCCGACCATTCCGAAACAGGCATAGAAAACGTAGTAGAGAAGGGTGCTCGCAATAAACCCGGTCGTCCCAAAGTTGTTGGCAATGGTGCTCCTTCGCAAGTATTCCTCTTCACCGTAAACGCCATAGAGCCAGGCATCATATGTCCCCGAGTAGAAGACGTTTGAAAGCCCTTCAAGCGCGGCTTCCAACACGAAGAGTGGCAAGCTTTCCATAAGAAATGCCACCATCAGGCAGGCTCTTGCCGAGAGAAGAAGCAGTTGCGAGAGGACTATCGAGTTTTTGTATCCGATTCTGTCGGTCACCATTCCTGCCGGGACTTCTCCCGCAAAGATTACGATTGACAGGACAGCTTGCAATAAGAGAAACTGCGAAACTGTCATCCCCGCCTGAGTTCTCACGAGCAGTGCCACCGGCGCATAGAAGATTAGCCCATTAAAGAGTTGCAGGCAGTTGAATCTATTAAAATAAAAAGACACAATTAATACGCTCCTTAAAAATAAGAATTTAAACACGACAAACAAGCATGAATCCATGCTTTTCAAAATTATGGTGTTTAAATTCTAATCAACGCATTATTGTGCCTCGTTTTTAGTATTGTGTGTACATTATATCTCATAACGTCGCTCTTGTCAACTCCCAAAATTTCTTGCAAATTGCCTACTTTAAAGGGCTGAAAGTGCCCGGAATGTTGTGCAACTTTTCTTAACGTGGAAAATTATACGCAAAATTTCAGAAATCAGTTGTGAGAAAATGAAAATTCGCGGGAGTTTGAAGCTTCTGAACTGTGAAATCTGCACAATTTAAAGAGTAAAATAAAATTTCCGACCGATTTGCATTTTGGAATCACTTAGCGTAGAATTGTTGACAGAAACGAAAGGGAGGTTTTCTATAATGAATACCAAATCCAGAAAAAACAATCTGTACTTTATGGTCTCTGTCGGCATGATGGCGGCACTCTGCTTTGTCGGAAACTACTTGCAGGTAAAGATTCCGAACGGCGTGCTGATTACGAGAATCCACTTCGGCAACTCGATGTGCCTGTTGTCGGGACTTCTCTTAGGCGGCTTCGGCGGAGGACTGGCTTCGGGAATCGGAGCCGGACTCTACGATCTTCTCGACCCTGTCTACATCTTCTCCGCACCGTTCACGTTCCTGTCGAAATTCGCGATGGGTTATGTCTGCGGCGAGCTTGCGTCCTACTTCCGCACCCGCCACAAGGGCACAGCCCTCGGCAAGACCACCGGAGTTCTCATCAGTGGCATCTTGGGACAGGTCACCTATATAGTTTTGTACCTTGCTAAAACATATCTCACCCAGATTATCTTAGGCTATGAGGTTCAGACGGCTGTGACCGCAACTGTGACAAACTTAATCACTTCCTCCGTAAACGCAGTGATAGCTGTTGCGGTCTCCGTTCCCTTGTATCTTGCCCTGAGAGTCCCGCTCAGGCACACCGGTCTTTCAAGCGTCCTGAACCCCGAGCTCCCTCCGAAAGATGAGGGGAAGAAAGTGAGCCCGAAGATGGTCATCGGAATTGTGGCATTCGTGGTTCTGACGGTTGCGGCGTTTGTGCTGTATATTGAGTATAAGTTGGGGAATATTTAACCCTCAGTTGTGCGTTGCGCCCCTTGCGGGGCGCACCCCTCTATCACCGCGCTTTGCGCGGCGGTATCGGTTCGGCGAAGCCGAACTGTCTCCCCATTGACAGGGGAGGCTTTTTTGTAGGGGCGGATATTATCCGCCCGCACGGTAACCGCAACGTTGTTCGGGCGGATAATATCCGCCCCTACATTTAGTGAAGGTAGGAGAAACCCTTGCAATCTCCCCAAAAAAGTAGTATACTCTGATTATCAAGAAATTTGGAGGCAACCACTTTGGAATGGACTGAAGTCAAAATATACACCTCTCATGCGGGCGTGGAGGCTCTTTCTGACGCGCTTATTGCGGCGGGGATTACGGGGCTGATGATTAACGACCCGGAGGATATAAGGGAGTTTGAGAGAAACAAGAACGCTTCCTGGGACTACATCGGCGAGGAGGTCTGGGAGCTCTGCGGGAAGGACACCTTCGTCACCGTTTACCTTGACAAGGACGACCCGACCGGGCTTGAGGCTGTCCGCGGCGCGGTCGATTCTCTCAAGTCAAGAACAGATGTCGGAAGCCTTGAGATGAAATTCGGGACTGTAGCCGACGAGGACTGGGCGAACAGTTGGAAGCGGTTCTGGAAGCCGATGGAGATTGGCGAGCGGCTTCTCATCACTCCTTCATGGGAGGAGATTCCCACCGGCACAGACCGGGTGAACATAACCCTTGACCCGGAGGACAGTTTCGGCACTGGCAGACATCACACGACACGGCTCTGCCTTGAACTTTTGGAGAAGTACGTTAAACAGGGCGATTCTGTCTGTGATTTGGGAGCAGGTAGCGGCATAATCTCAATTGCGGCGATGCTTCTTGGCGGAGGCTCAGCCGTTGCGGTCGACATTTCCGATGACGCGGCGAAGACCTCCCACGAAAATGCCAGAAAGAACGGCATTCCCGACGAAAAGTACACCGCCCTCTGTGGTGACGTCACGACCGACAGAGCACTTGTGGAGAAGGTTTCCCGAGAGGGAGGCTACACCCTCGTCACTGCGAATATCGTTGCCGACGTTTTAATTGCGATGGCGGATGTCTTCAAGGAGCTCATCGCTCCCGGCGGCAGACTGATTCTCTCAGGAATTATAGATAATCGCAAGGACGAAGTCTTTGAGGTGATGAAAGTCAGGGGATTTGAGCTGATAGAAGAGCGCGGCTGTGAGATGTGGAACGCGGCGGTGTTCAGCGTAGCTGAACAAATGCGTAATTCGTAATGCTTAATTCGTAATGCGTAATGCGTAATTATATGGAAGGATAGATTTTATATGGAATTTGTGGAAATTATCAAGGAAAGGTATTCTTGCAGGAGCTATGATGGAAGACCGGTTGAAGAGGAGAAGTTAAGCATGATTTTAGAGGCGGGGAGGCTCGCTCCGACTGCGAAGAATCTGCAGGAGCAGAGAATCTATGTTGTTGAATCTCCCGAGGGGCTTGCGAAGGTCGACAAGGTGACCAGATGCCGCTATAATGCCGGAATGGTGCTGATTGTGGCGTTCGATAAGAATAACGTCTTTACCTATCCCGGCGGAAAGCGTGACAGCGGCGTCGAGGATGCCTCAATCGTCACGACACACATGATGCTCGCCGCAAAAAGTGTCGGGGTCGACTCAACCTGGCTGAATCTTATTGACCCGGACGAGGTCAAGGCGGAGTTCAACCTTCCCGAAAACGAGGAGGTCCTGTGCCTTCTCAACCTCGGTTACCCGGACGACAAAGCCGAGCCCTCACAGAATCACTTCACGAGGAAGGCTCTTGAGGAGACGGTAAAGAGGATCTGAGAGTACAGAATTGTTGGCAGTGGGGGGGCAACTATTCGGAATTTCCGAATAGCTCACACGATAAAATAACAATCTGAAGAGTAGTATAGCCGGCACCCGTTTTCGGATGCCGGTTTTTTCTTGCCTCACTTCTTGCGGCTGTTATAGTCCTCCTCGATTCTCTCCTTCCAGCTTTCATCAAGCGGAGCTGCGCATCGGAAGCAGGCGATTGCGTCGCCCACAACCTCATAGTTGAGCTGAGTGCCTTTGTGGTCGCTGTGGTATTTGACGGCACGGTCAGCACCGATTCCGAACTTCCTTGCCGTTTCGACGGCGTCGATGTTCGCGCCGAGGAAGAGAAATTCCCAGCCGTACTTCTCCTTCTGCCGCTCAATCATGCGCTTCACCTTGTCCGAGCCGTACCGGCGGCTTGCGTTTTCCATGCCGTCGGTCGTGATGACGAAGATAGTGTGCTCGGGGACGTCCTCGGGGCGGGCGTACTTGTGGATGTTTCCGATGTGGTGAATCGCGTCGCCGATGGCGTCCAGAAGTGCAGTACAGCCCTTGACGTAGTAATCATCACGGGTCATCGGTCGGATGTCATGAAGATTCGCCCTGTCGTGGATGACCTCGCTCGTGTTGTCGAAGAGAACTGTTGAGACGAGAGCTTCGCCCTCGGCTTTCTTTTGCTTTTCGATCATTGAGTTGAAGCCTCCGATTGTGTCCTCCTCAAGCCCGCTCATTGAGCCGCTTCTGTCAAGGATAAAAACGATTTCTGTTAAGTTCTTTTTCATTTTGAATTCCTCCGTAAAATAATAATGACTGTCAGGTTTTCACCTTACAGTCATATTATAAAAGATTCTTTTTCCCAGGAGGTCGCCTGTCAGGCGACATTTTTATACGCCGAGCAAGCTCTGGTCAAAGGCAAATAACGCCTCGTTTATCTCGAAGATGTTGTAGTTTCCGCGACTGATGAAGAACTCGATTATGATGTCGAACTTGCTCGAATGAGAGAGCGCGAACCCTGCTTTCATAAGCATGTCCTTCGTCTCTTCAAGTGAGAGCTCAAGCGCGATTGAAAAGGCGATAACGGTCGGCTTACTCGGCTTGTAGTTCTTGTCACTGCGGATTTTCGAGAAGAGCTTCCGGTCGATGTTAGCCTTCTTGTAGACCTGCGCGTCGGTCAGCCCTGACTCGTCAATTTTCCTAAGGAGCATCTCGGAAAAGCTCTCGTCAATCTGCTTCACCGCGTCGTCAAGCGAGACCACAGCCGCCTTTTGCATCATCACCGGCTTTTCCATTGGAGCCGACCCCAACATCGGCGGCGGACACGCGGGGATGTTGCCGTCAAAGTCGTCGTCATGACGGATAAGGCTCATCCTCCGGCGGCGTTCATATCGATCGTCGGAGTGGCTGTCAACATAGTTGTCGTCGATAAAAGCCTCGATGTCCGCGAAAAGCTTCTCGCCAATCTGGTAGGCTTTGCGATCAAAAATGACTATGTAAACGGTCATGTCGTTATCACTTAGAAACTCGCTTATTGTGTCGACTGCAATTCTCAAGGCTTCCGCTTTCGGGTAGCCGTAAACGCCGGATGAGATGAGAGGAAAAGCAACCGTCTCGCACCCTGCCTCTTTCGCAAGCTTCAACGACTCCCGATAGCAGGAGGAAAGAAGCTTCGGCTCGCCGTGACAACCGTCCCGGTAAATCGGTCCCACCGTGTGGATGACGTGCCTGCAGGGGAGGTTATACGCACCCGTAATCTTAGCCTTTCCGGTCTCGCAACCGCCGAGGGTCTTGCACTCTTCTAAGAGCCCGGCTCCTGCGGCATCGTGAATAGCACCATCCACGCCGCCTCCTCCCAAAAGGGAGTTTTTAGCCGCGTTCACGATGGCGTCGACTTTCATCTTGGTAATATCATTCCGGATTATCTGTAGTGGCATAGCTATTCCTCGCTTCAAATCAGTCTCTGATAACAGTATAGCACATTTTTCCGGGCGATTTCAACCTGAGAGTTGAATTTTTACGATTTTTGGGGAAGGTCAGCCGGAAACAAAGCAGTGCTCCAAAATCCAGTCCTCCGAGAGGCGGTGCGCACCGCCCGACTCAAAGTCCACAGTCAGGATACTGCCGGACTCACCACTGATTGTCCCGACTCCGAACGACGGGTGGACGATGCTACTGCCGACGCGAAGTGCCGACTTCTTTTTGGCACTGAGGGCAGGCGAATCCTCACGAATCAGCCTTTTGGGCTCTTCAGCCGGCTTTTCGGGAGGGGAAATCCAGTACTTGGTTAGCCGCCTTCTTGATGAGTTCCAACTGTCAAGAACTTTGTATGTAGTGCCGTTTTCGCCGTCCGATACCGGCACTATTGCGGCTACGTGGGACGAACCGACCTCCGCGAAAACTCTCTCGCCGCCACGGCACTCCTTCTGGAGCTTGTTGCAGAGGGCGACGCCGGTGCGGCAGTCGTCTTCAATATCCCGGCAGATAAAGCCCCTCTTTTCCAAGACCTTCGGGAACACGGCGTCAGTGTTGATTACTATGTTGTTCTCGGTCGCAAGAAGGTCGACAGCCTCCGCCCAGGAAAGCCTCATCACTCCCGCAATCGCCCTTACGACGCAGTCGCCGACGTAGTTTCCGCAGGGATTCGGCTGGAACGGTCGGTAGTAGTCGGTTTCGATGTACCTGCTCTCGTCGTAATATTTTTGGGTTGGCTTGCGGGTGACCTTCCTTCGGGGATTCGGACTGCGGTCAACTCCGTCGTCCCAGTGAAGCCAGATGTGGACGATGACGCCGTTTTTTACGTCGCCGGTGGTGCATCCTCCATAAATCCGGGAGTACTCGCCGCGATGAACTCTCAGACCGACCGTCCGGGTTTCACGGTATCTCGGGAAATAAATGTCTGCGATGACGCTTGCAGGCGCACCCATGTCGATTATTGTCGAAAGAAATCTGTCCGCGGGAGTCTCCTCCACGGCGGTGCTCTGCATTGTGAAGCCGAACTCGGATAGAGTCTTCCTCACGACCTTGTCGTCCTGCGGCATCAGCCCCATAAGCTTCGAGTTTTCGATGGTCTTGTCGAACACAACCCGCCTGTCCGCCACCCCCGCGCGCGAAGCGACCTCTAAAGCCGGAATCCCGCCGATGTTGCAGAAAGCGATGTCATGAAGTGATAATCTGTTGCCTTTTAAATTAATCATCCCGCGTCCTCCTGAAATGTCCTGATGTCGGAAGCCTGTTTTGCTTTTCTATTATATATTATAGAACCTTTTTGGGAAGGGGGTTTCGCAGATATGCAAGGTAATTCAGAAAATCTCACGAATTCGAGCTTTATCGTTCTATGAGACTTTTATGATTTCGCGTTCTTGGCGAGGAAACAGGCAAGATGATTATTGCTCCATATCGGTGCTGTCAAGGAAGGCGGTAATAGTTTGCAGGATGATTCCCTGGCAGGCGGCATTTTTTTGCCACAATTCTTTTGTTATTCCTCTTCCGAAAAGGATTCCTCGTAGAAATCCCCCGTAAATAATTCGCTCTTAATATCTATAATCTCCTCCATCAGAATTTTCTTTCCATCCGTCAGCACCAAAACCCTCTCATACTCATCAATCCTCTTCAGCCTCCCGTTCACAGTGACGTATTCTCCACCATCTTTCTTTTCATCCGGCACAAAATAAGTAGCGGAGATTTCCGGCTGTTCTGAGATTATACTTTGAAGATATTGCAGTTTCCTGTCAAGTATTTCTTTCGCTTCCTCGCCGAGTTCAAGCTTCTTGCCGGTCAGGCGGGCAGTCTCGTCAATAGCATCATCGTAGCCGGTGAGGGCGGCGAACGGAGAGAACTGAGCGGCTCTGTCCTGCATGGACATCTGAGGATGGGTCTTCGAGACATGGTGAGGGAGGTTGATGATGTCTTCATAGGGATTCTTCACGCCTTATGCCCTCCAATCTGCGAGTTGCGGTCCTTTGCGGTCGCTCCCTCCTCAAAATTCATGCCCTTGAGTATGGCGTTCTTGCCGTACTTCTTTTTTATCTTCAGGATGGCTTCCTGTTGCTTCTTCTCACGCTCAAGCTCACGCTGCTCCCTCTCTTTCTCGGCTTGCTTCGCCTCGTAATCGGTGAAGAAGTCGAGCTGTTCGGGTGTGTCATTTTTCGGAGCTTCCGCTTCGGGGATGACGTGGGTCGCAGTTATATTCAGTCGCCGGATGAGAAGATTCTTGTCAACAATCCTGTCAAAAAGCTCCGAGACGGCGGACAGAATTTTCTTTGTAGATGAGGTGTACCTGCCGAGGTTAGCCGTCCCGTGAGAGTGCTTCGGAATCAGCCTGCCGTAGTGGTCCTTGACGACTGCGCCGTGGTAGTTCTCCCTGCGCTTCGGGTCGGTGAGATTTTCAATATCGTAGCCAATAGTCACGACAATCTGGTCGGTGACGAAGCCCTTTTCAACGAGGTCGAGGGTCAGCATATCCGCCATTTCCCGCAGGACGAGCTTCGCCTTTTCAGCTTCATAAGGAGTGTGAAGAACCTGCCCTGAACCAAGACTGTTGCTCCCCGGTCTGTAAGCCTTGATCGCTTCAATGGTAGTTGGCTCCCATCCCCAGGCATGGTCGATGAGAAGCTCCGCATTCTTCCCGAAAAGCTTGTAGAGCAAGTCCTCGTTCTGAACAGAACACCTTGCAACATCGCCCATGGTGAACATTCCATGTTCTTCTAATTTTTTAGCGTACCCATGCCCGACACGCCAGAAATCGGTGAGAGGCTGGTGAGTCCACATGGTTCTTCTATAACTCATTTCGGTTAATTCTGCGATTCTCACGCCGTTCTCGTCCGCCGGAATGTGCTTTGCAACAATGTCCATCGCAACCTTGCAGAGATAAAGGTTTGAGCCGATTCCGGCAGTCGCAGTGATTCCCGTCGTCTCAATTACGTCAAGAATCATCTTCATCGCCAGCTCGTGGGCAGTCATCCCGTAAGTTCTCAGGTAATCGGTCACGTCCATGAAAACCTCGTCGATTGAATAGACAACAATGTCCTCCGGCGAGACGTACTTCATGTAGACCTGATAAATTTGTGTGCTGACCTCCATATATTTCGCCATCTGCGGAGGAGCGATCAGGAAGTCAACCTCAAGCTTGGGGTTCACCTGAATCTCCGAGAAGAAGCAGGACTTTCCCTCAAGAGTCCTCCCCGGAGCATCGTGCCGCCTTCCCATGTTCACTTCTTTTACTCTTTGCTTGACTTCAAAGAGCCGTCCTCGCCCGGAAATGCCATAGGCTTTGAGAGAGGGTGTGACCGCCAGGCAGATGGTCTTGTCTGTCCTCGACTCGTCCGCCACAACGAGATTTGTGTCCATCGGATCCAGCCCTCGCTCACGGCACTCAACCGAAGCATAAAAGCTCTTGAGATCTATTGCAATGTAGGTGCGGTCTTTCATGATTCGGTTTCACTCCTTTCCTTTCGTGATAGCTCTTCGTTACTTCAGGAAATCTTTTTGGTTTATAATTTTAAGGCGGAAGCAATGTGCTTCCGCCTTTTTACGATTATATGGAGCTGTTTAGCAGGTCATACCGCCGTCAACAACGATGTCCTGTCCTGTGATGTATCTGGAAGCATCAGAGACAAGGAACAAAACAGTGTTTCCAATATCGTCAACCTTTCCGGAATCACGCAGGGCAATAGTAGGAATAAACTGCTCAAGGAAGGCAGGATCCTTGACATAGTCCTGTGTCATTTCCGTCTCTACCATTCCGGGCAGGATAGAGTTGACGCGAATCTTCTGAGGACCAACCATTCTGGCAAGGGTCTTGACCATGCTCCACATTGCGCCCTTGGAAGAAGCATATGCGACAGAGCTCATACCTGATCTTATAGCCGCAACAGAGGAAATATCGACGATCGAGCCTCCGCCTACTTTTACCATCTCAGGATAAACATACTTTATCATATAGTAGATTCCGTCGAAATTAACGCCCATAACATTGTGAAGGTTATCAGCTTCAAACTGCTCTTCGACAGGAGAATACAGAGTTGAGCTTCCTTCAATGCCTGCACAGTAAACCAGTGCGTCCAAACGACCGAAAGCCTTTACGCAAGCATCAACTGCGTTCTTGCAATTCTCTTCGCTTGAAGTATCGCAAACCATATATTCGCAGATACCGCCATTGTCAGTGATTTCCTTCTGAACCTTTGCCAGTTTGCTTTCACGTCTCGCAAGGATAAAGACCTTTGCTCCTGCCTCAGCGAGAATCTTGGCAGTGCCGGCACCCATTCCTGAGCTTGCGCCTGCAACCAATGCTACTTTTCCGTCCATTCTGAATGCATCCATTTGAATACACCATACCTTTCTTGAATTTTAGCGTACAAAAAGTTGTACATAACATTATTACCCGAATTATCGTGACGGCTTAACGCCACTCGAGTTCATCTATATTGTACCTGATTGTACAAAAAAATGCAACCGTTTTCAGCAAAAAAATCATGAACCTTTTATGAACAAATGCCAGTTTCATACGGCAAGAAAGTACGGAGAATGCCGCCTACAGCAAGCGAGTCTATAACAGAAACTCCGACGTCATCTTCATGTTCATGCTCCGTGTTCCTCCTCCAAAATTTTCGTGCGAACAAAATTTCCAAAAAACGCTTGACACGAACTTATGTTCGTGATATACTTTTCTTAAAAAGAACGGCTGTTCGCAAATATGATACCACATAATCGATAGCCGTGTCAATAGTCAAAGTGTGGAAAACGAAATTTTTTAGAGGAGATTTATCATGACAGATACCAAGAGAAGAAAGGCCTACGTTTCAGTAAACGTCAACATCGACGAGCAGGGCAACATCATGCCGTGCTTTGTCATGTGGAAAAACGGACTTGTCTATAGGATTGACAAAGTCATCTATAAGTGCCGTGCCGCTTCGATGGCAGTCAGCGGTGGTGGCATACGGTATACTGTTCTCATAAAGGGGCAGGAGTCGTTTCTGTTCCAGGAGGGGAACAGGTGGTTTGTGGAGGAGAAGGCAGGGTGATTTGTTTACATACCTCCTTAGAAAAAATGTGTTTTTGCTCCTCAAAAACTCAGAAAAAATGTAATTTTAGCCTTGTAAAAACTGAGAAAAAGTGTTATACTATTCTCAGAGCTTACGAGGCGGTGATTTTTTTGAAACGAAATGCAATCAAAGACCTGATAAACTGGAAAGCGAGCGAGACCCGTAAGCCGCTTGTCCTGAAGGGTGCCCGACAGGTCGGCAAGACCTGGCTTATGAAGGAGTTCGGGCAGAACTACTACGACAGCTATGTCTATTTCAACTTCGACGAGGAAGACGAGCTGAAATCCATCTTTGAGGCGAACAAGAACCCACAGAGAATTATCGAGCTTCTGTCGCTGATTGCCGGTGAGAAGATTCTTCCCGAAAAGACGCTTATTATCTTCGACGAGATTCAGGAATGCCCGGAGGCTCTCAACAGCCTCAAATACTTCAAGGAAAAGGCGAACGAGTACCATGTGATAGCTGCCGGAAGCCTCTTGGGAACGCTTCTGGCTCAGCCGAAATCTTATCCCGTCGGGATGGTGAATCTGCTTGACATATATCCGCTCAAGTTCGATGAGTTCTTGGAAGCGGTTGATCCGGCACTGTTTGCGTACTACGACAGCATTCAAGTTGGCACTCAGATTGAGGACATCTTCCACAGCCGACTTTTAGAAACCTACAACAACTACCTCATAATCGGCGGGATGCCGGAGTGCGTCGATTCTTGGATTAAGTACAAAGACCCTGCAAAAATCAGCCAGATTCAGCGGGAGCTTGTCGAGGTCTACGAAAACGACTTCTCGAAGCATAACGGTAAGGTCAACAGCGGTCGGATTCTGATGGTTTTCAGAAGCATCGTCACACAGCTTGCCAAGCCGAACGAGAAATTCATGTACGGCGCTGTCCGTGAAGGCGGCAGGGCAAAGGATTTTGAGGAAGCGATTGAATGGCTAGTCTCAGCGGGAATGCTCAACCGGGTTTATAACGTCTCGAAAATGGAGCATCCGCTGTCGGCGTTCGACAAATTAGATCAGTTCAAGCTTTTTGTCTTCGACACGGGTCTTCTCAAGCACATGGCGGGAATCGACAACAGTGCGATTCTCCTGAAGTCCGACTACCAGTTCAAGGGCGCATTGACCGAGAACTATGTCCTGCAACAGTTAAAAGGGCAGTTTGAGGTTGAGCCGAGGTACTATTCGGATAAAAACAGTGAAATCGACTTCGTCATCCAAAACGGCATAGAGATTATCCCCGTGGAAGTAAAAGCCGGCGAGGACAAATCCGCACCGTCTTTCAAGAAATATGTTGCAAATAATCATCCTGCCCACGCCATCCGGTTCTCCAAGCGAAACCTAAGAACAGACGGCGGGATTACGAATCTGCCGGTGTATCTGGCGGGGAAGGCGAGGGGTCTTCTATAGTATTTGGTTCAGACACGACCACTCGTTGCAAAATTATTTTACCACAACCTTCCACTCACCCTCCTCAACCATATACTGGAACTCGGTCAGATTGTCGTCGAGCATCACTTTCAGGAGATCGTCAAAATCATCCACTCTCAAAGCTATCCCTCCCGAAATTTTTGACATGTGTCCAGTATAGCATATCAGGTCGAGGAAAGAAAGAAAAAGCCTGCAAGCACCAAGCTTACAGGCTTTCTATAATGGCGGAGACGGTGGGATTCGAACCCACGGACGGATTCAGTCCGTCAAACGATTTCGAGTCGTTCCCGTTATGACCTCTTCGATACGTCTCCTTGGTCAACCATGATATTCTACCACATTTTCCTTGAGAATGCAAGCCCTAATTTTGAAGAATTCGATTTTTGCGGGAAATAAGTCTCGCGCCAGAGGCAAAAAGTGGTTTGCAAAGGCGTATGAGTCCGATTTTTGGGACGCACTTTCGTTGACAACCCAGAATTCCTGTGTTATAATTTTAAAAAAGGTGAGGGGTGGTTTTTATGAAAGAAAAATCGGAACTGCTGAATGAGTTGCGAGTGGAGGATGTATATCCTGCTCACATACGGAAGAACGGAGATAAAATCGGGATTCAGACGGTTTCTGAGCACAATTTGGGCACAGCAAAAACCGCGGCAAAACTTTTGCAGGCGATCGGACTTTATTTCACTGCCTACATTGCGGGTCTTCTACATGACATCGGAAAGCTCATGGATGCCTACAGAGAGTATATCGTCCGTGCGGCTTTCGACGATGATGTAGTCCGGGGCTCTGTTAACCATACGTTTGCCGGAGTGAGACTGATTCTCGGAGAATACCACAATGACAGCAATTCGACGCACGAGAAGCTTACTTCTGAACTGATCGCATACGCAATTGGCGCGCATCACTGTCAGTTTGACCTTATAGACGAGCATCATGAAGAGGTCGGATTCGATCACAGATTGGATGAGGGGAATTCTCAAAACAAAGAAATCGAAGAAGCTATAAATCGCTCCAAGCAGTCGGAATACTATGATACCCTGAAAGAGATGTTCCCGAAGTGTGTTGAAGAGGTCAGGGCTGTTTGCAAAAAGCTTTGCTTCAACAAGAAAGAAAACGATTTTTATCTCGGTCTCATCGCAAGACTACTTCTTTCAGCGGTCGTTGAGGGAGACAGAGCCGATACAGCGGCATTTATGAACGGCAGTAAGCCTGAGGTTAATGACGCTGATTGGGCTGAATGTCTGTCGCATTTTGAAGAAAAACTTGCGGAATTGCCGTCAGATACCGATATAACAAAGGCTCGCTCCGTGCTGTCGGAGAAGTGCAAGGAGTTCGCCTCTTGTCCGAGCGGTATTTACCGCCTCAGCCTTCCGACCGGCTCCGGGAAGACTCTGACATCATTGAGATATGCACTGACTCATGCGAAGGAGCACAGCGATAAGAAGCGGATTATATTCGTGATTCCACTGCTTGCGATAATAGACCAGAACGCAGGAGTGATTCACGACTACATCGGCGACAGTTGTACTGTTTTGGAGCATCATTCAGACGTAATCCCGGTCGACAATGATAACGAAGAGGCTCTGAATGAGAGGGAACTGATGGTTGAAAGCTGGAACGCTCCGGTTATCATCACCACATTGGTTCAGATGCTGAATACAATGTTCTCAGATAAGACGAGCTGTGTCCGTAGGTTCAACAGCCTTTGCAACAGCGTAATTATTTTTGACGAAGTGCAGACGGTTCCAACCAAAATGCTGTCGCTCTTCAATCAGACAATAGCTTTTCTTTCGCAGGTATGTGGTGCTGATATAATCCTCTGCTCTGCCACCCAGCCGGCACTTGAATGCGCTCAGCGTCCGTTGCTTCCAGCTCCGAAGGAGATGGTTGAGTATGACAGAGATATATGGGCGGTATTCAAAAGGACAAATATCGTCAGTAAAAGCGAAATGTCGTATGAAGAGATTGCTGATTTCGGAAACGAAATTCTCAGGGACAAGGACAGCCTTCTGATAGTCTGCAACAAGAAAGCCGAAGCGGCAAAGATATACAGTGAGTTCCGTGCAAGAAATGAGGTGGGTGTTTCCTGCTTCCATCTGTCATCTTCGATGTGTATGGCTCATCGGCGGGATACCCTTGAAGCCGCAGAGTTGGCGAAGAGGTTCGGAAAGGTTATACTTTCGTCTACACAGGTGTTAGAGGCAGGAGTGGATGTATCCTACGGGAGTGCCATCAGAATCCAGGCGGGAATGGACAGCACTGTTCAGACGGCAGGGCGTTGCAACAGAAATGGTGAATCAAGCGAGCCTGCCAATGTGTACATAGTGAAGCTGAAGAATGAGGATTTACGCAGGTTGTCAGATATTCAGAAGGGCAAGGATGCGACCGATTCGCTCCTGAATAGCGAAAAGCATTCTGCCGACTTGTCTTCTGATGAGGCGATAGAATATTACTATCAGAAATATTACGATAAGGAGAATACAGGCTATCAGGACTTTTATGACGAAGACAACGACATATTCATATACTCATTGCTTTCAGACAACAGCAAGAGAAGACCTGTTGGTCGTTCCAAATACTTCCTCAATCAGTCCTTCAAGACTGCCGGAAAGCTGTTCAAGGTTTTCGACGACGAGGGCATGGATGTAATCGTTCCGTATGGCGATAATAAACCGCTTATTGATGAGCTCTACAGTTGCGATATTCATGATGTAAAGAGGGCAAAGGAGCTTCTTGTGAAGCTGAAACCATACACTGTATCGCTCTTCAAGTGGCAGGTTGACAAAATTATCGGGAACTGCGGAATTACATCGACACCGTTGGGTGCACTGATTCTCAACAAAAATTGGTACGATGATGCATTGGGTGTTATTACGGACGACAACGGGAAACCGTTATTTGAATAGAAAATCATTTCAGGAGGTGTTAAATTTGCATCCAAATATTGTGCAGTTCAAGGTGTACGGAGAATACGCTCTTTTCTCCGACCCGATAACCCGTATTGGCGGAGAGAAATGCAGCTATCTTATTCCCACATACGAGGCTGTCAAGGGCATTATGCACTCCGTGTACTGGAAGCCGTCAATCATCTGGTATATTGACAAAATCAGGGTGATGAATCCGATTCAGACCGAGACCAAAGGTGTTCGTCCCCTCAAGTGGACTGGCGGCAACGATTTGTCCTATTATACCTATCTCAAGGACTGCTGTTATCAGGTTCAGGCTCACTTTGAACCCAACAGAAATCGCCCTGAGTTGGAGGAAGACTCAAAGAACGAAAACAAGCATTACACGATCGCCAGGAGAAGCATCATAAGAGGCGGCAGGCGAGATATTTTCCTTGGGTCAAGAGAGTGTCAGTGCTATGTTGAGCCGTGCGTTTTCGGCGAGGGAGATGGCGCATACGACAGGGACGATTTTACCGAGCTGTCTTTCGGTCTCATGTATCATGGTCTTACCTACCCAGATGAAGCGTACAGCGAGGAGACAAAGGGCTGTCTCACGAAGAGGTTCTTCTACCCGGTCATGAAGAAAAGAGGAATTATCAAGTTCCCAAGACCCGAGGATTGCAAGGTAACAGAATTCGTAAGGCAGATGAACATGAAGAAATTCGGCAAGGCTGAGGGTAACTTCATCGGACTTGAGGAGTTCAACGAGTCGGAGTTTGAGGAGGTGAACACATGAGCATATGGCAGAAAGCGTATGAGACATATGACAACCACGCCTATCTTGCAGGCGTGTACGAGGAAGGCAAAGAGCCACTTTCTCCGATATGTCACATGGTTGTCAATGCACAGATTGAAATCACCCTGACAGCCGACGGAGCCTTTTACAGTGCAACCTTGGTTTCTGACGAAGAGAGAAGGACTGTCATACCTGTAACTGAGGAATCCGCCGACAGAGGAAGCATAGCCGCACATCCGCTGAGCGACGAGCTTCAATATCTGGCAGAAACTGACGTAAAAAGGCATAAGCTTTATATTGAGCTGCTTACAGACTGGGCGGAGTCGGAGTATTCAACTTCAAAGGTCAGGGCGGTGCAAAAGTATATTCTTGGTGGGACTATTCTACAGGACTTGCAAAAAAGTAATCTGATAGTTCTGAATGAGGACATGACATTTGCAAAGAAAAACGACTGCTCAAAATATATGGTCAGATGGCGGGTGTATAACTGCGGAGACCCTGACGAGTGCTGGCGAGACAGAGACCTATTCAAATCATGGGAGGATTACTATATCGATGTGCTTTCAAAGCAAAGAGGAAAGCATCTCTGCATGATTTCCGGTAAAGAGGAAATTATTTCGACAAGACATCCAAGAGCGACTGTTTCACTGTACAACGGAGCCAAACTCATATCCAGCAAAGACTCTGAAAGAAAATTCGCATATGCGGGAAGGTTTCTTAAGCCTGACGGAAATGCCGTGCAAGCCGCTTCCATCGGATTTGTGTCGTCTCAAAAGACTCATTGCGCTCTAAGGTGGCTGGTTGCGAACGAGAGAGTTACAATCGGCAGAGCACAGAGGGAAAGCGGTGACACTCCAAGCTTTGTTGTTTGCTGGAGTCCAAGCGGAAAGAAGGTTTATAATCCCGTAGGTTACGATGAGCTTTTTCCTGATGAAGGTGAGGGGAATGCTCCTGTTGAGCCGAGTGATTACAAACAGCTACTTTATGACACAATCAGAGGCTACAAGAATCTGCTTCCGGATGACGATGATGTTTGCATTGTGTCGCTGGATGCCACAACCAAGAGCACCGGCAGACTGTCAGTGACCTACTATAGCGAGCAGAAATCGTGCGACTATTACGAAAGAGTTGAAAAGTGGTTTGAGACTGTATGCTTCCCGAAGTGGAGTGGTCGCAGTAGTGTATACACAATCAAATCGCCAACTCTCTGGAATATTGTGATGTGTGCGTATGGCAGAGAAGAAAACGGTGTTATCAAGGGAAATAATGATCACTTCATAGCGGATCAGATGAAGCGGCTCATCCCTTGTGTGACCGAGTCTGCGCCTGTTCCTTTGGACATTGTGCGTTCTCTGCAAGCCAAAGCTTCACAGCCACAGAATTACAAGTACAAATACGAGCTTGTTTTACATACCGCGTGTGCGGTAATCAGAAAATATCATAACGACAGACTAAATAAGGAGGAATGGACAATGCAGCTTGACACTGCGAAAACCGACAGAAGCTATCTTTTCGGAAGACTTCTTGCTGTAATGGAGTATACAGAAAGGAGTACCTATGAAAAAGGCGAAAGCCGGGAGCCGAACGCTATCAACCTTTATTCAACGTTTTGTGTGAGACCGCGGAGCACGGCAAAAACTCTTGAGGAGAGGATTATACCGTATATGCAGAAGCATACACCAGGGGAGAGAGTGTACTTAAGAAACCTTATAACAGATATTTATGCCACATTCAGAGAGGAAGACGAGACATATCTGAACCGACCTCTTGAGGACACATATCTTTTAGGGTACTATCTTCAGCGCAAGGAGCTTTACAGGTCTAAGAAGGACAAGGAAACAAATAATAACGTAGCGGAGGTAAATCAAAATGGCAATCCTTAATAACAAAATCGATTTCGTAGTACTTGCATCGGTCACTATGGCGAATGCAAACGGAGACCCTAATAATGGCAACCGCCCGAGAACCACCCGTGACTTCCTCGGAGAGATGTCCGATGTCTGCATCAAGAGAAAGCTGAGAAACAGGATGCAGGACTTGGAGCATGAGATATTCGTGCAGTCAGAAGAGCATCCGATGTATGATGGCTGCAAAAGCTTAAAAGAGCGTGCCGACAGCAATCTGAAGGGGATAAAGGACAGGAGCAAGTACGCGGAGACTGCCTGCGAAAAGTGGCTTGATGTCCGTAGCTTCGGTCAGGTATTCGCATTTGAAGGCGACAATGGCAGTGGAAGCGGTTCTTCCATCGCAGTGAGAGGACCTGTGTCGATACATCAGGCACTTACCGCTTCGCAGGTCGAAGTTATCGACATGAAGATAACAAAGAGCGTGAACAACAAAACAGAGGCTGATGGAGGAAAGGGCAGAGATACCATGGGCGATAAGCACATGATTTCATACGGTCTCTACATCATCAAGGGCTCAATCAATGTTCAGCTTGCAGAGAAGACCGGGTTCAGCGAGGAGGATGCCGAGGTCTTGAAGGAATGTCTGAGGACTCTCTTTGAAAACGATTCGTCTTCTGCCCGTCCCGACGGCTCAATGGAGATTCTTAAGGTATACTGGTTTAAGCATAACTGCAAGGGCGGACAGTATTCATCAGCTAAGGTTCACCGCAGTATTGAGGTCAAGCTCAGAAATGAGGAGTATTTGCCCACATCTGCCGACGATTACGAGATAATCGAACACCCTTTGGAAGGTCTTGAGCCGGAAGTGATTGACGGTGTCTGAGTATAAAGAGGAAGACTACCTTCAGCTTTTTGGACTGCAGAATTTCATATTCTGCAGACGCAGGTGGGCTCTGACGACCATAGAAGGACTCTGGAGCGAAAACTATCTCACCATCGACGGCGACCTCTTCCACTCGAACGCCCACGACGTTTCATTCGTCGAGTCGCGGCGGGACGTCATCATCACACGAGGCGTCTATCTCCATTCATCCCGGCTCGGGGTGTCGGGGCAGTGCGATGTGCTCGAATTTCACCGGTCGGACGACGGGATAACTCTCTCCGGAAGGAGCGGGAGGTGGCTACCATATCCTATCGAGTACAAGCGCGGCAAGCCACGCGAGGACACCGGCGACAGGCATCAGCTCTGCGGGCAGGCAATGTGCCTTGAGGAAATGCTATGTTGCGAGATTCCCGCCGGCGCGCTCTACTACGGCGAAACGAAAAGGCGGGTGGAGGTTGAGTTCACGCCCGAACTCCGCGCGGAGGTCGAGGCGGCTCTTAAAGAGATGCACCAGCTTTTCGAGCGCGGTTACACGCCGAAAGTCAAGCCGAAAAAGGGCTGCCAGTCCTGCTCGATGAAGGAGCTCTGCCTGCCGAAGCTGATGAAGGTGAAGAGTGCGCGGGAATATCTGAAAGAGTCGATGGAGGAGGTTCAGCCATGAAAAAGCTTCAGAACACGCTCTATGTCACGAGCGAGGACGCCTATCTCACGCTCGACGGCGAAAACGTCGTCGTGAAGAAGGGCGATGAGGTCACGGGACGTTATCCTCTCCACAATCTTGAGGGTATAATGTCATTCTCGTACGCCGGCGCGAGCCCGTCTTTGATGGGAGCGTGCGCCGAGAGGGAAGTGAACCTCGCGTTCTTCTCGCCAAGAGGAAGATTTTTAGCGAGGGCGACCGGAATCACCCACGGAAACGTCTTACTTCGGCAGACCCAGTACCGGATAGCCGACAATCCCGAAAAGAGCGTTGAAATCGCGAAGTGCTTCATTCTTGGAAAGGTCTACAACTGCCGGAAGAGCATCGAAAGAACCCGCAGAGATCACGGGATGAGGGTCGACGACAATATTTTGCGAATCGCCTCCGACCAGCTTAAAAGCTACATCCCGATGATTTCGGACGCCGGGGACACCGACAGCCTCCGCGGCTTTGAGGGCGTCGCCGCAAACGCCTATTTCGACGCTTTCGACGAGATGATTTTGGGAGACAAGGAGCTTTTCCGGTTCACGGTGAGAAGCCGCCGCCCTCCTCTTGACCCTACAAACGCGCTTCTCTCGTTCGCATATTCGCTTCTCACGAACGACTGCGCGTCCGCTCTTGAGGCAGTTGGGCTTGATAGCTACGTCGGTTTCATGCACACTGCTCGCCCAGGGAGAAAGTCGCTGGCACTTGACCTTATGGAAGAGCTTCGCCCTTGCATCGCCGACCGGTTCGTGCTGACTTTCATCAACAACCGCCGACTAAGCAGAAAGGATTTCGAGTTCCTTGACAGCGGCGCGGTTCTCATGTCGGACGACGCGCGGAAGACCTTCCTGACAGCATGGCAGGAGCGCAAGCGGGAGAAAATCACCCATCCGTATCTTGGAGAGGAAATTTCCTGGGGACTCGTCCCCGCGGTTCAGGCTCAGCTCCTTTCGAGGTATCTGAGAGGAGACCTGGACGCGTATCCGCCATTTTTGTGGAAGTAGGTGAGGGGAGTGCTCGTACTAATAACCTATGACGTGAACACCGAGGACGCCGCCGGCAGAAAACGACTCCGGAAAATCGCGAAGCAGTGCACAAACTACGGTCAGCGAGTCCAGAACTCAGTCTTCGAGTGCCTCGTCGACCCGGGACAGTGCCGCCTCCTCCAGTCAAAACTGCTTGAAATAATGGACGAATCCCGCGACAGCCTGAGATTTTACTACCTCGGCGACAAGTACCACACCAAAATCGAACACTTCGGCGTCAAAGACACCTACGACCCGGAAGGGGTGCTGATGATATGAAACAGAACGCAGAGTTACTTGAAAGTACAACTCAAGAGCAAGATGTCAACCCTGCCAAGTCAGACAGAAAAGCTTCCTGGGAGCACGTCAAGAGTCTCTTTGAAGGGATAAGCCTCGACGACGAGGATGTCGCCAGGTCAAGAGATGAAAGGCTCGGATGAACGCTGAGTCTCCGGAATTCTGTCCGCAAATCCATCATAAACCCGTGCGAAGCCCAAGCAAACACGAAAACGCCCGACCTTCGCACACAAAATATCGTTATTATATTACTTTTAGTAATATATTTAGCTGTCCCAGAAAACAGCGGGTATAATAAATCCGCCATAATCGGGAACAGCCCTCGCAAAACTCGCCACACTTTTGTGCAGTTTTGCCGTCTCCCTCCCCACGGAGGGAGTGGATTGAAATTCATTGAGAAGTACGAAGCTAAAGCGAATAAAGCTGTCTCCCTCCCCACGGAGGGAGTGGATTGAAATTTCGGGTTCATGATTGCGTCGGGTTAGTCAAAGGGTCTCCCTCCCCACGGAGGGAGTGGATTGAAATAAAGCTCAATCAGAAATACTGTTGTCCGAAGTGGTCTCCCTCCCCACGGAGGGAGTGGATTGAAATTTTAGTTCCGGCTCTCGCCGCCGCCATGTAATTGTCTCCCTCCCCACGGAGGGAGTGGATTGAAATGAAATTCACTTGGGCTGATGTTGATGTCGGTTCGTCTCCCTCCCCACGGAGGGAGTGGATTGAAATTACTACAGGGTGCCTCTTTTTTGCGTTGTTGTTGTCTCCCTCCCCACGGAGGGAGTGGATTGAAATTATATATTTGGTGGAGATATAGCCTGTCTTGGTGGTCTCCCTCCCCACGGAGGGAGTGGATTGAAATTCCAGAACACAAAATACTACGGTCTATATCAGTAGTCTCCCTCCCCACGGAGGGAGTGGATTGAAATGTTCACTCGGCAACTGGGTAACTGTGAACAACGGTCTCCCTCCCCACGGAGGGAGTGGATTGAAATGCAGGGACGGATATAACATCGTCAATCGAAAAAGTCTCCCTCCCCACGGAGGGAGTGGATTGAAATGCCGAAGCTCCGATTGTCAAGAGGGTATTTGAGGTCTCCCTCCCCACGGAGGGAGTGGATTGAAATTCAGTTGCTCGAACAGATAAAGCAAAAAGAGAAGTCTCCCTCCCCACGGAGGGAGTGGATTGAAATTCTTCCATTTGTCAAGGTTTTCAGCCTTGGAAGCCGTCTCCCTCCCCACGGAGGGAGTGGATTGAAATGCCCCAACGGAATGGTGTGATAGAAACCTTGTAGATGTCTCCCTCCCCACGGAGGGAGTGGATTGAAATACGTTTCAGTTGCAATTTCCAGTGGAAAACATCATGTCTCCCTCCCCACGGAGGGAGTGGATTGAAATTTGCCCTTGTAGTAAAGTACTGTGTCATCGCCTGGTCTCCCTCCCCACGGAGGGAGTGGATTGAAATGTTATAACGAGATGTGCGACATGGTATTGTCTGAAGTCTCCCTCCCCACGGAGGGAGTGGATTGAAATTTGTCAGCAAGTCAGAACGAGGATTATATAACAACGTCTCCCTCCCCACGGAGGGAGTGGATTGAAATGTGTCAGACGTTTAATTTAAGCGTTTGCGACTGCGTCTCCCTCCCCACGGAGGGAGTGGATTGAAATCGAAAAGCAAGCCTGCAGTAGATTATATGGCATTGTCTCCCTCCCCACGGAGGGAGTGGATTGAAATGTTTCATCGGCTTGGCTGTCCATATAAGTGCCAACTGTCTCCCTCCCCACGGAGGGAGTGGATTGAAATTCCAACTTCTCAATAACTGCTTCCATTTCCGAGAGTCTCCCTCCCCACGGAGGGAGTGGATTGAAATTTGTCACTGAACCGCCAACCGTCCACATCGTCTGTCTCCCTCCCCACGGAGGGAGTGGATTGAAATTTATAAGATTCAACTCTCGCAAACGCTTCTCTGGTCTCCCTCCCCACGGAGGGAGTGGATTGAAATCTGCAGTCAAAGAGTTATCCGTTGGGCTTGCAGGGTCTCCCTCCCCACGGAGGGAGTGGATTGAAATTTCTTTGTGAGCAGAGGTGAATTGTCCTATCTTCGTCTCCCTCCCCACGGAGGGAGTGGATTGAAATTGTAGAAAATCTTGTGGCTTGGCAAATCAAGAAAGTCTCCCTCCCCACGGAGGGAGTGGATTGAAATACTGGGAAGTAGGCGGTGTATGAGTGAAAATCACGTCTCCCTCCCCACGGAGGGAGTGGATTGAAATGATTCAGAAACGCTTCCGGCTTCCACTCTGACATGTCTCCCTCCCCACGGAGGGAGTGGATTGAAATATAATAACACCAGAGGAACACGAAAGGATTTTAGGTCTCCCTCCCCACGGAGGGAGTGGATTGAAATTTTGGATAAAAATAAAAGCTCTGCAATCGTGGGGGTCTCCCTCCCCACGGAGGGAGTGGATTGAAATGACCGATGAAAACGAAGGGGCGAGATACGCGAAGGAGTCTCCCTCCCCACGGAGGGAGTGGATTGAAATGGATAGAAAGACCGAAAATCTCATGGCTGAATACGTCTCCCTCCCCACGGAGGGAGTGGATTGAAATATATGGCGACACAGTTACCGGGCATATTCAGAAGATGTCTCCCTCCCCACGGAGGGAGTGGATTGAAATACTTGTAGGCTATGGCGATGATGATGCCGCTGTCGTCTCCCTCCCCACGGAGGGAGTGGATTGAAATACTCTACAAGCTCATATCTTAAAAGCAACCTATCAGTCTCCCTCCCCACGGAGGGAGTGGATTGAAATTGCTTCTTTTGGCGAGCAGATTGCGCTGTGTCACTGTCTCCCTCCCCACGGAGGGAGTGGATTGAAATTGAGTGGGCGAGGTTGTCTGCAAGAGAACCACTTGGTCTCCCTCCCCACGGAGGGAGTGGATTGAAATTTTAGAAGCCCTTATGTCAATACCAGCTCGACCAAAGTCTCCCTCCCCACGGAGGGAGTGGATTGAAATGGCTCGCCCTTGTGACTGATGACGTGTGTAATCGGTCTCCCTCCCCACGGAGGGAGTGGATTGAAATACGAAAGACGCTGACGGCGGCGAAGCTGCAGCTGTCTCCCTCCCCACGGAGGGAGTGGATTGAAATCTGACATACTCGGTATGGACATTGACCATCAACGTCTCCCTCCCCACGGAGGGAGTGGATTGAAATTGATAAGACCGTCCAACTCCCGAACCTCTGACCTGTCTCCCTCCCCACGGAGGGAGTGGATTGAAATTTTCGGATTTTGTGTATACAAAAAGGCTCTGAGAGTCTCCCTCCCCACGGAGGGAGTGGATTGAAATACGGAATGAGCTACAATCGACTTTTAGGGCTTAAGGTCTCCCTCCCACGGAGGAGGGAGATTGATTTTCAAGCAAAGAAAAAAGGATGAATCTCCCCAACCAAAACGGGTCAAGGTTATCCATCCGGTGCCAAGTCTGTTGGCACAATTGCAGTATATCACACTCGGGCGTATTTGTCAAGCTTGCCGTTGTTTTTCATAAAAATCGGTGAGCGTGCCCTCCGCCATAAGGGGCGGGGGGAGGCTCACCCCAAGCAGTGAGTGTGCCCTCTACTTAAAAAGTGGGAGGAGACTCACGCCATAGCACCGGTTCAAGGGTGCATATACAGTATATCACATTATGGAACATTTGTCAAGCCATCGATCAGAATGAAATCCAAAGTTCTGTACTAACTTTTTGCAAAATTCTTTAACAGTACTTTTTTCTGTACTAACATTCATTGACACCCGGCTTTTTCGGTGGTAAAATACTCTCAGATAAAAAATTCCGCGGCAGGACAGGTTGCCAGAGCGGAATTTTCCTGAAAGGAGCATGACGGCATGGAAGGCTACGTTTTGACAAATCGGAATCGTGACAGGTACATATATTTTGACGACAACCGCAGGATGGCGGTGACGCACAGTATCGGGCAGGCGGTGGTTTTCTTTGACTCGGAGAAAGCCTATCGCGTTCTTGACAATCAGATGCCGAAGAAGAAGCGGGACGAATGGTATGTTGTTGCTACCGAGATGCAGTCGGCGGCGGAGTCTGGGAGTAAGTTCAGGGCTGAGCTTGATTCCCCGGACACCGACGAGTCCTTCGACTGGGACACTATCGTTGACAACATCGCGGGCTCCTACCGGGAGATCCTTGACTACAAGGACTTTCTTCAGAAGGAGCAGTCGAAGATTGAGCTTGAGCTCTGCGACATCGAGCACGCTATCGAGTTCTACAGCCTCAACGCCTGTGACGGCTACAAGATGTACAAGCTTTTTCACGACTGCCGCGTCCGGCGCAGGGAAATCAAGAACGACCTCCGCAGGATAAATTCCATTTTGGGAATGACCTATGAGCAGATTGCCGCCGGCGGAATCGAAAAGGCATTTGACGAGGTCGATGCCCAGACCTACCACCCAAGAGTTCTGCCCGAGCTGTTCGAGAACAGAAAGGCATAGTTAATATAATCTGAAAGGAGGCAAAACCCATGGCTAAAACCGAGCAGAAGGAAGAGCGTCAGGGCTCGAACCTGCTGACTGTCCTGACAGTGTGCTACTTCGTCCTCAGCGTTGCCAGGCTGGTGCTGAGCATCATTGAGCTCAGAAAGAAAATGCAGGAAGACTAAAAAAAGGCAGTCCATCTTTTTTGGTGGACTGCTTAATTTTTAATCAAGTGCTTTCCTCAATTCCTCGATACTTCTGTAGCCCTTGGCAGATGGGTCTTTGAGAATTTCCTCGCCTTCGCGGAAGGCGGCAAGGGTCGTTTCGTTCGGAGTGTCAGCCTTGACCTCGAACGGCAAGCCATTTGCCCGAAGAGACTGCCTTAGGAAAATATTGACGGCAGTCGACATGTTGAGCCCAAGGCTCTCGAAAAGATTTTCGCACCTGGTCTTGATTTCCTCGTCCGTGCGGACGTTGATATTAGTCATGCCCATGATATAACACCTCCTGATGATGCTGTGATACTATTATATCACAATGTGCGCAAAAATGCAAGTGTTATTAACGCGTTTACCACTTGTTAAGAACAAAGCCCTTGATAATCGGTATGAACTCCCCCGAATACTTCTCACACTTATGCGCTCCGACGCCGGAGAGGTCAAGGAAATCCTTTTCGGTGAGCGGCATTTTCGACGCCATCTCGTGGAGCGTCTTGTCGCTGAAGATGATATAAGGCGGCATTTTTTCGGCTTTTGCAAGCTCGGCTCTCTTCTGACGAAGGAGCTCGAAGAGATCCAGATTCTCGTCGGCGGGGGCAACCTTGGCTGACTTCTTGTCCTTCACTGACTTTGGCTTCTCAGATTCCTTTCTGGACTTGATCACAACCGTTTCCGAAAGAATATCACGGGTCTTTTCGGTAAAGAGAAGACAATTGTATTCGCCCTTTTTGAGATAGCCGGAGCTCAGAAGATAGTTTAAGATTTCGCGAAGCCTTTTGACGGAAACATCTTTGAGGCATCCATAGCCCTTTTTATCCATGAGATGGAACATCTCAAGCTTGCTGTTAGTCTGACCGCGTACAAAGTCGAAGAGCATCGATTGGTTGCATTTTTGCTTGGTTGTGGCGACACATGCAACCAGCCTTCTTGCTTCAATTGTGACATCAATCTCTTCACATTGTGTGAGGCAGTTCGAGCAGTTATTGCACTTCCCGCAACCTGATTCTCCGAAATATTTTAAGATATAGTCCCTCAGACAATCTGTGGTGGTCGCATAGAAGGTCATCAGCTTGAGCCGTTCAAGCTCTTTGGCTCTTATTTCCTCTTGCTCGGCTTGACTTAAATCGGGGTTGCCGTTGTTCTGGTCGATAAGAAACTGATTTGTTCTGACATCTTGGCTCGAATAGAGGAGAATGCAGTCGGATCTGAGCCCGTCTCTGCCGGCTCTGCCTGCTTCCTGGTAGTAGGCTTCAAGACTTTTCGGCATTCCGTGGTGAATGACGAACCGGACGTCCGACTTGTCGATGCCCATGCCGAAAGCATTTGTTGCAACCATGATAAGCTTTTCGCCATAGATGAATTCATCCTGATTGCGGCGTCTCTCCTCCGCGGAAAGCCCGGCATGATACCTTGTGGCGGAGTAGCCTGCCTCGCAAAGGGCGGAGCAGATTCTCTCGACCTGCTTCCTTGAGATGCAGTATATGATTCCGCTCTGGTTCGGGTGAGATTTCACATATTTCAGGATAAAATCGGTTTTCGGGATGCCCTGGTGTGTCTCGAAGTAGAGATTCGGTCGGTCAAAGCCGGTAACGAGGGATTTCGGGGAGATGAGGTGAAGGAGGTTTATGATGTCGTCCCGGACGCGCTTTGTAGCCGTCGCGGTGAATGCTCCGACAACCGGACGATTGGGGAGGCTTGCAATAAATCTGTGAATCTTGAGATAGCTTGGGCGGAAATCCTGACCCCACTGTGAGACGCAGTGCGCCTCGTCGACCGCGACAAAGGAAATCTCGCACTCAGCCGCAATCTGAAGAAAACTGTCAATCTCAAGCCTCTCCGGCGCGACATAGATAATCCTGTATTCACCGGCTTTCGCGCGTTCCATGGCGTCGAAGTACTCATACTGCGAGAGCGAGCTGTTGAAGAACACTGCCGGGATTCCAGCCTGATTCAATGCTCCCACCTGGTCTTTCATAAGCGAAATAAGAGGGGAGATGACTATGGTGATGCCGGGGAGCATCATCGCCGGAACCTGATAGCAGAGAGACTTTCCCGCACCTGTCGGCATGATGCCGAGTGCGTCCTGCCCGGATAAAATCGCGTCGATAAGCTCCTCCTGACCCTCGCGGAAGCTGTCATAACCGAAATATTTTTTCAGGACTTCATTCTTTGTCAACCTTTTGCACCTCTCAAAAAATCCCCCGACAGTTTCGCCGGGGGATGAAGTTTTATAATCAGCCTAAGATAACGGTAACCTTGTTTTCAGCCTGAAGCTTGTCAGCAGGGATGAGATTTCCGCCCAATGTCTCGCCATTGAGAATAAGAGTCTTGACTCCGCTCTCGACGTGGTCGGGGTTCTGAACGTCTATATCAAGGTGAGTGCCTCTGAAGTTCTTTGAAATCTGGAAGCCGTCCCACTCGCTCGGAATTGCCGGGCTTACGACAAGACCTTCAGCATTAGGTCTCATTCCGCAGATACCCTCAACACAGCCGACCATGACGGTTGAAGCGGTTCCTGTGAGCCAGTGAACGTGAGCTCTGCCCTCGTAAGGAGAAGCGGTCGATTCAACGAACTGTCCGTGAACATAGGGTTCTATTACTCTTATCTCAGCCTTGTCGTTCATTGAGGCAGGTGAGCTCTCCATGAAGTACTCAAACGCGCGGTTGCCGTGACCGAGGAGGGATTCAGCAAGAATTGCCCAGCCCTGAGACTGCGAGAAGATTCCGCCGTTTTCCTTGGTGTCGGGGTTGAAGATGTGCATCAAAGCACCGTCGAACATGTGGTCAACATACGGCGGGTCAAGAAGCTTGACGCCATAGGGGGTGTTGAGTATCTCGTGGACGCTTTCCATTGCGGTCTCGCCCTGCTCAGGCGTTGCAAAGCCGGAGATGACCGACCAGCTCTGAGGATTGAGCCACATGCTCGCCTCGGGGTCGTTCTTGGCTCCAACTACGACGTTGTCCTCGCGGATTCCTCTTATAAATCTGTCCTCGTCCCAGCACTTCTCAAGTGCGGAGTGGAGCTCAGCCTGAATCTTGTTGATATATGTAACATACTCGCTGTCGCCACGCTCAGTAGCCCAGTCGTGCATCATGGTCATCGCATAGTAAAGCTGGAATGCGACGAAGGTGGATTCGCCCTTTGCGCCGAGCCTCAGGCAGTCGTTCCAGTCGGCGTGAAGACCTGCCGGCATACTGTGAGCTCCAAGACGCTCCATCGAGAAGTTGATAGCGCGCTTGAGGTGGTCGTAAACGGTGTCCTCGCCGCCGTTGGCATAGACGATGACCTCATCCAGAAATGCCTTGTTTCCGCTCTCGCCGATGTACTTGTAGATGGTCGGGAAGAGCCAGAGTGCGTCGTCGGCACGATATGAAGGATGACCCGTCGCCTGGACATAGGAAGCCTGGTCGGGGGTGTCCTCGTGACCTGCGTTGTGGTTGAACTTTACAAGCGGAAGTCCGCCGCCGTTATCAACCTGAGCGGAAATCATGAATCTTATCTTCTCAAGAGCCATCTCGGGGTCAAGGTGGATGATGCCCTGGATGTCCTGAACGGTGTCGCGGTAGCCGTAGCCGTTTCTAAGTCCGCAGTAGATAAGAGATGCGGCTCTTGACCAGGTGAAGGTGATGAAGCACTGGTAGGAGTTCCAGACATTGATCATGTTGTTGAACTCCTCGCTCGGAGTCTTTACCGAGAAGTTCTCAAGCTCACCGTGCCAGTACTTGACGAGCTCTTCTACTTCCTTGTCTACAAGACCCTCTGTCTCGTACTTAGCCATAATCTCGTCAGCGGCTTTGTTGTCTCTCTGACCGAGAATGTAGATGAGCTCCTTGGTCTCGCCGGGCTCAAGAACGATGTCCGATTGCAATGCTCCGCAACCGTTCGAGTTGTAGTTGAGTTCACCCGAGCACTTGCCCGACTCAACTGCAATCGGGTTTGCATAGGAGCGATAGCTTCCGATGAAAGCGTCAGGAGAGCCATTGTAAGCAGTAACTTTTTCTCCTACGAGACCGAAGAAACGCTCACGATGATTTGAACCGGTTGAGTCTTTTCCTGAGTTTTCATTGATATGTTGGAGGATCTTGTTACCCTCAAAGGATGTTCTCGTGATGAAGAGTGTGTACTGGAGGTTGACCTGATCCTGCTCGTAGTTGTTGTCGTTTGTGAATTCAACGTAGCCGTAAAGAGAAAGATTCTTTGGATGCCCAGAATTATTGGTAACCTTGGTGCGCCAGACTTCATAGGTGGCGTTCATCGGGACGTAGTATGTAACCTCCGAATGGACGTCTGAGTAGTCGGCGGAGATGATGGTGTAACCGGTGCCGTGTCTGCACTCGCTCTTGTATTTATCCAAGGGCTTTCCGACCGGCTGCCAGGAAGCAGACCAGTAGTCTTTAGAGTCGTTGTCTCTTATATAGACGTATCTTCCGGGGAGAGCAATATTTGTGTTGAAGCGATAGCGGATGATTCTGCCGTTTGCTCCGCTCTGAACAAAGCTGTAGCCTCCGGCGTTATTCGAGATGATTGCACCGTAGGCGGGTGAACCTAAGTAGTTACACCAGGGTGCGGGAGTGTCGGGCTTGGTGACGACATACTCCTTCTTTTCAAGGTCAAAATGTCCGTAATTCATGCGGTTTGTGTCCTCCTGTACTTAGAATAAAGTTATAGTTAGTATAAAGAGAATATAGTCAGCCCATAGCGAGCTGACTATATTATATCATCACAAATGCCAGTTTACAAGGGCTTTTGAGAATTTTAAGCGGCGAGATTTTCTTCTGTAAGAATCTCAGTCGCGTCAAGCATGTTCTCGATAAAAATTCCATATCCGCGGGTCGGGTCGCTGACGAAAACGTGGGTGACCGCTCCGACGAGCTTGCCGTCCTGGATGATGGGACTTCCGCTCATTCCCTGGACGATTCCGCCGGTGAGCTCAAGTAGTTCCGGGTCGGTGACTTTTATTATGATGTTTTTCGACTTTGATGAAGAGCTGAGCGTCACCCGCTCAATCTCAATCTCAAATTCCTGCGGAGTTGAGCCGTCGATGGTGGTTAAGATTGTCGCCGGACCGGTTCTCACCTCAGCCTTATAGGCAATCGGAATCGCTTCCTGCCGGCTTGGATAGGTCATAGCCCCGAATATTCCTTGCTCGCAGTTCAGCTCGATAGTTCCCGACGCAAGCCCCGAGACGAACGTCCCGTAAAGCTCGCCGGGACAGCCGCGCTCGCCTCTGTCATAGCCGGTGATGACAACGTCGACAATCTCGCCTGAGCCGAGCGGGAGCGTAGTGAGCGTGTCGCTGTCGGAAATCGGGTGTCCGAGTGCCCCGAAAATGCCGGTTTCAGGGTCGATGAATGTGAGAGTTCCCACTCCCGCTGTGCTGTCCCGAATCCAGAGCCCGGCTTTGTAGACGCCGTCGATCTCGGAGTAGACCGGTGTCACCGCCGCGGTGAAGGTCTTCCCGTTTCGCATCACTGTAAGTGTGATTTCCTCGCCCTGAGAGTTTTCAATTATTTCCGAGAGTCTTGCGGAGGAGTTGAGCTTTTCGCCGTTCGCGCTTATGATGTTGTCGCCCGCACGGATTCCCGCTTCATAGGCAGGGGAGATTCCCTCGGTGACCTCCGCAGTTTTGACGACCATAACGCCGTCCGTCAGTAGCTTCACCCCGACGGGCGAGCCTCCCGGAATCAGCATCTTGGCGTCCGTGCGGACTATTTTCGCGCTCTTCACAGGAATCACCCCGAAGAGCTTAAGCTCTGCTTCCGTCTCCTCTGTCGTAATTCCTCCGGCACTCGCCGCAATAACGTCAGAACCGGAGGATATTTCTATTTCAAACAGGCAATTTACCACTGCCTGTCCGCCTTCTGATACATAGTATGTGTCGGGCAGAACGGCGTCGTAATATCCCACTACTCCCATAAGTGCGAGTGAAATAATCAACAGTGCCGCCGCAATTCCCTTAGTCAGCCTTCTCATAGTTCTAAAATTCCTTTCCTCGTGATTTCGGGAATAGTTTTTGCAGTAGCGTCGAAAATAATCAAGCATTATTTTCTTTGGAAAGCCGCCCTATAAAAATTTCTCTTGCATAGTAATGCCCTATTGTGCTATAATAGGAGCTGATAAAGTTTAAGCTTTAAGGGAGGCTTTTTTATGGGTAGTTTCTTCAGCTTTGTGGCGATGATTCTGTTCTTCGTTATCTTAGGCGTGTTTATAGTTACGATGGTTCGGAGTGGAGCTGAGACGTATCATCGCTCTACTGTCCCGCCGGCGAATGCTCAGGGGAAAGCTATTTCAAAGAGAACCGAAACGCCTCCTGAGCACACCAAAATCAATGGCGACATCCACTATGTAACGTTTACTCTTGACGACGGACAGGAGCTTGAACTCACGGTTTCGCCTAATGAATACGAAACAATTGAGTTCGATGTAGAAGGCGAGCTTTACTATCAGGGAACTGCTTTTCTTTCGTTCGAGCCGAAGAAAATTCTGTAAGCAAAGAGCATTTATTTTGTGGCATGGGACGGAGGACTCTTGAATGAACAAGCTCAGATATGACGATTGGGCGTTTACAATCATTTTGAAAATCGTTGCGACTGCGGCATTTCTCTGGTCGGGATTTTTCTGGTCGGGAGTGACTATTCTCAACTTCTACATGTTCAACACCGATGAATCCTACCGTGCAACCGGCTTCTTAGTGGCGTCGATTTTCATACTCATCTCGATAGTCCTGATGTTCCTAAGGATGTATATCATCCAGCTCCCGTTCTGCGTGGTCGGTTCTGCAATATATCTTGTCCAGGCGGGACAGCTTATCGACAAGATTGAGAGCTATACCATGCGCTACATACCCGAGCTCGCGATTCTTGTCGTTTCGATAATTCTTTTCATACTCCATCTGGCACGGGTTATCTCGAAAGCCCTTGACGAGCGCGTACGGTTCAACACCTCTCCCACCGAGAGTATCATCGGCGACGGCATAACCGTCAATTACCACGAAGATGAAAAGCCGGAAAAGCCGAAAAAGGAGAAGAAGTCCCGCAAGAAAAAGTCAAGGAGTTCTGAGGCGGAAGCGGAGAATAATTCCGGAATCCAGGAATAATATAGAGATAGTAACTGACGGGATTGACATTATAATGAGCAATACAACCGAAAATATAACAAAAAACAGTGCAATAGGCGTGTTTGATTCGGGACTTGGCGGCTTGACCGCTGTCCGGGAGCTTACACGTTTAATGCCGCATGAGGATATAATTTATCTCGGCGACACAGCAAGGGTTCCCTATGGCACAAAAAGCCCGGAAACCATCACAAAGTACGCTCTCCAGGATTTCGCGTTTCTGAAGCAGTTCGGGGTGAAGCTGACCATAGCCGCCTGCGGAACGGTTTCCTCTGTTGTTGACCCGAAGAACCTTCAGGATGAGGGACTCTATACCGGAGTAATCCGACCGGCAGTATTGGCGGCAATAAACGCCACGAAAAACGGGAAAATCGCAGTAATCGGCACCTCCGCAACCATCAGAAGCGGAAGCTATAAGCGGCTGATTAATGAGATTATGCCCGGGATTGAGGTCTATGAAAAGGACTGCCCGATGTTCGTGCCACTTGTCGAGAACGGCTTTGTGGGGCGGGACAATCTCCCATGCACGATGATAGCGAGGGAGTATCTTGAGCCGCTAAAAAAGACCGGCGTCGACACCATTATCATGGGTTGCACCCACTATCCGATAATCGCGGACGTGATTGGCGACATAATGGGCGACGGGGTGAAGCTTATCTCATCAGGCGGAGAAGCGGGAAGATACGCAAGTAAGCTTTTATCGGAGAACGACCTCCTCTCGGACAGAAAGACCGAGGGCAAGGTGACACTATACTGCACCGACAGCGTCGAGCTTTTCAGAGAGAACGCCGTTCACTTCTTGGGCGAGCTTGACAACGCGGAAATTTTGGGGTGTTCATTAGAGCCCTCTCAGTCAGCCTGACGGCTGACTGCTCTCCCTTCTCTCAAATCTTGGCTCCCCTCTGGGGGAGCTGCCACGAAGCGGCTGAGAGGGCGCGACCGTAGGGAGCGCAGTTGCAATGAGTGATATACAGAAATAGGTGATACACATGAAAGATGTAATGATAACAATTGTAAATTCAATGCTCGTCGACAAGAACGAGAAGCCGGATGTGACGGAGATTATAACCGAGGGCAAGCTTGAGATGGTTGAGGATGGATGCATCCTGAGCTACGACCTTGACCCGGAAAACGGGGAGCACGACCCCGGCAATCACACGGAGATTATTCTCGACGGAAACAGCTTCAATTTCATCAGAACCGGTCTTTACGGCGCAGATTTCCTGGTCGAGCCGGGAGTGAGAAATCAGACGCTTTACAGAATGCCTTTCGGAAACATGACCGTTGGCGTTCACGGAAGAGAGCTCCGCTCTGACATTTCCGAGGACAAGGGGAGCATCATGGCGAAGTATCAGATAGACTTCAACGCCGCACTTGTCGCCGACTATCAGATGGATATAAGCTACCGGGAAATCTGAGCAAATGTAACAGAGAATAGAATCAAGCTTCCTGCACATAATAGCACCTGTGGGATTCCACATAGTTATTCTTGTGAAAGGAAGCTTGCTTTTTATGATAAAGAAAATTTTACTCTTGATGATGGCGTTCGCACTCGCTGTTCTGATGCTTTCCGGTTGTACCGGAGACGTGACCGACGGCGACGTTACGACCCGCAATACGACCGCATCAACCTCCGAAGCCACTGTCACTACGCCGGTAACCACCACCGACGGAGTAGCCGACTGGACAGGCTCGGACACAACCGACATCTCTGATGTCACCGGCACAGAAACCCCGACTGAGGGACTTGACGGAGATGACGAGGTGAACGGTGTGCAGTCCGGAGACGAAGACCCCGATGCAGGGAGAGATGCTCTGAATGGGGATAATACTAATGGGAATGGGATTTCCGAGTAAACCCCTCAGTCAGCCTTCGGCTGACAGCTCCCCTTTCAGGGGAGCCTTTTTTGCTCTCTCAAAAGCCCCTGATTAAGGCAGTTAAAGCCTCCCCTGAAAGGGGAGGGGGACCGGCGAAGCCGGTGGAGGGGTTCTCCCCTTGACAGGGGAGGCTTTTTATGCTATAATACACAAAATTAATTTGTGGAGGGAAATATGAAGCTTGTATTTATTGTCGGCGACGCCGCGGTGGGGAAGATGACGGTGGGCAGGGAGCTCACGAAAATAACCGACCTCAGACTTTTCCACAACCACATGTCGATAGAGCCAGTCTTGGAGGTTTTCGGCGAGTGGAATTCGGACGCCATCAAAGGCATCCGTGACGTAATTTTCCGCGAATTCGCAAAGTCCGGAAAGTATGGGCTGATTTTTACCTACATGTTTGCTTTTAACCTTCCCTCGGAGTATGAGTACTTGAAGCACGTCGAGGAGGTCTGCCGGGAGAACTCTCCCGAGCTTGAGGTCTACTTCGTCGAGCTCAATGCTCCGCAGGAAATCCGAATCGAGCGCAACAAAACCGAATCCCGCCTTGCAGCAAAGCCCTCAAAGCGGGACTTGGAAACTTCCGAAGCCCGGCTTCTTAACGACGATAAAAATTACCGCATGGTAAGCTACCCCGGCGAGATGGAAGCGATTTATGAGAACTATCTCAGGATTGATAACTCCGAAATGCCACCGGAAGAGGCGGCGAGGGTGATAAAGGAGCGTTTTGGGCTATGAGAGTAGGGGCGGATATTATCCGCCCGTTGTGTCGCAGATACCTTGGTAGCGGGCGGATGGTATCCGCCCCTACATTTAACGCATAAATAATCTCACAAGTTTCTCATAAACCTTCCTATACGGCTGATACCTCATCGGCAAATCAATCCATTGCTTCTTGTCGACGATGCTCTTATAGTGCGTAAATGTATCGAAGCCGGTTTTGCCGTGGTATGCGCCCATGCCGCTTTCTCCGAAGCCGCCGAAGCCCATCTCTGTTGTGGCGAGATGTATGATGGTGTCGTTGATGCACCCTCCGCCGTAGCCGACCGAAGAGGTGACCTTTTTAACGTTCTTCTTACTGGTCGTGAAGAGATAGAGTGCGAGCGGATGGGGCATGTCGTTAATCTGCGAGATTGCTTCATCCAAATCGTTATAGGTGAGAACCGGGAGAACAGGACCGAAAATCTCCTCCTGCATGACCTTGTCGTTAAAAGTCACATTCTCCATGACAGTCGGCTCAATCCGGAGGGTGTCGGCTTCCGACCGACCGCCGATGGCTATTTTCTCCATATCCATCAACCCAAGAAGCCGGTTGAAATGCTTCTCGTTGATGATTTTGCCGTAATCCTGGTTTAGAAGCGGCGATGTGCCGAACTGCTTCTTAATCTGTAAACGCAACTCGTCCATCAGCTTGTCCTTGATGGAGGCGTCGCAGTAGATATAGTCGGGCGCGACACAGGTCTGCCCGCAATTAAGATACTTTCCGAATACGATTCTCTTCGCCGCAAGCTGTATGTTTGCGGTTTTGTCAACTATGCATGGGCTCTTGCCGCCGAGCTCCAAGGTGACCGGTGTCAGATGCTCGGACGCATGCCGCATGACTTCTTTACCTACAGCCTGGCTTCCGGTGAAGAAGATGTAGTCAAAGTGCTCCTCCAAAAGGGAAGTGTTCTCAGCCCTTCCGCCGGTGACGACTGCGACGTACTCTTCATTAAATGCCTCTTGCAGGATGGTCTTGATAACCTCGCTTGTGTACGGCGAATAGGCACTTGGCTTGACGACCGCTGTGTTTCCTGCGGCAATCGCGTCGATGAGCGGAGAGATAGTGAGGAGAAAAGGATAGTTCCACGGGCTCATGATGAGGGTGACGCCATAGGGCGACGGCTTTTTGTAGCTATGCGCATGGAACTGCGCCAGGGGAGTCGAAACGGTCTTTTCCTTTGCGTAACTCCTGATGTGAGAGAGCATGTGGCTGAGTTCGCTCAGGACCATTCCCGCCTCGCACATGTAGGACTCGAATGCACCCTTCCCAAGGTCCATTTCAAGAGCCCGGTTGATGTCCGGCTCGTGCCGCTTGATGCTCGCCTTGAGAGCCTTTAACGCCGCGATTCTCACGCTGACGTCAAGAGTCTTTCCTGCTTTGAAGTATTCCCGCTGTGTCGCCACAATCAGGCTGATTTCAGATTTGTCCATAAGTCTGTCCTTTCTTATTCCATGACCTCATAATAGAAGGCTTCAAGCTCTCCCGCGTCCATCAGAACTGGGACGGGATATAGCGGATTTCCTTCCTTGTCTGCATATTTCGCAAGCTTCGGGATGTCTTCTTTTCTGATCTCGGGGATCTTGTCGCCGATATTGTATCTGACCTTCATGTCCTTGATAGCCTGGATGAAAGCCTTTGCCGCCTCCTCGTCGGGAGTTTCGGTAGTAGCCAGGTTCGCGGCGATGGCGAGCCGGTGGAGCTTCTTATCTATCGTGTGCCCGTATGCCTCCAAAACATGCGGAAGCAGAATTGCGTTCGCAAGCCCATGCGGGACGTTATACTCTCCTCCAAGAGAGTGCGCGACGGCATGGACATAGCCGACATAGGATTTAGTGAAGGCACAGCCGGCGTAGTAGGAGGCTGTGAGCATATTTCGCCGCGCCTCAATGTTTGAGCCGTCAGAGTAGGCGGTGTCAAGGTTCTCGAAAATAAGCTTTACCGCCTTCAAGGCTTCCTGCCTCGTCTGCTTGGTGGTGGAGCGACCGATGTATGCCTCGACAGCGTGTGTAAGAGCATCCATGCCGGTCGATGCGGTGATCGATTTCGGCAGGCTGAGAGTCGTTTCAGGATCTAAAACTGCATACTTAGGAATAAGCGGGAAGTCATTGATGGCATACTTGTGGCGGGTTTCAGAATCGACGATAACCGCCGCTAAGGTGGTTTCGCTACCGGTTCCGGCAGTCGTCGGAACGGCGATGAGAAGCGGAATCTTTTTACGGACTTTGAGGATTCCCTTCATCTGGTTCAAAGACTTCTTGGGGCGAGCGTATCTTGCCCCGACAGCCTTTGCGCAATCCATGCTCGAACCGCCGCCAAAGCCGATGATGCAGTCGCACTTCTCGGTCTTGTAGAGCTTGAGAGCCTCCGCAACATTCGCGGTGGTCGGATTCGCAACCGTCCCGTCGTAAAGGGAATAGGGCATTTTCGCCTGATTGAGGGTGTCGATAAGTGGGTTCACGAGCCCAAGACTCATGATTCCCTTGTCGGTGATGATAATCGGGTGGCTGTGCCCCTGAGCCCTGATGGTCTCGGGGATGATTCTCATGCTCCCAAGTATTTCCGGTTCACGATACGGAAGAACCGGCAAAGCAATCCACAGAGCCGTCTGGAACACCCGGCAGTAAGCCTTTTTTATGAGATTCATCTGTAGTGTACTCCTATCCATAGAGTTTTATTTAATTATAGTCCGGATTATGTGAGAAGTCAAGGGTAGACTGCGGCGACAGCTCCGCGAAACCCCTCCACCACCGGCTTTCAGCCGGCGGTCCCCCTCCCCTTTCAGGGCAATGTCATCAACTTAAGCCAGAAGTATTTTTG